>NZ_SJDL01000014.1 GCF_004327985.1 Marinobacter halodurans
TTGCCGTTCGGCTAGTGGTTCCCCTTACCGGGCCCACAGGGGACTTGCACCCCCAAGTCATCCGGCCAGCACCACCTGTACCAGAACAGCGCCCGTCAAGGCGCTACGCGCCATGCCTGGCGCACCACAAAAAAGCCGCCTCGATGGAGGCGGCTTCCGGATCCGGGATGGCAATCAGTCGATCAGGTCGCCTTTCAGGATCTTCGGTGTGATGAACACCAGCAGCTCGCTACGCTCGTCAACCACCGACTTGTTCCGGAACAGCGCGCCCAGGTATGGGATGTCGCCAAGGAACGGTGTCTTGGTGATCGTGGTGGACTTCTCGGACTGGAAGATACCGCCGAGAACCACCGTTTCACCGTTACGAACCAGCACCTGGGTGGTGACCTCATTGGTATCGATACTCGGTATACCATTGGTCACTTGCCCCCGGGAATCCTGGTTCACTGCCAGATCCATGATGATCTTGTCGTCCGGCGTAATCTGCGGAGTGACTTCCAGGGACAGGGCCGCTTCCTTGAAGGAGACAGAGGTTGCACCACTGGATGACGCTTCCTGGTAGGGGATTTCTTCACCCGACTTGATCTTGGCCGTCTGGCGGTCTGCGGTGACCACCTTCGGTTGGGCCACGATTTCCGCCTGACCATCGCTAGCATAGGCGGACAGTTCCAGATCCACCAGGAAATCCGTGCCGATGTAGCCGAAGGCAATAGAAGACGCGTTTGACTGAGTGGCACCCAGGTCAACGTTCAGGCTGTTTGACGGCAGCGTCAGGCTACCACTGGTCGGCGTGCTGCCCACACCGCTCTGGGTACCGCCGATCACGAAGTTATCGTCACCGGGATTTCCGCGGCCTTCAACGCCCCACTTTACACCCAGCTCTTGAGCCAGATCCGTCGAGGCCCGAACGATGCGCGCTTCGATCAGCACCTGACGTACGGGCACGTCCCAGGTGGAAACCAGTCGACGAATCTGCTCGAGTTTGTCGGCCGTCTCGCGCACGCTGATGGTGTTGGTACGAGCGTCCGAGGAGACAAAGCCGCGATCGGAAATCAGCTCTTCGTCAGCCTTGATCAGGGCCACGATGTCGGCCGCCTTGGCGTAATTGACCTGGATGATATCCAGGCGCACCGGGGCCAGCTCGGCAATCTGCTTGGACGTTTCCAGTTCCAGACGCTCACGGGCTGCAATCTCATCCGCCGGCGCCACCAGCAGGACGTTGCCGATCTGACGCTTGTCCAGACCTTTGGTTTTCAGGATCAGGTCCAATGCCTGGTCCCAGGGAACATTCTGCAGCCGCAGCGTGATGCTGCCGCTGACCGTATCACTGGCCACCAGGTTCAGGCCGGTGAAGTCGGCGATCAGCTGCAGGACGGAGCGAACCTCAATGTCCTGGAAGTTGAGGGACAGCTTCTCACCGGTATACGGGAATTTCTCCTCGCGACGGTTCTCGGCCTCTTCGTCGGACAGCGGCTCGACACTGACCGTAAACTCATTGCCTGCCTGGTAAGCCAGGTAGTCATAGTTGCCTTTCGGTCGAATTTCGACAACCGCATCGTCGCCCTGCATGAACGTGTCCACACGGGTGACCGGCGTTGCAAAATCCGTCACGTCCAGACGACGACGGAGCGATTCGGGCACTTGGGTACCGTCCATCACCAGGCGAATGCGGCCACCGGTTTCAGACAGGTCCACAGAAGTCTTCGGGTTGGTCAGGCTCACTACGATCTGACCCTCGCCATCGGCACCTCGATGGAAATCGACGTTGGAAACCGCATCCTGGGATGACGATGCCGACGAGGAGGAAACGGCCGACTGGACCGGCGTGCTGGAAGTCATCTGGGTTGTCGCCTGCCCTTCGTCGCCACCGATCTTCATGGTGATGGTATTGCCCGCCACATTGGTGGTGTAAGGCACCAGGTCCACCAGGTTGAAGATCAGGCGCGTTCGGTCCTTGGTATCGACCACCGTCATGCTCTGGGCATTACCGCTACCCAGTGAGACGCTGCGACTCTGCAGGGCACTGTCCACTCCCTTGAGGTCCACCGCAATGCGGGCCGGGCGCTCGATCGTATAGCCGGTCGGCTGCGGCGGCGTTCCATCAAACTTGAGAACCACCTCAGTCCCGTCACCCGGGAGTGCCGTGAATTCGACATCATTCAGGCTGACGGCGTTCGCCAAGCCGGACATCATGCCGAGAGCAGCCATGCCGATTATCAATACAGTTTTTCTGAACATCGTTAGCCTCGACCCCAACCTATTTTGTACACACAGATTTCTTGAATTATTCATGTCGCCGCTCCTTAGCCCTCACTCAGTTCAAGGGTACGCGGCCGTTTGACCCAACCACCGCTGCCATTGGGCACAATTTCTATCAACTCGATACGGGTCTCGTTCACACCGACCACCCGGCCGTAGTTCTCACCCATATAGTTGCCTTTATGGACGCGATGAATGCCTCCGGTGTTGTCTTTCACCAGCGCATAGAGATCACCGCTGCCATCAGCCCGTCTGAGCGTGCCGACCATGGTCAGGTTGGTCAGTTGGAAGTTCTCGAGAACCTCCTTGGGACGATCGAAGTCGGGCTTGATATCGCTCTGCGGTTTCTCATCCACCATCGTGAGCTGCACTTCCACCGGCACCTCGAAGGGTGACCGACGATCGGCGGCCGAGTAGGTGAACGCTTCATAGGCCTTGAATTCCGGCAACGGCTCGACGTGCCCACGCGGCTTTGCCCGCGCTTCCGCCATGAACTGGTCCAGATCGGAAAAACCGTTGCCCTGGGAACAGGCCGTTAACAAAGACGCCAAACAGACCGTTGTCCAGGCTTTACAGGCATGCTTGCTCATCATGCTTACTCCCCAGCCCGGTAACGGTAGGTCCGAGCCTGAACCTGCATTTCAAGCACCTGGCTGTCGGCCCCACCCGTTGGTTTAATGGTAAAGTCGTGCAAGGTCACGATCCGTGGCAACCCGGCAATACTGCTCACAAAGGACGCCAGTTCGTGATAGGTGCCGCGCACCTTGAGGTTGATCGGCAGCTCGATGTAGAAATCCTTCTTCTGCTCCGGCTGCAACTTGATCTCATCAAGCTCGAGACCGTTACCCACGGCGGTGTTGGTGATGTCTTCCAGCAGGCCGGGCACTTCGGTATCGCTGGGCAACTGCTTGACCAGGGCACCGAACGTTTCTTCCATTTCCGCCATCTGCTTCTTGAAGACCGCCAGGTTGGCCACCTTATAGGCTTTTTGCTCGTATTGGTCCTTGAGCTCCACCTCTTTCTTTTCGACCTGGCTGAGCCGGCTGTATTCGTCCTTGACGAAGAACCAGTAACCACCACCCAGGACGAGACCAAAGACCAGCAGCATCACGATGACCTTGACCGGCATCGGCCAGATGCCGGCGTTGTTCAGATCGAGGTCGTTGACGTCGAATTCATTCAGGCTTTTCAGAGAGTCCGCGAGGCTCATTTCTTCTTGCCCTCCTCTTCGGGCTCCGGCGTTTTCTGGTTCACCGACAGGTTGAACTGGCTGTAGCCGGCACGGCGGCTGTCAGCAGACGACACGTTGGTCAGGTTGGGATTGGTAAACCACTCGGAATCCTCGAACTGGCGCATCAGACTAGAAATCCGGTTGTTGGACTCGGCCATACCCGTAATCTGCAGCGTGTCGCCGGTTTTCTTGAGGTCGGTGTAGAAAAGCCCGTCAGGCAGGGTTTTGACCAGCTCATCGAAGACCCGGACGATCACAGGACGTTTGCCCTGAAGATCCTGGATCACCTTCATGCGGGCAATCAGCTCGTCGCGCTTGCGGCGCAGGTCCTCGATTTCCTTGATCTGGGAATCCAGGGACTTCATCGCGTTCTGGATGTAGGCGTTGCGGGACTCCTGGTAGGAGATCTGGTCATCGACATGACTCTTCCACAGGAACCCGAGGCCCGCTGCAACAATCACTGCGCCAACGATCATGACCACGAACTGCTGCTGCTTCTCCGCCCGCAGTTCCTCGCGCCAGGGTCTGAGGTTAATCTTCGCCATCAGTCAAAACTCCTCATCGCCAGACCACAGGCAATCATCAGCGACGGCGCATCGTTGCTCAGTGCAGACGCATTGACCCGGGAGCCTACCGCCATGTCTGCAAACGGGTTGGCCACAAGGGTCGCCGTTCCCGTTTTTTCCTCGACCATTTCGGTCAGCCCCGCAATGGATGCGGTCCCCCCGGCAAGCACCACATAATCGACAGCGTTGTACTGGCTGGCGCCGAAGAAGAACTGCAGTGCACGAGCCACCTGCTGCACGACGGCCTCCCGGAACGGGGTCAGCACTTCAATCTCATAGTCGTCCGGCAGGCCGCCCTGTTTCTTGGCCAGGCCGGCTTCCTCCAGGGACAGTCCGTAACGGCGCTGGATTTCCTCGGTCAACTGCTTGCCGCCAAAGATCTGCTCCCTTGTGTAGACCGTCTTGCCATCGGCCAGCACGCTCAGGGTCGTCATGGTGGCGCCGACATCGACGATCGCGACCACGAGTTCCTCACCCTGGGAATCGAGCTGCGGCTCGATCAGGGTGTAGGCCCGTTCGAGCGCGTACGCCTCAACGTCGACAACCTTGGCGGAAAGACCGGCAATGGAAAGGGCGTCCTCCCGGATGTCGACATTCTCCTTCCGGCAGGCAGCCAGCAGGACGTCGACCTGATCGGGATTGGTTTCCGAAGGCCCCTGGACCTCGAAGTCGATGGCGACTTCGTCCAGCGGATAGGGAATGTACTGATCGGCTTCCAGCGCGATCTGGTCTTCCATCTCAAATTCGTTGAGGCCGGCGTTCATCTGGATCAGCTTGGTGATTACCGCCGACCCGGACACCGCCACCGCCGTTTGCTTTACGCTGGCGCGAGCCTTGCTCACCACCTTGCGCAATGCGTCACCGACGGCCTCTACATCCGTGATATTTTTCTCGACAACAGCGTTGGCGGGCAGCGGCTCTACCGCATAGCTCTCAACCCTGTAGCGCTCGCCACTCTGCCTGGAGAGTTCCAGAAGCTTGACCGAGCTTGAACTGATGTCGATACCCAGCACAGCACTGGACTTTTTACCGAACAATCCGAACACGCGCTCACCCTATACCTGGTTTAATGCACCCGGTTACGACTTTTTTATTTAAGAGAATTTGTTTTGCTTTACGTCTACAATGCGATTTCTTCGTCGAAGAAAGGCATAGTGAACTTTGAGGATGCCTTATCCTTCTAAAGCAATTTCTCAGATGATAGACCTATATCCAACAGTTGTCAGAAAAAATGTCCCGAATGATTCGCTTTACTCGCATTAGTACATGGCTGCTTTTCTTCGGCCTTTCGATCGGCGCCATGCTGCTTTCAAGTTTCTATCTTTACCTGCGCCCGGGATTGCCATCGGTCGATCAGCTTGTCGACATCCGGCTCCAGACGCCGCTTCGGGTCTATTCCAGCGACAAGAGATTAATAGCAGAATTCGGTGAAAAGAGAAGGGCTCCCATCACAATCGAACAGATCCCCAACCTTCAGTTACATGCCTTCCTGGCCGCTGAAGATTCGCGATTCTACGAGCACAATGGGGTCGACATCAAAGGCCTGGTGCGGGCTGCAGTCGAACTGGTCACCACCGGTTCCATCCGCTCCGGGGGCAGTACCATCACTATGCAGGTTGCAAAAAATTACTTTTTGACACGCGAACGTACCTTTATCCGGAAGTTCAACGAGATACTGCTTGCCTTTCAGATAGAGCGTGAACTTCCCAAGAATAAGATACTGGAACTGTACTTAAACAAGATATATCTGGGCAATCGGGCCTACGGTATCCAGGCCGCGTCACAGGTCTATTACGGCAAACCGGTGAATGAACTGGAACTGGCTCAGATGGCAATGCTGGCCGGTTTACCCAAAGCGCCCTCCGCCTACAACCCCCTGGCCGATCCGCAACGAGCCCTGTCCCGCCGCAACTGGATCCTGCAGCGCATGCGCGAGCTGGGCTACATCTCGGATGCCGCCTATGAACTCGCCTCACGCGCGCCCATTACCGCCAGCTATCACGGTGCCGAGCACGAACTCAAGGCCGACTACGTGGCGGAGATGGCGCGCTCGGAGATGGTCAGGCGCTACGGCGACGACGCCTATACAGACGGCTATAAGGTGTACCTGACGGTCGACAGCGAGAAACAGAAAGCAGCCAACGACGCACTGCAGGCCGGCCTCGAAGCCTACGACCATCGTCACGGCTTCCGCGGCCCGCTGGGCCACCTGGACGAAGACACGATGGCCACCGGCGAGTTCGACAAGGCACTGGGCAGCTACCCGACCTACCCCGGCCTGATACCTGTCGTTGTCACCAAGCTGAGCGGCGAATCAGCAACCGTCTACAGCCGACCGACCGGTGAGACCACGATGCCGTTCGACTCCATGAAGTGGGCGCGCGAGTACCGCGATGAAAACCGGCGTGGATCCGAGCCGACCAAACCGGCGGACGTCCTCAAGGTTGGGGACGTGGTCTACGCCCGCCCCCAATCCCCTGCCCCGACTTCATCAGAGGCTGACGGCGAGTTACCCGAGACGGTCGCCAAACCGTTCATGGCCCTGGCACAACTGCCCCAGGTCGAAGGAGCGCTGATTTCACTGGATGCAAAGACTGGCGGCATCGAGGCCCTGACCGGCGGCTACAGCTTTGAGGAATCGAAATACAACCGCGCCATCCAGGCGAGACGGCAGCCCGGCTCCAACTTCAAGCCGTTCCTGTACCTGTCCGCACTGGAAAAAGGAAAGACAGCGGCAACCATCATCAACGACGCACCGATCGTACTCGACGACGCCGACCAGGAATCCATCTGGCGACCGGAAAACTCCGGCAGTCGATTCGCCGGGCCAACCCGGCTGCGCAAGGCGCTCTACCAGTCACGCAACCTGGTATCGATTCGCCTGCTGCGCTCGATCGGCATCGACTACACCCTGGATTATCTCAAGCAGCTGAAAATCGACACCTCCGGCATGCCACACAACCTGACGCTGGCCCTGGGCAGTGGAACGCTGTCGCCAATGGAAGTGGCGCGCGGCTTCGCGGTCATCGCCAACGGCGGCTATGACGTCACCCCCTACCTGATAGACCGTATCGAGGACAGCCGCGGCAACATCCTCTATGCCGCCCCCAGCGTTATCCAGTGCGATGACAACTGCAACGACCTGGCGGCCAGCTCTCCCACTTCGGAGGCCGGCTTCCCCGCTATCCGCACGGCGCCCCGGCTGGCTGACAAACGCGCCGTCTACATCATGCACTCGATGTTGCGTGACGTGATCCGCAAGGGTACGGGACGCCGCGCGCTGGCACTCAACCGCGACGACGTCGGTGGCAAGACAGGGACCACCAACGACCAGCAGGACGCCTGGTTCTCCGGATTCAATCACCAAGTGGCCACCACCGCCTGGGTCGGCTTTGACACTCCCCGCCCAATGGGGCGCGGCGAATACGGGGCCGTAGCCGCCCTGCCCGTCTGGCTGGATTACATGAAGGTCGCGCTGAAGGGTGCACCGCCGTCTTACATGCCCCGCCCCAACGGCATTGTGACCGTGAAGATCGATCCCGAAACCGGCGAACGTGCCGCGCCCGGGAATCCGGACGCAATCTTTGAGCTGTTCCGGGAGGAAAATGTGCCGGCCCAACAATCCGCCGACACCATTCGCAACCAGGACAACGGCGATGCCGTCATGCCGCAGGAGCTGTTCTAGGAAGGGTTGGCTCACCAGCGGATTCGCGCCATAAAAAAACCGCCAAACGGCGGTTTTTTTATGGCTGGCCCAGAGGCTTAGCGGATATCGTCGATCGACTTCAGCGGATAGTGTGCCGGGTAGGCGTGACGCGCCACCCCGGAATCCACCGCAGCCCGGGCAACGGCAGCCGGCACGAACTCCAGCAGACGCACGTCCATCGGCTTGGGAATGATGTATTCCTTGCCGAACTCGAAGCTCTCGACACCGTAGGCTTCGCAGATTTCCCTCGGCACCGGCTCTTTTGCCAGGTCACGGATCGCGTGGACGGCAGCCACCTTCATCTCTTCATTGATGGCCGTTGCACGGACGTCCAGTGCACCGCGGAAAATGAAGGGGAAGCCCAGAACATTGTTGACCTGGTTCGGATAGTCCGAACGGCCGGTCGCCATGATCAGGTCATCACGGGTCGCCAGGGCGACTTCGGGACTGATCTCGGGGTCCGGGTTGGAGCAGGCAAACACGATGGGATTGGGAGCCATCTTCTTCAACTGCGCGGCCGAAAACAGATCCGGACCGGATACGCCCACGAACACGTCCGCACCATCGATGGCGTCATCCAGGGTGCGACAATCGGTTTCGGTGGCGAACATGGCCTTGTACTGGTTCAGGTCGTCACGACCGGCATGGATCACACCCTTGCGGTCAATCATGAAGATGTTCTCGGACTTGATACCGCAGCTGATCAGCAGCTTCATACAGGCGATAGCCGCCGCACCGGCACCCAGACAGACCACACGGGCCTCCTCCGGCTTCTTGCCCTGCAACTCCAGCGCGTTGAGCATGCCGGCGGCTGTTACGATAGCCGTACCGTGCTGATCATCGTGGAAAACAGGCACGTTGCACTGCTCTTTCAGTGCACGTTCAATCTCAAAGCACTCGGGCGCCTTGATGTCTTCCAGGTTGATGCCACCAAAGGTATCGGCAATCCGGGCCACCGTCTCGATGAACGCTTGCGGACTCTCGGAATTCACCTCGATATCAAAGACATCGATACCCGCAAAGCGCTTGAACAGTACGCCCTTGCCTTCCATGACCGGCTTGCTGGCCAGGGGGCCGAGGTTACCCAGACCGAGAATGGCGGAACCATCCGAAATGACGGCGACCAGGTTGCCCTTGGCGGTATACTTGTACGCGTTTTCAGGGTCTTTCGCGATCTCGCGGACCGGTTCGGCCACGCCCGGGCTGTAGGCCAGGGACAGATCGCGGGACGTCCGGGTCGGCTTGGTGATCTCAACGCTCAGCTTTCCCGGGCGGGGGTTGGCGTGATAATCGAGGGCCGCTGCTTTCAGATCTTGAGACATTGCCACTGTTCCGTTTGTCACGTTAATCGGGTGGAGCTTCGTTCTATTGGCCGAAGGTGGTCGCCCCGCTAAACGGACGACGCCGAAAACGCCCCGATATCAAGGTTCGCCCCCGGCCCCACTCTCACTTTATAGTTCTCCGCCACCGCTGACGGGAGCGCGCCATTATGGCTTGACTACCCAGCTCAAACAAGGGCGGCTGCGCAAATACTGACCAGCCCATCCGAGGAAAATCCAGCCAGCCTCCAGAGGCAAAAAAGGCGCCAAATGGCGCCTTTTTTGCTGGATCCGCCAACATCGGCGGACAGGATCTGCGGATTAGCTGCCCTTCTTGATGCGGCCGCCAAAACGCTTCTGGAACCGGTCGATACGACCCGCGGTGTCCATCACCTTCTGCTTGCCCGTGAAGAACGGGTGGCACTGGGAGCATACGTCCAGCTGCATGTCGCGGGCGATGGTGGAACGGGTCTTGATGACGTTACCGCAGCTGCAGGTTGCGGTAATCTCTTCGTACTTCGGGTGGATGCCTTCTTTCATGGGAAAACCCTCTCTGCTTATGCCGCCACCTGATCTCCTGCCAGGCACCGCATGGGGTAAAATGGACTTGGCGGTCAAAGGGCCGCCAAAATCAGACCGCGAATCATATCAGAATTCCCTTGATTCGCAATAGATGAGCCTGTAGCAGTGTTCCCTTATACTGCGCCCCTGTTTTCCCCGATGATGGAGACCCTGTGACCCAGACGGCACGCATTGCGCTGTCACGCCCCCTGCGCCGACTGTTCGACTACCGGGTTCCCGACGGCATGCACATTCAGCCAGGCCAGCGTGTGCGCATCCCGTTCGGCCGCCAGTCGCTGGTCGGCCTTGTCGTCGACACCGGCGTCGAGCCGCCGGCGGGCATCCGGCTCAGACCCATCAGCGCGGTTCTCGAAGACTGGCCTGCGCTGCCCGATGAGACCCGAACGCTGCTGCAATGGGCTGCGGCCTACTACCAGCATCCGCTGGGCGAGTGCCTGTTTATGGGCCTGCCTCCGGCCCTGCGCCGCGGACGTCCCGCCGAACAACCCACTGAAACGCATTGGGCCGTCACCCCAGGCGCCGATGCCGCCACCCTTCCCACCCAGGCGAAGCGCCAACTTGCCCTACTTGAGTGGCTATCGGACCAGGATCGGCCGGTCCCACAGAAAGACATCCTCGCTGCCGGTTTCGCGCGCGCGCAACTGAAAGCTCTCGCTGAGCGCCAGCTCATCCGGGAGACCGAAGCGCCGGACCGTGTCGGCACGGCACCTGCCGATATCGACACCTTGCCGGAGCTGACGCCAGCCCAGCGCCAGGCATTCGAGCAGCTTCCCGATCCGGGCGAAGGCTTCACCGCCACCCTGCTTTATGGCATTACCGGCAGCGGCAAGACCGAACTCTACCTTCATTATATAAAGCAGGCTCTGGCCGACGATCAGCAGGCCCTGGTGCTGGTCCCGGAAATCAACCTCACGCCGCAGACCGTACGCCGCTTTACCCGGTATTTTGGCGAACGTATCGCCGTGTGGCACTCCGCCCTGAACGACGGCGAGCGCCTGCAGACCTGGCTAAGAATCCGGCACGGCGAGCCGGTCATCGTCATCGGCACCCGCTCGGCCGTCACCCTGCCCTTTGCCCGGTTAGGCACCGTGATCGTCGACGAGGAACACGACACCTCGTTCAAGCAGGGCGAAGGCTTTCGTTACTCCGGCCGTGATCTGGCCGTCTACCGGGCCCACCTGAACCAGTGCCCGGTGATCCTGGGCTCGGCCACGCCGTCCATCGAATCCTGGCAGAACGCAACCTCCGGCAAGTACCGGCTCGTCAAGCTGGAGGAGCGCGCCGGCAAGGCCCGCCCACCGGCCATGCGCCTGCTGGACATCCGCAGCCGGCCACTGGAAGGTGGATTATCGCCACGGGCCCTGCAAGCCGTGCGCGAGCGGATCGAACGCCGCGAACAGGTGCTGGTCTTCGTCAATCGCCGGGGCTTTGCGCCGGTCATGATGTGCTTCGACTGCGGCCACACCAGTGAGTGTCCCCGCTGCGATTCGCGGCTCACCTATCATCGCCGCGACCGGGCCCTGCGATGCCATCACTGCGACTTCCAGATGGCCGTACCGCTCACCTGCCCGAACTGCGACAGCGAGGCCTATAAGCCCATCGGCCAGGGAACCGAACGAACGGAAGACGTGCTCCAGTCCACCTTCCCCGACACCCCGGTGATTCGCGTCGACCGGGACAGCACCCGCAATCGCGGCAGTATCGATCGCATCCTGGAGCGGGTAAATACCGGGGAACCCTGCATCCTGGTGGGCACCCAGATGCTGGCCAAGGGGCATGATTTTCCCAACGTCTCGCTGGTGGTGGTGGTCAACGCCGACGGTGGCCTGTTCAGCGTCGACTTCCGTGCACCGGAACAGCTGGTGCAGACACTGCTGCAGGTTAGCGGCCGGGCCGGGCGCGGCGTGATTCCCGGCACCGTCCTGATCCAGACCTGTCACAGTGAGCACCCACTTCTCAACCAGCTCTGCAACGGCAACTATCCGGCACTCGCCGATCACATCCTGGCCGAGCGCGAAGCACTCAGCCTGCCGCCTTACCGGGCCATGGCCCTGCTGCGGGCGGAAGCGGCCACGATGGAAGAAAGCCTGGCACTGCTCGATGCCGCCAAGGCACAGATCCGCGATGCCCGCATCGAAACCTGGGGCCCGTTACCGGCGGTCATCGCCCGCCGCGCCGACCGCCACCGGGCACAACTGGTCTTCCTCTGCGACCGGCGCGGCCCATTGCAGGCGACATTGGCGAACCTGTGCCATTTCCTCGAAAATGAAAAGAAGCCGGCCACACTGAAGTGGCAGGTGGATATCGATCCACTGGAAACCGGATAGTGGTCCGCCACATTGAGAAAGGGCGGGCTTTCCGCGATAATACGCGATCCTCGAGAGGGCTCAATCCGGGGCCTCCGATGAGTTCCTGACCCGCCTTTGGCCGAGCGAACGCGCCGAAGACACTCCGGAACTGATCAGAGGCCCTCACAGCCCATTCAATGCTCCGACCCGACAGAGTCATCTGCCAGCATGAAAGACACGGTAACCCAGCTACTTGAAGCCGCCATTGCGGCGCTCCAGGCCGACGGCGTTTTGCCGGCCGACCAGACGTTCACACCGAATGTCGATAACACCCGCGACAAGGCGCACGGTGATTTCGCCACGAACATCGCCCTGGCCACCGCCAAGGCTGCTGGCAAACCACCGCGACAGCTGGCCGAGGCCCTGATCGACAAACTGCCGGCCAGCAAGGCCGTGCAGAAAGTCGAGATCGCCGGCCCGGGTTTTATCAACTTTTTCATGAGCGATGCCAGCAGCTTCGACATCGTGCGCACGATCATCGAATCGGGCGAAAACTACGGCCGTAACGATAACGGCCAGGGCGAATCGGTGCAGATCGAGTTTGTCTCAGCCAACCCGACCGGGCCGCTCCATGTCGGTCACGGCCGGGGCGCAGCCATCGGCGACTGCCTGGCGCGCCTGCTGCAAGCCAACGGCTACAAGGTATCCCGCGAGTTCTACTACAACGACGCCGGCGCCCAGATCGACAACCTGGCGCTCTCGGTCCAGGCCCGTGCACAGGGCAAGACCCCGGACGACGAAGGCTGGCCTGCCGACGGCTACCGCGGCGACTACATCATCGATGTGGCCAAGGCCTACCTCGCCGGCGAAACCGTAACGGCCGACGACCGGGAAGTCACCGCCAAGGCCGATGCCGGCGACCTGGACGCGATCAAGGCCTTCGCCGTGGCCTACCTGCGCCGCGAACAGGATCTCGACCTCAAGGCCTTCGGCGTCGAGTTCGACGTCTATTTCCTGGAGTCGTCCCTCTATAGCGGTGGCAAGGTGGAAGAAACGGTCCGCATGCTGACGGACAACGGCTACACCTACGAGAAGGAAGGCGCCACCTGGCTGCGCACCACCGAATTCGGTGACGACAAGGACCGGGTGATGCGCAAGACCGATGGCGGCTACACCTACTTCCTGCCGGACGTCGCCTATCACTTGGACAAGTGGCGCCGCGGTTACACCACCGTGATCAACGAGCAGGGCGCCGACCATCACTCCACGGTGACCCGGGTACGCGCCGGCCTCCAGGCCCTGAAAACCGGTATCCCGCAGGGCTGGCCGGAGTATGTCCTGCACCAGATGGTGCTGGTGACCCGTTCCGGCGAGGAAGTCAAACTGTCCAAGCGGGCCGGCAGCTACGTCACCCTGCGCGACCTGATCGATGAAGTCGGCCGCGACGCCACCCGTTTCTTCCTGGCGGCTCGCCGGGTCGATTCCCAGTTGACCTTCGATATCGACCTGGCCCGCTCCCAGACCAATGAAAACCCGGTCTATTATATCCAGTATGCCCATGCCCGGATCTGCAGCGTACTGCGCAAGCTCGGCGCCGAGGGTGTCCAGGTGGATCGCCAGGCACTGGCCGAACGACTGGATGGCCTTGCCCTGGAAGAAGAGCGCGACCTGGCCAACCGCCTGGCCCAGTATCCGGAACTGATCGCCAATGCGGCCGCCCAGCGCGAACCGCACCACGTCACCCATTACCTGCGTGACCTGGCCGGACAGTTCCACACGTACTACAACGCTCACAAGGTCCTGGTGGAAGACGAGAGTATCCGCGATGCGCGTGTCGCCCTGTGCCTGGCGGTACAGCAGGTGCTGGTCAACGGCCTGTCGCTGATCGGCGTCGGCGCACCGGAAGAGATGTAACCCACAGGACAGCAGTCCAGCGCGAGGCCCATCACCGATGTCCCGTGATTACGCCAAGAAGTCCCGCCCCAAGGGCGCAGCAGCCACCAGCAGCCGGCCTGCGCCGCGACGGGCCAAGGCCGCCAAGAAACCGGAACGCAGCAAGAAAGCCAGCCCCCGGAAGCAGTCTGGCGGCCTGTCCCTGCGCTGGATCCTGTCGCTTGCCCTGGTGGGTGGGTTCATCGGCTTCATCGCCTACCTGAATTCGCTGCCCACTCAGGGCAATGGCCCGGCCGGCTCGTCCCAGCGCAACAAGCCGGCACAAACAGCGACAACGACACCCAAGGCCAAACCCGCCCAGAAAGAGAAGAAGGAATCCTTCCAGTTCTACGAGATGCTGCCGGAATCCGAAGTGGTACCGCCCAAGGTTGAGGCCTATGATCCCGGTCCGGCACCGGCCGAACGCAATTACCAGTACATGATCCAGACCGGGTCGTTCAAGGGCCGCAGCGACGCCGAGCGCCAGCGCGCCCAGGTGGCCTTCCAGGGGCTGCATGCAACGGTTCAGCAGATCAAGCTGGACAGCGGCGTCATCTGGTATCGCGTCAACATCGGCCCGTTCGATTCCCGCAGCAAGATGAACAGCGTGGTCGACAAACTGGTCAGCATCAACATCGAGCCGCTGGTCCGCAAGGTCCCCAAAGACGGCTGACGCAGCGTGCCCGGTCGCACAAAGACCGGGCCCTTCCCCTCTGGATCGTTGCCGAATTGTCACGATAGGCCATCTCGACTATCCCCTTGAAAATCGCCCTGTCATAGCCATATCTAAGAAATCCCGAGGGGCCTCTGAATACACCCTGAACCTCGTCCGGCATTCGGGATGTATTCTGAGGTTTCCTGATTTCCCACAGGCTCATCAGCACTTGGAGCTAGCATGACAACGATTCTCTCTGTACGACGCGGCGACACGGTAGCCATGGGCGGTGACGGCCAGGTTTCCCTGGGCAACACCGTCATGAAAGGCAATGCCAGAAAGGTGCGCCGCCTCTACAACAACAAGGTCCTGGCCGGTTTTGCTGGAGGCACGGCCGACGCTTTCACCCTGTTCGAGCGTTTCGAAGCGCAACTGGAGAAGCACCAGGGCAATCTCACCCGAGCCGCGGTTGAACTGGCCAAGGACTGGCGAACGGACAGGGCCCTGCGACGACTGGAAGCGCTATTGGCGGTTGCCGACCACACCGCCTCCCTGATCATTACCGGCAACGGCGACGTGATCGAGCCAGAAGACAGCCTGATTGCCATCGGTAGCGGCGGCCCTTACGCCCAGGCGGCCTCGAGAGCCCTTCTGGACAACACCGAGCTCAGGGCCGACGAGATCGTCGAGAAAGGCCTGGATATCGCCGCGGATATCTGCATTTACACCAACCACAACCGCACGCTCGAAGTGCTGTCCGGCAAAGAGTGACGGAGCCCTCATGTCTGCAATGACCCCTCGTGAAATCGTTCATGAACTCAACAAGCACATCGTCGGCCAGGAAGAGGCCAAGCGCGCCGTTGCCGTTGCCCTGCGCAATCGCTGGCGCCGCATGCAACTGGAACCGGCGCTGCGGGATGAGATCACCCCCAAGAACATCCTGATGATCGGTCCCACCGGTGTGGGCAAGACCGAGATCGCACGCCGCCTGGCCAAACTGGCGGACGCGCCCTTCCTGAAGGTGGAAGCCACCAAGTTCACCGAAGTGGGTTACGTCGGTCGCGACGTGGAATCCATCGTGCGTGACCTGGCGGACATGGCCGTGAAACTGCTGCGTGAGAAGGAAATCAAGCGTAACGAACACCGCGCGGAAGACGCCGCCGAGGATCGCATCCTGGACGCCCTGCTGCCGCCGGCCCGCAGCTTCGAGGAAGACAGCCAGCGCTCATCCGGCGATTCCTCCACGCGCCAGCTGTTCCGCAAAAAACTGCGGGAAGGCGAGCTGGACGACAAGGAAATCGAGGTGGAACTGAGCAGCTCCGGCGCTGGTGTAGAGATCATGGCGCCGCCGGGCATGGAAGAGATGACCAATCAGTTGCAGAACATGTTCTCCAACCTGTCCCGCGACAAGAAGAAGACCCGCAAGATGAAGGTGGCGGACGCCCTGGTCGCTGTGCGCGAAGAGGAAGCCGCCAAGCTGGTCAACGAGGAGGAAATCAAGCAGAAGGCCGTCCAGACCGTGGAGCAGAATGGCATCGTCTTCATTGACGAGATCGACAAGGTGGCCAAGCGCTCTGAAAACGGCTCCGCCGACGTGTCCCGTGAAGGTGTGCAACGCGACCTGCTGCCGCTGATTGAAGGCAGCACCGTCAGTACCAAGTTTGGCATGGTGCGCACCGACCACATCCTGTTCATCGCCTCGGGCGCGTTCCACCTGTCCAAGCCGTCTGACCTGATTCCGGAACTGCAGGGCCGCCTGCCGATCCGCGTCGAGCTGCAGGCGCTGACGCCGGAGGACTTCAAGCGCATCCTCACCGAACCGGATGCGTCCCTGGTGCAGCAGTACGAAGCCCTGATGAACACGGAAGGGCTGCAGCTGAGCTTCACCGACGACGCCATTGAGCGGATCGCCCAGGTGTCCTGGAAGGTCAACGAAACCACCGAGAATATCGGGGCCCGCCGCCTGCACACCGTGATGGAGCGGCTGTTGGAGACCATCTCGTTCGATGCGGGCGACTCCTCCACCGGCGAGTTCCAGGTCACGGCCGCCTACGTGGACGAAAAACTCGGCGACCTGTCGGAAGACGAGGACCTGAGCCGCTACATCCTGTAAAACCTGCGGGAGGCGATCCCATCGCCTCCCCTTCCCTGACCACCCCTAAGCCGACATAACGACCATGACGACCGACGACAAACGCCCCAGCGATATCCGCATCCGCAAGCAGAGTCGCCTGCTGCTGCTCCATTACGAGGGCGGCGAAGCACTTGAGCTGCCCTTCGAACTGCTTCGGGTCTATTCCCCTTCGGCTGAAGTGCGCGGTCACGGCATGGGTCCCGGCACCCTGCAGACGGGAAAGCGTGATGTGCTGGTGACGGGGGCGGAGATGGTCGGCAACTATGCCCTGAAGCTGAGCTTCAGCGACGGCCACGATTCCGGCCTGTTCACCTGGTCCTACCTGCTGGAACTGGGGCGCGAGAAGGATCGATACTGGCAGGAGTACCTGGAGCGACTGGACCGGGAAGGCGGTTCACGGGACGGCAGCGTTCGCTACCACTGAACCAGCGGCCTATAGGGCCTTCTGGAGGATGTCGGTCACGTTGTCGATGCCCGAACTCAGTCGATCACGCGCCGAGCGACTGCGGCCCTTGGCCACGTATAACGGCAGCATTTCCCCATACAGACTGGTACTGATGGTGCGCTGATCATCCTCAAGCCGGTCACGGCGCAGGCGGATCCCATAGGGTGCCAGCCGGGATTCCAGCTGATCCGCCCGGGCCAACAGGTCACGGCGCGTCATCTGGTAGGCGTGCTCGCAGACCATCCTCCGCGACTGGAAGCTGAAGACGTTGGAAAAGAAGAGTTTGGCGTCGTCCCGGGTCGGTTCGAACAGCAGGATATCCTTGTCCGGATAATCCCGTCCGTACTGGGCGATGCCCGATTGCATCCGGGAATAGACCATGGTGCGGTAGGTCTGGGCCAGGACATTGGGCATGCCCGCCTGGGTCAGCGCCCCCGGCGTCATGGTTCCGGCCCGCACGGCGGCACTGGCATCGATCGGCACCTGGGGATTGACCGCCAGCACCAGATCCGCCCCATCCTCAAACGCCACCGACGCGTGCAGCCCCTTGCGCAGGGTGCCATCCACATAATAGCGACCATCGATCTCCACCGGCACATAAAGCCCCGGCGACGCCGTACTGGCCTGGATCGCCCGTGAAATCGGCACGTGGTCAAAACCCGGCGCACCAAAACAGACCGCCTCGGTACTCTCGACATCCGCGGCAACGATGTAGAGGCTGCGCCGCAATTGCCGGAAATCGTTGGTGCGGCCCAACATACTGAAAGTCCGCGCCAGGTAGTCGTTCAGACCTTCGTTGTCGAACAGCCCGGCCGGAGCCGCCTGGGCCAGGATGGTCAGCGCTTCCAGGAAGCTCTGGTCGTAAGGGTTGTTGGCGAAACGCCCGAGGGCACTGGCCAGCAGGCCGGGAACCGCCATCAACCGGCGCCCGATCTCGCGGAAGGCCGGCCGGTAGAAGACTTCCGGGTGGAAGGGATGCACTTCCGCCTCGTTCTTCACAAAGATCCGGCACAGCTGGGCCGTGGTCATCTGGTTGGCCAGGTTGGCCGCAACGAACGATCCGGCATTGACCCCGACGTAGACATCAAGGTCGTTGAAATCGATGCCATCCAGCGCCTCGTCCAGCGCCCGCAACGCTCCGATTTCATAAATCCCGCCCAACGGACCGCCACCACCGAGGGCGAGGCCGATACGAGGTTTATCCTTGATGTCCGTCTTGTTCACAGCCATGTTTGCTCTTATCTGACGCAGCCCCGTCAGGGGCCATTGTCTTCGATGTCCGGTCCAGATCCGCCGGGGCGCATTGAGATTCAACAGATGCCTTGGACGGTAGCACCCGAAACTAGAATAAACATACTAGTGTCCCGTCCGGCTAATTCGCTGGCCCACTGCGTACCGCTGGTGTCTCCGGCCAAGGCGTCAGCCCGCCGGTGTGGTGGTTCCGCATCAAGGGCCGGAGCTGAGCCCTTCGGGCTCAATTGGTCGTGCTTTCCGAAAGGGAGCGTCCGGGACGCAGGTAGCGGCCGAACCCGGCATCCCTTAACGCCAGATCCACGCAACTGCGAATCACGTGTGGTGAGTCCAGGTCCAGCACGTCATCCAGCAGCTTGCGG
This sequence comes from Marinobacter halodurans, assembly GCF_004327985.1. GTDB lineage: Bacteria > Pseudomonadota > Gammaproteobacteria > Pseudomonadales > Oleiphilaceae > Marinobacter_A > Marinobacter_A halodurans. The sequence continues at coordinate 18,731 of NZ_SJDL01000014.1, forward strand.
GCCCACAGGGAGTCGATACTGCGGATGACGGATTTCACCTTGGGCAGGTTGGCCGCATTCATGGACAGCGCATCGTAGCCCATGGCCATCAGCAGCACGGCCCCGCCGGGATCCCCCGCCAGTTCCCCACAGATACTCACCGGCGTGCCCACCGCGTGGGCATCGTCGACGACCTTCACCAGCGCCTGCAGCACGGCCGGGTGGAACGAGTGATACAGGGACGCCACCCGCGGATTGTTACGGTCCACCGCCAACAGGTACTGGGTCAGGTCGTTGGAGCCCACCGACAGGAAATCGACCCGGTTGGACAGCTCGCGGACCTGGTAGACCGCCGCCGGAATCTCGATCATCACGCCCACCTTGGGCATGTGGATATCGTAGCCCTCTTCACGCACCTCGTGATAGACGCGGTAAATCAGGTGCAGCGATTCCTCGACTTCGGACACGTTGCTGATCATCGGCAGCATGATGCGCAGGTTGTTGAGACCTTCGCTGGCCTTGAGCATGGCCCGCACCTGCACCAGGAAGATTTCCGGGTGATCCAGGGTCACGCGGATACCCCGCCAGCCCAGGAACGGGTTCTCCTCGCTGATGGGGAAATAGGTCAATGCCTTATCACCGCCGATGTCCAGCGTGCGCATGGTGACGTCGCTGGGAGCGAAGGCCTCCAGCTGTTCGCGGTAATACTCCCGCTGCTCCTGCTCCGACGGGAAGCGCTCGTTGATCATGAACGGCACTTCGGTGCGGTACAGGCCGATGCCTTCCGCGCCATGGCTCAGTGAACGCACCACGTCGGTCATCAGACCGGTGTTGACCAGCAGCGACACCCGCACGCCATCGGTGGTAACGCAGGGCTTGTCGCGCAGTTCCTCAAGGCCGCGGAACAGCGCCGCTTCCTCTTCGCAGATTTCCTGGTAGAACGAGCGCAGGTCGGCGGACGGCGAAGCGTAGATCTGGCCTTCGAAGCCATCCACGATCAGCTCACGGCCGTCCAACTGGTTGACAGGCATGTCGATCATGCCCATGACGGTCGGCACGCCCATGGCCCGGGCCAGGATCGCCACATGGGAGTTGCTGGAGCCGCGCACGGAGACCAGCCCCACCAATTGACCGCGCGGCACCTCGCCCAGCATGGCCGGCGTCAGCTCATCACTGACCAGGACAGTCTTCTCGGGGTAGTTCAACGCCTGGTGATCCCCTTCCTGCAGGTGCGACAGCAGGCGGCGTCCCAGGTCCCGGATATCCACCGCCCGCTCACGCAGGTAGAGGTCGCCCATCATTTCGAAGTGGCGGACGTACTGCTGCACCACCTGCTTGAGGGCGCCCTGGGCCCACTGGCCGTCGGCGATCCGGTTCATGACCTCCGCCGGGAGGGCATTGTCGTCCAGCATGCGCAGGTAGACCTCGAACAACGCCTGCTCTTCCGGGCGCAGCTGCGGAGCCAGCCGCTCGGCGACCAGTTGGATGTCCTCGCGCACGGCACCAACCGCCTGCAGGAACAGTTCCCGCTCGGCGTCGGGGTCGTCCACAGCCTTGTCAGGCACCGCATCCAGGTCCGCCGGCGGGTAGACCACCACACCCTGGCCGATGGCGACCCCCGGTGCGCCGGCCACGCCCTTGAAGCTGATATCATGGGTTTCCTGGCCGGTCAGGGACAGACCGCTGATGGCACCGGTGGCTTCGCTGTGGGCGATCACGCCGGCCAGTTGGGCGGAAATCGTGACCAGGAAGGCTTCTTCGCCCTCGTCAAAGCAGCGTGAGCTTTCGCGCTGCTGCACGACGAGAACGCCAAGCACGCGGCGATGGTGAATGATGGGGACACCGAGAAACGAGCGGAAACGCTCCTCACCGGTTTCCGGGAAGTAGCGGTAGCGGGGGTGGGCGGTGGCGTCTTCCAGATTGATGGGCTCCTCGCGGGAACCCACCAGACCGATCAACCCCTCGGAATGCGCCAGGCTGACGCGTCCGACGGCCTCCTTATACAGGCCCTCGGTGGCCATCAGGATATAGCGGTTGGAGTCCGGGTCCAGCAGATAGACCGAACAGACTTCGGTTCCCATGGCACGCTGCACACCGGAGACGATGATTTCCAGGGCTTCCTGCAAGTCCCGGGCACCATTGACTTCCTGAACGATACTTCGCAGCGTGCTCAACATAGACCGTTAATCCATCCTGTCCGGGAACGGCGGCAATCCCTGCCACTGTTCCATATTGTGGAATAATCGCGGGGCCAGCTCCCGCAGGGCCCGCCGGTAAACCTCCCGCTTGAACGACACCACCTGCCCCAGCGGATACCAGTAGCTGACCCACTGCCAGCCGTCGAATTCCGGAGAATCCGTCCTGTCGACGCAGACACTGGCGTCGGGAGAAAGCAACCTCAACAGGAACCATTTCTGTTTTTGCCCGATGCATACCGGGTGCGAATGATGCCGAACCATTCGCCGGGGCAGACGATATCTCAGCCAGCCGCGGGTACAGCTGATGATTTCCACATCCCGCTGCCCCAGCCCGACTTCTTCGCCCAACTCGCGATAGAGCGCTTCCTCGGGGGTTTCATTATGGTCGATCCCCCCCTGGGGAAACTGCCATGCGTCCTGTCCGATGCGTCTTGCCCAGAGAACTTCTCCCCGATCATTGGCCAGAATGATTCCGACGTTGGGTCTGAAACCGTCGGAGTCGATCACTGTTCTATACCTGCCTGAATTTTTCAGCAGCGGCCCTGTCACCAGGCTTCCCGGATCGAGGCTGTGCCCCCGCAATCCGCCATCATCGCGTTGATGACAAGGGCCCGCAATTTGCCTAAGTTGCCTTCATTCTTGCAGAAAGCGTACCGGCGGGCAAACTGCGCCTGTTGCCCTACAACATGCTAGAATCCCCCCTTTTCGAAACGTCTCCGGACGGCCTGGCAGGCGACTCCAAACACGGCGATTTGAGGGGATACTCAGCTTGACGCTTGCGATCTTTGATCTGGACAACACGCTCATCAACGGCGACAGCGACCATGCCTGGGGCGACTTTCTCGTCTCGGAAGGCATCGTCGACGCCGGCGAATACGAAGCGGCCAACAACCGTTTCTACCAGGATTACCTGAACGGCGACCTGGATATCCACCGCTACCTGTCGTTTGCCCTCGAACCGCTGACCCGGCACGAACCGGAGGTCCTGCACCGGCTGCGCCAGCGTTTCGTGGACGAACGGGTGCGGCCGATGCTGCTGGATAAGGCTTTCGAACTGCTGGAGCAACACCGCCGGCAGGGCCATTACCTGCTCATCATCACAGCCACCAACCGTTTCGTAACCCAGCCGATTGCGGACCTGCTGGGCGTGGACGACCTGATCGCCACGGAACCGGAGATGCAGGACGGCCGCTATACCGGCAAGGTGGCCGGCACGCCCAGCTTCCAGGACGGCAAGGTGACCCGTCTGGGCGCCTGGCTGGCGCAGCAGAAGCGCAGCGCCGGCGACGCCTGGTTCTACAGTGACTCCCACAACGACGTGCCGCTGCTGGAACAGGTGGCGCACCCGATCGCCGTCGACCCGGACCCCAAGCTGGCAGACCTGGCGCGGGAGCGGGACTGGCCCATTATCTCGCTCAGGGACTGAACGCCATGGCAAGGATGGCAGGTTGCGGGCTCGCCCTATTGCTCGGCACCGGCATGCTGATCGCCGGCTGCTCGGACAAGACGCCTGCGGAAAAGGATATGGAAACACCCCCGGAGACGGCGCCGGCGGCCCGGATCCCCCAGCCGCTGCAGGACGGCGTCGAGCAAACGACCACGTCCGCCTGCAACGGGGCGAGCGCCCTCAATGCCGCGGTTGCCACGTTTCTCGACAATCCGGGTGGCGACACCCTGAAGAAGGCCCGCCAGGCCTGGCGCCAGGCCCACAGCGATTATCGCCGGCTCGCGTTCCTCTATGGCCTGGCCGGGCAGGCCATGCCCCAGAAATACAACGACCGGGACCCGATCGACGCTCACCCGCTGCTTCCCGGCTACCTGGACCAGGTGCCCGGATACCCGCACAGCGGCCTCACCTATTCCGAAGTACCGCTCACACCGGACTACCTGCGTAAGGAGCATCAGTCCACCGATTTCTACTATCTCACGCAAGGCTTCCACCCGTTGGAGAGCTTGCTCTGGCCAGCCGGCGCCTCCAGCGCTGAAGAGACGCTCAAGCGCTATCGGCTGCCCAAGAAGCAATCCGAAGAAACGGTGAATGCGCCGGATCGCAGGCATGACCTGCTGCGCCTGATCGCCAACGCCCTCAACCGGGACGTCCAAACGCTGTGCAACACGGAAAACACGGCTTACCTGGTCACCGGTCTGGTGGCTATCGACGGGAACCCCGGGCGGGCCGCCGCGACCCTGGACAAGCGCCTGGGAGCCACCATCGGTAAACGCCTCGACGCCTGGTTCCGGTTTCCCGATGGCGAGGATCACAACGGGATGCCAGTGGCCCACAGTCCTGGAGCGGCCACGGATTTCAGCGAGCTGGCGGCCATCGTGCGCCATCAGGCAACGGCATGGAACGGTATCCTGCTGGCCGGCGTCGATTCGACCGAGACGCTCCGCCAGCAGATGCAGGCGTTGGCCAAGCGGCTGGACGCCATCGATCCCTCAAGGACACCGGTCGATACCGATGCCCTGGAAGCGGCGCGGCAAGCCCTGGCCCAGGTTCGCGAGACGCTGGTCTCGATCAGCCTGAACGCGCCGGCGGCTTCCTCAGAGGAAGCCGGTCAGTGAGCGGACGAAGCAGCTCTTGATGTAGTCGGTTTCGGGAATACCGGGAATCACCGGATGGTCCGGAGCCTGGTGCCCCTGCTCCAGCAATTGCACGAAGCGGTCGATACGCCGGCCGCTGCCGCGGATGATGTCCACCAGCCGGTCCGTGGACAGATGCATGGAGCAGGAGGCCGACACCAGCAGCCCATCCCGCTCCAGCAGCCGCAGCCCAAGCTGGTTGAGCCGGGCGTAGGCCTGCTCCCCGGCTTTCTGGTCGCGCCGACGGGGAATCAGGGCCGGTGGGTCCAGCACCACGATGTCGTACTTTTCCTTCTGGTCGCACAGGTCCTTGAGCACGGCAAAGGCATCGCCTTCCAGGGTATCCACATTGTCCAGGCCGTTCAGGCGGGCGTTCTCGCCCACACTGTCCAGAGCCTGGGCGGAACTGTCGACACAGGTGACCTGACTCGCACCGGCCGCCGCGGCCTGCACGCCCCACCCACCGACATAGCTGAACACATCCAGTACCCGCTTGCCCGGGGCATAGGCCTGCAAGCGCCTGCGGTTCATCCGGTGATCATAGAACCAACCGGTTTTCTGCCCGGTCGCCAGAGGGGCCCGGAAACGCACCCCGTTTTCCTCCACCACCAGTTGATCCGGCAGCTCGCCCATGGCGGCAGAAACATAGCTGTCCAGCCCCTCCACGTCACGCATCTTGCCGTCGTTCTTGAAAACGATCGAACGCGGGTGGACCAGCTTCTGGATCGCCCGCACCAGGGAATCCCGCAGGGACTCCATCCCCGCCGTGGAAACCTGGACAACCACCACATCGTCAAACCGGTCGATGACCAGTCCCGACAGACCGTCGGCGTCACCGAACACCCAGCGATAGAAGGGTCGCTCGAACAGGCGCTCACGCATCTGCAAGGCCACGTCCAGCCGCTCACTGAGACGCTGCGGCGTCATGCCCTGATCCGGATTCCGACTGATCAGCCGGCCGCAGATCAACGCATGGGGGTTGACGAAAACCGTTCCCAAAGCCTTGCCGTTGGCAGCGATCAGCGCGGCCTGCTCGCCGGCCTGGAAAGCGGTCAGCGGCGTGCGTTTGGTGTCGACTTCATTGCTGTAGATCCAGAGATGGCCGGCGCGGATACGCCGCTCCGCGCCCTTGCGAAGGTATAGCTGGGGAAACATAGGCAGACCACGATCAAAACGGGAAAGTGGCGGGATTATACGGAGGCGGACCGCCCGGGGACAGTCGGGATTTCCCCGGGCGGCCAATCGGGGTTATTCGGTATCGGCGACCAGATCGGCGTAGGCGTCCGCCTCCATCAGGCCATCCAGCTCGCCCTCATCGCTCAGGCGCACGCGGAACAGCCAGCCTTCACCGTAGGGATCTTCATTCAGCTTTTCCGGCTCTTCCTCGAGGCTCTCGTTAATCTCGATCACCTCGCCACTGACCGGGCTGAAGACGTCGGAGGCGGATTTGACAGATTCGGCCACGCCGGCCTCCTCGCCGCCGTTGACGGTGGCGCCGACTTCCGGCAGTTCCACGAAGACCACGTCACCAAGCTGGTCCTGGGCGAAGTCGGTAATACCGACCGTCGCGGTGCCGTCGCCGGCCACACGAACCCACTGGTGCGTTTCGATGTACTTCAGGTCCGTAGGGATCTGACTCATGATGGGATGTCCTTGTTTGCATTTTCCCGGGAGTTTACCGCAATTGCAGGCCAGCACTGAATAGCCGGCGGATCAGCGCGCCGCCATACCAAGGAATGCCAGCGCAGCAGGCAGGACCCGGGGGAAATCCTGGAAACGATGGTCGCCGCCCGGTTGCAACCAGGTCGGTGCGCCGGCGTAGCGGGCCGCGGCCTCCCGGAAATCCAGCGTCTCATCCGCCGTTTGCAGCAGCACCATGAAACGCTCCGGATTCACCAGCGGGCCCGGGTCCATCGCCCGCAGCTGATGCATATGCGCCTCGGTCACCTCGAAGCGCTCCCCGGTATACAGGTTCTCCTGCATGCCGAGATAGGGGCGCAGCAGGTTGTAGGGTGCGACCGCCGGATTGATCAGGACCGCCCGCAGCCCGCGCCTGGCGGCAACCACCGTGGCGTAGTAGCCGCCCAGTGAGCTGCCCATCAGCCCGCAGGGTCGCTTCCCGGCGTCTTCGACAGCCTGCTCGACATGGGCGACAGCCTCATCCGGGGAAAACCCAAGCTCCGGCGCCACCAGCTCCACGGGAAGGCCACTGTCGGCCAGCCATCCCCTCAGTTCGGTGACTTTCTGGGATTGGGGCGAACTTCTGAATCCGTGCAGGTAGATCAGGCGGGGTTGTTCGGGCATAGCGATCAGTAACCGTGGCTGTCGAGGTCCACAGTGTACGCGTAATCCTCGGCGCGGCGCACGTGCGAGGCCAGCGAGCCGTCCGGATAGAGTTCCAGCCAGCGGTAGCCGGGGGCCTTGTCGTCCAGGGAGAAATCGTTCGATCCGGGGGCGAACTGGATGCAGGTCGACGGTGTCGCCATCAAGCGCCGGCCGTCACGCTCGTCATCCCAGGCCTGGTGGATGTGCCCCCAGAGCAAACCGCGCACCTGGGAATGACCGGACAGCGTTTGATACAGGGTGTCGCGGTTCACCAGCCCGATATCGGCCATCCAGCGGCAATCGATGTCCACCGGATGATGGTGGAAGGTCACGAGCGTGGGGGTATCCGGATATTCAGCCAGGCACCGGCCCAGGAAATCCAGCTCGTCGTCAGCCAGTTCCCCGTGCACCTGACCGGGGACCGACGAATCCAGGCAGATCACCTGCCAGCCCCCGGCCAACACCCGGCGCTCGTCGGCACCGCTGCCCGCAGTAACCTTGCGCATCGTGGCGGCATCGTCATGATTCCCCGGGAACCAGATCACCGGGCACTTGAACCCGGACATGAGTCGCTGGAAAAGCCGATAGGCCGCTTCGGAGCCGTCCTGCGAAATATCGCCGCTGGCCAGCACCAGGTCCGGCTCATGGTCTTCGGCCCCGGCCGCCAGCGCCAGCACCGCTTCCAGGCTTTCCCGGGTATTCATTCCCAGCAACACCCCTTCGGGATCCGCCATCAGGTGCGGATCGGTGATCTGCAGGACCCGCAGCGGGACGGACGGTTGCTTGTCAGAGAGGACGGGGGAAGGCATGGATGGGCCGCGACTCCAGGATGAATGATATCCATTAACAACGGTATTGACCGAAAGACTAGCGGATAGTTTGCACAATTTCCTGAAGGACTGTCACATTCGGCTGCAGTTGCCCGCGCATCATAGGGGTCGGGACGTCAGTCGATGACCGGCCAGGCGATGCGATCGGCCGGGACATGGCCAAAGCGCAGGCAGAAATCCAGCCAGTCGGCCAGGAACGCGTTCACCTGGGTTTTCTCGTCCGGGTGGTGCATGAACCGGTTGGGATAGTCGTTGATGGCCTCAATCCGGTTATAGCGATAACAACTGATCACCTCCGCCACACCAGCGTCGTGGTAGACGCGAACGGTCAGGTGCGGATCGTTCAGCCAACGCCCGGCGTTGTGGATCTGCTCCAGCAGCAGCGTCTCGGTGAAGCGGGACTGCTGCAACTGCTCGATGCGGACACGGCCAAAATAGGCATCGCCGTCACGCAACTCGAACTCAGCCACCTCCGGATGCGCCTCCGCCAGCAGGCGCAACCGCCGTATCCGGCCATAGTTCCCCTCGCACAGCGCGCCGAAGCGCCTGAGGTCGGGTACGTAGGCTTTCCTGCGCCGCAAGGGCATTTCCGCGTGTTCTGACATCAGGACCACTCTTGCTTCAATCTCGGCCGCTGCATGGCAAGCCACTGCAGGGCAATTATCGCGGCGGCGTTATTGATCCGCCCATCCGTTATCATACGCAAAGCCTCATCCGCCGCCATTACATGAGCGCGAATATCTTCATGCTCTGCCTCAATTCCATGCAACCCACCGGCACCGGATGCGTCCACATGGCCGCAGAACAGGGAAACCATCTCGGTGGTCCCGCCCGGCGACACCAGGTAGTGGCAGATCTTCTCCAGGCGCCTGAACGTCAGTCCGGCCTCCTCCTCCGCTTCCCGGTTGGCCACGTCTTCCGGGGTCTCGCCGGGCTCGTCCATCCCCGCAACCAGTTCCAGCAGCCAGGGCGACTGGTTTCGCCCCAGGGCACCGGGGCGGAACTGTTCCAGCAATACGACTTCGTCGCGCACCGGATCATAGGGCAGCACGCACGTGGCGTCCCCACGCTGGAAGATCTCCCGGTCGAACACGTCGGTATAGCCGCCAGCGAAACGCGCGTGGCGCAATCGCAGCCGCTCCATGCCGAAAAAACCCTTGTACAGGGTCTCGCGGCTCTCGACTTCGACATCTTCAGCGCCGAACTGGAACGGGGCGACGGTTTGCTCTGGCATGATCCACCTATTCGGGAAAGTGAAGTCGAACCATAGAAGCCCGGCGCCCGGATTGGCAAGTCCCCCGGCAGGCGACAGGCCCCGCCCGTAAAGACGGGACCCCGACGGCACCTCAGATCTTGCTGTAGATCTTCGCGCCGCTGTCCACGAACTCGCGGGACTTGTCCCGCATGCCCTGCTCGATGGCATCGCGCGTTTCCAGGCCCTGTTCCCTCGCGTATTCACGCACTTCCTGGGTGATCTTCATGGAACAGAACTTGGGCCCGCACATGGAACAGAAATGGGCCACCTTGGCCGAGTCCTTGGGCAGGGTCTCGTCGTGGTAGGCCCGCGCCGTATCCGGATCGAAACCGAGATTGAACTGGTCCTCCCAGCGGAACTCGAACCGGGCCCGGGACAGGGCATCGTCCCGCACCTGGGCGCCGGGGTGCCCCTTGGCCAGATCGGCGGCATGGGCGGCGATCTTGTAGGTAATGATACCGGTTTTCACATCGTCCTTGTTGGGCAGCCCCAGGTGCTCCTTGGGCGTCACGTAGCACAGCATGGCGCAGCCGTACCAGCCGATCATCGCGGCTCCGATGCCGGAGGTGATGTGATCATAACCCGGTGCAATGTCCGTCACCAGCGGGCCCAGGGTATAGAAAGGAGCCTCGTCGCAGCAGTCGAGCTGCTTGTCCATGTTTTCCTTGATCAGGTGCATCGGCACGTGACCCGGTCCCTCGATCATCACCTGGACATCGTGCTTCCAGGCAATCTTGGTCAACTCGCCCAGGGTTTCCAGTTCGCCGAACTGGGACTCGTCGTTGGCATCGGCAATACAACCCGGCCGCAGCCCGTCCCCCAGGCTGAAGGAGACATCGTACGCCTTCATGATCTCGCAGATCTCTTCGAAGTGCGTATACAGGAAGCTTTCCTGGTGATGCGCCAGGCACCACTTGGCCATGATGGAGCCGCCCCGGGAGACGATGCCGGTGACCCGTTTCGCGGTGAGCGGGACATGATGCAACCGCACGCCGGCATGGATGGTGAAGTAGTCGATGCCCTGCTCCGCCTGCTCGATCAACGTGTCGCGGAAGATCTCCCAGGTCAGGTCCTCGGCCACACCGTTCACCTTCTCCAGCGCCTGGTAGATGGGCACGGTGCCGATCGGCACCGGCGAGTTACGGATGATCCATTCCCGGGTTTCGTGGATGTTCTTGCCGGTGGACAGGTCCATCACCGTATCGGCGCCCCAGCGGATGCCCCAAGTGAGCTTCTCCACCTCTTCCTCGATGGACGAGCTGACCGCCGAATTCCCGATGTTGCCGTTGATCTTCACCAGGAAATTGCGGCCGATGATCATCGGTTCCAGCTCCGGGTGGTTGATGTTGGCAGGGATGATCGCCCGGCCCCGGGCAATCTCCTCCCGCACGAACTCCGGCGTGATCTCGGCCGGCATGGCGGCTCCGTGCGACTGGCCCGGATGCTGGCTGTCGAGCCACCCCTTGGCCCGGGCTTCCTGCAATTTCATGTTCTCGCGGATCGCGACAAATTCCATTTCCGGGGTGATGATGCCCTGGCGGGCGTAGTGCATCTGGCTGACGTTGCGACCCGGTTTCGCCCGTAACGGCTGGCGGCGTTCCTCGAAGCGAAGCACGTCCAGGCTGGGATCCTTCAGCCGTCGCCGGGTGAAGTCGGACGTGTAACCGGGCAAGGTTTCAGTATCGCCCCTTTCGGCAATCCACGCCTGGCGTACCGGCGCCAGGCCCTGGCGCAGATCGATCCGGGCCTCCGGATCGGTGTATGGGCCCGACGTATCGTAGACGACCAGCGGCTCGTTGGGCCGGGTGCCGCTGTCGGTGATGCTGTCGCTCAGGCTGATCTCACGCATGGGCACCCGTAGGTCCGGCCGGCTTCCGGTAACGTAGATCTTGCGGGAACAGGGCAGCGGCTGGACCGCCGCCTGGTCGACTTCGGCGGCATCCTTCAGGAATTCGATGGTTTCGTTACTCATCAAGGCGTCCCTCGTGTTGGGGCCGATCCGGGGATCGACGCAAAGTGTCCTGGATTGGACGGGCGCGTTTGACGAGGAGGGTTCCGGACGCAATGCAGGTTAAGGACCTGGATTGGGCTGGAAAACTTGTCTTAGATTCCTACGCCGGTATTAACCGGATCAGGTTCGCGGGTTTTGCTCTGGGCAATCTCAGCCGGTTTTGCCGGCACCCCGTCAAGACGCAATGAACTGATCGACCTGCAAGCCCGCATACCACACCGCACGGTGCAGGCAGGCCCTTAAAGGTGACTTCCGCAAGTGTAGAGATCAGATGGATTTTTGTCCATAATGAGGACCGCTCTCTTGAGCCTCCCGACTTCTGTCCAGCAACCGCGGACCCACACTCAGGGATGAGGCTCACCCCAATCATGTGCAGGCAGGAGAATCCATGAAGAAATCCGTGCTAACCGGTCTGATCGGACTGCTGGCTGCCCAGCCAGCCCTGGCCACCGACCTCATTGACGCCTATGAAAAAGCGCTGGCCTACGATTCCGGCATCGCGTCAGCCCGGGCCACCTATGAAGCCCAACAGGCCAATGTCGATGTGACTCGCAGCCAGCTCCTGCCCAAGCTCAATGCTTATGGCAATGCCCAGCATATCGACTCCGAAGGCCCGCGGATGGAGGATTCCTACAAGTCCTACGGCTATGGCGTGAAACTGACCCAACCCCTGTTCCGGGCCGAGAACTGGTTCAACTACGACGCCAGCCAGTTCCAGAGCGAAAGCGCCCGGGCCGATTACAGCCTGGCTCAGCAGCAGCTGATACTGGATGTAGCCACCGCCTACTTCAACGTGCTGCGTGCCGAGGACAACCTGACCACCGTCCGCGCGGCCGAGGCGGCGTTCGAACGCCAGTACGACCAGGCGCAGGAACGCTTCGATGTGGGCCTGATCGCCATTACCGAAGTCTATGAATCCCGTGCCAGCTACGACGCCAGCAAGAGCGAACGGATTTCCGCGGAAAGCGATCTCGACATTGCCCGGGAACAGCTGAGCCGGCTGATCGGCGAGAATGCCGGCGATCTGGAAAATCTGCAGCAGGACTTCCCGTTGTCGCGCCCGCAGCCCACGGACCCGGCAGCCTGGGAAAAAATCGCCCTGCAGCAGAACTGGCGCGTCCAGTCCGCCGCTTACACCCTGCAGGCCAACCGCTCCCGGCTGGATGTGGCCAAGGCGGGGCATTATCCGACACTGGATCTGAATGCCAGCTATGGCAACACCAAGCTGGACGGCATCAATGAAGTGTCGCCCAACCAGAGCACGGTGGACGGCACCACGACCGAGGGCGTGATTGCCCTGCAACTGAACGTGCCACTGTACGAAGGCAACGGCACCGAGGCCGGCATTCGCCAGCAGCGAGCCCAACTGGAAGCCTCCGACCAGAACCTGAAGACGGTACGCCGCGATGTGAGCGTGAACGCGCGCAGCTTCTACCGGACGGTCAACTCCAACATCGAGACGGTCAACGCCCAGGAGCAGAGTATCGTTTCCCGCCGGAGCGCACTGGACGCCACCCGCGCCGGCTATGAAGTGGGCACGCGCAATATCGTGGAAGTGCTGGATGCCGAGCGTAACTACTACGAGTCCCTGCGCGACTACGCCAATGCCCGCTATGACTATGTGGTCAACACCCTGAACCTGAAGCTGGTGGCCGGTACCTTGAGCCCGCAGGACCTGGTGGACCTGAATCGCTGGTTGAGCGAGTCCGCACCGGGTATCGAGGCCATTGCCACCGATACCAAGACCGTGGACCCGACCCAGTCACGCTGATCGCAATAAGCACCGGCGCCTGCATGAAGCCGGCGCCGGTGCTCATCATCCCGCTCCGCCAGGCCTAACCCAGCTTTTCAACAATCCCGTCGACGACGCGCGTCAACGCCCCGCGATTGGCATCCACCGCGGCCCTCGCATTTTTCCCCAATTCGTTACGGTGGGCCGAATCCGAAAAGCAGCGATCGACAGCCGCTGCCAGCTCGCGGGCATCCCCCACCCGGACCAGTCCCGCCCCACTTTCCAGACGCTCGTAAATGTCGTCGAAATTGAACACGTGAGGTCCGGTTATCACCGGCATGCCCCAGGCCGCCGGCTCCAGTGGATTGTGACCGCCCCGCTCGATCAGCGAGCCACCCACGAACGCCACGTCCGCCGCGCCGTAGAGCATCATGAGCTCACCCATGCTGTCGGCGAGATACACCTGGCTGCCCGAGGCATCGCCGCCTTCGGACCGACGGGCCAGGCTCAGGTTGCACTGCCGGACCAGGGCCGCCACATCGTCAAAGCGTTCCGGATGCCGCGGCACCAACACCAGGAGAGCCTGAGGGTCCGCCGCCAACAGCTGCCGATGCGCTTGCAGGATCTGCTCATCCTCGCCGTCGTGGGTGCTCGCCGCAATCCAGACCGGCCGGCCCGCGCCGAGCTGGGACCTCAGCTCTGCAGCCCCGTCCCGCAGTTCGTCGGTCACGACCACGTCAAACTTCACGCTGCCGGTGATCGATACGGCGCTCGCATGGGCGCCGGTTTCCACGAAACGTCGGGCATCTCCGTCCGCCTGGGCCGCGATCCAGTCGATCTGTTTCAGGAGCTGGCGACTGGCGTTTGGAAAACGCTGGTAGCTGCGCGCAGAGCGCTCGGACAGACGTGCATTGATCAGGTAGACCGGCGTCCCGGCACCCGCCGTCTGGTAGATCATGTTGGGCCAGAGCTCCGTTTCCATGATCACCAGCGCCAGTGGCCGGGCCCGTCGCAGGAAGCGGCGTACCGATCCCGGCGTGTCGTAGGGGGAATAGGCATAGCGGATGCGGTCCCCGAACAGGGCGTTGGCGCGCGCCCGGCCGGTCGCCGTCATGGCGGTCATCAGGATGCTGGCATCGGGTCGCCGCTCAAGGAGGGCCCGGACCAGTGGGGCCGCCGCAATAGTCTCTCCCACCGACACCGCGTGCACCCAGATAACCGGCTTGTCGCTGCGGGGAATCAGACCAATACGATCCCGCCAATGCACCACCGCGTCAGGCGACGTCCGTCCCTGCCACCATAACCGGATCAGGACGAACGGCAGGATGAGACGAAAGAGAGTCGAATAGACGAAACGCAGCATCAGCACTCCAGTGCGGGATCAGAAGTTGCCGGGATTCTACCGAAATGTGCATCAGGTTGCGTCCCGGACCTCCCTTCAGGTCAGAGCATAGTTCACATTCACAACCGAAGAAGGCGTCGGATCGCCACCGGAAATGCAGCCAGTGCCCCGCCTGGCCTTATCAACCGGCATTTTGCTGATAAACTTGCCCCCAAAGCAGGGACGATTCCACCCATCATTCTGGACGAGCCGTGAGTCAATCGAAGTCGAAGAAACGTAAACGCGTCCGCGACACCAATTTCGCCCACTACCGACACCCCCGCTGGTGGCCAACCTGGCTCACCATTGGACTGATCTGGCTACTGGCCCGCCTGCCCCTGCGCGTGCAGTGGGGCGTGGGTCGCCTGATCGGTGAACTGGCCTACCGGACGCTGGCCAGTCGTCGCCATATCTGCCGGGTGAACATCGACCTGTGTTTCCCGGAGTTGAGCGACCGTGACCGGGAAGCCCTGGTGCGCCGGACATTCCACTCCAACGGCATCGGCATCATGGAAATCAGCCTGGCGTGGTTCCGGAACCCGGAAACGCTGCGTCACCTGACCCAGGTCCACGGTCTGGAATACGTCGATGAAGCGCTGAAGAAGGGCAAGGGCATCCTGCTGCTCGGCGGCCATTACAGCACCCTGGACCTGGGCGGCAGCCTGGTGTCGCTGTTCATCGATGCGGACGTGATGCAGCGTGACCACAACAACCCACTGATGAATGCCGTGATGACCCGCTCCCGGGAGCAGCGCTACGGCGTTGCCCTCAACAGCAAGGACCTGCGGGGCCTGTTCAAGCGCCTGCGGGCCAACCGCATCGTCTGGTACGCCGCCGATCAGGATTACGGCCGCAAAGGTATCGTGTTCGCGCCGTTCTTCGGTGTTCCCGCCGCCAGCATCACCGCCACGGCCCGGATTGCCGAGCGCAGCGACTGCGTGGTGATCCCGTTCAGCCACTTCCGGCGCGACAACGGGATCGGCTATGACATCTATTTCCATCCGCCGCTGGAGGCGTTCCCGTCCGGCGATGACGAGGCCGACGCCGCCCGGGTCAATGCGGCGATCGAAAGCGAAGTGCGCAAGCATCCGGATCAGTACCTGTGGATGCACCGCCGCTTCAAGACGCGCCCCTCCCGGGACGACCCGGGGTTCTATGCCAGGAAACGGCCATGACCCACGGCGTCGAGCCCCTGGTGACCTGGCTGATCCACGACGACAAGCCCGGTCACCGTAACCAGTTGCGGGGCCTGGCCAACCGACTCGCGGCCCACGCCGACGTACGCTGCCACTGGATCGACGCCCTCTCCCAGCGGGTACCACGATGGCGGGCGCTGATGGGCCTGCGGCCCAGACTCGACGTCCCCGACGGCCTGCACCAGCCGGGCCTGATCGTGGCCGCCGGCACCGGCACCCATCGCCTGCTACTGGCCTTGCGCCGTACCCGCAGAGCCCGGACCGCACTGCTTATGCGGCCCTCCTTCCCCCAGCAATGGATCGATTGCCGG
This sequence comes from Marinobacter halodurans, assembly GCF_004327985.1. Lineage (GTDB taxonomy): Bacteria > Pseudomonadota > Gammaproteobacteria > Pseudomonadales > Oleiphilaceae > Marinobacter_A > Marinobacter_A halodurans. Next base: position 34,532 of record NZ_SJDL01000014.1, read on the forward strand.
ATCATTCCGCACCACGATCGTCCCTCGCCCTCGCCCGGTACCTTGGTCACCATAGGCGTACTCAATACCATGACGCCCATGGCCCATCTGACCAAACGCCAACACGGCGTCATCCTGATCGGCGGTCCCTCCCGGCATTACCGGTGGGACAACGCGGCGATCCTCCAGCAACTGGCCCGGTTGCTCCGGGCCTATCCGGGCTGGCAGTGGACCGTCACCTCCAGCCGGCGCAGCCCGGAAGAGCTGATCGCAGCGCTGCGCGAACGCCAGGGACCGCTCTTCCGGTTCCGGGATCACCGGGACACCCACGACCGCTGGCTGGCCCATACGCTGGCCGACAGTCGCGCCGCCTGGATCACGCCCGACAGCGCGTCGATGGTGTATGAGAGTCTCACCGCCGGTATCCCCACGGGACTGTTCGGCCTGACTCCGGTTTCCGGAAGCCGGGTGGCGGCCGGGGTCGAAGCGCTGCTCGAACAACGCCGGGCGCATCCCCTGTCGGAAGCGCAAGCGGTGATGTCGGCTACCACGCCCATCACGCCACCACTCTGGGAAGCGGATCGGGCCGCCCGGTGGTTGCTGGAGCGCTGCCGGGGTGTGCCGTCGTGAAGATTCTGCAGGTCCTGCCCGCGCTCGAGAGCGGGGGCGTTGAACGCGGCACGGTGGAGCTCGCTGCCGAGCTGGTCAAACGCGGGCACGACTCGACGGTACTGTCCGCCGGCGGGCCCATGGTGGCGCAACTGGAGGCAACCGGCTCCCGGCACGTGACACGGCCGATCCACCGCAAGTCCCTGGTGACACTGGGCCAGGTGCGGCCGGTCCGCCGCCTGCTGCAATCGTTACGGCCCGATGTCGTCCACGTGCGCTCGCGCATGCCGGCCTGGGTGGTCTACCTGGCCTGGAAAGGGCTCCCGGTCAACGAACGGCCGGTGCTGGTGAGCACCTTCCACGGCATGTATTCGGTCAATCCCTACAGCGCCATCATGAGCAAGGCGGAGCACCTGATCGCCGTATCCGACTGCGTGCGCCGATACATTCTCGATAATTATGCGGTCGCCGAAGACCGGATCAGCGTTATCCAGCGTGGTGTCGACACGCGCCAGTTCTGCGAGATGCCACTGGACCCGGCATGGCGCCACCAGTTGCTGGAGGACTACCCACAGCTGCGTGACCGTCGCATCCTGCTGATGCCGGGGCGCCTATCGCGGTGGAAGGGCCAATTGACCTTTCTTGAGGTGATCGCCCGGATGGTGCGGGAGGACGCCTCGGTGCACGGCGTTATTGCCGGTGGGCTCGAAGGCGGCAAGCAGCGCTACCGGACTGAACTGGAAAGCCGGATCGGCGAACTTGGGCTGGAGGACCACATCACCTTTCTCGGGCAGCGCAGTGACATGCACGAACTCTATCTGTTCGCGGACCTGGTCTGCCATTTGTCCACCAAGCCCGAGCCCTTCGGTCGCACCCTGACGGAGGCACTGGCGTCGGGCACGCCGGTGGTTGCTTTCGAGCGCGGCGGTGCGGCGGAAACCCTGCGCGCCTGTTTCCCGGCGGGTCTGGTTGCGCCCGATGACACCCGCGCATTTGTGCAAACGGCCCAACGGCTGCTGACGCAGCCCCGGCCGGCGATAGAGATTCCCGAGCGGTTTCACCTCACCGCCCAGACCGAGACCACCCTGGCAGTCTATCGCGGGCTGCTGGAACGCCATGGCAGGGCGGTCAGATGAGTGAACCGCTGCGCATTGCGCTGATCCTGGCCACGCCGGGTACCACCTGGGGCGGCATGGAAACACACACTCTGGATTTGGCCCGCAGCCTGGCCCAGCGGGGCCACGAAGTCCATCTGCTGGCTGATGCCCGCTACCACGACCGCTTCATCCCGTTCGCCCATTTTCACCCAATACCCGTTCACTTCAGCCGCCGGCATCCCTGGCTGGGGCTGCGACTGCGACGGATTCTGGCGCGCCTGCAGCCGGACATCTGCCACGCCCAGGGCAACAAGGCGATCCAACTGCTGGCTGGCGTCAAACGGCGTCAGGGGAACCGCGAGGTCTGTTACGTCGGCACAGTCCATGGCACCAAGTCCGCCCACCGCGGGCTGGACCGCCTTGACGGCGTCATCGCCGTCAGCGACGAACTGGCCGTCCAGCTCACGCATCCACGGGTCTGGGTGATCTACAACGGCATAGATCCACGACCACTCAAGGAAGGCACGGATTGGCCCATCCCGGAAACGTCGCCCCTGGTGATCGCCACCGGACGCCTTGAGCCGGTTAAAGGCTTTGACCGACTGATCCAGGCCTGGTCCGCGGCATCCGGCGGCAACGTTCAACTGGCGATTCTTGGCGAAGGTCATGAAAGGTCGCGCCTGGAAGCGCTGGTCCGGGACTCCGGCCAGACCGGCACGATCCACCTGCCGGGCTATGAGTCCAACGTTGCCGGCTGGCTCGCCCGGGCCGACGCCTGTGTGATCAGCTCCGAGCGCGAAGGGTTTCCCTACATCATGGTCGAGGCCCTGTTGAATGGCTGCCCTCTCTTGGCCACACCGGTCAGCGGGGTGAGCCGGTTCCTGCCGGCAGACTGCATCGCCTCATCGACGGCCACGGCAGACCTGGCAACACTTTTAAGGGACAAGCTGGCAACGTTATCCACCCTGCGGCAAACCCAGCAGGCCAGTTTCGAACAGGCTCGCCATAGGCTGACACTGGACGCCATGACCGAACAGACCCTGGCTGTCTACAGGGAGCTCACGCTGCAACACGCCGGTGGATGACGTCGAGGACAACCCCCGCCAGGATGCAATGGCCTTTATCGGTCAGATGGGTGCCATCGTCCATCAGGGTGTGGTGCCGGTCGGCCCATAACGCCGCATAGGCATCGGCATGGACGGCGTTGTCCAGTTGGTCCGCCAGCTCTGCCAGGGCCCGGTTGTACTGCCGGATGCGTGGATTGCGGGGCTCTTCCAGGTTGGGGGCGGTGCCGACCAGCACGAACTGCGTGTCCGGCGCCGCGGTCACCACGGCATGAATGTGCGCGATGTATTCAGCCAGCGGCACCTGCTCGACGGCACCCCAACGGTCCTGCAACTGCCAGCGGCGGGCCCGCTTCTTGAGGGTCTTGACCCATTTGCGCGCCAGCTTGCGTAGCGGATTATCCGGATAGTAGAGCACGTAGGGAGCGCCCCGGAAGGTCAGCCAGGAGTCCACCAACCCGTACTGGATGAAGGCAAGCCGGAAACCGGCAGGCGGGAAGGAGCGCGCGTAGCGGCGCAATTCACGGGTGGTACTCATGGTATGGCCACAGTTGACCAGCGGTAGTCCCAAGGTATGGGCCACCCGGTCGGGCCAGAGCTCACCGGAGAAGCCGGCAATCCCTTCGGTATTGCAGTCGCCGTATACGATGCAGCCGTTTTCCGGCATCAGGACGTCCTCTCCTCTTCCACAGCCATGGACTCGTGCTAGATTATGCACGAACCTTCGAGCCCGGCCGCAACCATGATCGACCTCAACCACCAGGCGCCTTTCGCCGCAGGCTACAACCGGACCTGCTACCGCCATCCGGATGATCCCCGACTGTGCCTCAAGGTCCTGCGCCCGGAAAACATCGAAGCCCGTTTCGCACGGCAACCCTGGTACAAGAAGCTGCTGGGCCGGGACCGCATCAATGATAATCGACAGGAAATCATCGCGCACCGCCAGATCGCGGCCCTGGCCGATCCGCAACAGGCCTGGCGCCACCTGCCCCGATTCCATGGCAGCATCGATACCACGCTGGGGCCGGCGAATGTCAGCGAGCTGATTACCGAAACCGATGGTCAGCCGGGCACCACCCTGGAGCGATACCTGGAACACAACGGCCGGACAACCGAAGTCGAGAGGGCCATCGGCCAGTTTGCCGACTGGCTACGGCAAACCGGCCTGCTGACCCGCAACCTGCTGCCCCACAACCTGGTCCTGGCCCGTCGTGACGATCGGCTGACGCTGTACCTGGTGGATGGCCTGGGCGCACCGACCGTGCCAACCCGGTTGACCACAATCCCGGCCTATCGCAGCCGATACATCGCACGCAAGCTCGCGCGCTTTCGCCAGCGCATCGACTGGGAAATTCGCGGCAGGCCAGGCAGCTGGACCCGGGCCGAAAAACTCTGATTCACGTCCGCCGCACCCGGACGGGCCATCGGCCGACCCCAGGTATCCGCGGAGTGGCACTGTCGCACAGGATGATGTAGTTTCCTGCCCTGACTCTATCGACCTGGAAATCAACGGGACCATGGCCCTGTCTAGAATCTCGCTGTTGACTGGCCTGCTGAAACTGGCCAGCAAACTCTCACTGCGCTCGGCCCAGAATTTGGGCGCCATCCTGGGCCTGCTCGGCTGGAAGCTTCCGACGGAATCGCGGCGGGTCACCCAGGTCAACCTGGATATCTGTTTTCCCGACATGCCCGAATCCGATCGCAAGGCCCTGGGTCGGGAAAGCATGAAGCAGACAGGCAGGACCATGCTGGAAATCCCGCTCATGTGGGAATGGCCGGTCGAGCGCTGCCTGGACCTGATTCGCGAGATCGAAGGCGAGGCGCTGCTGGAGCAGTATCGGGCCGATGGCCGCGGTCTGATCCTGCTGGCGCCTCACCTGGGTAACTGGGAGCTGGCGGGTCTGTATTTTTCTTCACGCTACCGGATGGCCGCCCTCTACAGCCCGCCTCACCTGCCGGAATTCGAGGATTACATGATCCGGGTCCGTGGCCGTCTGGGCTCAGAACTGGTCCGCGGGGACCGCCGCGGCCTGGCCCAACTGATTGGTCTCCTGCGCGATGGCGGCGTCGCCGGCATCCTGCCCGACCAGAGCCCGCGGGGCAAAGGCAATGCCTATGCCCCCTTCTTCGGCATGGACGTCCGCACCATGACGCTGGTGGCCAAACTGCTCCAGAAGTCCGGCGCCGCCGCACTGATCACCTACGCCGAGCGCCTGCCGGACGCCCGGGGGTTCCGGATTGTGATCCGCGAGTGCGAACCCGGGCTGGACGATGCCGATCCGGTGGTTGCCACCCGCGCCCTCAATGCGTCGGTTGAGCGCTGCGTCCGCCGGATCCCGGCGCAATACCAGTGGGAATACAAGCGCATGCGCCATCGGCCGCCGGGACTGCCCAATCCCTATAAAGCGAAGTAACCGGCATGCGCCGGAAATCACTACACTGACACGATGCAAAGCCCTATCGACAACCCAGAAGGATTTTTCCTGTGACCAGCCTTTCCGCCGAGCGTTTACGGCCACTGATGCTGGGCCTGTTGGCCATTGGCCTGGCGGGCGCCCTGATTCACCCGGCCATCCTCGAACTGGCTATCATCGCCATGGCGGTCGCCGGATTGGCGGCACGTCGCCGGGCGGGCGACTGGGACATCCCCCGGGAATTGCGGCTGGTGCACTTTGCCTTCTGGGGTTTCGTCATCATCATCGGTGTGGCGACGGCCATTGCGCCATCGCCCGCGTCCGCGGCCGGCAGGGCCTGGCCACTTGTCTTGCTGTTGCTGTTCTGGCCGTTGACCACCGGCATGAGTGCCATCCGCCTGGTCGCGGCAGACCTGTTCACGGCCGTCGCCGCGGCGGGCCTGTTGACGCTTGCTGCCAGCCTGACGATCACCGCGCCCCGGGAAGCGGCGCAGGTCCCAACCCTCATCGCCACCCTGGGTTCCTGGGGCGCCTGGACGTTATTCCGGCAGGGCCGGATGAAGCGCGCTTTGGCGTGTGTCGCAGGTGTGCTCGCCGGTGCGGCGTCGATCGGGTTGATCCTGAGTCCGGCCGAGACGGCTATGGATCATGCCTGGACGGCCGCCTCGCTGGGTGAGACCGGCGTTCTCCAGATCCTGGGCTGGCTCCTGCTGGTTTCCATTCCGGTGTCTGTCAGCCTGTCTTTCGCCGCATCGAGGCACTCGGCCGCACGCGCAGTGGCCGTGGCCGCGCTAATCACCAGTGCACTGCTCGTGACCGCCATCCTCAGCAACCAGGCCGGCACCACCGCACTGCTGCTCAACCTGTTGCTGATGGCGCCGATCATGGCGTCCCTGTTCGTTGAACTCGATCGGGGCGATCACCGGGCCCGGGCGGTACGGGTCTCTGCCACCATCATCACCCGGAACGAGGCCGACAACATCGAAGACTGCCTGCGCTCGGTGCGCGCAGTGGCGGACGAAATCATCGTACTGGACAGCGGCAGTACCGACGATACGGTGGAGCGGGCCCGCGCCCTGGCGGACATCGTCGAGATTACCGACTGGCCGGGATTCGGCATCCAGAAGCAACGGGCGCTGGAGAAAGCAACGGGGGACTGGGTCCTGTCCATCGATGCGGATGAGCGTATTACCCCGGCGCTGGCCCGGGAAATCAACGACCGCCTCTCGGCCCCGGATGCCGACGCCTACAAGCTGCCCTGGGCCGTCACACTCTATGGCACACGACTGGATTTTGGCCGGAGTGGCCGAGCGCCCCTGCGACTGTTCCGGCGCGAGGGCGTGCGTTTCTCCGACGCTCTGGTGCATGAACGCATCCTGATTCCCGAGGGGCGGACGACAAAAACCCTGCGCGGCCGAATGACCCACTTTACCCATCGGGATTTCGGCCATGCCCTGGAGAAAAGCGCCAAATATGCCTGGCTGGGGTCGCGGGAGAAGTTCCGTCGCGGCAAACGCGCTCGGACATTGGCCTACGCAACTTTCCGGGGCATTTTGACGTTCATCCAGGTGTACCTGGTCCGTTTAGGCTTTCTGGATGGTCCTGTAGGCTATCTTGTTGCCGCAACCTACGCTCAAGGATCATTCAACAAATATGCAGGTTTGTGGACACTGAGCAAGCTGCGTAAAAACGATGGAAAATCATGAAGCTCGAATATTGCGATAATGGAAATCTAAACGTTGGTGATGACTTAAACCGCTGGCTTTGGCCCAAATTATTGCCTCGGCTATTTGACGAAGGCAATGAAGATGTATTCCTGGGAGTAGGTACTCTTCTGACTGAAAAACGCATGGTTCAACAGCTATCGGGGGCACGAACCATTAGCATTCTGTCTTCAGGGGCATGGAATTCACAGGCGCCCAACCTAGCCCCACATTGGAAAGTATACGGTGTCAGGGGATACAGAACCGCCAAATGGATTGGGGTGGAACCGTCTTTTGCTGTCGGAGACGGCGCCTATCTACTAAGGCAACTGATTGCCAGCAGGGAAGCCCCCATTGGTAACCCTGTACTCACAGGCTTTGTACCTCATCATCGAAGCGAAGACTTCGTTGATTGGGAGACTGTATGCAACTCTGCTGGGGTAAAGTTCATCACTCCGCGACAACATATTGAGTCATTTACAAATCAGCTTTCAGAGTGCGAACTTATACTTTCCGAAGCTATGCACGGGGCCATTATCGCAGATGCATTACGCATACCTTGGTGGCCAATCAAGTTTTCGCCATCCTTTCAAGAAGAGAAATGGTTTGACTGGTCCGAATTTATGGGCTTAAACCTTGAGTTCACACATCTGCCAACGATTTACCAACACCTTCCTCCTCTGAGTAAACGTATCGAAACGAAGTTCAAACGAATGGTAAACCGATTTGGATATAGTCCTCCAAAATGGTCAAATTTGCCCAATTATCCTTTTTTTAGGGGGGAAGCAAGTATTGAAATATTAGTTGAATCCTTAATAAAAGCTGCAAACCACACGAACGGCCAGCTTAGCTCAGACAAACACATCAAAACTACTGAAGAAAAACTTCTAAACGCCGTAGAAAAACTGAAATCAGATCATTGCTAAACGCTATTGTGCCGCGACACACTGCACCAACTCACTTCCGAATTCCAATGAGAATCAATTTCTCAAGGTGGCTGATGTGCATCATCACATAGTGCCAGCCGTCACTTATCAAAGCCGTGTCTGGAAAACTAACCACTTTGATCGAATATAACCTGCTGCCTAGCTTCGCGAGCCAGTCGTCGGCGTAGCTTGAACTTTCTCAATAAATTGAGTGGCTTACGCTTGAGAACTGGGGGCTGCATCAGGAATCGCTCTACCGCATCCAGCACCCGCTCACTAGATTGACCATCGCGGAATTCGTGCAGTTGATCGGCGAATGCGCGCATGCTTTCCATCAGTGCCGGCGGCCTAGACAGCGCCGTCCGCAACGCCGGCTCCACCTTCTCCACCGAATCCACGTCGATCAGGTAAGGTCCGGGCATTTTTGTCCGCAGCGTGACTACCGGGACGTCCAGGAACATAAACTCGAACAGGATGGATGAGGTGTCGCAGAGCATCACGTCCGTCTGCCCCATGAACGGAATGAAATCCTCGTCACTCTCGATGAACGTCAGATTGTCGTCCGCCATGGCCCGATACTGCTCAACGATGTTCTCTGGCATCTTGGGGTGAAGGGTCACGATAAAATGCCACTCTCCGGAATCTTTCATACGTCGGATGGTGTCCACCAGGTCCGGCGCAGACGTAACATCCCGGGTAAACGTCGAAGCATAGAAAACGGTGGGCCGATCATCCGACCTGGGCACCGAAGACCGGGACTTCAGGATCGCGTCCAGTTTTGGCCAGCCGGTTTTGGCCACTGCAAAGTGCGGGTCCACCTCGGCCATTGCCTGATAGCGTTCGGTATCGGTCTTCGCCATGGTGCAGTAGAGATCGAACCAGCCTCGAACCCGGTAATGACTTTCCTTTTCACTGCCACGTTTATTGATGGGCAGACCATGGAAGACCTTCACTTTAATCCCCGGGAAATAATACGGTAGCCAATCTCCTGGACAGAACACTGCGACAGGGTCGAACTCCCGGACCTCCGCGGTCGTCCGTAAACGAACCTCATCGTCGTGCAGCGGCCGGGCAGAACACCCAAGAACAAACCAGGCCACCTCACCCCCTCTCTTGCGAATGGCAGTCTGCAGGGGACGGAGAATCGCGTAAGAGTATGGCTGGCTCACGTAGAAGAGGTAGCGTCTGGGCATTTGATACTCGTCAATTCGGGTTCAGCGTGAGCGGCGTTTGCCATCGACCAGGGACTGATACATGGCGACGGTTTCTCGAACGGTCTGCGACGTATGGAAGTGCTCGCTGATCCGCTGGCGCCCTGCCGCGCCCATGGCCCGCCGCTCTTCCGGCGACAATCGGTAGAGTTTGAGAATCGCCTCTGCCAACGCCTTCTCGTCGCAAGGGGGGACAACAAGCCCCGTCACGCCATCGTCGACCAACTCGGGCATACCTCCCACCCGGGTAACGACCGCCGGTACAGCGTAGGCCATGGCCTCAATGACCGCTCGAGGCAATCCTTCCTGCGACTTGGAAGGCAACGCGATCACGTCGCTGGCCGCCGCAAGCTGAGGCGCATCGGTACGGTAACCGGCAAAGTGTACGCGTTCCGGATGCGGCAAGGCGGCCACTTCCTTGCGGATGGTTTCGTTGCGATCCACATCGCCGACCAACAGGTAGTGAACCTCAACGTCCTCCGGCAAATAGAGGGCCGTCCGCACCAGGTCATCGAACCCTTTGCGCGGCACACCCCGGCCCGTACAACACACCACGAAAGCGCCTTCCGGCACCCCCAGCGGCTGCAAATCCGTTGGCTCCGTCTGATACCAGGTGAGGTCGTGCCCCTTGTAGATTCGCTGCAGCCGGTCGGCCGTCAGGCGCGACCAAGGGAAGCCAAGCCCCTCAAGATGATCGCGAATGGCGTCGGCGACGCAGACGATCTTGTCGACCCGCGGATGCAGGAAGGTAATCCAGGACTCGGGATGCATAGCCCCCACATTGCCGATAACGCCGCGATAGGCCACAACCCGGACATCCATCCCCTTAGACGCTCTCAACCCGCAGGCCAGCGCGCGCGGATTGTAGGCATGGATCACGTCATACGGCTTGCTTTGGAGCTGACGCCGGATGGCCGCCGTGCCTCCCTTGTCAAACCGCCCCCGGAGCGCCAGGGGAGCGACGACCAGATCCTGTTCCACAAGCCGCTGATAGTTTCGACCTTTGGGATTGCACATGACGTCAACATCAACGCCCGCCGCCTTCAGGCCGATGAACAGTTCAGATTCCGGGCGATCGCAGGAGTCCGTCAGGCAAAGGACACGAAGCGGGGCATCGGAGGTTCCAGTCAAACCGGGTTTCCTTGTGAAAGTGGTATCAGTCAGAAATGGGCACTAGTTTAGCCTCTGGCCCGGCCAAAGACGACCGGCGTCAGGCCGGAGCGTTAACCGCGTAACCTTTTTCCAACGACTGCCAGCACTGACCCAAGTCCCACTCTGGGCGCGTGAGTTTTACCAGTGATCGGTACAAGCGATCCAGATTTCGCTGACGCCAGGGAGCCTCATCAGACTGCGCCGCCTCAATACGCCCCTTATCAAAATCGATGACATAAAAGGCCTGGCCTTGCAGGAGGATGTTGAAGCAGTTCAGATCGGCATGATTGACGCCTGCCTCATGGAACCGGCGCAGCAACTGCCCCAGACGAAACCAGTCGTCTTCGGCCAGATCGGCGACACAGTCGCCAAGCGGAGTGACATTCTCAATCCGGCCAAGAAGAATAGCCGCTTCATAAAATACGCCATTGAAACGGCGATAATGAGCGGCAATCGGTTCCGGGACGGGCAACTTAAGGTCACGCAACTGAGTCAGCAGTCGGAACTCGGCAAAGGAGCGCGTCCGTTCCTCGCCTGTGTAGAGGTAAGCCGCCCGGGACACTTTGGCAACGTAACCGCCGCGGAGGTAGTGGCGCAGCACCATTCCTCCCCGGAGCCCGTCGATAAACCAGGCACTTCCTCGCCCGCCACTGCTGACGGACACCGCCCGGGTGCCCCAGAAAGCAGGCAGAAACCAGTCTGGCGTCACCTCACCGTAATCCGGATTGACCAGCAGCGCTGCACCGTGCCCCGGAACATACTTTTCTTTCTGCATGATCATGACGGTGCTGACCGCTTCTCCCTATGACATGACTCGAACCCGCAGCCCGGCGGACAGCAAAGACGCCCGGTTCCAAGTGCGTTAGAATACGCCGAGTTTAACAACGAACACCATCGCGGCTCCAGATAGCCCGTGTTGTCAGCACTAACGGATGTTTCCTTGATCAAGTCAATCTGCATCATGCGCCTGTCGGCCATCGGCGATGTCACGCATGTCATACCTGTGGTGCTCAGCCTCCAGGCACAACTCCCGGACGTTAAGATCACCTGGATTATTGGCAAGATCGAAGCCAGGCTGGTTGGCGATCTGCCCGGCGTCGAGTTTATCGTTTTCGACAAGAAAAGCGGCTTACAGGGCTACCGCGATTTGCGACAGCAACTCCGTGGTCGACAGTTCGATGCGCTACTTCACATGCAGGTGGCTTTCCGTGCCAATCTGGCCGCCGCGGTGATACCGGCCAGAATCAAGGTCGGCTACGACCGGGCTCGCAGCAAGGATCTCCACAGCCTGTTTATCAATCGTCGGATTCCGGCAGCCCCCAGCCAGCACGTTCGCGACTGCCTGGCCAGCTTTCTGGTGCCCCTGGGGCTGGAAGCTGCCCCACCACGCTGGACGATCCCCCTGAGCGAATCGGATCATGCGTTCGCCAGTGAGCACCTGGCAAAAGACCGGCCTAATATCGTAATCAGTCCCTGTGCCAGCCACACGTTACGCAATTGGAGTGCTGACCGCTATGCAGCCGTGGCCGACCATATCGTCGCACAGCACGGTGCTCGTCTGATTCTGGTCGGCAGTCCAGCCCCCTATGAGCGAGAATATTGCGAACGCATCGCTTCGACCATGACCCAGCCGGCACTCAACCTGTGCGGCCAGGACACGCTCAAACAGCTGACGGCCCTGCTTGGCGGGGCGGACCTGCTGATCGCCCCGGACACGGGCCCCGCGCACATCGCCAGCGCCATGGGCACCGATGTGCTGGGTCTGTTTGCGGCCAGCAATCCGAATCGCTCGGGCCCCTACAACTCACTGCGATGGTGCGTCGATCGTTATCCGGAGGCACTGGAAAAATTCACCGGAAAAACGGTGGATACAGCCCGTTGGGGCATGAAAGCGGAATTCGAGGGCGCTATGGAGCTGATTTCTGTCGAGGACGTATGCGAAGCCTACGATCGATGGGCACTAGCTAACTTAATAATTCTCAAACAACAACTTTAATTACAGTCCTCAAAGATCTATCCGACTAAACATCTTTCTTGTTTTCAACATATAACACACATTCCAAACCGCTCGTTTCATATTATTTTTTAGGAGATAAAACTCTCGCCTTAGTTTTACGCCAAGAGTCCGTCTAGCCTTCCTGTTTTTCGGCACATACCGTATAATGGACGTAAAGTCTTCGTCGTTTGTTAAAAAAGGCGGCTCAATTCCGTAACATTCCACTTTATTATTCCAAAACTGATCCATGTATATATCCACAGGAAGCACCCATTTTTGGGCAGATATCATATATTTCCTAGCTGCCAGCGGAGTCAAATAATAGCCAGTCGTACTCATATGGCCTTTCAAAAACTTACACACTCTGAAGCCGCCAACGTTTTCTACGGGAACAGCCTTCCGAATACGCGATTTGCTTTTAAAAAGTCGAACACACTCATAACGCTCTTCAATAACATCAACGACCTTTAAAAACTCTTTAAAACCATCCCCATCTATAACCGCATCGTCTTCAATTATTATGCAGCTTTCATTATTATAAACACACCTCTCCCATAGCAAGTAGTGACTAGCAAAACAACCAAGCTGCCCCAACAGCAACGGCTCACCTTTAATCTTCATGCGAGCTTCTTCATCGTACCTTTCAAAAAGCTCATGCCAGCCTTCTCTACCATCAACCCCCCAAAAAAACTCAAATCGAATACCAGCGCTATCTAACTGCCTTTTTATGCTTTCCTGCCGCTCTGTGTCTGGCAGCAATGAAAGAACATACACATTCATCTCACTATCCCCTGCCTTTTTGGAGCCGCTAAATATATGGACATCACCAAGCTGAAGAAAATATAAACAGTGCCAGGATGTCTATATGGCACATCAGTCAAACCTGCAGCCAGATATAGAGCAATTAACAAGCTTCCTCCCCACCGCAAAGCTGGAGAGGAAGATGCGGAAACCATAGCTATCGCCCGATACAACATAAAAACAAAAATAGCAAGCCCTAAAGCACCTTTCTTAACCGCCATATCAATGAACTGGTTGTGATAATGAGGAGGATTAAAATCCATTAAAGCCTTACTGACATCACCGCTACGATACATTGCCCTCAGTGCCTCGGAGTGCGTCTGCCCCCAGCCAAAAACTGGTCTTTGACGCCATATATCAAATGCAGCACCCCACATCTGCAACCTCAAACCTATCGACCCTGTTTGATTACCCGCCTCAATGGCCGCCACCTCATTAGAAGTAGCTTCTATACGACCCTTGGATATAAAATAAACCCCACTCATCACCAACAAGAAAAATATACAAAGAACTGAGATCGCAAACTTAAACGACCTCTCCCTAATTAGCCAATACACAAGTACGCAAGGAACAAAAACAACCAGAGGCAACGCAATGCCTCGAGTTTGAGTCATCAGTATCGCTAAAAAAATAGCAACCGAGAGAAGAAAAAGGGCGTTTTTTTTCCACAAACACCTCTCGTGAATTGCAATTAAAAAAATCATCGAAAAAACCGCAGCCAAAGCTGTCGCGTATGGTATGGGGTTGATAAAACCACCTATCCTTCCACCGTGAGCCAAATACAACCCATAAGTTAGAACGACCAAGCCAGACCCCGATATAATGAGAAGTAACTTGAGCCAAAAAATTCTTATTTTTAAAAAACTCAAAAATGAAAGATAAACGGCCATCGTAAGAAGAGCTCTTAGCTCAGTCCAGCTGTCCCCTTTTATAAAATAAACACTTATTTGATACAATGTCAGCAGCCAAACCGAAACCAAAAACTTCTTTCGAACTCCATCCAGTTTCAACTCGAGATATCTACGACTATAAAAGCAAAAAACAAGAAGAGATATTATGACCATTCCAGGAACATACTTGTCGCCCTCTGGAATCCACCACATAAGCGTAAAGGAATAGACAAGAGGAACCAGTGGAAGAAGCTGTGGAAGCCAAGAGTTTATAGAGCTATCAGAATTGCTCAAAGAATACCCCAAAATTTCAAAATAAGTGCTTTGCACCCAGCCAGCTACTGCTGAGACTTGAACCCTGCCTAGCCAGACAGAAACGTCGTTTTTAATCGACTCACAGTGACAACTTTCTGGCCAGACGAAACTCTAGATCAGCCGGAAAAAGAAAAAGCCACCTTTATTCGCAAAGATGGCTGAAAATATCGATATTTAATATCAATAGATAATCGGCGCTCTAACCTCCCGAAAAGCGTCAACATCTTCACTATCAGTCGCTCTTATCTATTTGGCACACATCAAACTTTAGATGCGTAATCCTTATAGGACTTCTCTTCCACGAAACGGGACCCCAGGGCCAGGTTCACCTCTTTCTTGATCGCAGCACGCTTGTCATTGGTGACATAGACCGCACGAGCCAGCTCGATGAACCGCGGCCCGAAGTCCTGCGCCGCTTCCTGATCGCGGATGTCGTCCTCGATTTCCCACAGGGCTTCATTCACCGCCTTGAGCTGTTGGCGCAGTTCGCCGATGGCGGACTGATCCGGAACGGCGTCGTTCCAGGTCCGGCTCAGCTCATCGAGTTCCAGGCGCACATTGCGCACCTTCTCGGCGTCTTCGATACGCTCGGACTTGATTTCGAGGATCGTGATCTTGTCGAGTACCTCGCCAAAGGAGACGGGTACGGTGATGACGTCGGCCATAGTATTGTTCCGGAGACTCGTTGGTTAACGTTTCGAAGGTGGCCGGCATCACCGGCCACGGCGATTCAGTCGTTGGTGTGCGTCAGCCAGCTGGCGTTCTCGGGACGCTTGCCCTTGACCGCATCGAAGTACATCGTCTGAAGCTTCTCGGTCAGCGGTCCGCGCTTGCCGGCACCGATCACACGGCCGTCCAGCTCTCGGATCGGCAGGACTTCCGCAGCGGTTCCGGTGAAGAAAGCCTCATCGGCGATATAGACCTCATCCCGGGTGATCCGGCGCTCCCGTACCGGGACATTCAGTTCCTTGCAGAAATCCAGGATCGTCTGGCGGGTAATGCCTTCCAGGCAGGAGGTCAGTTCCGGCGTATGCAGGACGCCATCACGCAGGATAAAGATGTTCTCGCCGGAACCCTCCGCGACGTAGCCTTCATTGTCCAGCAGCAGCGCTTCCTCACAGCCGCAGGCGACGGCTTCATTCAGCGCCAGCATGGAGTTGATGTAGTTGCCGTTCGCCTTGGCCTTGCACATTGTGATATTCACATGGTGGCGGGTATAGGACGACGTGCGCACCTTGATCCCCAGTTCGCGGGCTTCCGGCGCCATGTAGGACGGCCAGTGCCAGGCGGCAACCATCAGGTGTACCTTGAGGTTGTCGGCACGCAGGCCCATACCCTCGGATCCCAGGAACACCATGGGGCGGATATAGGCCTCGTCCAGGTTGTTCTCACGCACGGCGCGGCGCTGGGCCTCGTTCACCTGCTCCTTGGTGAACGGCATCTTCATGTTGAGGATGTGGGCAGAGCGGAACAGGCGGTCGGTGTGATCCTGCAGACGGAATATCGCAGGACCTTTCTCGGTGTTATAGGCTCTTACACCTTCGAAGCAGCCCAGGCCGTAATGCAGGGTATGAGTGAGGACGTGCACCTTGGTTTCGCGCCAGGGCACCATTTCTCCATCCAGCCAGATGAGGCCGTCACGATCCGCCATCGACATCATATTGCTCCTGAAAAAAGCTGTGGAAAGCCCGCCAGCGGGCCCGGAAAAGCCGCCATTCTAGCAGGAAACACCAGACCGGCGCAGTAGGGGCTTACCCCTCCCGCTCTGCCCGGATTTCCATCACCCGGTTCCAGACCGACCAGATGTAGGCTCTCTCTTCAGGGAAGGCATCCGCCTCAACCCGGCTGTTCAGGTTCTGCAGGGCACGGCGGTGAATCGTGGAGCGCAAGGCGATATAGGCCTCGCGCAGTTTTTCCGCATCGTGCTGCGGCAGCACGCCCGCCTGTCCCAGCGCCTCCATCTGTCGGATGTTGTCCGACCACTGGGTCAACTCCGGATGCTCGCTGGAGTACGCCAGCATCAGGTACTGGACCATGAATTCCATATCCACGATGCCACCCTGGTCGTGCTTGACATGGAACGCTTCCGGTATTTCGCCTTCCTTGACGGGCGTCCCCAGGCTCGCCCGCATTTTCTCCCGCATACTGATGACGTCCTGACGCAGGGCGTTGCGGTCGCGGAACTGGCACAGGATGTCGTGCCGGAGTTTCTCGAAAGCTTCCAGCGCCTCGCGACTGCCGGCCACGCCCCGGGCCCGGGCCAGGGCCTGGTGCTCCCAGGTCCAGGCATCCTCGCGCTGGTATTTTTCAAACGCTGAAAGGCTGCTCACCAGCAACCCCGAATTGCCGGAGGGGCGCAGTCGCATGTCCACTTCGTACAGCTGACCGGATGGCGTCTGCGTGCTGAGGATGTGGACGATGCGCTGGCCCAGGCGGGTGTAGAACACCGCGTTGTCGATGGGCTTGTCGCCGTTGGTCGATCCATTCGGATCCGCGGTGTGGATGAACACCAGATCCAGGTCGGAGGTATAGCCCAGCTCGATGCCACCCAGCTTGCCGTAGCCGACAATGGCAAAGTCACTGTCGCAGGCGGAACCGTCACCATGATGGGGATAGCCATGGCGGCTCACCAGGTTGGAGAAGGCCACTTCCACCACATGATCCAGCACCACCTCGGCGATCCAGGTGAGGTAATCGCTGACTTTCATTAGGGGCAGCGTCCCGCGCAGCTCCGACGCCGCCACCCGCAAGACGTGTGCCTTCTTGAAATGGCGCAGGACCTCCATCTGCTCTTCCAGATCCTCCATCGGGATGCGCAGCAGTTGCTGGCGCAGATCGTCCTGCAACGCTTCCCGGGACGGCGGGTGGTACAGGCTTTCCCGGTTGAGCAGCTCATCGAGCAGCAGTGGCGTCTCCGCCAGTTGCCGGGCAATCCAGGGGCTCTCGCTGCACAGGCGCACCAGTTCATGCAATGCGCCCGGATTTTCCAGCAGCAGGACCAGGTAGGCCGTGCGGCGCAGGACGGCTTCGACCAACTGGAGGACCCGGGACAGGGTCTCGGAGGGCTGGTCGACCTGGCTCAGCGCTTCCAGCAACACCGGGACAAAGCGATTCAGGCGGCGCCGCCCCTCGGTCTGCATCATCTGTGTGGTCCGGCTACTGCGCAGGGTCACAAGCTGCTCGAGGCTCTGTTCCGGCGCTTCGAATCCAGCCTGTGCCAGTCGTTTTACCGCCGCTTCGGGTTCCAGCTCCGCCAGCCAGATTTCCTGCCAGCGGGCGCTGGCCTCTCCTTCCTCCGTCTCCTCTTCGTCAGAGGCGATGATATCAGCGAAGTGCCGCGCCACCCGGTTGCGATGGGTATCGAGTTCGGCCAGGCAATCGCGCCAACTCTCGAATCCCATGACCATGGCCACCCGAGCCTGCGCGGCGGGCGTCGCCGGCAACTCCTGGGTCTGCTGGTCCGCAATGCCCTGCAAGGCATGTTCGAGGTTGCGCAGGAAGAAGTAGGCATCGGCCAGTTCGTCGGCCACCGTCTGGGGCAGTAATTCGAGATTGACCAGTTCCGGCAGGATCAACAGCAGCTCCCGCTGCTGGAGTTCGCGATCGCGCCCACCCCGGATCAACTGGAAAGCCTGGACCACGAATTCAATCTCTCGGATGCCGCCATCACCCAGCTTGATGTTGTTTTCCATGCCCTTGCGACGCACTTCGCGACTGATCATGGATTTCATGCTGCGAAGCGATTCAAAAGCACTGAAATCAATATACTTGCGATAGACAAACGGGCGCAGCGTGGCCATCAGCACCTCACCCGCTTTCTTGTCGCCGGCAACGACCCGGGCCTTGACCATGGCATAGCGCTCCCAGTCACGCCCCTGATCCTGGTAGTAGGACTCCAGCGCGCCGAAACTGAGCGCCAATGCGCCACTCTGTCCATAGGGGCGCAGTCGCATATCAACCCGGAAGACAAACCCGTCGGCGGTCAGTTGGTCCAGCGCCTGGATCAAGCGCTGCCCCAGCCGGATAAAGAACTGCTGGTTGTCCATGGCCCGCGCCCCGCCCCGGGTTTCACCATTGGACGGGAAGCCGAAGATCAGGTCGATGTCGGAAGACACGTTCAGTTCGTGGCCGCCCAACTTGCCCATGCCCATCACCACCAGGCGCTGTGGTGCTTCCTGACCGGTAACCGGATCGATGCCCCAGGGTGTGCCCGACTGCACACAGGCGTCCTGGTAGAGCCAGTCCAGGGCGCCATCGATGGCGACATCAGCCATGGCACTGGCAGCGCCCATGGTTTCATCCAGATCCGCCAGACGTACGAAATCACGGAAGATAATCCGGAACATCGCCTCACGGCGAAACAGCCGTAGCGCGCGGTGCAGCGATGCTTCGTCGGTGACTTCCTGCAGGTAGGCCTGCCAGCGGGCGGCGAGAACGGCTTGATCCAGCGGCTGTGACAGCGGCTGGCTCTTCAGGCAGTCATACAGCCAACCGTGATGACGCTCGAGAACCTCTCGCAGAAAGAAGCTGCCAACCAACGCACGCTGCCAATGGACTCGAGTGACGATCCTGTCCTGCGGCAGCGGCGGCAGTCCATCGAGCAGTCTCGTCACGCCATCGGCGTCTTCACGAAGCAGGTCCGGAATCGCGGGGCCGGAATGCGGGGCAACTGTCATAACGTCAAAACCACCTTATCGCTCAGCAACTTCCTGGGGCGCCCGCCAGGTCATCCGTCTGGACTGGAACACGGCAACTACCCGGCCCCTGGCCCGGGACATCACCGATGCTCAACAAAGACAGACGCACCGTCACCAGCCGGGCACCATTTTATTACGCATCTTCCCATGTCAGGAGTGATCCGCCAACGCCTCAGGCGGTTGACGCTGATCCCGGCCGGCCTCGTCGCATCCCCTGTGGACGACGCCTGCTACATTATCGTGCCGGCCGTTGCAGCAATCCCAACTGGAGTCTCAGCAGCCGAGTATCGAACAGCCAGTCCGTCGCCCTATCATCCTGGGCTAACGCCCAGCGCCATTCTTCCTCGAGCCCCATACGCGTAGCGACCTGGTGCAACGCATCGAGCGCCTCCCGGCACACCTGCCCGGCCTCGCCGGTCAGCCAGTGGATCCCGAGAGCCTGCAGCCAGGCTGTCACAGGCTCATCGCTATCAACACGACTCGCGGGCTCGCCAAGCCCCGCCAGGTAGTAACCCTGCTCCGCCTTGCTGACCAGGTTCAGGAAAGCCGGCACCTGTCCCACCAGCTGCGAGGCCAGTTCCAACAGCGCAGTGCTATCGCCGGATTTCAGTTCAAGCTCCAATTCGGCCAGCGCACGTTGCCGCGAGCCGGCCACGACCGTTCCGCTGTCCAGCGCGCACTCTATGGTCGCCCCCTCCCGAGTCAGCAGACGGGTTTCGCGATCGAAGTTGGTCTCGAAAATCACTGCCAGCCGGGCCAGGTTGACGTTCTCGGCAATCGGCGTGTCCGCCAGCAATCCCAGGTTCAGATCAGCGCCGGGTAGCGGCCATTCCCACTCCTGCCGTTTGTGCGCGCCATCGACAAACTCACCCTGTGTCTTGAGCGTCTGGATGTAATGGGCATCCGCCTGACGCACCCGCAGGGCTGCGCGCTCGTGATTCAGGGCCTGCTCGGGGGTGTCGAAATACCGGTTCACCAGGCGCTTCCGGGTGGTCTCGCCCGATCCCCAACCCGCCAGCCAAGCCCTTGCCGCATCTATGCCACCCTTTCCCAGCGTCAACTTGATTTCCAGTTCTTCAGCCATGTTCTATCCGGATCCGTATCGGTGATTCGCGCTTCAGGATAAGGCGCAAAACGTCCGGGCACAAAAAAACCGGCACCCCAAGGGGCGCCGGTTTTTCAGGTACGGCTTCGAGTCAGCTAAGCGCTGAATCAGAAGTAGTAAGTACCACCGATAGCCAGATCGGTTTGATCGCTGGCATCAGGACCGAAGGTATTGTCCGGATACTGACCCAGGTAACCTTCAACGTAGACGTACATGTGGTCAGACAGGTTGTGCAGAGCCTGTACAGAGAATACGTCAGAGTCGTCAACATCGCTGTCCGGAGACAGATGCTCCCAGGAAGCTGCGAAGGTGTTGGCACCCATTGAGTATGAACCCAACAGGCCGTATACGTCAGCTACGTCTTTGCGGGTCTTGACCAGACCAGTGACACGCAGGTTATCCATGCTGTAGCTGGCACGAGCGCCGTAGGTGTTCTCATTGTTGAAGCTGGCAGAGTTGCTGCTGTATGCGCGACCACCGTCGTTGGAATCCATGGCAACGGCCAGTTCCAGACCACTCATTTCATACGTCGCAGCCAGCTGGTACGGGTAAGACTTGCCACCGGTATCGCTGTCGCCGTTAACCTGAACCGCACCACCGAGGGTCAGACCGCTGAAGGACGGCGTCTTATACTGGATCAGGTTGCCTTCGCCAGTGTCGTAACCACCACCCAGGTTCTGACCGCCGTACTCGTAATAGTTGGCAATTTCATCGATAGCGGATTCGAAGGTGGAATCGTCAGAACCAACCCAGATCTGACCAAAGCTGTCGCCTTTCACACCAATGTAGGCTTCGTCAAGCTTGGTGATACCGTTGTGGTCTGCACCTGAACCGCCACCAGAATGAGCTTTATCGTCTGCTGCAATACCTTCAAGCTCCATCTTGAAGAAACCTTCAACGCCCGGTGCAATCTCGTGGCTGTGCTTGACACCCAGAGTCGTGCCGTTGTCCTGAAGGCCACTGAAGCTGCTGCCAGCGCCGTCAAGGTCAGTGTAAACAGTGTTCAACTGGATGTTGCCGTATACGGTCGGCAGGTTGGATTCCTGCGCCAGCGCTGCGCCGGAAAAAGTAGCCGCCGCTACAGCTGATGCGATCAGAGTCTTTTTCATGTTGCGTCTTCCTTCTTGAGTTAACTCAGGTTTTAGCCGCGGGTTTTTACCCGTTTTTAGTATTGGGCCTTTTAGCAGGCCCATTATGTGAATCAAGCATGTCATTCGAGTTACGCCCGGAGCGAATCCTGAGCCACAACAGGAACATGCGTGATACGTTTCCTTTCAGGCTCCCTAAATCGTCCCAGCTCCTGCCGAACCCGATCCGGGTACACCTTCAAGGTCAGTCACTTACAGCTGCTTCTTAAAGCACTGCATAATGACACGGTTTTAATACAGTCAATCTCATTTTGCAAATTTTTTTGGCGATTTTTTAAGCGTTCAGATCACGCCAATCTTCAAACCAATCCAACAAGTTTCAGGCCAACCCAGAAAAAACTCCATTTTTCAGTCAGTTATTCTGCATTACCCTCTGGACTGATCATTAAGCCTGCGCCATGATGGCGCAGCCCCTGACTGACTGCACCTTAATCATTCCTGGCATTAAAGCATCGGAAAGTAGCACAACTATTCGATCAATCAAGTGCTACTTTCGGCCACCCTCGGGCGGCATTGAATCACGGCAATCGTGACGCTTTTATGACACATTTTCCTGCCCATGGCCCGGGGCACCTTGA
This sequence comes from Marinobacter halodurans, assembly GCF_004327985.1. GTDB lineage: Bacteria > Pseudomonadota > Gammaproteobacteria > Pseudomonadales > Oleiphilaceae > Marinobacter_A > Marinobacter_A halodurans. Next base: position 56,217 of record NZ_SJDL01000014.1, read on the forward strand.
TCTCAGGCATCCAGGAGAAACGTCACCGGCCCGTCGTTGACCAGCGAGACGGCCATATCGGCGCCGAACTGCCCGGTACCCAGCCGCGCCTCGCCCAAGACCTCCTGCGCGCTCGCCACAAATGCCCGAAACAGGGTGTTGCCCTGGTCTGGCGGCGCCGCAGATGAAAAGCTGGGGCGCTGGCCTTTGCGTGTATCGGCGGCAAGGGTGAACTGGGGAACAACAAGGAGGCTGCCTCCACAATCCTGGAGGCTGAGGTTCATTCGACCGTCGGCGTCGGGAAAGATCCGGTAGTTGAGGACACGCTGGCAGAGATTCCGGGCGGTTTCGTCAGTGTCGTCGTGTTCGACGCCGAGAAACAGGAGAATACCCGCGTCGATACGGCCGACAGACTGGCCGTCCACGTCCACCTTGGCATGAGTCACCCGCTGGATGAGGGCCTTCAAATCAACTCCTTGTCCCTTTGCCGGTTCGAACTGCTGGGGCTTTGTCATGCCTGGAATATGACCCATTCATGACAGGACTGCTACGAACAGATCAGGATTCTAATTATCCCCACCCGGCTCGGCAAGCAGCGGTTACATAAATAGACAAAAGACGGATACTTTTGCTGCAGCCCTAGACCGGACGACGGTGGGAATGCTCGTAGCGTTCGGCCATCCTTTCGCAGGCGCGCATCAGGGCATCGACGATGGCCGGCTCGGAAGCCGAATGGCCAGCGTCCCGGATGATCGAGAAGTCGGCTTCCGGCCACGCCTGACGCAGGGCATAGGCATTGTCGAGCGGGCAGACCATGTCATAGCGTCCGTGCACGATGTGCCCCGGGATACCCTGCAGGCGACCGGCATCCCGGACGATCTGGTCGGGCTCCAGGAAGGAGCTGTTCATGAAATAGTGGCACTCGATCCGCGCCAGCGCGATGGCCACGTGGGGATGCCCGAAGTGCTCCACCACCCGCGGGTTGGGATGCAACGTGGCACAGCGCCCTTCCCAGACCGACCAGGCCTTGGCGGCCTGCATCTGTTCCAGTTCGTTGGGGCTGGTCAGCCGGCGATAGTAGGCACCGACCATGTCATCCCGTTCGGCTTCGGGAATGATTCCGATGTAGTCTTCCCAGTAGTCCGGGAAGATCCGCCCGGCCCCATCCTGATAGAACCAGCGTATATCCTGCGGACGGCACAGGAAAATACCGCGCAACACCAGGCCCAGGACTTGGCCGGGATGCGTTTCGGCGTACACCAGGCTGAGGGTCGCCCCCCAACTGCCGCCAAAGAGCACCCACTGCTCGATGCCGAGGAACTGGCGAATACGCTCCATGTCCTCCACCAGGGCCCGGGTATGATTGCCTTCCAGCTCGGCGAGGGGCGTCGAGCGCCCGGCTCCACGCTGGTCAAACAGGATGATGCGAAAACGCTCGGCATCGAAGAAACGTCGATAGTAGTCCTCACAGCCGCCACCGGGACCGCCATGCACCACAACGATCGGGATCCCTTCCGGGTTACCGCTTTCTTCGATGTAGAGTTCGTGGGGAGGATCGACCTTGAGTCGATGTTCGGCGTAGGGCTTTATTTCGGGATAGAGCGTCAACATGGGACATCCGGAAGTCGGTGATCGGGCAGACTTCTGAATGTAGGGGATTGAGCATGCAAATGCCACCCTCACCGGCTGAACGGCGAGAGTGGCAGGCAGGGCCTGTTACTTCTTGTAGGCGCGACGGCGCTCGTTTTCCTTGAGCAGCTTCTTGCGGATGCGCACCGATTCCGGCGTTACCTCGACCAGTTCATCGTCGTCGATGAATTCCAGCGCCTGCTCCAGCGACATCCGAATCGGCGGGGTCAGGATCACATTCTCATCCGAACCGGAAGCACGGATGTTGGTCAACTGCTTGGCCTTGGTCGGGTTGACCACCAGATCATTGTCACGGTTGTGGATGCCGATGATCATCCCTTCATAGACCTCAGTACCCGGATCGACAAACAGGCGGCCACGTTCCTGCAGCGTCATCAGGGCGTAGCCCAGCACCTTGCCGTCGACCATGGAGACCAGCACGCCGTTGTTGCGGTGCTCGATATCGCCCCCCTTGACCGGGCCATAGTGGTCGAACACGTTCGTGATGATGCCGGTACCGGAGGTCAGGGTCAGGAACTGGTTACGGAAACCGATCAGCCCACGTGCCGGCATGATGAATTCCAGACGGGTACGACCACGACCGTCCGGGACCATGTTCTTGAGCTCGGCACGGCGCAGGCCCATGACTTCCATGATGGAACCCTGGTGCTGATCCTCCACGTCGATCACCACGAACTCATACGGCTCCTGCAGTTCGCCGTCCACTTCGCGCTGCACGACTTCCGGACGGGACACGCCCAGCTCGTAGCCTTCGCGGCGCATGTTCTCGATCAGGACGGACAGGTGCAGCTCGCCGCGGCCGGACACCTTGAACTTCTCGGCCGTCTCGCCGGGCTCGACACGCAGGGCCACGTTGTGCAGCAGTTCCTTTTCCAGGCGCTCCTTGATGTTGCGGCTGGTGACGAACTTGCCTTCCCTGCCCGCAAACGGGGAGTCGTTGACCTGGAAGGTCATGCTTACGGTCGGCTCGTCGACGGTCAGGGCCGGCAGTCGTTCAACGTTCTGCGGATCACACAGGGTGTCGGAAATAAACAGCTCGCTGATCCCGCTGATGCAGACAATATCACCGGCGCTGGCCTCTTCGACCGGCACGCGCTCCAGGCCGTGGAAGCCCTTGACCTCGAGCACCTTCGCATTACGCTTCTTGTCGTGGCGGTCGATCACGCTCACCTGCTGCCCCGGTCTCAGCTTGCCCCGGGTGATTCGACCGATACCGATAACGCCAACGTAACTGTCGTAGTCCAGCTGCGAGATCTGCATCTGGAACGGGCTGTTCACGTCGACATCCGGCGCCGGCACATGCTCGGCGATCGCTTCGAACAGTGGCGTCATGTCGTCCGCCAGCTGATCGGCTTCCGGGCCGGCGATGCCGTTCAGGGCGGAGGCGTAAACAATCGGGAAATCCAGCTGCTCGTCCGTTGCACCCAGGCGATCAAACAGGTCAAAGACCTCGTTGATCACCCAGTCCGGACGCGCGCCCGGGCGGTCGACCTTGTTGACCACGACGATCGGCTTGAGACCGCGGTCGAACGCCTTCTGGGTGACAAAGCGGGTCTGCGGCATGGGGCCGTCCACGGCATCGACCAGCAGCAGCACGGAGTCCACCATCGACATGACACGTTCGACCTCACCACCGAAATCGGCGTGGCCCGGGGTGTCGACGATGTTGATCTGGTATTCGTTCCAGCGAATGGCGGTATTCTTCGCCAGGATGGTAATTCCGCGTTCCCGCTCCTGATCGTTGGAGTCCATGATGCGCTCCGAGCCACTGTCTTTGCGGTCCAGGGTTCCGGACTGCTCCAGCAGCTTGTCGACCAGCGTGGTCTTGCCGTGGTCAACGTGGGCGATAATGGCTATATTTCGACGTTTTTCGATCACAAAATAATCCTGAGGCATGCAACTGACCTGAGACGATTGAAGGGACAACGGGGTCCGGCATGCCATCTCAAATCTGAAAATGTTAGTCGGGCGCCGGACCGCGGTTTCGGGACACAGTCGGCTCGCCCTGGGAAATGGAAGCCCGTGACGGATGACGACAGGCTTCAGGCGCGCGCAGTATATCGAAAACCGCTGTGGACAACTACGGTCAAAGAGTGAACAACCGGCAGTTTTATGAAACTGAGCCCGACATCTCTGCATCAAAATGGTGCGCTATCAGGCAGCGTGCACCATTAAGGGTCGCCGAGCGCGTCACCCTTGGACCCCGGCCCGCAGAAAGGCAACCCGCTCCGCCCCTAAAATGCCCACCCTGCACCACCATCGAACGATTCGAAAATATTGGCAAACGTTTTGCTTAACTGTTTGCAGCCGAATTTGCAGGCACGTGCGCAACTGTTTTGATAAGCTGCCATGCGCCTGTCGAATGAATCGGACGCTGGGCGGACACCGCTCAGCCGAGCCGGCTCCATATAAAGACATAAACTGACGGAGTATGCGTAATGTCCAAGACGCTTGACCTGATCAAAGAGCACGAAGTGAAATGGGTTGATATGCGGTTTACCGACAGCCGCGGTAAAGAGCAGCACGTCACCCTGCCTGCTTCCGAAGTTGATGAAGATTTCTTCACAGACGGCAAGATGTTTGATGGCTCTTCCATCGCCGGCTGGAAAGGCATCAACGAATCCGACATGATCCTCATGCCGGACGATGCAACGGGCGTAATCGACCCGTTCACCGAAGAAACCACCCTGAACATCACCTGCGACATCGTTGAGCCTTCAACCATGCAGGGCTACGAGCGGGACCCGCGTTCCGTTGCCCGTCGCGCCGAGGAATACCTGAAGTCCACCGGCATCGCCGACGGCGCCCTGTTCGGCCCGGAACCGGAGTTCTTCGTCTTCGATTCCGTGAAGTGGAACACCGACATGCAGGGTTCCATGTACGAAATCTACTCCGAGGAAGCCGCCTGGGTTTCCGGCGAGGATTTCGAGCGCAATAACATCGGTCACCGTCCGGGCGTTAAAGGCGGCTACTTCCCGGTCCCGCCGGTGGACAGCCTGCACGACCTGCGTGGCGCCATGTGTGCGGCCATGGAGTCCATGGGCCTGGAAATCGAAGTTCACCACCACGAAGTGGGCACCGCCGGCCAGTGTGAAATCGGCGTTGGCGCCAACACCCTGACCCGCAAGGCGGACGAAGTCCAGATCCTGAAGTACTGCGTGCACAACGTGGCCCACGCCTACGGCAAGACCGCGACCTTCATGCCGAAGCCGGTGGTTGGCGATAACGGTTCAGGCATGCACGTCCATATGTCCCTGAACAAGGACGGCAAGAACGTCTTCGCCGGTGACGGCTATGCCGGCCTGAGCGAAATCGCCCTGTACTACATCGGCGGTATCATCAAGCACGCCAAGACCATCAATGCGTTCACCAACGCCTCCACCAACAGCTACAAGCGTCTGGTACCGGGCTTCGAAGCACCGGTTATGCTGGCCTACTCCGCCCGTAACCGCTCCGCTTCCATCCGTATCCCGTACGTGAACAGCCCGAAAGCGCGTCGTATCGAAGTGCGCTTCCCGGATCCGTCCGCCAACCCGTACCTGGCGTTCGCGGCCATGCTGATGGCCGGCCTCGACGGCATCCAGAACAAGATCCACCCGGGCGACGCCATGGACAAGGATCTGTACGACCTGCCGAAGGAAGAAGCACTGAACATCCCGACCGTGTGCGAAACCTTCCAGGAAGCGCTGGATACCCTGGAGAAGGATCACGAGTTCCTGACCCGCGGCGGCGTCTTCACCGAAGACATGATCGCCGGCTACATCGATCTGAAGCGCGCCGAAGTCGAGCGTCTGAACATGACGACTCACCCGGTCGAGTTCGATCTGTACTACTCTGTCTAAGGGCTCGCTCCTCTGACAGCAAAGCCCCGCTCCGGCGGGGCTTTTTCGTTTCAGTTAGACACAAAAATCGGCTTAACACGCCTGCTGTCGATCGCTACATTAAGGGGTTTCCGGACAATACCCGAGCACCCCGAAGCCGGGGTTGAACCGGCTCCTGTCCGGAGATTCCTTAGAATTCCGTAAGAACACCGGGAGGCTGTTGCATTGCGGCGCCTCGCCTGCCAATAATCGGGAATATAAAGAGAAAACAGGGAGATCCCCGTGAAGAAACTCTGGGTTGTTTTTGGCCTGCTGACCCTGGCGGTAACGTCTGCCCAGGCCCAGGTCTATAAGAGCGTGGATAAGCACGGCAACGTCACCTATACCGACGAGGCCTCATCAGGCGGAGAGCCCGTGGACGTCAAGCCGGTCACCACCGTCACGCTGCCCAAGGCCGACCAGGTCAAAGCGTTCGAAGAGCGCCAGAAGAAGGAAGCGAACAACAAGCAGAAGCCCGCTTCCCGCTATAGCCGCATTGGCTTCGATTCCCCGGAAAACGACAGCGCTTTCCACAGCGGCAGCGGGGACGTGACCTTTGCAGTGTCCAGTCAGCCGCCCCTGCGCCCGGGCGACCTGTTCGAAGTGTCACTCGACGGCCAGCCGATCGGCCAGAATGCATCGGGCCAGTTCCCCATCAGCAATGTCTTCCGCGGCACCCATAACGCCTCAGTGCGGATCGTCGACAAGACCGGCAACATCATCCAGGATGGCCAGACCATCACGTTCACCATCCATCGCCCATCCGTACAGAACTGACCGCCTCCCGGATGAACTCCGGGCCCTCCGGCCCGGTGCTTGCGCACCAAATTAGTGCGCAAGCACCAAAAAGCACCTACCATTCGTTCAAAAGCAGGGCGATCTGCCGACCAGGACACCGGCGCCCGGGTCCTGGTACCTGCCGTCGCTTCTGACACCTCCGGCTAACGCCGTCTTTGGAGCCTTTCCGGAATCGCCTGACAGAACAGGCGCCTGAAGCCCGCACGGCCCGCGCTCCCGACCGACATCCCGATCTCGCGCAGGCAGGCCAGCGGGCGCTTCAAGACCTCGGTGGCACCGAAATACAGCACCGGGTCCGTCTTCGATAGCGACGGGCTAACCAAAAAGGCGCAAGCCGGCGGCACCGCGTTCGCATCTGGTTCGCTTTTTGCAGCAGCGTAAAGGAACAAGAGGGACACCATGTCTAGAGATATCGTCTACCGGCAAATCCTGGATCACCTGACCACCGCAACGCTGGTGCTGGATTCGGATCTGACCATTCTGTACATCAACGCCGCTGCGGAATATCTGCTGGAAGCCAGCGGCTCGCGTATTGTCGGCACACGCCTGGACGACCTGTTTGTCGGGTCGGCCGAAGCGCTCGAAACGCTTAACGACGCCTCGCGGACAGGGCAGCCGTTTACCAAACGCGAAGCGGAATTCACGCTGCTGTCAGGCTCACGATTTACGGTGGATTACTCCGTATCCCAAATCGGTGCCGAGGCAGACACGCTGCTGCTGGAACTGCAGCCAAGGGATCGCCTGCTCCGGATTACCCGAGAGGAAGACATGCTCACCCAGCAGGAAACCACCCGCATCCTGGTGCGCGGCATGGCCCACGAGATCAAGAACCCCCTCGGCGGTATCCGCGGTGCGGCCCAACTGCTCGACCGGGAGTTGAGCGACGAAAGCCAGAAGGAATACACCCGGGTCATAATCGACGAAGCCGACCGCCTGCGCGGGCTGGTGGACCGCATGCTCGGGCCCAACAAGGCGCCCCAGTTCAACGCCACCAACATCCACGAGGTCCTGGAACGGGTCCGCACCCTGCTGGAGGCCGAGAGCAAGGGCCGCGTGAAACTGGAGCGGGACTACGACCCCAGCCTGCCGGAATTCCCCGGCGACAAGGAACAGCTGATCCAGGCGTTCCTCAACGTCGCCCGCAATGCGATGGAAGCGGCCGCGGATCACACCAACGACGAAACACCCTGTATCACTTTCCGGACCCGGGCCCTGCGCCAGTTCACCATCGGCCATCGCCGTTACCGGCTGGTCTGTCGTGTCGACATCATCGACAACGGGCCAGGCATCCCGCCGGATCTGCTGCAAAACATCTTCTACCCCATGATCAGCGGCCGGGCCAACGGAACGGGCCTGGGGCTGTCGATCACGCAAAGCATCATCGGCCAACATCAGGGTCTCGTTGAATGCGAGAGTTCGCCCGGCTGGACCGATTTCATCATTTTCCTGCCTCTGGAGCTGAAAGCATGAGCCAATCGGCCAACGTCTGGATAATTGACGATGATCGGAGTATTCGCTGGGTCCTGGAACGGGCCCTGACGCAGGCCAACATGCAACCCCGCGCGTTCGAGAGCGGCGAGGGCATCATGATGCGACTGGACCGGGAGCAGCCCGATGCCATCATCAGCGATATCCGCATGCCAGGCATTGATGGCATCGCACTGCTTTCACAGATCGTTCAGGATCATCCCGACATCCCGGTCATTATCATGACGGCTCACTCCGACCTTGAGAGCGCCGTGGCCAGTTACCAGACAGGGGCGTTCGAGTACCTGCCCAAACCCTTCGACGTGGACGACGCCGTGGAGCTGGTCAAGCGGGCTGTCGACCACAGCCGCGAGCGCCGGGCCAGCAGCGAGCCCCAGTCCGACTCCGGGAACCGCCACACCGAAATCATCGGTGAGGCGCCGGCAATGCAGGAAGTTTTCCGGGCGATCGGGCGCCTGTCCCATTCCAACATTACCGTCCTGATCAATGGTGAGAGCGGAACCGGCAAGGAACTGGTCGCCCAGGCCCTGCACAACCACAGCCCACGGGCCAACCATCCGTTTATCGCGCTGAACATGGCCGCCATCCCCAAGGACCTGATCGAGTCGGAGCTGTTCGGCCACGAGAAAGGGGCGTTTACCGGCGCTGGCGCCGCACGCCAGGGCCGCTTCGAGCAGTCCAACGGCGGCACCCTGTTCCTGGACGAGATCGGCGACATGCCGGCAGACACCCAGACCCGGCTGCTGCGGGTCCTGGCTGACGGCGAGTTCTACCGGGTCGGCGGCACCACACCCATCAAGGTGGATGTGCGCATCATTGCGGCAACGCACCAGAACCTGGAGAAACTGGTCCAGGCCGGCACCTTCCGGGAGGATCTGTTCCATCGACTGAACGTCATCCGGGTCCACCTGCCCAAACTGGCGGAACGGCGGGAGGACATTCCGCGCCTGATGCGCCACTTCCTGAAACGTGCAGCCCAGGAACTGTCAGTCGAACCCAAACTGCTGCGCCCGGAGGCCGAGGAATACCTCACGACCCTGCCCTGGCCCGGCAACGTCCGCCAGTTGGAAAACACCTGCCGCTGGCTGACGGTCATGGCCAGCGGCCGTGAGATCCACGTCAGCGACCTGCCACCCGAACTGCTGGATCAGGCGGACACGCCCCCCACCGGCCAGACCTGGCAGGAGGGTCTACGCACCTGGGCCGAGCAGGAACTCAAGCGGGGCAAACAGGGCATCCTGGACGTGGCCGTCCCCGAATTCGAGCAGGTCATGATCGAAACCGCCCTCAAACACACCGGCGGACGTCGCCGTGATGCCGCGGTGCTGCTGGGATGGGGGCGGAATACGCTGACCCGCAAGATCAAGGAACTCGGCATGGCCGACTCGCCGGGTGACGACGACGAAGACTGAGCAGACCCCGGACGCAAGAAGGCCCGCCAATGGCGGGCCTTCTTCGTGGAGCGTCGGTACCGTCCGTCTCAGAAGGGAATATCGTCGTCGAAATCATCCACCGGCTCGGGCATGCTGTCACCCTGATTCTGCGGCGGCTGGCTGTAACCACCAGCGGCCTGCCCCTGGTTGCCGTAATTCGGCTGGGGTTGTTGTTGCTGCGGCTGTTGCTGCGGACGTGACGGCGCCCCCATACCCTGGTTGTCACCGCCACCGCGGCTATCCAGCATCTGCATCTGGCCGTTGATGTCCACCACCACTTCGGTGGTGTAGCGGTCCTGGCCATCCTGCCCCTGCCACTTGCGGGTCTGCAGCTTGCCTTCGATATACACCTTGGAGCCCTTACGCAGGTATTGACCGGCCACTTCGGCGATCTTGCCAAACATGACGATCCGGTGCCATTCGGTTTTGGGGACCATCTGCCCGGTCTGGCGATCCTTGTAACTCTCGTCGGTTGCCAGGTTCAGGTTGGTCACCGCGTTACCGTTGGGGGTGTAACGGGTTTCCGGATCGTTGCCCAGATTACCGATCAGGATGACCTTGTTTACGCCTCTTGCCATGCTCGACTCCCAATAATCTCTGCCATGGCCAGCCTTCCATAGCCGGCCGTCTGAATTCAATGTTTGTGTCAGGGCCTGACGAAGGTGAACTGCCCCAGGTCGGCGGCATCGAATTGCTCTTTATCCACCTTGAGGTAGGCAGCACCGGCATCGGCCAGGATCACCACATCCTCAACACCGGCAATGCCTCTCAGTGCATGATCCACCGCGGAAACGCCACGCCCGTCAATGTCGACCAACTGTACCACGAAACTGGAGGTATGGCTCGGCCTCTTCATGGTGATGGCGAGCCCCAGCCAGATCACCAGGACCGACACCATCAACCCGAACACGCCATTAACCCCGAAGTGCTGCAACAGCGTACCGCCCAGCGCCCCGCCGACGAAGGCACCCAGGAACTGTGACGTGGAATAGACCCCCATGGCCGTGCCCTTGGCGGCAGCCGGAGACTCCTTGCTGATCAGCGACGGCAGGCTCGCCTCCAACAGGTTGAACGCCATAAAGAAGAAGAACAGGCAGATCCACATCACCGACAGGGTATGCGGCAATTCCGCCAGCGCCATGCAGGACACGGTCAGGATCGCCACGGCACCGCAGAGCACCTGCTTCATCATGCGCTTCTTCTCACCAATGATGATGAACGGCACCATGGCGAAGAAGGCCACGGCCATGACCGACAGGTACACCCACCAGTGATGGGTGGGCGCCAGTCCGACCTGGTCACGCAACAGCACGGGAATCACCAGGAAGGCCGATGTCAGCACCAGGTGCAACGCGGCGATGCCGAAGTCGAGTCTCAACAGACGGCTGTCGGCCAGCACCTGCCGAAGCTTTTCCCGGGCCGGCTGTGTATCCAGGTGCTGCGTCTGGGACGCCGGCGACGGCACCACCCAATACACCAGGCCGATGCCCAGCAGCGCCAGGGCACCGGTGACATAGAAGATACCCGACAGCCCTGCAATCGACCCCAGCAGCGGTCCGATGAACAGGGATGCGGAGAAGGCTACGCCGATGGACATCCCCACCAGGGCCATCGCCTTGGTCCGGTTCTCCTCCCGGGTCAGGTCACTGAGCAGCGCCATCAGCACGCTGGCGATCGCACCGCCGCCCTGCAGGGCTCGCCCGGCGATCACGCCATAGACGCTGTCGGAGGCACCGGCAATAAAGCTGCCGGCGGCAAACAGGAGCAGCCCAAAGAAAATCAGCCGTTTGCGTCCCAGGCGGTCTGACAGCATACCGAAAGGAATCTGCAGCAGCGCCTGGCTCAGCCCATAGGCGCCGATGGCCAGCCCCAGCAACGCCGGTGTCGCGCCGTCGAGCTTTTCCCCCAACAGCATAAAGACCGGCAGCACCATGAACAGGCCCAGCATCCGCATCGCGTAGACGGAGGCCAATGCCGCAATGGAACGTTTTTCAAGTGCATTCATGGAAAACGGGTCACCCTAAACGGTAAAAATCAAAACAGGTACATAAGGAGCGAATCTGCAACGCCACAATTGTACCAAACCCCCTTCCCATGAAGGAGGCCGCAGGCCTCACAGATCAACTAACGGATTGGCGCCGACCACTACAGTTTATTACGTTGGATGACGGTCTCTGACAAAAAATCCCGGTAATTGCACGACAGAAGCATTCAGTCGGCCGTTAACTCCGCGTAATATGCCAAACCTGCGGCTCGACTCCGTCTGAGCGCCCGGTATCGGGACGTCGTCCGCGGCACATCAGAACAACAGGTTCCCGCCGAACCGTAACTCGACCATCAACCGTATAGAGGTCGCTGTGGATTTTGCCACCCTCTTTGGCCTTGTCGGCGCCATGCTGGTGATCGGCTCCGCCATCATTCTAGGCGCCTCGAGCCAGGTGTTCCTCAACATGCCGTCGGTGCTGATCGTCATCGTCGGCAGTCTGTGTGTGGTGCTCGCCAAGTTCAGCTTTGGCCAGTTCCTGGGCGCTTTCAAAGCCGCCAGTCGCGCCTTTTCCTTCAAGCTGCCGGATACCGAGGACCTGATCAACGAGATCGTCGACATCGCCAACGTGGCCCGCAAACAGGGTGTGCTGGCGCTGGAAGAGAAGGAAGTCAGCTCCACCTTTCTCAGGCAGGGCATCCAGTACCTGCTGGAAAGCCAGCCCGCCGAAACCATTGAAAAGCTGATGCAGAAAGAACGCCTGCTGACGCTCGACCGCAACCGGATGGGGGCCAAGGTATTCCGGGCCCTGGCCGATGTCGGTCCCGCCATGGGCATGATCGGCACCATTGTGGGCCTGGTACAGATGCTTTCCAATATGGAGGATCCGAAATCCATCGGCCCCGCCATGGCGGTCGCCCTGTTGACGACACTCTATGGCGCCGTCCTCGCGACCATGCTTGCCAGCCCCATCGCCGACAAGCTGGAACTGCGTATGACTGAGGAGGCCCGCATGCAGGCACTGATCACCGATGCCATGATTGCGGTCCAGGAAGGTCGCAACCCACGGGTCATCGAGCAGATGCTCTCCAGCTATCTTCCACCGGCCAGGCGTGAGCAGAATGGCGAAGCGGAAACCGCGTCCTAGTGCCTCGCCTGCCCGATAGGAGTCACCGATATGGATGAGCTGCCGGAAGAGGAACAGCCCGGGGTGCCGGCCTGGGTCGTGACGTTTGCCGACCTCATGTCCCTGTTGATGTGCTTTTTCGTGTTGTTGTTGTCCTTCTCGGAAATCGACGCCAACAAGTTCAAGCAGATTGCGGACGAGCTCGCCAAGGCGTTCGGCGTTCAGCGCGATGTACCGGCGATGGAAATCCCCAAGGGCACCACGCCGGTCTTCGACCACTTCTCCGCGGGTAAACCCGAACCCACCGTCCTCAACGTCGTGCGCCAGCAGACATCGACAGACCAGCCCGAACTGGAGACCAACACATCCCGGTCGGAAGCCGATGCAGAAATCACCGGGGCCCGTGAACAGTTGGTGGACCAACAGTTCCAGCAATTGGAGCGCGCCCTGCGGGAGGAACTGCAGGATGGCCATCTGGACCTGCAAAAGAAGGACGAGCGCATCGTGATCCGGATCGAGGAAAAGGGCTCCTTCCCTTCCGGCTCGGCGCAACTGACTTACTCCTTCGAGGACACCCTATACCGCATGGCGAAAGTCCTTAAAGACACCCCCGGCGAACTGACGATTGAAGGTCATACCGACGACGTCCCCATCCACAGCCCTCGCTATGATTCAAACTGGAACCTGTCTGCCGACCGCGCAGCCGCTGTCGCCAATGTGCTGATCAAGGGTGGCGGCATCAGCGCACGGCGGGTCACGGTCCAGGGTTTTGCCGATACCCACCCACGGGTTCCCAATACCGGCACAATGAACCGCGCCCTGAACCGGCGCGTAGAGATCATCATCGACCTGTCGGAGTCCCACACTGAAGCGCGGATGCCCCTGAAAGACCTGGCCCAGCCGAGTCTGGACACCAGCGCCCTGATGGAAACGGACCCGGAAAACAACCTGAACTGGTAATTCCGCGGTCACCCGGGTACCCGCCAGACACGTCGCTTTCAAACACTTCGTCGTACCCGGACTGACACGGTATACTGGTGAATTTCCGGGCGACAAGCCGCACCCATTTCCTGTCCGAGGAGTGTCATGGATTCCATCCAGATCAGAGGCGCACGCACCCACAACCTGAAAAATTTCGATCTCGATATCCCCCGGGACAAGCTGATCGTGATCACCGGTCTGTCGGGGTCCGGCAAATCCTCCCTGGCGTTCGACACCCTCTATGCCGAGGGCCAGCGTCGCTATGTGGAGTCCCTGTCCACCTACGCCCGGCAATTCCTGTCGATGATGGAGAAGCCTGACGTCGACCACATCGAAGGGTTGTCGCCGGCCATTTCGATCGAGCAGAAGTCGACCTCCCACAACCCGCGGTCCACCGTCGGCACCATTACCGAGATCTACGACTATCTCCGCCTGCTGTTCGCACGGGCCGGAGAACCTCGCTGCCCTGACCACGGCCAGCCCCTGGAAGCGCAAACCGTGAGCCAGATGGTCGACCAGGTACTGGCGATGGAGGAAGGCAGCCGCCTGATGATCCTCGCGCCGGTGATCCGGGACCGCAAAGGCGAGCACCTGCAGGTGTTCGACAATATTCGCGCCCAGGGGTTTATTCGCGCCCGCGTCGACGGCCGGGTCTATGACATCGATGACCTGCCCGACCTGGACAAGAAGCGCAAGCACACCATCGACGTGGTGGTCGACCGTTTCAAGGTGAAACCCGGCCTGGAACAGCGCCTGGCGGAGAGCTTTGAAACCGCCCTGGAACTGGCCAGCGGTATTGCGCTGATTGCCCCCATGGACGGCGGGGGTGAGGAACACACGTTCTCGGCCCTCTATGCCTGTACGCAATGCGGCTACTCCCTCAGTGAACTGGAGCCGCGCCTGTTTTCATTCAACAATCCGGCCGGCGCCTGCCCCACCTGCGACGGCCTGGGCGTAAAACAGTTCTTCGATCCAGACAAGATCGTCCAGAGCCCGGAAGCCACCTTGGCCGAGGGCGCTATCCGGGGATGGGATCGCAGGGCAGTCTACTATTTCCAGCTGTTGAACAGCGTGGCTGAACACTATGGCGTGGATATGGACACGGCCTTTGTCGACCTGCCGGAAGACTTCCGCAACGTCGTGCTCCATGGCTCAGGCCGGGAAGAGATCACCTTCAGGTACGTCAACTCCCGCGGCCACATCATGGAGAAGGCGCACCCGTTCGAGGGGGTACTGCCCAACCTGGAGCGCCGTTACCGGGAGACCGAATCCCAGAGCATGCGCGAGGAGCTGGCCAAGCACCTGAGCCAGCAACCGTGCAAGGACTGCGGCGGATCGCGCCTGCGCCGCAGCGCCCGCCACGTCTTTATCGATGAGCACAACCTGCCGGACATCACCTACATGCCGGTGGGCAAGGCACATGACTACTTCGAGCAACTGACCCTGCCCGGCCGACGCGGTGAAATCGCCGAGAAGATCATGAAGGAGATTCGCCAGCGCCTGCAGTTCCTGGTGAACGTGGGCCTGGAATACCTCACCCTGGAACGCAGTGCCGACACCCTCTCCGGCGGTGAAGCCCAGCGGATCCGCCTGGCCAGTCAGATCGGCGCAGGCCTGGTCGGCGTCATGTACATCCTGGATGAACCCTCTATCGGTCTGCACCAGCGGGACAATGACCGCCTCCTGGCCACCCTCACCCACCTGCGGGACCTGGGGAACACCGTCATCGTGGTCGAGCATGACGAGGACGCCATCCGTGCGGCCGATCACGTCATTGACATCGGCCCCGGGGCGGGGGTTCATGGCGGCCGTATCATCGCCGAAGGCTCGCCGGAGGATATTATCGCCAGCAAAGCGTCGCTAACGGGCCAGTACCTGAGCGGCACGCGGGAAATCGCAGTACCCAAGAGCCGTGAAAAAGGGTCCGGTAAGTCGTTGCGACTGCTGGGCGCAACCGGCAACAACCTCAAGTCTGCCAACCTGACGTTGCCGCTCGGTGTCATGACCTGCATCACCGGCGTTTCCGGGTCCGGCAAATCCACCCTGATCAACGGCACCCTGTATCCGGTGGCGGCGAGTCGACTGAACAAGGCCACGACGCTGTCTCATGGCCCCTACGAGAAACTGGAAGGGCTGGAGCACCTGGACAAGGTCATCGATATCGACCAGAGCCCCATCGGCCGCACACCGCGCTCCAACCCGGCCACCTACACGGGTTTGTTTACGCCGATCCGGGAGCTCTTTGCCGGCACCCAGGAAGCCCGCTCACGGGGTTACAAACCAGGACGCTTCTCCTTCAACGTCAAGGGAGGCCGCTGCGAGGCCTGCCAGGGTGACGGTGTCATCAAGGTGGAAATGCACTTTCTCCCGGACATCTATGTGCCCTGTGATATCTGCAAGGGCAAGCGTTACAACCGGGAGACCCTGGAGGTCCAGTACAAGGGCAGGAACATCCATGAAGTGCTGGAGATGACGGTCGAGGAGGCGCGGGAGTTCTTTGACGCCGTGCCGTTCCTGGCGCGCAAGCTGCAAACACTGATCGACGTGGGGCTGGCCTACGTTCGACTCGGCCAGTCTGCAGTCACACTCTCTGGCGGGGAGGCCCAGCGGGTCAAGCTGGCGCGGGAGCTCTCCAAGCGCGATACCGGGAAGACGCTCTATATCCTGGATGAGCCGACCACCGGCCTGCACTTCTATGACATTCAGCAGTTACTGAATGTCCTGCAACGCCTGCGCGGCCACGGCAATACGATTGTAGTGATCGAACATAACCTGGACGTCATCAAGACGGCAGACTGGATCGTGGACCTCGGCCCCGAAGGTGGTATCGGCGGCGGTGAAATTATCGCGGAAGGCACCCCCGAGCAGGTCGCCGAGAACCCCCGCTCCCACACCGGGCGCTATCTGAAACCCATGCTGAAAAAGCCGACAACGCCGCGCTCCACAAAACGTGAGGCGGCAGAGACGGACTGAGCCGCAACATCCGGAAGAAAAGGCGCCCCGGAGTCTTTTCTTCCGGCATAAAAAAACCGGAGCGCTGGGCTCCGGTTTTTTAGCTGAACGTCGACGTTATTCGTCGTCGCCCATCTCTTCTGCTTCGACGTCCATCGGACGACCAACCAGCTCAACGAAGGCCATAGGCGCGTTGTCGCCGGCACGGAAGCCGCACTTCAGAATGCGCAGGTATCCACCGGGACGCTCGCTGTAACGCGGGCCCAGTTCATTGAACAGTTTGGCAACAGCCGCATCGTCACGCAGGCGTGAGAACGCCAGACGACGGTTTGCAACTGAATCGTTTTTTGACAGTGTGATCAACGGCTCTGCCACGCGACGAAGTTCCTTCGCCTTGGGCAGAGTGGTTTTGATCAACTCATGCTCAACCAGCGACGCGGTCATGTTACGGAACATGGCCTTGCGATGCGCGCTGGTCCTGCTGAACTTACGACCACTCTTACGATGACGCATTGCTCTGATTCCTTACCTTAAACTACCAATACGGCGATCAACCGCCCAGGACCCGGTCGTCGCCACGAAGGCTAGCCGGCGGCCAGTTGTCCAGTCGCATACCCAGGGACAGGCCACGCGAGGCCAGAACGTCCTTGATTTCGGTGAGCGACTTTTTACCCAGGTTAGGCGTCTTCAGCAGCTCAACTTCAGTGCGCTGAATGAGATCGCCGATGTAGTAAATGTTTTCAGCTTTCAGGCAGTTCGCTGAACGCACAGTCAACTCCAGATCATCGACCGGGCGCAGGAGAATCGGATCAACCTCTTCCTCTTCCTCAACGCGCTCAGGCTCTTTCTCATGATCAAAGTCGACAAAGACAGCCAGCTGCTGCTGGAGAATCGTTGCAGCACGACGGATCGCCTCTTCAGGATCGATCGTACCGTTGGTCTCCAGATCAATAACCAGCTTGTCCAGGTCAGTGCGCTGCTCGACACGCGCGTTCTCTACGGCGTAGGAAACGCGACGCACGGGGCTGTATGTAGCGTCCAGCTGAAGGCGCCCGATCGCACGGGTCTCATCGTCATCAAGACCGCGCTGATCAGCGGCTTCATAGCCACGACCACGAGCCACTTTCAGGCGCATGTTCAGTTCACCTTTTTCACTCAGGTGACAGATCACGTGCTCCGGGTTGGCAATCTCGATATCGTGATCCAGCTGGATATCAGCTGCGGTTACAACACCAGGGCCCTTCTTGCTGAGCGAAAGCTCAGCTTCGTCGCGGCTACCCATCGTGACGGCAACGCCCTTGAGATTCAGGAGAATCTCGATGACGTCTTCCTGGACACCCTCAATCGCGCTGTACTCATGAAGCACACCGTCGATCTGCGCCTCAGTGATGGCGCAGCCCGGCATGGACGACAAGAGGATGCGGCGCAGTGCACTGCCCAGGGTGTGGCCGAAACCGCGCTCAAGCGGCTCCAACGTGACCTTGGCGTGCGTCTTGCCCAATTCTTTTACGTCGATGGTACGAGGTGTCAATAACTCATGTACTGAACGCTGCATAGACGCCCCTATCTGCTCTCGTTGCTAACTCAGGCCTTACTTGGAGTAAAGCTCGACGATGAGGTTCTCGTTGATGTCGGCCGGCAGTTCAGTCCGCTCGGGAACTGAATTGTATACGCCTGACATCTTGTTGGCGTCGACCTCTACCCAGCTCACAGGGGCGCGATTGCCCGCGAGATCCAGAGCGCCTTTAACACGCAGCTGGTTTTTGGCTTTCTCGCGAACGCTGACCACGTCACCCGGCTTGACCTGATAGGACGGAATATTCACGACGCTATCATTCACCAGAATGGCCTTGTGCGACACAAGCTGACGGGCTTCTGCACGGGTCGAACCAAAACCCATGCGGTAAACGACATTGTCCAGACGACCTTCCAGAAGCTGGAGCAGGTTTTCACCTGTTGCGCCCTTGATGCGGGCCGCTTCCTTGTAGTAGTTCCGGAACTGTTTCTCAAGCACGCCGTAAATACGACGGACTTTCTGCTTCTCGCGGAGCTGCACGCCGTATTCGGACAGACGACCGCGGCGCGCACCGTGCATTCCCGGCGGCGTTTCGATGTTGCACTTGGAATCCAGTGCGCGGACGCCGCTCTTCAGGAAAAGATCTGTCCCTTCACGACGAGACAGCTTACATTTTGGACCTATGTAACGTGCCATACTTCACTGTCTCCTGTCTTACACGCGGCGCTTCTTGGGCGGACGGCAGCCGTTATGCGGAATCGGCGTGACATCAGTGATGTTGGTAATCTTGTACCCGCAAGCATTCAGCGCGCGTACAGCGGATTCACGTCCGGGCCCAGGACCCTTAACCTCTACATCCAGGTTTTTAAGGCCGTATTCAGCAGCCGCGTTACCGGCTCTTTCAGCTGCTACCTGCGCAGCAAAAGGTGTGCTCTTGCGTGAACCACGGAAACCAGAACCACCAGAGGTGGCCCAGGACAGAACGTTGCCCTGACGGTCAGAGATGGTCACGATCGTGTTGTTGAAGGACGCGTGGATGTGCGCGACGCCATCAACAACCGTCTTTTTCACCTTTTTACGGGTACGTGTACCTGGCTTTGCCATGTTTGCCTACCTATTACTTACGAATCGGTTTGCGAGGACCTTTGCGGGTGCGAGCGTTGGTCTTGGTGCGCTGGCCACGGACCGGAAGGCCATGACGATGACGCAGACCACGGAAGCAGCCCAGATCCTTCAAACGCTTGATGTTCATCTGAACTTCACGACGCAGATCACCTTCGACGCTCAGTTTGCCCACTTCGGTACGAAGTGATTCAACTTCATCGTCGCTCAGGTCTTTGACCTTGGCGTCCGGCTTGACGCCGGCTGCATCGCAAAGCTTCTGAGCTGTTGTCTTACCGACTCCAAAGATGTAAGTCAGTGAGATAACAGCATGTTTGTTGTCGGGTATATTGACACCGGCTATACGTGCCATCCAAATTACTCCGCGTTCAAAGCTTTGCTGTGTGAATTTTCCGCCACAAAAAGGGCGCGAAATGATAGCGCTTGATCACAGAAAGATCAAGCACCACCATTTCGCCCCCTCGCGATTCAGATTGATATCAGGTTCGATATCAGCCTTGACGCTGCTTATGACGAGGCTCCGTGCAAATGACTCGGACTGAGCCATTGCGACGAATGACTTTGCAGTTACGGCAAATTTTCTTTACCGAAGCGCGTACTTTCATTGTCGACTCCAGTGTTACCGGGGGACCGATCGAAATCAGCCCCGACCATAGCCCTTCAGATTGGACTTTTTCATCAGCGACTCATACTGATGGGACATCAGATGAGACTGAACCTGTGCCATGAAATCCATCACGACCACAACCACGATCAGCAGCGACGTGCCCCCCAGGTAGAACGGAACGTTGCCGGCCACCATCAGGAACTGCGGGAACAGCGATACTGCCGTAATGTAAAGCGCGCCGAACAGGGTCAACCGGGTCAGAACACCATCGATGTACTTCGCCGTCTGCTCCCCGGGACGAATACCCGGGATAAAGGCACCTGAGCGCTTCAGGTTGTCTGCCACCTCGCGCGGGTTATACATCAACGCCGTGTAGAAGAAGCAGAAGAACATGACCGCTGCCGCAAACAGGATAATGTAGAGCGGCTGGCTCGGCGCCAAGGCCTGCGAGATGCTGCCCAGCCATTCCATGCCTTCCCCCTGTCCGAACCACTGGCCCAGCGAAGCCGGGAACAGCAGGATGGACGACGCGAAGATCGGCGGAATAACCCCCGCCATATTGACCTTCAGCGGCAGATGACTGGACTGCTGCGCAAACACCCGACGCCCTTGCTGTCGCTTGGCGTAGTTGATCGTCAACCGGCGCTGCCCCCGCTCCATGAAGACCACGAAGCCGATAACAGCCACCGCCAGGATCGCTATCCCCAGCACCACCAGCAGACTCATTTCACCGCTGCGCGCCTGCTCCAGCGTCTGGCCGATCGCACCGGGAAGACCCGCGACGATACCGGAGAAGATCAGCAGTGAGATACCGTTACCGATACCCCGCTCGGTGATCTGCTCGCCCAGCCACATCATGAAGACGGCACCACACACGAACGAGACCACCGCCACGAAATGGAAGCTGAAGCTGTCGTTGAAGGTGACGCCCTGGGAAGCCAGCCCGACAGAAATACCAAGACCCTGAACCAGGGCCAGAAGTACCGTGCCGTAGCGTGTGTACTGGCTGATCTTGCGGCGCCCGGCTTCGCCCTCTTTCTTCAACTGCTCGAGTTGAGGGCTGACAGCCGTCATCAGCTGCATGATGATTGAGGCCGAAATGTAAGGCATGATGCCCAGAGCGAAGATACTCATCCGCTCAAGGGCACCGCCGGAGAACATGTTGAACAGACCGAGGATGGTGCCCTGGTTCTGTTCGAACAGTGCTGCCAAGCGATCAGGATTAATACCCGGTACCGGAATGTGGGCACCGATGCGGTACACCAGTAGCGCCAGGAATACGAACCAGAGCCGCGAACGCAGCTCTGCCAGTCCCTTCCCGGCTCCCGCCGGCATTGATGCTGTCTTGGCCATTATGTCCCCGACTCGCCTTATTCTTCGATTTTACCGCCTGCAGCCGTGATGGCTTCACGCGCGCCTTTGGTGACCTTGAGACCCTTGACGGTGACCGGACGGGTCAGCTCGCCAGACAGGATCACCTTCGCTACACGGATTTCCTCACGGATAATGTCCGCCTTCTTCAGCGCAGCCAGGTCTGCGACATCGCCTTCAACCTTGGCCAGTTCGTTCAGACGGATCTCCGCCTCATAACGCTGCTGACGCGAGGTGAAACCGAACTTCGGCAGACGACGGGCCAGCGGTTGCTGACCACCCTCGAAACCAGGCGCTACGCTGCCGCCGGAGCGGGACTTCAGACCCTTGTGACCGCGGCCGCCGGTTTTACCGAGGCCGCTACCGATACCGCGACCGACACGCTTGCCGTCCGGGCGAGAACCGGCTTCAGGACTAAGCTCGTTCAAACGCATCTTAGTTCTCCTCAACCCGTACCAGGTAATTAATACGGTTCACCATGCCGCGCGTGGACGCAGTGTCCTCAACCTCGACAGTGTGACCGATCTTACGCAGACCCAGGCCCTTGACGCACTCTTTGTGCTTGGGCTGACAGCCGATCGGGCTGCGGGTCAGAGTGACTTTCATTATCTTGTTCGCCATGACTTCAACCCAGAATATCTTCCACGGTCTTGCCGCGCTTGGCTGCAACGTCTTCAGGCGACTTCATGGCCTGGAGACCCTTGATAGTGGAACGGACTACGTTGACCGGATTGGTCGAGCCGTAACACTTGGACAGGACGTTCTGAACACCTGCCACTTCCAGTACCGCACGCATCGCACCACCGGCGATGATACCGGTACCTTCTGAAGCCGGCTGCATGTACACCTTGGAACCACCGTGGGCCGCTTGGACCGGGTACTGGAGGGTGTTACCCTTCAGCGGTACATCAACCATGTTCTTACGTGCTGCTTCCATAGCTTTCTGGATAGCGACCGGCACTTCACGCGCCTTGCCACGACCGAAGCCAACACGACCTTTACCATCACCCACCACAGTCAGCGCAGTGAAGGCGAAAATACGACCGCCCTTCACGACCTTCGCGACGCGGTTGACCTGAACCAGCTTTTCCTGGAGCTCAGGCGCTTTCTGTTCGTTCACGCTCATCTTCTCCACCTCTTAGAATTGCAGGCCAGCTTCACGTGCCGCATCGGCCAAAGCCTGGATGCGACCATGATAGCGATAGCCGGAACGGTCGAATGCAACCTGCTCAATACCGGCTGCCTTGGCACGCTCTGCAATGAGCTTGCCGACTTGCTTGGCAGCGTCAACGTTGCCGGTCGCACCCTGGCGCAATTCCTTGTCCAGTGTGGAGGCAGATGCCAGAACCTTACTACCATCAGCAGTCGTGACCTGGGCATACATGTGCCGCGGCGTACGATGTACGCAGAGACGGTTGGCGCCCAGTTCACGGATCTTCATACGCACTTTACGTGCGCGACGCAATCTTTCGTTATTCGCGCTCATAGTCCCGCCTTATTTCTTCTTGGCCTCTTTACGTCTGACCAGCTCATCCGCATAACGCACACCCTTACCTTTATAAGGCTCGGGCGGACGGTAGGCGCGGATTTCCGCTGCGACCTGACCAACCTGTTGCTTATCGATACCCCGAATCACGACTTCCGTATTCGACGGTGTTTCAGCCGTGATACCTTCGGGCAGCTCGTACTCAACCGGGTGAGAGAAACCCAGAGTCAGATTGAGCTTTTTCCCTTGTGCCTGGGCACGATAACCCACGCCCACCAGCTGCAGCTTGCGCTCAAAGCCGGTGCTGACGCCAGTCACCATGTTGTTAACCAGTGCACGGGTAGTACCGGCAAGGGCACGAGACTGTTTTGCGCCATCACGCGCGGCGAAGCGCAGAACGTTGTCTTCCTGCTTTACCTCAACCGCATCGTGAATGGTGAATTGAAGCGCTCCCTTGGAGCCCTTCACGTTGATATCCTGTCCGCTCAGCTTAACCTCAACACCGGAAGGCAGCACGACAGGATTATTGGCAACCCTGGACATGTGTAACTCCTAAAATACGGTGCAGATGACTTCGCCACCAACGCCGGCTTGACGCGCGGCGCGATCGGTCATAACGCCCTTGGACGTTGACACGATGGCGATTCCCAGACCACCGGCTACCTTCGGCAGTTCCCCAGCGCCTTTGTACTGGCGCAGACTCGGACGGCTGACCCGCTTGATCGACTCGATAACCGGCTTGCCCTCGAAATAACGGAGGGTGACGGTCAGCTCGGGCTTGGCGTCAGCTGAAACGGAGAAGTCGTCAACGTAACCTTCGTCCTTGAGGACCTGGGCTACGGAGACCTTCATCTTGGAAGACGGCATCGTCACATCAGCTTTGGATGCCATCTGTGCATTGCGGATGCGAGTGATCATATCCGCAAGCGTGTCTTGCATACTCATTGGTATGAGGCTCCTGATCTTTTCAGTTGTGCAGCGGCTTGCCGCACCGCTTACCAACAGGCACCGAAGTGCCTACCTTTACCAGCTCGACTTGGTCAGCCCCGGAACGTCACCACGCATACCGGCTTCACGCAGCTTGATGCGCGAGAGCTGGAATTTACGCAGAACGCCGTGCGGACGACCTGTGACCTGGCAGCGGTTACGAAGACGTGCCGGGCTGGCATCACGCGGGAGCTTCTGCAGTTTCATCTGCGCATCCCAACGCTCTTCGTCGCTGATATTCGGGTTCTTGATAATCGCCTTGAGCTCGGCGCGCTTGGCTGCGAATTTCTCCACAGTCTTCTGGCGCTTCAGCTCGCGATTCTTCATCGATACCTTAGCCATTACGCTCGTTCCTTATTTCTTGAACGGAAAGCCGAAAGCTTTCAGCAGTTCACGGCCTTCTTCGTCGGTACCAGCAGAGGTGGTGATGGTGATATCCAACCCGCGAATCTTGTCGACCTTGTCGTACTCGATTTCCGGGAAGATGATCTGCTCACGCACACCCATGCTGTAGTTACCCCGACCGTCGAAAGACTTCGGGTTCAGGCCGCGGAAGTCGCGCACACGGGGAATCGCGATGTGAACCAGACGATCGAAGAAGTCCCACATGCGCTCACCGCGCAGCGTGACTTTACAACCAATCGGCCAGCCTTCGCGAATCTTGAAACCCGCAACGGATTTACGCGCCTTGGTGACAACCGGCTTCTGACCAGACAGCTGTTCAAGATCTGCCAGCGCATTCTCGATCAGCTTCTTGTCGCCGACGGCTTCACCAACACCCATGTTCAGGGTGATCTTTTCAATACGCGGCACCTGCATCGGGTTCTTGTAGTCGAACTCCTTTTGCAGCGCGGGTACCACGTCCTGTTTGTACATCTCTTTCATGTTAAGCATCGTAACCACCACCGCTTACTGGTTATCGACAGCTTCGTTCGTGGACTTAAAAATCCGCATTTTGGTGCCGTCTTCCTTGTTCTGGAAGCCGACGCGATCGGCTTTGCCGGTCTGCGGATTAAAAATAGCCACGTTGGAAGCCTGGATAGGTGCTTCTTTCTCGACGATGCCACCCGGCGTGCCGAGCATCGGGTTGGGCTTGGTGTGCTTCTTGATCATGTTGATCCCGGAAACAATCACCTTTCCGTCGGCCTGGACCTTCAGGACCTTGCCGCGCTTACCCTTATCTTTTCCCGTGGTGACGATGACTTCGTCATCTCGTTTGATCTTCTTCATAACCGGCCTCTAGTCCTTACAGTACTTCGGGTGCCAGTGAAATAATCTTCATGAACTTTTCGCTACGCAGCTCACGGGTCACCGGTCCGAAGATCCGGGTGCCAATGGGCGCGTCCTGGTTGTTCAGAAGTACAGCCGCGTTACCGTCGAAGCGAATCAGCGAACCGTCCGGGCGACGAACGCCCTTGGCGGTACGCACTACGACAGCCTTGAGGACCTGGCCTTTGCGCACTTTCCCGCGGGGGATGGCTTCCTTAACGGTCACCTTGATAATGTCTCCCACGCTGGCGTAACGCCGGTGTGAACCGCCCAGGACCTTGATGCACATCACCTGACGGGCACCACTGTTGTCCGCGACCTCAAGCATTGTTTGAGTCTGAATCATGGTTGTTCTCCAGCAGAAACCACTTTGCCGTTACGACAAGACTCACCGTCCGGGCGAGTTACACCTTCGAAGCGCGTTCGACGACATCCACCAGAGACCAGCTCTTGGTCTTGGAGATCGGACGAGTTTCCTCGATCCGAACGGTATCGCCGATGTTGCACTGGTTACTTTCGTCGTGAGCGTGAATCTTGGTTGAGCGCTTGATGTACTTACCGTACAGCGGGTGCTTTACCTGGCGCTCCACCAGAACCACGATGGACTTGTCCATCTTATTGCTCACGACCTTGCCGCTCAGGGTTCTGGCAGTTTTAGTAGCTT
The DNA here is from genome assembly GCF_004327985.1 of Marinobacter halodurans. Taxonomy (GTDB): domain Bacteria; phylum Pseudomonadota; class Gammaproteobacteria; order Pseudomonadales; family Oleiphilaceae; genus Marinobacter_A; species Marinobacter_A halodurans. The sequence continues at coordinate 81,490 of NZ_SJDL01000014.1, forward strand.
CAGTCATGTCACTGTCCTGCCTTTTCGTTCAATACTGTTTTCACGCGAGCAACGTCGCGCTTAACCTTGCTGAGGAGGTGAGACTGATTCAGCTGACCTGTCGCCTTGCGCATGCGCAGGTTGAACTGCTCCTTCAGGAGGTCGATCAGCTCTTTGTTCAGCTCCTCGACTGATTTTTCGCGCAGCTCTGTTGCTTTCATCACATCACCGTCCTCGTAACGAAGGTTGTCGAAACAGGCAGTTTGGCGGCGGCCAGGGTAAACGCTTCACGCGCTACGTCTTCAGCGACACCTTCCATTTCATACAGCATCTTGCCCGGCTGGATTTCAGCAACCCAGTACTCGACAGAACCCTTACCTTTACCCATCCGTACTTCCAGCGGCTTGCCGGTGATCGGCTTGTCCGGGAACACCCGGATCCAGATCTTACCGCCCCGCTTGATGCGACGGGTCATTGTGCGTCGTGCCGCTTCAATCTGGCGCGCAGTTATACGGCCACGGCTCGTCGCTTTCAATCCGTACTCACCGAAGCTCACCTTGTTACCACGCTGAGCGAGACCGGTGTTACGGCCTTTCATTACCTTGCGAAATTTCGTACGTTTTGGCTGCAGCATACGAGTGCCCCTTTACTTAGAACCTTTCTTGCGAGAGGCATCCTTCTCAGCACGGACTTGCTCCATGCCGCCAAGAATCTCGCCCTTGAAGATCCATACCTTGACGCCAATGATGCCGTAGGTGGTCTGCGCTTCGTATGTTGCGTAGTCGATGTCTGCACGCAATGTGTGCAGAGGCACCCGACCTTCGCGATACCATTCGGAGCGCGCGATTTCCGCGCCACCCAGACGGCCGCCGACCTGGATCTTGATACCCTTTGCGCCCTGGCGCATGGCATTTTGAACCGCACGCTTCATGGCGCGACGGAACATTACGCGACGCTCCAGCTGGCCGGCCACGTTCTGGGCAACCAGTTTGGCATCCAGATCCGGCTTACGGACCTCTTCGATGTTGATGTGCACAGGCACGCCCATCATGTCGCTGACTTCGCGACGCAGACGGTCAACATCCTCACCCTTCTTACCGATAACAATACCGGGACGGGCAGTATGGATCGTGATGCGGGCGTTCTGAGCCGGGCGCTCGATCACAATCTTGCTGACAGACGCCTTCACCAGACGCTTTTCCAGGAATTCACGAACCTGAATATCGTTCAGCAGGTTTTTCGCGTATTCCCCTTTTTCGGCATACCAGACTGAGTTGTGCTCTTTAATCACACCCAGCCGAATACCGGTTGGATTTACTTTATGACCCATCTGAGCATCTCCTACTTGTCGGCGACCTTGACGGTGATATGACAGGTGCGCTTGAAAATACGATCAGCGCGCCCCTTAGCTCGAGCCTTGATTCGCTTGAGCGTCGGGCCCTCGTCCACCATGATGGTGGCTACCCGCAACTCGTCAACGTCCAGACCTTCGTTATGCTCAGCGTTGGCAATGGCAGATTCCAAGGCTTTCTTGATCACTACCGCCGCCTTTTTCGGGCTGAAAGTCAGAATGTTCAGGGCTTCCTCTACTGCCTTGCCGCGGACCTGATCTGCGACAAGACGCGCTTTCTGAGCAGAGAGGCGAGCGCCTTTGTACTTAGCCGCTACTTCCATTTCTCTATACCCTCAATCAGCGTTTAGCTTTCTTGTCGGCAGCATGACCGCGGTAAGTACGCGTAGCAGCGAACTCACCCAGCTTGTGACCCACCATGTCTTCGGTAACATGGACCGGCACATGTTGCTTGCCGTTATGGATTGCAATGGTCAGGCCTACCATCTCCGGGAAAACCGTCGACCGGCGCGACCAGGTCTTGATCGGCCGCTTGTCGTTGGCTTCCAGAGCTGCCTCAACCTTCTTCAACAGATGCAGGTCAATAAAAGGACCTTTCTTCAAAGAACGTGGCACAGCAAATACCTCTATGTAGTCGTTTACTTGGCTGAACGACGACGTACTATCATTCGGTCAGTACGCTTGTTCTTACGAGTCTTATGCCCTTTGGTCGGAACACCCCACGGAGTAACCGGGTGACGTCCGCCAGAGGTACGCCCTTCACCACCACCATGCGGGTGGTCAACTGGGTTCATAGCAACACCACGTACTGTTGGGCGTTTGCCGCGCCAACGTGATGCACCCGCTTTACCAAGCTGCTTGAGGGTGTGTTCGCTGTTGGACACTTCACCCAACGTTGCACGACACTCAACAAGCACCTTACGCATTTCACCTGAACGAAGACGCAGCGTTGCATACGCGCCTTCACGGGCAACCAGCTGTACGGATGCGCCCGCACTGCGAGCCAGCTGAGCCCCCTTTCCAGGCTTGAGTTCGACGCAGTGGATGACGGAACCGACCGGAATATTCCGGAGCGGCAGCGTGCTACCCACCTTGATTGGCGCGTCGATGCCAGAGCGCACTTCCTGCCCTACCGCAACACCCTTGGGAGCGATGATGTAACGACGCTCGCCATCGGCGTACTTCAGCAGCGCGATGTGCGCAGAGCGGTTCGGATCGTATTCCAGGCGTTCTACAACAGCCGGGATACCATCTTTGGTCCGCTTGAAATCAATCAGACGGTAATGGCGCTTGTGACCACCACCAACGTGACGCGTAGTGATCCGACCGAAGTGGTTACGACCACCGGTGCGGTTCAGAGATTCTACCAACGGCTCGAAAGGCTTGCCTTTGTGCAGGTCAGGGTTGTAAGTCTTTACAACGTGACGGCGGCCAGGAGATGTTGGCTTGGTTTTGACGATCGGCATATTACGACCCCTTTACCTTATTCCACATCCGCAAAGTCGATTTCCTGACCTTCCGCAAGACGTACGTAAGCTTTGCGAAGATCATCGCGCTTACCGAAGCCACGAACCGTGCGCTTCAACTTACCCTTGCGGTTCAGGATCTGAACACCTTCGACCTTGACGTTGAACAGTTGCTCAACAGCGCGTTTAACCTCCGGCTTCGTCGCGTCAGCGGCGACACGAAATACAACCTGGTTGCTTTCGGCGACCAAGGAGGCCTTCTCGGAAACATGCGGCCCCAACAGGACCTTGTAAATACGTTCCTGATTCATCCCAGCATCTCCTCAATCTTCTTCAGAGCCGGCACGGTAACCACGACGTTTTCGTGTGCAACAAGGCTTACCGGATCCAGACCGGCGACATCGCGCACGTCAACGTGCGGAATGTTGCGTGAAGCCAGGTGCAGGTTCTGCTCTACGGTATCCGCCAGAATCAGGGCATTGGACACGCCCAGATCCTTCAGCTTCGCATTGAAAGCCTTGGTCTTGGGAGAGTCGACAACCACATCATCAACCACAACCAGACGCTCCTGACGCACCAGCTCGGAAAAGATCGAGCGCAGCGCAGCACGGTACATCTTGCGGTTAACTTTCTGGGAATGATCCTGGGGCTTCGCAGCGAACGTAACACCGCCACTACGCCAGATCGGGCTACGGATCGTGCCCGCACGGGCGCGACCGGTACCCTTCTGACGCCAGGGCTTCTTACCGCCACCACTCACTTCGGAACGGGTCTTCTGGGCACGGGTGCCCTGACGACCGCCAGCCATATAAGCCGTAACGACCTGATGAACCAGCGATTCATTGAATTCTTTCGCGAAAGTCGCGTCGGAGACAGAAACGCCTTCGCCGCTACCAGTAATTTTCAGTTCCATCGCATCGCTCCTCAGGCTTTAACTGCAGGCTTGATGACAACGTCGCCGCCAGTAGCGCCGGGAACGGCACCCTTAACGAGCAGCAGGTTGCGCTCAGCATCGACGCGGACCACTTCCAGGTTCTGAACGGTGACCCGCTCGTTACCCATCTGGCCAGCCATCTTCTTGCCCTTGAAAACTTTACCCGGAGACTGGTTCTGACCAATTGAACCAGGCGCCCGATGCGACAGGGAATTACCGTGAGTGGCATCCTGAGTGGCGAAATTCCAGCGCTTTACGGCACCGGCAAAGCCTTTACCCTTGGAAGTTGCTATCGCGTCAACGAACTGACCGGCTTCAAAGATAGTGGCAACAATCTCACCACCTGCCTGCAGGTCTTCGCCTTCACCATCTGACAGACGGAACTCCCAAATACCGCGACCGGCTTCAACGCCCGCCTTGGCAAAATGACCGGACTCACTCTTGGTTACACGGGAAGCGCGACGCTTGCCGACAGTCACCTGGACTGCACGGTAGCCATCTGTCTCGAGTGTCTTGAGCTGGGTGATGCGGTTGGCTTCAACCTCGATCACCGTTACGGGCACTGCACGCCCGTCATCCGTAAAAATACGGGTCATACCGGCCTTACGACCGACAACACCAATTGCCATGTTTCACCTCTTAAAGTGTACGGGGCTCTCACCCTCTATGGCCTTATGACAGTTACACAAACCAACGCGTTGCGCGTTAGCCGAGGCTGATCTGAACGTCTACACCTGCTGCCAGATCAAGCTTCATCAATGCATCGACTGTCTTCTCCGTCGGCTCAACGATGTCGAGCAAACGCTTATGCGTACGAATTTCATATTGATCGCGCGCGTCCTTATTGACGTGCGGAGAGATCAATACGGTGTACTTTTCCTTGCGCGTCGGCAGAGGAATCGGGCCACGCACCTGAGCACCGGTCCGCTTGGCGGTATCGACGATCTCCTGCGTGGACTGGTCGATCAGGCGATAATCAAACGCCTTCAACCGAATTCTGATTTTTTGGCTTTGCATGTTGCACCAAACTCCACTCGTAGCAGCTACTGTTAGCCGACCTTAAAAAAAGGAGCCGCATTGTATGCAGAACGCACAACCCTGTCAAGCAGGCGAGCGCCAACAAGTCCCTCTACGGCCGGACAATTACCTACCTTCATAGAAAAAGGGGCTGCACACGGCAGCCCCTTCTCCCAAAGACCGATCGATTACTCGATGATCTTGGCTACAACACCCGCACCAACGGTCCGGCCGCCTTCGCGAATCGCAAAGCGCAGACCTTCTTCCATGGCAATCGGGGCAATCAGAGTGGTAACCAGCTTGACGTTGTCGCCCGGCATGACCATCTCAACACCTTCCGGCAGTTCACACGCACCAGTCACGTCCGTGGTACGGAAGTAGAACTGCGGACGGTAACCCTTGAAGAACGGCGTATGACGACCACCCTCTTCCTTGCTCAGAACGTAAACTTCGGACTCGAACTTGGTGTGCGGGGTGATGGAACCCGGCACCGCCAGGACCTGACCACGCTCAACGTCGTCACGCTTGGTACCACGCAGCAGAACACCCACGTTCTCACCGGCACGACCTTCGTCCAGCAGCTTACGGAACATCTCAACACCGGTACAGGTGGTCTTGGTGGTGTCGCGGATACCCACGATTTCCACTTCGTCACCCACCTTGATCACGCCACGCTCTACACGACCGGTAACAACCGTACCACGACCGGAGATAGAGAAGACGTCCTCGATCGGCATCAGGAACGGCTGATCGATCGCACGCTCCGGCTCGGGGATGTACTCGTCCAGGGCTTCTACCAGCTTCTTCACAGCGGTAGTACCCATCTCGTTGTCATCCTTGCCTTCCAGCGCCATCAGCGCAGAACCGGTGATGATCGGGGTATCGTCACCCGGGAAGTCGTACTGACTCAGCAGGTCACGCACTTCCATTTCAACCAGTTCCAGCAGCTCTTCGTCATCGACCATGTCCGCCTTGTTCAGGAACACGACGATGTACGGAACACCAACCTGACGGGACAGCAGGATGTGCTCGCGAGTCTGCGGCATCGGGCCGTCAGCCGCGGAACACACCAGGATCGCGCCGTCCATCTGGGCCGCACCCGTGATCATGTTCTTCACGTAGTCAGCGTGGCCCGGGCAGTCAACGTGGGCGTAGTGACGCGTCGGGGAATCGTACTCAACGTGGGAGGTCGCAATGGTGATACCACGCGCCTTCTCTTCCGGTGCGTTATCGATCTGGTCGAAAGCACTCGCAGTACCGGTACCCCACACTTCGTGACACACGCGCGTCAGCGCCGCGGTCAGCGTGGTCTTGCCATGGTCAACGTGGCCAATCGTGCCCACGTTCACGTGCGGTTTACTACGCTCAAATTTTTCTTTAGACACGGTTACACCTCTTCCAGTTTCTTAAGTCCGGGTATCAACCCTTTTTAATGATCGCTTCGGCAATGTTCGAGGGAGCTTCTGCATAACGCGAAAACTCCATCGCATAGGACGCACGACCCTGCGTTGCAGAACGCAGATCGGTGGCGTAACCGAACATCTCCGACAACGGAACCTCAGCACGGATGATCTTGCCCGACGGGCCATCCTCCATACCCTGAACGAGACCACGACGACGGTTCAGGTCACCGACAACGTCACCCATGTAGTCTTCCGGGGTAACGACTTCGACCTTCATCATCGGCTCGAGCAGCGCCGGACTTGCCTGCTCAGCCGCTTTTTTCAGCGCCATGGAGCCGGCAATCTTGAACGCCATCTCGTTCGAGTCAACATCGTGGTAGGAACCATCATGCAGCGTTGCCTTGATACCCAGCAGCGGATACCCAGCGATGATACCGTTCTGCATCTGCTCCTCGATGCCCTGGGAAACCGCCGGGATGTATTCCTTGGGAACGACACCACCCACGATTTCGTTTACGAAGATGAAGTTCTCTGCATCTTCGTCGTCCAGCGGGATCGGCTCGAACTTCACGTGAACGTGACCATACTGACCACGACCACCGGACTGACGAACGAACTTACCTTCGACATCTACAGCCTTGCGGATGCATTCACGATAGGCCACCTGAGGCTTACCGATGTTCGCTTCAACCTTGAACTCGCGACGCATTCGGTCGACGATGATGTCCAGGTGAAGCTCACCCATACCGGAAATGATTGTCTGGCCGGACTCTTCATCGGTGCGGACGCGGAAAGACGGATCTTCCTGGGCCAGCTTACCGAGAGCCACACCCATCTTCTCCTGGTCGGCCTTGGACTTCGGCTCGACCGCTACGGAGATAACCGGCTCCGGGAATTCCATACGCTCAAGAACGATCTTGGCGCTCTCGTCACACAGGGTGTCCCCTGTTGTAACACTCTTCAGACCGATGGCCGCTGCGATGTCACCCGCCAGAACCTCTTTGATTTCCTGACGCTCTTTGGAGTGCATCTGCACCATACGACCAACGCGCTCTCTCTTGAGCTTGACCGAGTTGTAGACGGACTGACCGGATTCCAGCTTACCGGAGTAGACCCGGAAGAAGGTCAGCGTGCCCACGAACGGGTCGGTGGCAATCTTGAATGCCAGCGCCGCGAAAGGCGCATTATCGTCAACCGGGCGAGTCTCCTCTGTACCCTCGTCATCGACTTCACCGCGAATCGCCTTGACTTCATCCGGCGCCGGCAGGAATTCGATAACGGAGTCCAGAACCGCCTGGACGCCCTTGTTCTTGAAGGCAGAACCACAGGTCGCGACAACGATTTCGTTGGCGATGGTTCGCAGACGAAGGCCTTTCTTGATGTCCTCGATAGACAGCTCACCTTCTTCGAGGTATTTCTCCATCAGCTCTTCGTTGGCTTCGGCAGCGGCCTCAACCATCTGCTCGCGGTACATCGCCACTTCGTCGGCCATGTCTTCCGGCACGTCGCGCTGGTCGTAGGTCGCACCCGCGTCGTCTTCGTTCCAGTAGATGGCCTTGTTACGAATCAGGTCGATAACACCGGCGAACTCGTCTTCCGCGCCGATCGGCAGCTGGATGGGCACGGGCGTCGCACCCAGACGGTTCTTGATCTGGTCGACAACGCGCAGGAAGTTGGCACCCGCACGGTCCATCTTGTTCACGAAGACCATGCGCGGGACTTCGTACTTGTTGGCCTGACGCCAAACCGTCTCGGACTGGGGCTCAACACCGGAAGAGCCACAGAAAACAACCACGGCACCATCCAGAACCCGCAGGGAGCGCTCTACCTCGATGGTAAAGTCAACGTGTCCCGGGGTATCGATGATGTTGATACGGTGCTCGTCGTACTGCTGATCCATACCGCGCCAGAAACAGGTAGTCGCAGCAGAGGTGATGGTGATACCACGCTCCTGCTCCTGTTCCATCCAGTCCATGGTCGCCGCACCGTCGTGTACCTCACCGATCTTGTGGGAGATACCCGTGTAAAACAGAACGCGCTCGGTGGTCGTGGTTTTGCCCGCATCAACGTGCGCACAAATCCCGATATTGCGATAGCGCTTAATTGGGGTCTTGCGTGCCACAGTAAAAACCTCGGCTTATCAGAAACGGAAGTGAGAGAAAGCCTTGTTGGCTTCGGCCATGCGATGAACGTCTTCGCGCTTCTTGACTGCCGCACCCTTGCTGTCGGCAGCATCCAGAATTTCGCCGGCCAGACGCTGGGCCATGGACTTTTCACCACGCTTACGTGAGAACTCAACCAACCAGCGCATAGCCAGTGCGTTCTGACGGGACGGACGCACTTCAACCGGCACCTGGTAGGTCGCACCACCAACACGACGGGACTTGACCTCAACCATCGGCTGGATGTTCTCCAGAGCCTTCTCGAACATCTCGATCGGCTCTTCCTTGGACTTGTCAGCCACGATATCGAGCGCGCCGTAAACAATGCGCTCGGCTACGGCCTTCTTGCCGCTTTCCATAACGTGGTTGATGAATTTGGCCAGACGCTGGCTGCCAAATTTAGGATCCGGGATGATTTCCCGCTTTGCTGCAACTCTTCTTCTAGGCATCGATAAGCCCTCTGTAAAAAAAGGTCTTCAGGAACCCCTGAGATAGTCTGTCGACTACTCAGCCTTACTCTTATCGTCGTTTGGCAACGATAAAAGACCCGCTTAGGGAAATCAGGACTTGGGTCGTTTAGTACCGTACTTGGAACGGCCCTGCTTGCGGTTCTGGACACCTTGGGTATCCAGGGTACCGCGAACAGTGTGATAGCGAACACCGGGCAAGTCCTTGACTCGACCGCCGCGGATCAGCACAACACTGTGCTCCTGCAGGTTGTGGCCTTCACCACCAATGTAGGAAGACACCTCGTAACCGTTGGTCAGGCGAACACGGCACACTTTACGCAGTGCTGAGTTCGGCTTCTTCGGCGTGGTGGTGTATACACGAGTACATACACCCCGACGCTGCGGGCAGCTCTGAAGCGCCGGCACGTCGCTTTTCGCCACTTTGCGTTTACGAGGCTTACGTACCAACTGATTAATCGTTGCCATGTAAGCAAACTCCAAAATACTGGATCATTGACATCGCCCCGAGGGGCAAAATTAAGGGACGCAAGTTTAAGCCTGCGTCCCTGGTCAGTCAAGAAGACTGCTTCCTTTTTGACCAACCACCAGTCCGTAGTTTCCGGAACTAGCGATTGAGCTCCGCGCTCAGCGCTTCCACCACGTCTTCAGCCGTTACACCCTGGCTTTCGGCAGTGTCGCGCTTACGGCGGCGTTCATTGTGGTAGGCCAGTCCGGTACCAGCCGGAATCAGGCGACCCACAACAACGTTTTCTTTCAGGCCACGCAGGTAATCCCGCTTGCCGGTCACCGCACCTTCGGTCAGTACGCGCGTCGTTTCCTGGAAGGACGCCGCAGAGATGAAGGAGTCGGTTGCCAGCGAGGCCTTGGTGATACCCAGCAGCAAACGCTCGAACTTGGCCGGTTCTTTGTCCTCGGCGTCCATTTTCTCGTTTGCTTCCACCACCTGGTGGTACTCGACGTTGTCGCCGGAAATAAAGCCGGTATCGCCCGGATCCGTGATTTCGACCTTGCGCAGCATCTGGCGAACGATCACCTCGATGTGCTTGTCGTTGATCACAACACCCTGCAGGCGGTAAACGTCCTGGATCTCATTGGTGATGTACTTGGCCAGTTCCACAACACCCAGCAGGCGCAGGATATCGTGTGGGTTGGACGGACCGTCCGCGATGACCTCACCCTTCTCAACCGTTTCACCTTCGAACACGTTGAGCTGGCGGTACTTCGGAATCAGCACTTCATACGGATCGCCATCCTTCGGTGTGATCACCAGACGCTTCTTGCCCTTGGTCTCCTTACCAAAGGACACCGTACCGGTGATTTCCGCCAGGATGGACGGCTCTTTCGGACGACGCGCCTCAAACAGGTCGGCAACCCGCGGCAGACCACCGGTGATATCCCGGGTCTTCGAACTCTCCTGCGGGATACGGGCCACGACGTCACCGATCTCGACCTTGCCACCATTGCTCAGGGTGACCAGCGCGTTGGCCGGCAGGAAGTACTGCGCCGGACTACCGCCAGGGAGAACGATCTCTTCGCCCTTGTCGTCCACCAGCTGGATCATCGGACGGATGTCCTTACCAGCAGCCGGACGCTCTTTCGGGTCGATCACCTGCACAGTGGACAGACCGGTCATTTCGTCGGTCTGGGTCCGCACGGTGATGCCCTGGTCCATACCCACGAACTTGGCGGTACCGTTGCCTTCCGCGATGATCGGGTGAGTGTGCGGGTCCCACTTGGCGACGACGGCGCCGGCTTCAACCACATCCCCCTGCTTCACGGACAGCATCGCGCCGTAGGGCAGCTTGTACCACTCGCGCTCACGCCCCTGCTCGTCGGCAATGGCCAGAGCTGAAGAACGGGATACCACCACCAGCGTACCGTCGGCCTTTTCGATCGACTTCAGGTTGTGCAGCCGGACCGTGCCACCGTGCTTGACCTGGATGTTGTCGACAGCGGATGCCCGGCTCGCCGCACCACCGATGTGGAAGGTCCGCATGGTCAGCTGGGTACCCGGCTCACCGATGGACTGGGCCGCAATAACACCGACGGCTTCACCCACGTTGACCTGATGGCCACGGGCCAGGTCACGGCCGTAACACATCGAGCAGACGCCGTGCTTGGTGTCGCAGGTGATTGCAGAACGCACCCAGATCTCATCGACACCGGCGCGCTCGACCATCTCGATGGTCTTCTCGTCCAGCAGGGTTCCGGCCGGAACGACCGCGTTTTCCTTGTCGGTCGGCGTGAACACGTCACGTGCCGTCACACGACCCAGTACACGGTCGCCCAGCGGCACGACCACGTCACCGCCTTCGATGTGCGGCGTCATCAGCAGACCTTCGTCGGTGCCACAGTCGTTCTCGGTGACCACCAGGTCCTGGGAGACGTCAACCAGACGACGGGTCAGGTAACCGGAGTTCGCCGTCTTCAGGGCGGTATCCGCCAGACCCTTACGAGCACCGTGGGTCGAGATGAAGTACTGCAGTACGTTCAGACCTTCACGGAAGTTCGCCGTGATCGGCGTTTCGATGATGGAGCCGTCCGGCTTGGCCATCAGACCCCGCATACCAGCCAACTGGCGGATCTGGGCAGCGGAACCCCGCGCACCGGAATCAGCCATCATGTAGACCGAGTTGAAGGATTCCTGATAAAGCGGCTCGCCGTCTTCACCCTTGACCTGATTGCCTTCGGCATCGAACACCTCCTCTTTGGAGAGGCGCTCCATCATGGCCTTGGACACCTTGTCATTGGCACGGGACCAGATATCGATGACCTTGTTGTACTTCTCACCCTGGGTCAGCAGACCGGAGGCATACTGGGATTCGATCTCCAGAACCTCGTCTTCGGCCGCGCTGATCATTTCGTATTTTTCGGGCGGAATTTCAAAGTCGTTCACACCAATCGATGTGCCGGAAACCGTCGCATAGTGGAAACCGGTGTACATCAACTGGTCGGCAAAGATAACCGACTCCTTCAGACCCACAGTGCGGTAGCACACGTTGATCAGGTTGGAGATCGCCTTTTTCACCATTGGCTTGTTGACGATCTCGAACGGCATGCCGTCCGGCACGATGTCGAACAGCAGCGCACGGCCGACAGTGGTGTCGACAATGCTGTAGCTCTCGTTCAGCTCACCGCTCTCTTCGTCGCGAACCACTTCCTTGACCCGAACCTTGATCTTGGCCTGCAGGTCGACCTTGCCGGCACCGTAGGCGCGATGCACTTCCTTGGTGTCCGCGAAGGTACGCCCCTCGCCCAGAGCGGTCTTGCGCTCACGGGTCATGTAGTACAGGCCGAGCACCACGTCCTGGGACGGCACGATGATCGGCTCGCCGTTGGCCGGCGACAGCACGTTGTTCGTGGACATCATCAGTGCACGGGCTTCGAGCTGGGCTTCCAGGGTCAGCGGCACGTGAACCGCCATCTGGTCGCCGTCGAAGTCGGCGTTGTAGGCGGCACACACCAGCGGGTGCAGCTGGATGGCCTTGCCTTCGATCAGGACCGGCTCAAACGCCTGGATGCCCAGACGGTGCAGGGTCGGCGCCCGGTTCAGCAGGATCGGGTGCTCGCGGATGACCTCGTCCAGGATGTCCCAGACTACGGCTTCCTCGCGCTCGACCATTTTCTTGGCGGCCTTGATGGTGGTCGCCAGTCCACGGTGTTCGAGCTTGGCAAAGATAAACGGCTTGAACAGCTCCAGGCCCATCTTCTTCGGCAGACCGCACTGGTGCAGGCGCAGGTACGGACCCACCACGATCACGGAACGGCCGGAGTAGTCGACCCGCTTACCCAGCAGGTTCTGACGGAAACGGCCCTGCTTACCCTTGATCATATCGGCCAGGGACTTCAGCGGGCGCTTGTTGGTGCCGGTGATGGCACGGCCACGACGACCGTTGTCCAGCAGGGCATCGACGGCTTCCTGCAGCATCCGCTTCTCGTTACGCACGATGATGTCCGGTGCGTTGAGCTCCAGCAGACGCTTGAGACGGTTGTTCCGGTTGATCACGCGACGGTACAGATCGTTCAGGTCGGACGTCGCGAAACGACCGCCGTCCAGCGGCACCAGCGGACGCAGATCCGGCGGCAGAACCGGCAGAACGGTCATGATCATGTCGCCCGGACGGTTACCGGAGTACAGGAAGGCCTCGAGCAGCTTCAGACGCTTGCTCAGCTTCTTGATCTTGGTTTCGGAGTTGGTCTGCGGAATCTCTTCGCGCAACTGGTCCACTTCCGCCTGCAGGTCGATGTCTTCCAGCAGGGCCTTGACCGCTTCCGCACCCATGCGGGCGTCGAATTCGTCACCGAACTCTTCCAGGGCTTCGTAGTACTGCTCGTCGTTCAGCAGTTGACCGCGCTCCAGCGTGGTCATGCCCGGATCGATCACGATAAAGGACTCAAAGTACAGCACGCGCTCGATGTCGCGCAGCGTCATATCCATCATCAGGCCGATACGGGACGGCAGCGACTTGAGGAACCAGATATGGGCAACCGGGCTGGCCAGCTCGATATGCCCCATGCGCTCACGGCGCACGTTGGCCAGCGCGACTTCAACACCGCACTTCTCACAGATAACGCCGCGGTGCTTCAGGCGCTTGTACTTACCACACAGACATTCGTAGTCCTTGATCGGACCGAAGATCTTGGCGCAGAAAAGACCGTCACGCTCAGGCTTGAACGTACGGTAGTTAATGGTCTCCGGCTTCTTGACCTCGCCGAAAGACCACGAGCGAATCATGTCAGGCGACGCCAACCCAATACGGATGGCGTCAAATTCCTGCTTCTGGTTCTGGCTCTTGAGAAGATTCAGCAAATCTTTCATCAGTAACAGCTCCGGATGGCGTTAATCTCGGGCGGGCACGTCACCGTGCCCGCTCACGCTGCCAAAAAACAATTCGGCTCAGTCGGATTCCAGCTCGATGTCGATACCCAGCGAGCGGATTTCCTTGACAAGAACGTTGAAGGATTCGGGCATACCCGGCTCCATGCGATGGTCGCCATCGACAATGTTCTTGTACATCTTCGTCCGACCGTTCACGTCGTCAGACTTGACGGTGAGCATTTCCTGCAGCGTGTACGCTGCGCCGTAGGCCTCGAGGGCCCAGACTTCCATCTCACCGAAGCGCTGACCACCGAACTGCGCTTTACCGCCCAGCGGCTGCTGGGTGACAAGGCTGTACGAACCGGTGGAACGGGCGTGCATCTTGTCGTCGATCAGGTGGTTCAACTTGAGCATGTACATGTAGCCCACCGTAACCGGACGATCGAACTCATCGCCTGTGCGGCCGTCGTAAAGCGTGACCTGGCCGCTGGTGTCCATATCGGCCAGCTCCAGCATCCGCTTCACTTCGGCTTCCTTGGCACCGTCGAAGACGGCGGTCGCCATCGGAACACCTTCGCGCAGGTTACGCGCCAGCTCCATGATCTCGTCGTCAGACAGAGAGTCCAGCGGAACCGCAAAGGTCTTGTCGCTGTGGTTGTAGATCGCGTCCAGCAGTTCGCGGATCTCAGCAACCTTCTTCTGCTGCTCGATCATGGCGTTGATCTTGTGGCCCAGCCCCTTGGCTGCCGCACCCAGGTGCGTCTCCAGGACCTGACCGACGTTCATCCGCGAGGGAACACCCAGCGGGTTCAGGACCACATCGACCGGGTTGCCCTGCTCGTCGTACGGCATGTCCTCCACCGGCATAACGGCGGAGATAACACCCTTGTTACCGTGACGGCCGGCCATCTTGTCACCCGGCTGGATCCGACGCTTGATCGCCAGGTACACCTTGACGATCTTCAGAACGCCCGGCGCCAGATCATCGCCCTGCTGCAGTTTGCGTTTCTTGTCTTCGAAACGCTCTTCGTGCACCTTGCGGCGATCCTCCAGACCCTGCTCGGACTTCTCGAGCAGCTCATTGAGGGCCTCGTCCTTCATCCGCAGCTTGAACCAGTCGTCCTTCGGAAGCTCGGCCAGGAACGCCTCATCCAGCTTGGCGCCCTTCTTCAGGCCCGGACCACTGATGACTTCCTGATCCTTCAGGGCACTGGTCAAACGCTCGTAGGTCGCGCCTTCCACGATACGGTATTCGTCCTTCAGGTCCTTGCGGAACTGATCCAGCTGATCCTTCTCGATGGACAGTGCACGCTGGTCCTTCTCGATACCGTCGCGCGTGAAGACCTGCACGTCAATAACCGTACCGCGGGTGCCGGTGGGCACGCGCGAGGAGGTGTCCTTAACGTCAGACGCCTTCTCACCGAAGATGGCACGCAGGAGCTTTTCCTCCGGCGTCAGCTGGGTTTCGCCTTTCGGCGTCACCTTGCCGACCAGGATGTCTCCCGCACCGACTTCGGCGCCGATATAGACAATCCCGGATTCATCCAGCTTGGACAGGGCACTTTCACCGACATTCGGG
The DNA here is from genome assembly GCF_004327985.1 of Marinobacter halodurans. Classification (GTDB taxonomy): domain Bacteria; phylum Pseudomonadota; class Gammaproteobacteria; order Pseudomonadales; family Oleiphilaceae; genus Marinobacter_A; species Marinobacter_A halodurans. The sequence continues at coordinate 96,670 of NZ_SJDL01000014.1, forward strand.
ATGTCCGCAGTGATCTCTTCGCTGCCCAGCTTGGTGTCGCGCGCCACACAGGTCAGTTCCTGGATGTGGATGGTGGTGAACCGGTCATCCTGGACCACCTTCTCGGAAACCAGGATGGAGTCCTCGAAGTTGTAGCCATTCCAGGGCATGAACGCGATACGCATGTTCTGCCCCAGTGCCAGCTCGCCCAGATCGACGGACGGACCATCGGCCAGGACGTCGCCCCGGGCAATCATTTCGCCCTGCTTGACGATGGAGCGCTGGTTGATACACGTGTTCTGGTTGGAGCGCGTGTACTTGGTCAGGTTGTAGATATCCACACCGGCGTCACCGGCTTCGGTCTCGTCGTCATTAACACGGATAACGATACGGGCCGCGTCGACGCTTTCCACCAGACCACCGCGACGCGCCGTAACACAGACACCGGAGTCCTGCGCCACGATGCGCTCGATACCGGTACCGACCAGCGGCTTCTCGGCACGCAGGGTCGGAACCGCCTGACGCTGCATGTTCGCACCCATCAGGGCCCGGTTCGCGTCATCGTGCTCCAGGAACGGAATCAGCGATGCCGCAACGGACACAACCTGGCGCGGGGATACGTCCATAAAGCGGACATTTTCCGGCGGCGTCACGGTGAATTCGTTCTGGTGACGCACCGTTACCAGCTCGTCAACCAGTTTGCCGTTCTCATCGGTCGCGGCGCTGGCCTGTGCGATGACGTAGTTGCTTTCCTCGATCGCCGACAGGTACTGGATCTCGTCGGTGACCAGGCCATCGACAACCTTGCGGTACGGGGACTCCAGGAAACCGTAGGAGTTGGTGCGCGCGTAGGTGGCCAGCGAGTTGATCAGGCCGATGTTCGGGCCTTCCGGCGTCTCGATCGGGCACACACGGCCGTAGTGGGTCGGGTGTACGTCACGCACTTCGAAGCCGGCACGCTCGCGGGTCAGACCACCGGGACCCAACGCCGAGACACGACGCTTGTGCGTCACCTCGGACAACGGGTTGTTCTGGTCCATGAACTGGGACAGCTGGCTGGAACCGAAGAACTCTTTAACGGCTGCCGCAACCGGCTTGGCGTTGATCAGGTCCTGTGGCATCAGACCTTCGCTTTCGGCCAGGCTCAAACGCTCGCGAACGGCCCGCTCGACCCGCACAAGGCCGACACGGAACTGGTTCTCGGCCATCTCACCGACGGAACGGATACGACGGTTACCCAGGTTATCGATATCGTCGACATTGCCCTGGCCGTTACGGATGGCGATCAGGGTCTTCAGGACGTCGATAATGTCGTCGTTCGTCAGGGTGCCAGGGCCAGTGGACTCTTCGCGCCCCAGACGACGGTTCAGCTTCATGCGACCGACTGCGGACAGGTCGTAGCGCTCTTCCGAGAAGAAGAGGTTATTGAACAGGTTCTCAGCCGACTCCTTGGTGGGCGGTTCGCCCGGGCGCATCATGCGATAGATCTCGACCAGTGCTTCCAGCGGGTTGCGGGTCGGGTCGTTACGCAGGGTGTCGGACATGAACGGACCGCAGTCCAGATCATTCGTGTAGAGCGTCTCAAGTTCCTTGATGCCGGCCTTGAGCAGCTTCTCTACGGATTCCGCGGTCAGCTCGGAGTTGCACTCCAGAATCAGCTCACCGGTGGATTCGTCGACCATGTCACGCGCGGTGACGCGGCCGTACAGATATTCGGTCGGTACTTCCAGTTCGCTGATACCCGCTTTCTCAAGTTGGCGGATATGGCGGGCGGTCACACGGCGACCTTCCTCGACAATAATGTTGCCGTCCGGATCTTTGATGTCGAACGTCGCGATATCACCACGCAGACGGCTCGGCACCAGCTCCAGCATGCAGGACTCTTCGCCCAGGCGGAACTTGCTGGTGTCGAAGAACATTTCCAGCATCTGCTCGGAGGTGAAGTTCAGTGCACGCAGCAGAATCGTGGCCGGCAGCTTACGGCGACGGTCGATACGGACAAACACGCTGTCCTTGGGATCGAACTCGAAGTCCAGCCAGGAGCCACGGTAAGGAATCACCCTTGCCGAATACAGCAGCTTGCCGGAGGAATGGGTCTTGCCCTTGTCGTGATCGAAGAAGACACCCGGTGAACGGTGCAGCTGGGATACGATAACCCGCTCGGTACCGTTAACGATGAAGGTACCGTTCTCCGTCATCAGGGGCATTTCGCCCATGTAGACTTCCTGTTCCTTGATGTCTTTGATTGCCTTATTGGACGACTCTTTGTCGTAAATAATAAGGCGAACCTTGACACGCAGCGGTGCAGCATAGGTCACGCCCCGCAGCTGACATTCCTTGACATCAAATACCGGCTCGCCAATGCGGTAGCTCACGTATTCGAGCGCCGCGTTGCCCGAGTAACTGACAATCGGGAATACGGATTTGAAGGCGGCGTGCAATCCAGTTTCCTGGCGCGCATCCGCAGCCGCTTCCATTTGAAGGAAGTCCCTGTAAGAATCGAGCTGAATAGACAGCAAATAGGGGACATCCATCACGGAAGGCAATTTACTAAAATCTTTGCGGATCCGCTTTTTCTCAGTGTAGGAGTAAGTCATCTGCATTCCCCAGCTTTAGACCTGATACCTGGTATCAAGAAGCAACCATTTACCTGCTTCGGGGCCGAATTGCTCGGCTAACTGCGCCGTCTTGAACAAGACTCGGGCTGTAGGTTATAGCATATACAACAGAAAAAGGCCGGTGGCTCTTGCCACCAGCCATTTTCATGCCTAAGGCACGTATGCGGTCAACAGCCAGCCCTTACTTGAGCTCAACTGAAGCGCCTGCTTCCTCAAGCTTATTCTTGGCTGCTTCAGCGTCGTCCTTGGAAGCAGCTTCCTTAACGGTGGACGGAGCGCTGTCGACCATTTCCTTCGCTTCTTTCAGACCCAGGCCGGTCAGTTCGCGAACGGCCTTGATGACGTTGACTTTCTTCTCACCGGCACCGGTCAGAACAACGTCAAATTCGGTCTGCTCTTCAGCAGCGGCAGCTTCGCCACCAGCGGCAGCCGGAGCAGCAGCAACGGCAGCAGCGGCAGAAACGCCGAATTTCTCTTCCATAGCTTCAACCAGCGCAACAACATCCATTACGCTCATTTCGGCGATTGCATTCAAAATGTCTTCGTTAGACAGAGCCATGACTTTCTCCCAATGTTAAAAAAATCGTATTCAACAGAATCAAGCAGCGTCTTGCTTCTGGTCGCGAACTGCCGCAACAGCACGGGTAACCTTCGACGGGAACTCGTTGAGGGTCCGTGCAAGTTTGGTGATCGGTGCCTGAGTAACGGCGGCCAGCATGGACAGCGCTTCGTGGCGTGTCGGCAGCTTGGCCAGGCGATCGATCTGGTCTGCACCCATCAGCTCACCGCCGACGGCCAAACCTTTAATCTCGAACACCTCTTTCTCTTTGGCGAAATCCTTCAGCAGCCGCGCAGCTGCGCCGGGATCTTCCATCGAGAATGCCAGAATGGTCGGGCCAACCAGAACTTCCCGGATGCACTCGAACTCGGTACCTTCGATAGCACGCTTCGCCAGGTTGTTACGCACAACCTTAAGGCGAACCTGCTCGGCACGAGCCTTGGCACGCAGGGCCGTCATGTCACCAGAGGTGATACCACGGTAGTCAGCCAGGACCACAGACAGAGCACCACTGGCAGTCTCGTTGACTTCAGCGACGATCGCCTTCTTGTCTTCGAGTCGAATTGCCACTGGATTTCTCCTTGATTTCGCTGACGGATGTCAGCAAACCCATCTCAGCCCTTGCAGGCACCGAATCTCGACAAATCTCAATTCGGTGCCGTCGGGGCGCCATACGGTGTTTGGGTTCAGAGAACGTCTTCACACCGTCTGCGCAGGCGTTGCTTTAACCCTTCCTCACCAGAAGATGATTCAGGGGCCTGCGGTCTTTGACAGCCTTGGCTTCCGCCTAGACTACAAAGTTTCTACCCACCAGAGATCAGATATTCAGAGCGCTCTGGTCGATAGTCAGGCCCGGCCCCATGGTGGAGGACAGTGTTACCTTCTTCAGGTAAACGCCCTTCGCCGATGAAGGCTTGGCCTTTTTAAGATCTGCCAACAGCGCCTCAAGGTTTTCCTTGATGGATGCTGCAGAGAATTCAACGTTACCCAGCGGAGCGTGGATAATGCCGTTCTTGTCGGTACGGTAGCGCACCTGGCCCGCCTTGGCGTTCTTGACCGCGGTCTCGACGTCGGGCGTTACGGTACCGACTTTCGGGTTCGGCATCAGGCCGCGCGGCCCTAGGATCTGACCCAACTGGCCGACAACGCGCATGGCATCCGGCGTCGCAATGACCACGTCGAAGTCCATATTGCCTTTCTTGACCTCTTCCGCGAGGTCATCCATACCCACAATGTCTGCACCAGCGGCCGCTGCCTTCTCGGCGTTGGCACCCTGGGTAAAGACTGCGACACGGACGGACTTGCCGGTGCCGTGCGGCAGGACGGTCGAGCTGCGCACGACCTGGTCGGATTTACGCGCGTCAACACCCAGGTTGACAGAAACATCGATGGATTCCTTGAACTTGACGGAACCACCCAGCTCGACCAGCAGCGATACGGCATCGTCCACGGAATAGGCGCGCGTGGATTCCACCTTCTCACGAATCAGCTTTTGACGTTTGCTCAGCTTCGCCATATCACAGGCCCTCCACGTTAAGACCCATGCTACGCGCAGTACCCGCAATGGTGCGGACCGCAGCGTCCATGTCGGCAGCCGTCAGATCCGGCTCCTTGGTCTTGGCAATTTCCTCGAGCTGCTCACGGGTCACGGTACCGACCTTGTCGGTATTCGGGCGACTGGAGCCACTCTTCAGACCGGCCGCCTTCTTCAGAAGGACGGAGGCCGGCGGAGTCTTGGTGATAAAGGTGAAGCTGCGATCACTGTATACAGTGATAACAACCGGCGTCGGCAGGCCCGGCTCCATACCCTGGGTCTGCGCGTTGAACGCCTTACAGAACTCCATGATATTGACACCGTGCTGACCCAACGCGGGGCCGACGGGGGGACTCGGGTTGGCCTGACCGGCAGCAACCTGAAGCTTGATGTACGCTTCAATTTTCTTTGCCATGATTTACTCCCAATGGGTTCAAACGCCTTTCGGCTCCCCTTTCTCAGACACAAAAAGCCCGCGTCACAAAGGTGCGCGAGCTTTCCGCTAAATTCTGCGAGTTAGTCTTTTTCGACTTGACCAAACTCCAACTCGACCGGTGTCGAGCGACCAAAAATGAGGACGGCGACTTTAACACGACTTTTATCGTAGTCAACCTCTTCAACAACACCGTTGAAGTCTGCGAACGGCCCTTCAATGACCCGGACGATCTCGCCCGGCTCAAACAGAGTCTTGGGCTTGGGCTTGTCCACGCCGCTTTCAACGCGACGCAGAATCGCTTCGGCTTCCTTCTCAGTGATCGGAGCCGGCTTATCCTTGGTGCCGCCAATGAAACCGAGAACACGCGGCGTATTTTTCACCATATGCCACGTCTCGTCATCCATTTCCATCTGGACAAGTACGTACCCCGGATAGAACTTCCGCTCGCTCTTCCGCTTCTTCCCATCCCGCATCTCGACCACTTCTTCGGTCGGAACCAGGATTTCGCCGAACTTGTCTTCCAGGCCATTCAGGGCAACACGCTCACGGAGAGTGCGCATCACATGCTTCTCAAAGCCTGAATAAGCGTGCACGACGTACCAGCGCTTAGCCATTGCTCTCTCCCGTCACCCAATGATCCCGGAGACCAGCCAACTGATCAGCGAGTCCATAATCCACAAAAGGAGCGCGACCACGAGAACGAATGCCACCACGATAAATGTGGTCTGCACCAGCTCAGGACGTGTCGGCCAGACGACCTTGCGGATCTCGACGCGCGCCTCTTTCAGAAGCAGCGCAAACCGACGACCACGCTCAGTCTGCAGCGCGACGAAGGCAGCAACCAGCGCCAGGGCAACCAACCCCAGAACGCGATAAAGGAGCGACTCGGCCCCAAAATAAAGGTTGCCAACAACACCGGCGGCAATTAAGACAAAAACAACCAGCCACTTCAGCACATCGAAGCGGCCAGTTGTTTGCTGTGCTTTAGACTCCATAGGAATCAGCTTTTGTATCCCAAGGATTGAAAATGGCAGGCCAGGAGGGAATCGAACCCCCAACCTGCGGTTTTGGAGACCGCTGCTCTGCCAATTGAGCTACTGGCCTGCACCTAAACTTGCCCGGTGCTTATTCAATAATCTTGGCTACAACACCCGCACCAACGGTCCGGCCGCCTTCGCGAATCGCAAAGCGCAGACCTTCTTCCATGGCAATCGGGGCAATCAGAGTGGTAACCAGCTTGACGTTGTCGCCCGGCATGACCATCTCAACACCTTCCGGCAGTTCACACGCACCAGTCACGTCCGTGGTACGGAAGTAGAACTGCGGACGGTAACCCTTGAAGAACGGCGTATGACGACCACCCTCTTCCTTGCTCAGAACGTAAACTTCGGACTCGAACTTGGTGTGCGGGGTGATGGAACCCGGCACCGCCAGGACCTGACCACGCTCAACGTCGTCACGCTTGGTACCACGCAGCAGAACACCCACGTTCTCACCGGCACGACCTTCGTCCAGCAGCTTACGGAACATCTCAACACCGGTACAGGTGGTCTTGGTGGTGTCGCGGATACCCACGATTTCCACTTCGTCACCCACCTTGATCACGCCACGCTCTACACGACCGGTAACAACCGTACCACGACCGGAGATAGAGAAGACGTCCTCGATCGGCATCAGGAACGGCTGATCGATCGCACGCTCCGGCTCGGGGATGTACTCGTCCAGGGCTTCTACCAGCTTCTTCACAGCGGTAGTACCCATCTCGTTGTCATCCTTGCCTTCCAGCGCCATCAGCGCAGAACCGGTGATGATCGGGGTATCGTCACCCGGGAAGTCGTACTGACTCAGCAGGTCACGCACTTCCATTTCAACCAGTTCCAGCAGCTCTTCGTCATCGACCATGTCCGCCTTGTTCAGGAACACGACGATGTACGGAACACCAACCTGACGGGACAGCAGGATGTGCTCGCGAGTCTGCGGCATCGGGCCGTCAGCCGCGGAACACACCAGGATCGCGCCGTCCATCTGGGCCGCACCCGTGATCATGTTCTTCACGTAGTCAGCGTGGCCCGGGCAGTCAACGTGGGCGTAGTGACGCGTCGGGGAATCGTACTCAACGTGGGAGGTCGCAATGGTGATACCACGCGCCTTCTCTTCCGGTGCGTTATCGATCTGGTCGAAAGCACTCGCAGTACCGGTACCCCACACTTCGTGACACACGCGCGTCAGCGCCGCGGTCAGCGTGGTCTTGCCATGGTCAACGTGGCCAATCGTGCCCACGTTCACGTGCGGTTTACTACGCTCAAATTTTTCTTTAGACA
>NZ_SJDL01000015.1 GCF_004327985.1 Marinobacter halodurans
CTGTCTCTGGTCAGTTTGCTGGATACGATAAACCGGCTTCAGAGCCAATCATGAACCGCCGTGGTACGGAACCGTATGCCCGGTGGTGTGAGAGGACGGGGGAGGCAACTCCCCCTCCTACTCGATTCTACTGCATCCTGGGGCGTTCACGAATTGAATCAGCTTGGGCGTCACTATCCTGGGGCCCTTCTGGGCCCTCCGAAGCTAAAGCGTCGGCTACATTGAAGCAGCAACTCGAGCATGTAGCAGATGCTTTAGCTTCTGAGGCGCCGAAGGTGCCCATTTTTGGATATACGGCGTTGCCGACAGCCCCCTTCGAAGCCGAGGAAGTATTCCAAAAGTTGCCGGTTTGCACACGGATACTCCCTCTCCCCTTGAGGGAGAGGGTTGGGGAGAGGGGGCGCCGGCAGGCGCTCGTTATTTCAGGTTACCAATATGTCTTGCCAGACTCTCATCGCACCCCCTCTCTCCAAACCTCTCTCCCGCCCAGGGGAGAGAGGCTTCAAACCGCCACTACTTGCACACCCTCTCAGGCGACGTGAGCGACGGCGTCCGTTGGGCTTGGACTCAGAGAGCCTGATCGTCCGCCGTACCATAGGAATCATCCGGAACACCCTTCACCCAGACACAAAAAAGCCGGGCGAGGCGCGAAGGCCTGGCCCGGCGATCAAGTGCGATACGTCAGGCGATGGCGTAACCCATCACCAGGAAGGACGCAAACGCCAGGCTCGCGCCAATCATGGCGTACGGGATCTGTGTCAGACCGTGCTGCATCGGTGTGCACCCCGAACCGGTGGATGACAGCACCGTGGAGTCACTGAAGAAGCAGGCGTGGCTACCGAAAGCAGAGGCAGAGAGCAGGGCGCCCACGGTCAGCGGCATGGACATGTCCATGGCATGAGCCATCGGGATCACGATCGGCAGGGACACCACAAACACACCCCAGCTGGAACCCGTGGAGAATACAACGGCCGCCATGGTGGCGAAGACCAGGGCCGGCAGCAGTTCCGGTGACAGGTACGGGGTGATGGTGTCGATGATGTAGGTGGTCATGCCCAGCTCATCGTTGATGGCCTTGACCATGAACCCGGCGCATACGACGGCGATCGGATGCAGCATCACCTTGAAACCGTCCAGCATGGAATCGGTCAGCTCGCCAAACGTCATCAGACGCTGCCAGAAGTACAGCACCATGGTGAAGATGGACGCCACCAGGGCACCCAGCAGCAGATCGATGTCGTAGTAGACGCTGGCGATGATCAGCACGGCCATCGGCAGCAGGAAATTCATCAGGCCCACAGTCGTCGAAGTGCGACGGACGTTGCTGGTATCAAAACCCAGATCTTCAACGCCATCGGGAATCGGTTGGCCTTTACTGGCGCGTTCCTCGGCCTTCTTCATCGGGCCGAAGTCCTTGAGGATGCCCATGGCGACCAGGAAAACGACGATCAAAGCGGCCCAGCCGTAGGCCATGTAGGGAATCGATTCGATGTAGAGCGCCATGCCCTGGCCGTCGGCGGCGGCGCCGTTCTCTTCCAGCAGCGCGCCAAAGTAAACCGCCCAGGTGGAAATCGGAACCAGGATGCAGACCGGTGCGGCGGTGGAATCCACCAGGAACGCCAGTTTCTCACGGGAAATCTTGAAGCGGTCCGTCAGCGTCTTCATGGACGCGGACACCGCCAGGGAATTCAGGTAGTCGTCGATAAAGACCGCGAGGCCCAGGAATGACGTGGTCAGCATCGTGCCGCGTTTGGTCTTGATGCGCTTGGCCAGCATGTCGCCGAAACTCAGGACGCTGCCGCCGCGCTCCAGCATGTTGATCAGCCCACCCATCATGCCGCAGACCAGTACGATCCAGGCGATGGTCTCGTTCTGGACCACGTTCATGGACAATTCGCCCAGGCTGCTGAAAAGGTTGGTCGGGTCGATCAGGAGGGAACCGGCGATGATGCCGGCGAAGATGGATTCCAGGGGGCGCTTGGTCTTGACAGCAACGACGACGATCAACAGGGAGGGCAGCAGACTCAGCACACCGTACGCATCGCCCTCCCCATGCCAGGTCGACATGTAGGCAAAGGCTGCCAGTATCGCGCCGTAGCCCAGCATGGAATACAGGGCGCCCCGACCGGGATCGTCCCTCAGGCTTTGGTCCACTGCGGTGATCCCGCTATTTGTTCGAATTGTGTCGTCAGTCATCATATTACCCGTCTCTTGCTTTTTTATGGAATCGCGGTGAGAGCCATCACCGCGCTGTTGAGGGAGCTTTCGATCAACTCCTGAGGGCAATTCGATTTCACCGGGTCAGCACATTGGCGCCACGGTTGTTATTTTCAGTGGGGAAATCAAATGCCAAGCTGATCGCGCAGGTTGTAGTACCAGGCGCCCATGGCGGTCAGGGGGATCCGCATGGCCCGACCGCCGGGGAACGAGTACTGGGGCAGGCCGGCGAAAATATCGAACCGCTCCGCCTGGCCCTGGATCGCGTCACTGATCACCTTGCCCGCCAGGTGGGTGCAGGTGATGCCGTGGCCGCTGTAGCCTTGCGCGTAATAGACGTTGCTGCCGATGCGGCCGAACTGGGGCAGGCGCATCAGTGTCAGCAGGAAATTGCCGGTCCAGGCGTAATCCACGTTCACGCTCTTCAGCTCCGGGAACGTCTTGAGCATCTTCGGAACGATCAGGGATTCGACCTTGCCCGGCTCACGAGCGCCGTAGGTGACGCCGCCGCCGTAGATCAGCCGGCCATCGCCGGACAGGCGGAAATAATCGAGAAGGTAGTTGCAGTCCTCGACGCAGTTGTCATTCGGGAGCAGTCGCTTCTGGACGGCTTCCGGCAGCCGCTCCGTGGTGATGATCTGGGTGCCGCAGGGAATTGCCTTGGACTCCAGCTCGGGCAGCAGACCGTTGAGGTAGGCGTTGCCGGCCACCAGCACGTAGTCGGCTTCCACACTGCCTTCCTCGGTGTGCACCACCGGCTTGTCGCCCTCACGAATCCGCAGGGCCGGGGAGTTCTCGTAGATGGTGCCGCCGAGGGATTCGACGGCCGCCGCTTCGCCCAGTACCAGGTTCAACGGATGAAAATGCCCGCCGCTATGGTCGATCAGGCCGCCGGTGTAACGATCGGAGCCGATGTGCTCGCGAATGGCGTTCTGGTCCAGCAGTTCGAGTTGTTCGTGACCGTGGGTCTCCCACAGCTTTTTCTTTTCGACCAGTTCATCGAACTGTTTGCCATTGCAGGCCGCGAAAATACCGCCTTCTTTCAAGTCGCATTGAATGTTGTAGTCTTTGACGAAACGGCGCAGGATGCGGCCGCCCTCAAAAGCCATCTGGCCCATCTCGGCGCCGACTTTCTCGCCGTAATGGCGTTCGATGAAGTCGATATCGCGGCTGTAGCTGTTGACGATCTGACCGCCGTTACGGCCTGAGGCGCCGAAACCGATGCGGCTACCTTCCAGGACCACGACCTTGTAGCCCTTCTCGGCCATGTGCAGGGCGGTGGACATGCCGGTAAAACCGGCGCCGATGACGCAGATATCCGCCTTCACATGTCCCTGCAGGGTCGGACGCACGGTCTTGTCGTTCGCGGACGCCGCGTAATAGGAATGGGTATGAGACGTTGTTGGCACGGTGTTGCTCCCGAAACATCGATGTATCTTGGCCGGCTCCTTGGTTCGCCGGTTCAGTGTTGGCTTGGATACAACGTTACGGAGAAGTGACAAGGCCGTGATATACCCCCCAGGGTATATTTGGGAAGGGCAATGAATGCAGGGTTGAACCAGTGTGGTGCAGAGGCCGGCTTTTACACGCAAGAGCGGTGCGTGCAACGGTTTCCAGGTGCGCTGGGGGTTGAGCGACGGCTGTCGCAGGAGCTCGATCGTCGAGTGTGGCGGACCGCCAAAAAAACCGGCGCCGAAGCGCCGGCGGAGGGGATCAACTCAGGGCGGCGAACGTCTCTTCCAGGCGGTCCATGCCTTCGTCGATGATGTCATCGCTGATGGTCAGTGCCGGCAGGAAACGGATGACGTTGCCGCGGATACCGCACGACAGCAGGATCAGGCCGTGTTCCCGGGCCTTACCGATCAGCGCCCTGGTCAGTTCCGCGTCGGGCTTGCCGACGTCGCCGTCGATAACCAGCTCCATCGCGATCATGGCGCCCAGGTTACGGACATCGCCAATGCGCTGCGGGAAGCGGGACTGGAGCTGTTTCAGCCGCCCGGTCATGCGCTCGCCAATCTGCACCGCACGCCCGACCAGGTTCTCTTCCTCGATCACGTTGAGCACAGCCAGCCCCGCGGCACAGCCGATGGGGGAGCCCCCGTAGGTGCCGCCCAGGGCGCCCGGTCCCGGCTGATCCATGATGTGGGCCTTGCCGACAACCGCCGAGATTGGAAAACCGCCGGCAATGCCTTTGGCCATGGTCATCAGGTCCGGTTCGATGCCGGAGTATTCCGTAGCGAACAGGCGGCCGGTACGGGCAAATCCGGTCTGGATTTCGTCGGCAATCAGCAGGATGCCGTGCTGGTCACACAGGCTACGCAGCGCCTGCATGAAGGCCGCCGGCGCGGCATAGAAGCCACCTTCGCCCTGGACCGGCTCGATGATGATGGCGGCGACGCGGCCCGGTTCGATATCACAGGTGAAGAGATCGTCCAGCGCCGCCAGAGAATCCTCGACTGAAATGCCGTGGTAGGCGTTCGGGTAGGGCGCATGGAAGATCTCACCCGGGAAGGGTCCGAATCCGGTCTTATAGGGCTTGACCTTCCCGGTCAGCCCCATGGTCATGTTGGTCCGGCCATGGAAGCCGCCATTGAACGCAATGACGCCGGGCCGGCCGGTGTAGGAGCGCGCGATCTTGACGCAGTTCTCCACGGCCTCGGCGCCGGTGGTGACGAAAATGCTTTTCTTGGGCGTATCGCCGGGCGCGGCGGCATTCAGCTTCTCGGACAGGTCAACCGCCGATTCATACGGCGTTACCATCAGGCAGGTGTGGCTGAAGCGTTCCACCTGGGCCTGGACCGCGGCCTGGATCTTCGGGTGGTTATGCCCGGTGTTATTCACCGCGATACCCGCGCCGAAGTCGATATAGCGCTTGCCTTCGATATCCCAGATTTCGGCGTTGCGGGCCTTGTCGACGTAAACCGGGTGCAGGGCACCCTGACCCTGGGCCATGGCCTTCGCGCGACGGTCGTGGAGGGATTGATTGGACATGCTGTGTCTCCTCGTAGTAGCCGGGCTCAGCGAATGCCGCCCATGCACAGGTATTTGATTTCGACGAAGTCATCGATGCCGTAGCGGGAGCCCTCGCGGCCGATGCCGGATTCCTTGATACCGCCGAACGGTGCCAGTTCGGTGGAGATCAGGCCCTCATTGATGCCGACCATGCCGTATTCCAGCGCTTCGGCTACGCGCCAGGCCCGGCCGATGTCGCGGCTGTAGAAGTAGGCCGCCAGGCCGAATGGGGTGTTGTTGGCCAGGGCCACCGCCTCGTCTTCATCGGTGAAGCGGAAGACTGTCGCTACCGGGCCGAAGATTTCTTCCTGCGCAATCCGCATGGACGGCGTCACGCCGGTCATCACGGTAGGCGGGTAGAAATTCGGGTTATCCGGCGTATTGGCGTCCTGCTGGGTCATCTGCGCGCCAGCGGACAGGGCGTCGTCCACCAGGTCCCGGACCTTGGCAACGGCCTTGTCGTTGATCAGCGGACCAATGGTGACCCCGTCACCGAAACCATCGCCGGCCTTAAGCTCACGAACGGCCGCATTGAGCTTTTCGACGAACACGTCATGGATGCCGTCCTGGACCAGGATGCGGTTGGTGCATACGCAGGTCTGCCCGGCGTTACGGAATTTGGAGGTGATCAGGCCCGCCACCGCCGCGTCGGCATCGGCGTCGTCGAACACAATGAAGGGTGCGTTGCCGCCCAACTCCAGGGAGACTTTCTTGACCGTGTCGGCACATTGGCGCATCAACAGTTTGCCCACCGGTGTCGAGCCCGTGAAAGACAGCTTGCGGACGCGGGAGTCCTCGCACAGCACCCGACCAACTTCCGGCGCCTGCAGCGTCGGCACCACATTGATCACACCCGCCGGAATACCCGCCTGACGGCTCAGCTCGGCCAGCGCCAGAGCGCTCAACGGCGTGTCTTCACCGGGTTTGATCACAACGGTGCAGCCGGCTGCCAAGGCCGGTGCCACCTTGCGGGTGATCATGGCGATCGGAAAGTTCCAGGGCGTGATGGCCGCCACAATGCCGATCGGTTGCTTGAGGGTCACCAGGCGCTTGTCGTTGCCGTGGGCTGGGATCACGTCACCGTAGAGGCGCTTGGCTTCCTCGGCGAACCACTCGACGAAGGACGCGCCATAGGCGACTTCGCCGTGGGCCTCGGCCAACGGCTTGCCCTGCTCGGTGGTCATGATGCGGGCCAAGTCGTCCTGGTGCGCCATGATCAGGTCGTACCACCGGCGCAAATACACGGCGCGCTGTTTGGCCGTCAGTGCCTGCCACGGCTTGAGGGCCGATTCGGCCGCATCGATGGCGGTGGCCGTTTCCCCGGCACCAAGGTCCGGCACGGCGGCAATCCTGTGGCCATTGCTGGGGTTGAAGACCGGGAACGTGTGGCCCCGGACTGCATCAACCCATTGGCCGTTGATGTAAGCCTGCTCGCGGAACAGGTCCGGATGATCCAGTGTCAGTGTCATAACGGCATCCCATCGGGTTGGCGAGCGGGCTACGCTCGCAGGTTTGTGGCTATGACGGGATAGTAATCGGGCTCTTTTGTGTGATAAATGAGGATGTTTCCATGTATGCGTTGAGAGAGATCAAACAATGAAGAAGGACCTCAAGGTCAGGCTTGGTCAGGTCGGGGACTACGAGATCCGGCTGCTCAAGGTGTTTGAGGCGGTGGTCGAGTGTGGTGGGTTCGCCGCAGCGGAAAGTGAGCTGAGCATTGGCCGGTCCACCATCAGCATTCACATCGCCAACCTTGAGGAGCGGTTGGACCTCAAACTGTGTCGGCGCGGTCGGGGTGGCTTTTCGCTGACGGAGGAGGGGGTCGAGGTCTACGAACTGATGAAAGGCCTGTTCTCCGCGCTCGAAGGTTTCCGCTCCGGCGTCAACGCGCTGCACGTCAGGCTGACGGGGGAGTTGCGGGTTATAGCCAGCGACGCCGTCTGTATCGACCCGCAGCTACGCCTGCCGGAGACGATTGCCCGATTTTCCGGGATTGCGCCGGACGTCAACGTCCTGCTGGACGTCAAGGCACTCAACGACATCGAACGCATGGTCCTGAACGACGAGGCGGATATCGGTTTCATTCCGTTGCACCGGCAACTGTCCGGCCTGGATTACCAGGCGCTTTACGTCGATCAGTGCCACCTCTACTGCAGTCGGTCCCATCCGCTGTTCAATGCGGAACCTTCACGTGATCTGCTGGACAAGGTACTCGCCAGCAAGGTGGTGCATGCCGGCATTCACACCAACCCGGAAGTCGGGGCGCAGCTGGCGGACATGAACAAGGCCGCGATCTCCTATTTCTACGAAGCACGTCTGGCGATGATCCTTTCCGGCGCCTACATCGGTTTCATGCCTGACAGCTATGTTGAACGCCAGGTGGCCGACGGCGAGCTGAAGGCCCTGGTGCCGGACACCAGACACTATGCGCTGGAGGTCACGGCCATAACCCGGGCCCATGGCCGGGCAAACCGGGCCCGCGACCTGTTTATGGAGCTGCTGTCCGAACATTGAGTTGACGGTCTCGTCGGAAAACGTAGAGCAGGTTGTCGACCCTTTCTGGATTTCAGGTCCGCATTAAGCGTTCCAGAACGATATCGGGAATGTCATCGGGGAGGAATTGCAGAAGATGTTGTATGATGTATGATGAAATTCGAAGGAGAGCAGATCCGCAAGCGTGGACTGAACTTCGCCGCGACGCCGGCCAATGACCTGATGATGTATGGGGGGTCGCGGTTGAGGTAATCATTGTATGATGTATTACATGGTGATCGGGCGCGACCCACGCATGAGGCAGGGTGGCCGGACCCGATGACGACAGCTTAAGGAATCAGGAAATGACACTTTCAGTTGAAAACATTCGCCAGTCCCTGAGCGACGGCCTGCTTTCGTTCCCGATTACGGACATGGATGCCGACGGACGCTTCAATGTCGAGACCTATCGCCAGCGCATCGAGCGCTTCGTGGAGCAGGGGGTCTCAAGCGTGTTCGTCGCGGGCGGTACCGGCGAGTTTTTCTCGCTGTCACTGGATGAATACCGCGAGATCGTCAAGGCAGCCGTTGACGTGGTCGATGGCCGGGTGCCGGTGATCGCCTCCGCCGGCCGCAGCATCCCTGACGCCCAGGCCTATTGCCGGGCCGCTGAGGAAGCTGGCTGCGACGGCATCCTGCTGATGCCGCCGTACCTGACCGAATGCCCGACGGACGGGATCGTCGAGTACGCCAAAGCCGTGATCAACAGCACCTCGCTTCAGGTCATCTACTACAACCGTGCCAACGGCATACTCGATGCCGAGAGCGTCAAGGCGCTGGCGGCGGCCTGTCCCAACCTGATCGGTCTCAAGGACGGCGTCGGCAACATCGCCGTGCTGAACGACACCATCAAGACGGTGGGCGATCGCCTGGTCTACATCGGCGGCGTGCCGACGGCCGAGATCTTCGCCGAGGCCTATATTTCCATCGGCGTGAACACCTACTCGTCAGCGGTCTTCAACTTCATGCCGGAAATGGCCATGAAGTTCTACAGCGCGCTGCGGGGCGGCGACCGGGCCACGGTAACCGCCATCATCCGGGAATTCTTCGTGCCGTTCTGCCGCCTGCGGGATCGCAAGAAGGGCTATGCGGTCAGCCTGATCAAGGCGGGCGCCGACATCATCGGGCAACCAGCCGGTGATGTGCGTGCGCCGCTGACGATGCCGTCACCGGCCGATCGCGAGGCATTGGCTGCCATCATTGCCCACAACCGCTGAGGGGCCTTGCAGGCTACGGGGCAGGCGAACCATTGCCCGTCTGCCTGCCCGGTTCATGAACAAGGTAGAACGATGTTCACAACAATCAAAACGATGTCGGTGGTGCCGGTTGCGGGCTACGACGGCTTCCTGCTGAACCTCAGCGGCGGTCATGCGCCCTGGTTTATCCGGACGGTCGTCATCCTCGAGGACAACGACGGCAACGTCGGCCTGGGCGAGATCCCGGCCACCCAGGCCATTATCGATACCCTGGAGACATGCCGGGAACTGGTGGAGGGCCAGTCTGTCGGTCGTTACAAGGCGATCATCAGCCGGGTGCGCGACGCCATTTCCGGCCAGAAGGACGACGTGCGCGGCAACCAGACGTTCGACCTGCGCATTGCGGTCCATGTGATCACCGGCATCGAGTCGGCATTGCTGGATCTGGCGGGCCAGAACATGGGACTGCCGGTTGTCGAACTGCTGGGCCAGTATGGCCGCCAGCGCGACGAGATCGAAGCCCTGGGTTACCTGTTCCTGCTGGGCGACCCGGACAAGACCGACCTGCCGTACCCGCGCGCCGAGTCCCCGCAGGACGATTGGGACCTTGTGCGCACCCGCGAGGCACTGACGCCGGAAGCGGTGGCCAATCTGGCCCGGGCGGCCTATCAGCGCTACGGCTTCCGTGACTTCAAACTGAAGGGCGGTGTCCTCGACGGGCGCCAGGAAGCGGAGTGCATCGCCGCACTTTACGACGTGTTCCCGGACGCCCGCCTGACGCTGGACCCCAACGGTGCCTGGACCCTCAGGCAGGCGGTGGAATACCTGACGCCCATCAGGCACATGCTCAGCTACGCCGAGGATCCCTGTGGTGCCGAGGGCGCCTGGTCCGGCCGTGAGACCATGAGCGAATTCCGGCGCCGCACCGGTCTGCGTACCGCCACCAACATGATCGCCACCGACTGGCAGCAGTTGCGCAATGCGGTGCGTCTGGATTCGGTGGACATCCCGCTGGCGGACTGCCACTTCTGGACCATGCAGGGCGCCGTGGCCGTCGGCGAGCTGTGTAACGAGTGGGGCATGACCTGGGGTTCCCACTCCAACAACCACTTTGACATCTCACTGGCGATGATGACCCACGTGGCAGCGGCCTGCCCGGGCGAGATCACCGCCATCGATACCCACTGGATCTGGCAGGACGGCCAGCGCATTACCCGCGATCCGCTGAAGATCCGCGACGGCAAGCTGGCCGTGCCCACCCAGCCGGGCCTGGGTGTCGAACTGGACCGGGAAAAACTGGAACAAGGCCATGCGTTATTCAAGTCCCTGAGCCTGGGTCAGCGGGACGACGCCATGGCCATGCAGTACCTGATTCCCGGTTGGACGTTCGACCCCAAGCGCCCTGCGCTTGTTCGTTGATCCGCTCTTGGGATAATGTAACCCGGCCGATCTGGATTGATGATGGACACAACAAAAATGGCAAAAACGGTCACCACCGGTAGTACGTTCAAGGTTGAACCCGTCAAACGCACGGGTAGCCTGGGTACGCATGTTGCGAGTCAACTGGAGCAGATGATCACCCAGGGAAAGATCCCCGTCGGTGAGAAGCTGCCGACCGAGGGCAAGCTGTGCGACATGTTCGAAGTCAGCCGCACCGTGGTCCGTGAAGCCATTACCCAGCTCAAGTCGCTGGGTCTGGTGGAAACGCGCCGGGGTGTGGGTACGACCGTACTGCGCAACCAGCCCGCCGAAACCCTGTTTGCCTACACCATCAATCCTACGGCCGTTGAGGACATCCTGAACATCCTGGAATTGCGTCTGAGTGTCGAGACGCAGGCGGCGGAATTCGCCGCGGTACGCCGGGACGATCGGGACCTCGAACAGCTCGAGCAGTGCCTGGATCGCTTTGACCAGGCGCTGGAGAAAGGCGAGCTGGCGCGGGACGAGGACCTGGCCTTCCACCTCGGAATCGCCAGCGCCACCAAGAACCCGTTCTTCCGCCAGTTCTACGAGCAGTTCAACAAGAACATCATCCCAAGAGCCAAGATCGTCAACACCAGTCTCGATCACCCGGCCACCGAGCAGTACCTGGACCGGGTCCGGCAAGAGCATCGCGAGATCTTCGAAGCCATCAAATCGAGACAGCCCGAAGCGGCCAGGAAGGCGATGCACACGCACCTCTACCGTGCCTATCACCTGTACGAGAAGTACCGGACCAACAAGGCATTCGAGTGATCCCGAAGCCTGCCGTACCGGTCTGCCTGCGCCTTCTGGCCTGAATGAACGCCGCTCCGGATTCCCCGGGGCGCGGACACTCGTGAACGGAGAGACAGATGACTATCCTTGGCGAAATGCTTATCGGCGCACGCGCCGTGAAAGGCACCAACGGGCCGATCCAGGCCATCAATCCGGCCACCAACGAGGCCCTCGAACCGGTATTCGCCGGTGGCACCGAGGCCGACGTCGGCAGCGCGGCCGAGCTGGCGTGGAAGGCGTTTGCCGGCTACCGCGAAACGGCACCGGAAGTCCGGGCCAGGTTCCTTGAAGCCTGCGCCGACGCAATCCAGGCGCTGGGTGACGAGCTGATCGAACGGGCCGTTGCCGAAAGCGGGCTGCCGCGGGCGCGCATCGAAGGCGAACGCGGCCGCACCATGGGGCAGCTCCGGCTATTTGCCCAGGTCGTGCGCGCCGGCAATTACCTGGATGCCCGCATCGACCCGGCCATGCCGGATCGCCAGCCCGTGCCTCGTGCCGACCTGCGCATGCGCAACATTGCGCTGGGCCCGGTGGCCGTGTTCGGCGCCAGCAACTTCCCGCTGGCGTTTTCCGTGGCCGGTGGCGATACCGCGTCCGCGCTGGCCGCCGGCTGCCCGGTCATCGTCAAGGCGCACTCGGCTCATCCTGGCACCTCTGAACTGGTCGGCCGGGCCATCCAGAAAGCCGTGGCCGATTGCGGGCTGCACGAAGGCGTCTTCTCGCTGCTCTTTGGTGCCGGTAATGGGGTGGGGCAGGCGCTGGTCGCGCATCCGCGCATCAAGGCGGTTGGCTTCACCGGTTCGCGCGCCGGCGGCACGGCCCTGGTCAACATCGCCGCCAACCGGCCGGAACCGATTCCCGTCTACGCGGAAATGAGCAGCATCAACCCGGTTTTCCTGATGCCCGAAGCGATGAAGGCCCGTGGCGATGCCATTGCCGAAGGCTTTGTCGGCTCGTTGCTGATGGGGGCCGGTCAGTTCTGTACCAATCCCGGGCTGGTGTTCGCGGTTGAAGGCGACGACCTGGACCGCTTCCTGGAGGTGGCTGGTAGCAAGCTGTCTGAAACCGGCACCCAGACCATGCTCACGCCGGGCATCCATGACGCCTATAACCGCGGTGTGGATCAACTCGAAGGCAACAGCCGCGTGCGCGAAGTGTCGCGTGGACAGGGCAGCGACCAGCCCAACCAGTGCCAGGCGGGCCTGTTCGTCACCACAGCTGACGATTTCATTGCCGACGAGTCCCTGTCCGCCGAAGTGTTTGGCTCGTCTTCCCTGGTGGTGACCTGCAAGAGCGTCGACGACTTTGCCCGGGTGGCCGAACACCTGGAAGGCCAGTTGACGGCCACGCTGCAACTGGATGAAGGCGATCACCAGGCCGCGCGCAATCTGTTGCCGGTGCTGGAGACCAAAGCCGGACGTATTCTCTGCAACGGTTATCCAACCGGCGTCGAGGTCTGTCACTCCATGGTTCACGGTGGTCCTTATCCCGCCACGTCCGACAGCCGCACCACATCCGTGGGTTCCGCGGCCATCCTGCGGTTTATCCGGCCGGTCTGCTACCAGGACCTGCCGCAGGCGCTGATGCCGGATGCCCTGAAAGACGCCAACCCGCTGTCGATCCGGCGTCTGGTGGATGGTCAGGATCAGCGCTAGGGCTGATCGGTTCCTCTCCTTTGCCCCGCGTGAGCGGGGCCTTTCTGACATGGGCAGACGCCATGACCGGACAACACGTTCTCGTGGTCGGCGCTATCGGGCGTCTTCAAATGGACGAGCTCGAAACCCGCTATACGCTGCATCGGCTGGATCAGGCCGGGGACCCCGAAACCCTGTTGAGCGAAGTGGGTGACCGTATTCGCGTGGTGCTGACCAGCAACGGCGTGGGGTTCCCGGAGGATCTGCTGGCCCGCCTTCCCAACCTGGAACTGGTGTCGTCCCAGGGCGTGGGGACCGATGGCCTGTGCGTGGACGCCTGCAGGGTCCGCGGGGTCGCTGTGGCCAACACCCCGGATGTCCTCAACGATGACGTCGCCGATATGGCGATGATGCTGGTCCTGGCCACCGTCCGTCGGCTGGTCGCCGGCGATCGCTGGGTCCGGGACGGGCGTTGGGAACGCGAGGGTATGATGCCGCTCAACCGGTGTATCCACGGTAAGGTACTGGGCATCGCCGGATTGGGGCGCATAGGTAAGGCCATTGCCCGGCGGGCGGAAGCGTTCGGCCTGGAGATTGCCTACTTTGGACGCCGGCAACAGCCGGATGTCCATTACCGCTGGTGCGATAGCCTGGAGGGCCTGGCCCGGGATTCAGACATCCTTCTGCTGGCGCTACCGGGTGGCGACGCGACCCGGGGCGTGGTCGACGAAGCGGTCCTCAATGCACTGGGGCCGGACGGATACCTGATCAATATCGGCCGGGGATCGGTGGTGGACGAGGCCTGTCTGGTGGACTTCCTGGAGCAGGGCAAGCTGGCCGGAGCCGGGCTCGACGTCTTTGCCCATGAGCCTCGAGTCCCGGAGGCGCTCAAGGCCATGGAGCAGGTGGTCCTCCAGCCTCATTGCGCCAGTGGTACCGTTGAAACCCGTGATGCCATGGCTCAACTTGTCGCCGACAACATCGTCGCGCATTTCGAGGGCCGACCGCTGTTGTCACCCGTGTAAGCCTGGAAACCAACACGGGCGGTCTTACCAAGGGCCGAACGGTTGGGATATCGACCGTCTCCAGGACCAGGTGGCGCGTCTTTATGCGGGTCTTCCTGCCGGTTCCTCGATGGTCTCGGGTCCCGCTGCCTGGGCCTGTTTGGGGGGAATGAAGCTCATCGCCCGTTCCGCCAGTGCGGTGATGGTCAGACTGGGGTTGACCCCCAGGTTGGCAGACAGCATCGAGCCATCCACCACATACAGGTTCCTGTAATTGAACACCCGGTTCTGCGCGTCGATCACGCCTTTGTCCGGGCTGTCCGCCATGGCGCAGCCACCCATGCAGTGAGCCGTCATCGGGACGTTGAAGGTGATTTCCGAGAAGGAGCTTAATCCGACGCCGCCGGTGGCTTCCGCCGCTTTACGGGTAAAGGCGTTGGCCTCCGGGATAAAGGTCGGGATGCGATCGCCGTGGCTGGTGAGTGTCTTGGTGAAGGGCCAGTACCAGGGCCGTTTCCAGCGCATGTTGATGTGGCCCTCGATGGTCTGCATCACCAGGAAAATCACCGTCTCCCGTGAGAAACGCCAGGGCAGCAGGCTGCGGAATCCGGCCACGGGCCGTCTCGCCAGCAGGCGCAGCACCGCCCCGAGCCAGTAGAGGATGCGAACGGGTCCGGGCCGGCCGCCGGTCAGTACGGTCAGCAGGCTGCTCAACAGATTGGAACCGTCCGGATAGCGCACCGCCTCGATGTGGGTGTGCTGGTCGATATAGATGCCGGACCCGATGGCGATGCCTTTGGACAGGTCCTCTTTACATCCCGGGTAGCGCACGCCGAGGATCGATTCGGAGTTGGTCCGGACGCGGTTGCCCAGGTCGTCGGAAATGTTGGGCAGTGATCCCTTGTCCTTGAGCTTGAACAGCAGTTCCTGGGTGCCCAGGGACGAGCCGGACACGATGACCCGCTGCGCCGTGATGCGAGTCTCCGGTTTGTGGCCGCGGGCGAAGGTCGGCACCGTGATCACCTCGTACCCGTCCGCGCCGTCCGTGCTGCCCAGGGGCCTGATGTCGATCGCCCGGGTTTCCGCACGCACTTCCGCGCCCCGGCGCTCGGCCAGGTAGAGGTAGTTCTTGTCCAGGGTGTTCTTGGCGTTGTAGGGACAGCCCACCATGCAGCCGCCACAGGCAATGCACGAATTGCGGGCTGGGCCTTCGCCGTCGAAGTAGGGATCCGGGTATTCGGTGCCCTGGGCGTCTTCGTCGTTCCCGAAGAACACGCCCACATCGGTGTAGTAGAACGTGTCCTCCACACCGGCGACCCGGGCCATCTCCCTGAGTTTCTCGTCTGCCAGGGCCGGGCGCCGGTTGCGGGTGACCCCCAGCATCTGTTTCGCCTTGGCGTAGTGCTCGGGCATCACCTCTTCCCAGTTGTCGAGACCGGCCCAGTTGCCTTCGCGCCAGACCGAATCCGGCGGCACCAGCAACGTCTGGGCATAGGTGATCGAGCCGCCACCGACGGCGTTACCGTGCAGGATCATCACGTGGCGGAACAGCCGCAGGCTGAGAAAACCCCTTAGGCCCGCGACCGGCCGCCACAGGTAGTCCCAGAACTTCCAGTTGGTCCGGGGCAGGTTGTCCGGCGTCCAGCGCCGGCCCTGTTCCACCACCAGGACCCGGTAGCCCTTTTCCGTCAGGCGGCACGCGCTGACGCTGCCCCCGAAACCGGAACCAATGATGATGAAGTCGTAGTCGTCGTTATTATCCATGTTTCTCTCACCACTCTGTCAGGGGCTTGCCGGGGTGGGGCGGGGCTGCAGCTCGTAATCCTGCAGGTCCAGTTTGCTGGTCATCAGGCGATAGCTGAACGTAAAACCGGGCCAGTTGTTGGTGTTCCTGCCGGATGCCGTCTTGTACCAGGAGTCGCATCCAGCCTCCCAGACGCTGTGTTTCAGGGCTCTCTGTAGACCGTCACTGTATTCCCGCTGGCGCTGGGGCTTGACGTCCATGAAGTGTAAACCCGGATCCTCCAGCATGCGCACGCACTGCATCACATAACGGATCTGGGACTCGAGCATGAACACGATGGAGCTGTGCGCGAGGTTGGTGTTGGGGCCGTACAGCATGAACAGGTTGGGGAAGCCGGCCACGCTGATGCCCTTGTAGGCTTCCGCGCCATCCCGCCAGGCGTCGTTCAGGTCCAGGCCCTCCAGGCCGGTGATGGTCATGGGGGTCAGGAAATCCGTTGCCTTGAAGCCGGTACCGAAGATGATGGCATCGACCGGATGCCGGGTGCCGTCCACCGTGGCCACCGCGTCGGGTTGGATGTGGTCGATGGCCTCCGTGATCAGCTCAAGGTGGTCCTGGTCCACCGCCGGGTACCAGTCGTTGGAGATCAGGATTCGTTTACAGCCAATCGGATAGTCTGGGATCAGCTTCTCCCGCTTCCGGGGATCGCGTACGTGGCGACGTACTTCGCGCCGGGCGAGCCATTTGAACGCGTTCAACAGGAAGCCGAACCGGATAAAGCCGATGGCACGGCTCTCGTTGCGCCAGTAGATCAGGTTGCGGTAGGCCCGGTCGACAAGAGGGAAGGTGCCAAACAGCCACTGTTCCAGGCCGGTGAACGGCCGGTCAGGCTTTGGCAGCACCCAGGCGCCGGAGCGCTGGAACAGCTTCAGGGACGATACCCTGGGCACGATCTGTGGGACGAACTGGATGGCGCTGGCGCCGGTTCCGATGACGGCCACGGGTTTACCGGTCAGATCGTAACCGTGGTCCCAGCGTGCCGAATGAAAGGCGGTGCCCTGGAAGGCATCGATACCCGGGATGTTCGGTATCGCAGGCTGGTTCAACTGGCCGCAGGCAGTGATGAGCACGCGCGCTTCGATCGATTCGCCCTGGGCTGTGGTGACCGACCAGGTTCCGGAGGTCCTGTCGAACCGGGCGGCGGTCACTTCGGTATTGAAACGGATGTGGTCGCGCAAACCGTACTTGCCTGCGCAGTGTTCGAGATAGGCCCGGATCTCCGGCTGCAGGCCGAACTTGCGGCTCCAGTCGCTCTTGGGCTCGAAGGAAAACGAGTAGAGGTGGGACTGCACGTCGCAGGCGGCGCCGGGGTAGGTGTTGTCCCGCCAGGTGCCGCCGACACTGCTCGCCTTTTCCAGCAGGGTAAAGTTGTCGATACCGGCTTTCCTGAGCTGTATGGCCATGCCCAGTCCCCCGAAGCCCGCACCGATGATCATGATATGCGGCGTTGCTTCGCCCATGCGCATCATTCCCCGTTTTTATTGTTTGATCCTGCAATCGTAGGCGGGTTTCCATTGGCTGACGATGGTGCAAGAGGCCATAGAATCCTTCTTTTGGGACATACCGCGTGTCGTCTCGTCCCGAAGGCCTGTGGATGCCCCTTCCTGGCGCAACGCGGTGAAGCGGACCGGGCGCTGGAACGCCGGGGGAGTGGGGCGAAGGAAGGCAGCCCGGAGTGGTTCGACGGCGTGGCACCGATTCGCTCTGTGGACGACTGTCTGGAAGGCGGTCTGGTCGGCTACCCTGTATGGAACCGTTGAACCGGCGTCGGTGACGACGATCAGTCCTTCACGTTCTCCATGACGACGAAGGTACTGGTTTGCAGCACGTGGGGCAGGGCGGAGATCTGTTCACCCAACACCTGGCGGTACTCGGCCATGTCCCGGGTGCGAATCTTCAACAGGTAGTCAAAATTACCGGCGATCATATGGCACTGCTCAACCGCCGACATCTGCCGGATGGCCTCGTTGAATGCGGCCAGGGATTTGCTGCTGGTGTCGCTCAGGGTGACCTGCGCGAAAGCGATGTGGCTCTGCCCCAGCTTGGTCTGGTTGATCATGGCCGTATAGCCGGTGATGTAGCCCTGCTCCTCCAGGCGCCGCATGCGCACCTGGCAGGGCGTCTTGGACAGGCCGACCCGCGAGGCCAGCTCAGTGACGGTAATGCGGGCGTTCTTCTGCAGTTCGCGCATGATGGAGTGGTCGATTCTGTCCAGTTCGCCCATGTTGGTTCGTCCCGGTGAGATTTATGGCTATTGTGTGAGCCAAATATAATCAAACCGGCTGCCCATTAAAACTAAATGGGTAAAGCGACTTCGATGGATTGCCTATACTGTGGCAACAAATACACTGGCTTTCGCCGGAGAGACCTGATGACAGATAGCCGCCCACCGTCCCCGAATACTCTGCTCGAACAACTTGCCGCCGCCATGGAAGACGACCGCCAGGACGCCGAAGGCTGGGCCCGGCTGAGGCAGATGGTCTCAGGCATGATGGCGCAGACGCGCTCCTGGGACGATGAGTTCCGCAAGGGGGTAATCGACGCTTTTGGCGAAGTGTTGGGGGCCGTCAACAGTAAACTCTATGCCAACGCCTTTCCCCCGGGGTATCGGGCCCGGTTTTCCAGTGCAACGGCAGTCCGGGATATCGCTGAACTCCAGTCCATCGCGGTCAGCGCGGATGTGCCGATGCATTTCCACACCGATCGGGAACAGGATGGCAATACGCTGTCGTTCAAGCTCTACAGCAGCGGCAAGCCGGTGATCCTGTCGGATGTCGTGCCGCTGCTGGAAAACCTGGGCATGCGTGTCCTGGACGAGCATCCGTATGTGATCGAACGCAGTGACGGCAAGATCTTTGGCATCAGTGACTTTACCGTGGAGGTGCTGGGTGAACAGGGAACTGCCGGCAGCGACACCACAAAGGCGTTGTTGCAGGAGGCGTTCCGCGAAATATGGAACGGCTTTGCCGAGAACGATACCTTCAACCGCCTGATCCTCGTCGCCGGCCTGGGCTGGCGGGAAGTGGTCGTCCTGCGGGCCTATGCCCGGTACATCAAGCAGTTGCGCTTTGGGTTCAGTCAGCAATTCCTGGCAGAGACCCTGGCCAAACACCGGGATCTTACCGCGCAGTTGATCGAGCTGTTCCGGGTACGGTTCCAGCCGGACAGCGCCGCCCGCAAGCGCCGCAAACAGGAAGCCGATGTGGAGAAGGCAATCCTGACCGCGCTGGAGGGTGTCGAGAGCCTGGATGACGACCGCATCCTGCGGCGGTTCTACGTGCTGATCAAAGCCACTTCAAGGACCAACTTCTTCCAGCAGGAGGATGGGCAGGCCAAACCCTATGTCTCCTTCAAGATCGATCCGCAGATGATCCCGGACATTCCCAGGCCGTGTCCGCGGTTCGAGATTTTCGTCTACTCGCCGCGCGTCGAAGGGGTCCATCTGCGGGCCGGGCCGGTTGCCCGCGGTGGTCTGCGCTGGTCGGACCGGGCGGAAGACTATCGCACCGAAATCCTCGGGTTGATGAAAGCCCAGCAGGTAAAGAATTCGGTCATTGTCCCGGTCGGTGCCAAGGGCGGGTTTATCGTCAAGCAGCCGCCGGCGGACCCGTCGCGGGCGGCGCTCCAGGAAGAGGGCATCGCCTGCTACCAGACCTTCATCCGCGGCCTGCTGGATCTGACGGATAATCTGGACGGCGGCGTCATCGTGCCGCCGAAAGCGCTGGTCCGTCACGATGACGATGACCCCTACCTGGTCGTCGCGGCGGATAAGGGTACCGCGACCTTCTCGGACATTGCCAACCGGCTGGCCGGTGACTACGGGTTCTGGCTCGGGGATGCCTTCGCCTCGGGCGGCAGTGAGGGCTATGACCACAAGAAGATGGGGATTACCGCCCGTGGCGCCTGGGAATCGGTGAAACGGCACTTCCTGGAGAAGGGCATCGACACGCAGTCCGATCCCTTCACGGTGGTGGGTATCGGCGACATGGGCGGCGATGTCTTCGGCAACGGCATGCTGTTGTCCGATCAGATCCGGCTGGTCGGTGCGTTCAATCACCTGCATATCCTTGTCGATCCGAAACCCGATGCGGCCGTCGCTTTTGCCGAACGTCAACGGCTGTTCGAGCTGCCGGGGTCCAGTTGGGCCGACTACGATGCTTCGAAGATCAGTGCGGGTGGAGGCGTCTTCCCGCGATCGATGAAATCCATTCCCGTCACCAAGCAAATGGCCAGGGCGCTGGGCATCAAGACCGGCCGCCTGACGCCGAACGAACTGATCAGCGCGCTCCTGAAGGCACCGGTAGACATGATCTGGAATGGCGGTATCGGTACCTACGCCAAGGCGCCCGGCGAGTCTCACGAAGAGGTCGGGGACAAGGCCAACGACCCGGTGCGAGTCGACAGCAACCAGTTACGCTGTCGGGTGCTGGGCGAGGGCGGTAACCTGGGCTTTACCCAGCGGGCACGCATCGACTTCGCACGCCGGGGCGGGGCGGCGAATACCGATTTTATCGACAATGCCGGTGGCGTTGACTGCTCCGACCACGAAGTGAACATGAAAATCCTGCTCAACACGCAGGTGCGCGACGGCGCGCTGACCCGGGAGCAGCGTAACCGCATGCTCCGGGAGATGACGCCGGAAGTGGCGCAACTGGTGCTGAAGAACAACTATCGCCAGGCCATGGCGCTCAGCATTGCCGATGCGGGAGGTATGGCCGGGCTGGATGAATGTGAGCGTCTGATCCGGCGCCTGGAATCCGACGGCCAACTCGATCGGGCGCTTGAATTCCTCCCGGACGAGGAGACCCTGCAGGAGCGGCGCGAACGCGGGACCGGTCTGACGCGGCCCGAACTGGCGGTGTTGATCTCCTACGCCAAACTGGAACTGGAGCAATCGCTGCAGGCGTCACCGCGGGTGCTGGATGACCGCTTCTCGGATGCGCTGTTCAGCGCGTTTCCCGCCTCCATGCGCGACGCCTTCCCGGATGCCATCCGGAACCACCCGCTGCGTGCGGATATTACGGCAACCCAGCTTGCCAATGACCTGGTCAACCGCATGGGCATCACCTGGATCGATCGTATACGGCATGCCGCCCGCGCCGACGTCGACGAGGTGGTGATCGCTTACCGCATCGCCATGCGCATCTACGGGGTCGATGCCCAGTGGGCCGCGGTGGAGCAACTGGATGGCCGGATTCGTTCCGGCGTGCAGCTGGAGCTGTTCCGGGACCTGATCCGCCTGATCACCCGCAGTGCCACCTGGATCCTGCGCAACCGGCCCGAAGGCCTGGATGCGGCCGCCTGCCAGGCCCGCTACTCACCGCTACTGGCCGAGGTGGTGACCTCGGTGGAGGCGTTGCAGGCGGTGATTCCGGAAAGTCGATGGAAAGAACGCTATGCTTATTATGTAGACAATGCCGTCCCCGACAGCCTGGCTGCCATCTGCGCGTCGATCGAGAGTCGCTACTGGTTGCTGGATATCATCGAGGTGGCGCGACAGTTCGACCAGCCTCTGACTGCCGTTGCAGAAGTCTATTTCTCACTGGGTGAGGGCCTGAAACTGACCTGGCTGGACCGCCAGATGCGGGCTTTCCGTGCCAAGGGGCACTGGCAGTCGCTTGCTACCAGTCATTACCGGGACGAGCTGGATTATCAGTTGCGTAACCTGACCGCCAGTGTGTTCCGCTCAAATGACCATGCGGGAACACCTCAACAGCTGCTCGACGTCTGGCACACCGTAAAACGAACCCAGATACAACGCTGGCAACAGATGCAGGCGGACATGCAGGCGACGGAAATTATTGATTGTGCAGTCTTTTCTGTCGCGCATGGTGTCCTGAGGGAACTGGGCAGCGAGGTGGCCTGACCAAGCTTTAGGCATGGAAAGATTTTAGGTAAAGGTCAAATTTCCTTTTTTTAACGCTTTGGAAAGAAAAGCGGCGGAAATGGAATTGCCAAAAAAGACAAACCGTCGTATGCAAATGGTTTTAATAGGAAAAATAACTTCGCCTCTCTCGGTAGAATGCAGCCAGAGACGAACAAAGATGAGGTGACAGCTATGAAACCGCAGCAATCAACGACTCCTACGCTGACTGAGAGCCGGCAGGCAATCCGCGATGACTACCTGGCCGATGAGTACAAAGTGATTCGCGAGCTGATTGCTGGTGCGCAGCTGTCCAGCGCCGAGCGCGAGGCCATTTCTGCCCGTGCCGCCGATCTGGTACGTGACGTTCGCAGCAACGCCCGGCCGACCATCATGGAGAAGTTCCTGGCGGAATACGGGCTGACCACGAAAGAGGGGGTGGCCCTGATGTGCCTGGCCGAGGCCCTCCTGCGGGTGCCGGACAACACGACGATCCACGCTCTCATTGAAGACAAGATCACCTCGGGCAACTGGGGCGCCCATGTGGGTAAGGCGGCATCCGGGCTGATCAATTCCACGACGCTGGCCCTGCTGATGACCAGCAACCTGCTCAAGGATTCCGAGCGCCAGACGGTGGGCGAAACCTTGCGCAAGCTGGTCAAGCGCATGGGCGAGCCGGTTGTGCGCACCGTTGCGGGCCAGGCGATGAAGGAAATGGGCCGTCAGTTCGTTCTGGGCCGCGACATCGAGGAGGCCCAGGACAACGGCAAGAGCTACATGGCCCGCGGCTATACCTATTCCTATGACATGCTGGGGGAGGCGGCCCGTACCGACGCTGATGCGGTTCGTTACTACAACGCCTATTCCAACGCCATCGACGCCATCGCCAGGAACTGCAAGGGCGACGTGCGTACCAATCCCGGCATTTCCGTCAAGCTGTCCGCGCTGCTGGCCCGTTACGAATATGGCCAGAAAGAGCGTGTCATGAACGAGCTGATGCCCCGCGCCCTGGAACTGGCCAAGAAGGCGGCCAAGGCCAATATGGGCTTCAATATAGATGCCGAGGAGGCGGATCGCCTGGACCTGTCCCTGGACGTGATCGAAGCCATCCTGGCCGATCCCGAACTGGCCGGCTGGGACGGATTCGGTGTGGTGGTGCAGGCCTTCGGCAAGCGCGCGTCTCACGTACTGGATTGGCTCTACGCGCTTTCCGCCAAGCTGGACCGCCGTATCATGGTGCGTCTGGTCAAGGGCGCCTATTGGGATGCCGAGATCAAGCGCGCCCAGGTGATGGGCCTGAGCGGTTTCCCGGTCTTTACCCGCAAGGCCTGCAGTGACGTATCCTACTTGGCTTGTGCCAAGCAACTGCTGGGCATGACCGACCGTATCTACCCGCAGTTCGCCACCCACAACGCCCACTCGGTGTCGGCGGTACTGGAACTGGCCAGGAATGTCGACCGCGAGCGCTTCGAATTCCAGCGCCTGCACGGCATGGGTGAATCCCTGCACGACCAGGTACTGAAGGACAGCGGCGTCCCGTGCCGTATCTACGCGCCGGTCGGCGCCCACCAGGACCTGCTGGCGTACCTGGTGCGTCGCCTGCTGGAAAACGGGGCCAACAGCTCCTTCGTGAACCAGATCGTCGATACCCGGATCACCCCGGAAGAGATCGCCAGGGACCCGATCGATATCGTCGAGTCCATGGGTGAGAACATTTCCAGCAAGGCGATCGTGCGCCCGGCGGACCTATTCGGTAAACAGCGCCGCAACTCCAAGGGCTGGGACATCACCGATCCGGTCACCATCGAGGAGATCGAGCAGGGCCGGGGTGCCTTCAAGACCCATCGCTGGAAGGGCGGTCCGATCACCGCCGGCGAGGCGGTCGGCGCCGAAGTCCAGGTGGTTCGCAACCCGGCGGATCCGGAAGACCTGGTGGGCCACATCACCTATTCCTCGGATGCCGATGTGGAAGTGGCGATCAATGCGTCACAGGACGGCTTTAACAGCTGGTCGGCGAAATCCGTGGAAGAGCGTGCCGCCTGCGTGCGCAAGGTCGGCGATCTCTACGAGGAGCACGCCTACGAGCTGTTTGCGCTGACCACGCGGGAAGCCGGCAAGTCCCTGCTGGACGCGGTGGCCGAAATCCGCGAGGCGGTGGACTTCTGCCAGTTCTACGCCAACGAGGCGATTCGCTACAAGGACGACGGTGACGCCCGCGGCACCATGGTCTGTATTTCACCCTGGAACTTCCCGCTGGCGATCTTTACCGGGCAGATCATGGCGGCAGTTGCGGCGGGCAACGCCGTTCTCGCCAAGCCGGCTGAAAGCACGTCACTGCTGGCTCACCGGGCGGTCCAGTTGATGCATGACGCGGGGATCCCGAAAGACGTGGTCCAGCTGCTGCCGGGTACGGGCGCTACCGTGGGCGGCGCCCTGACCTCCGATTCGCGTATCGCCGGCGTATGCTTCACGGGCTCTACCGCGACGGCCCAGAACATCAATCGCAAGATGGCCGAGAACATGGCTCCGGATGCCACGCTGATCGCCGAAACCGGCGGTCTGAATGCCATGATCGTCGACTCGACGGCACTGCCGGAGCAGGTGGTGCGCGACGTGCTGGCATCGTCTTTCCAGAGTGCCGGTCAGCGCTGTTCGGCCCTGCGCATGCTCTATGTGCAGGAAGACATTGCCGACCACCTGCTGGAAATGCTCTATGGCGCCATGGAAGAACTGGGCATCGGCGATCCGTGGCTGCTGTCCACCGATGTGGGCCCGGTCATCGATGATAACGCCCACAGGAAGATCACCGACTACTGTGTGAAGTACGACCGGAAGGGCCAGCTGCTGAAGACGATGAGCGTGCCCGAGAAGGGCCGCTTCGTCTCCCCGGCCGTGATCAGGGTCAGCGGGATCGAGGAGATGGAAGAGGAAATCTTCGGCCCGGTCCTGCACGTAGCCACCTTCCAGGCGAAGGACATCGACAAGGTGGTGGATGCGGTCAATGCCAAGGGCTATGGCCTGACCTTTGGCATCCACAGCCGTGTGGATCGCCGGGTTGAGCGCATCGCCAGCCGGATCAAGGTGGGCAACACCTACGTCAACCGCAACCAGATTGGCGCCATCGTCGGCTCCCAGCCGTTCGGCGGCGAGGGCCTGTCCGGTACCGGTCCGAAGGCGGGTGGTCCGCACTATGTGCGTCGCTTCCTGAAGAACGAGAAAGTCGAGAAGCCCGTCGACGGCAGTGCCAAGCGTGTCGACGCCAAAGGTCTGCAGAAGCTGATCGATCAGGTGGCGGGCCGGGCGGCACCTAAGCCCAAGGGGCGTGAAGAACTGCTCAAGCCGATCTTCGGTGACGTGCCGGCGCCCCTGGATGGTCATTCCGAAGATCTGCCGGGACCGACCGGTGAGCTGAACCGGCTGACCGACTATGCCCGTGGCGTGATCCTGTGCCTGGGACCGGATAGCGAGTCGGCCCTGAAGCAGGCGGGTGTGGCCCTGTCCCAGGGCAACCAGGTCGTGGTGGTGGCGCCCGACGTCGAGAAGACCGTGGCTGAATCCGCCAAGGCGGGGCTGCCGATCGTCGGTGTGAACGGCATGCTGGAAGCGGAGGCGCTGGCCAGGGCCAACGGGTTTGACGCGGTCGTCAGTGTCGCAGAAACGGCGGTCCTGCGTGATTATCGCCTGGCTCTGGCCCAGCGTGATGGGGTGCTGATCCCGCTGGTCACCGAGCAGAACCTGGACCAGCGTTTCGTGCTCGAACGTCACCTGTGTGTGGATACCACCGCAGCCGGCGGTAACGCCAGTCTGATTGCAGCCTCCGAGTAGGGCCGCGCCGGCAGGGAGAGTCGCGCGTATTTCGGAAAGATTTGCGTTGAGTGGCCTTGGGCCGATCAGCATGCCCGGTGGTTTGCCGGGCATGCTTGCGTCTGCGTGACAGGATCAGGCAAAGGTCTTCTGGAGGCGATCCAGACCTTTCTGTAGGGTTTTGTCGCTCGCTGCGAAGGACAGCCTCATGTGTCCCGGCGCGTTGAAGGCGGAGCCGGGCACCATGGCTATTCCCAACTTGTCCAGCAGCCAGTCGGCGAGCTCCCGGTCGTCGTCGACGTCGGGCAGCGATTCGATGATGGGAGAAAAGTCGGGCAGGCAGTAGAAACTGCCCTGGGCCGGGAGGCATTTGATCCTTTCAACCGGCTTCAGGCCCTCGGCTACCTGGCGCGCCCTTTCGGCAAAAACCTGCGACATTGTCGTCACCTCATCGAGTCCTCCGTTCAGGGCGGCCGTCGCCGCAACCTGCGATACCGCCGCGGTGTGGGAATTTGTCTGGCCCTGGAGTTTCTGCATCTCGTTGATAATGTCCTCGGGCCCTGCAGCGAAGCCCACACGCCAACCCGTCATGGCATAGGCCTTGGACACGCCATTGATCACGACGGTGCGGTTTTTCAGTGACGGGCAGACATTGAGGATGTTGGCATAGGGTTGGTTGGTGAATCGCAGATGCTCATAGATGTCATCGGACAGCACGATCACGTCCGGATACTCCAGGAGCACATTTCCCAGCGCCGCCAGTTCTTCGCGGCTGTACACCTGACCGGTCGGATTGTTCGGGCTGTTGAGGATGAGAACGCGGGTGCGGCTGCTGAGGGCGTGGTCCAGGGTTTCCGGCGTCAACACGAAACCGTCCTCGTAACGGGTGGTTGCGTTGACCGTCTTTGCCGCAGCGATGTCGGCGATGGCCGGGTAGGTGCCCCAGCGAGGTGTCGGGATGACGATTTCGTCGCCGGGCCCGAGAAGTGACATGCAGGCGTTGAAAAGGCCCTGTTTGGCACCGCAGGTGTGCATGATCTGCTCAAGCCGGTAATGCAGTTGGTTCTGGGACTCGAGTTTATGTTGGATGGCCTCCTTCAACTGCGGCAAGCCACCGATTTCGGTATACCGTGTAAAGCCGTCATCCAGGGCCTGCTTGGCTGCATCGATGATCCATTGGGGCGTATTGAAATCCGGCTCGCCCGCATCCAGTCTGACGATGTCGTGGCCTTCATCGGCCAGCGCCTTGGCACGGGCGCCGATGCGGAATATGGCAGACTCCGACAGGTCGTTGACTCTCCGGGCGAAATGATGAGTGGTCTGTTGCATACGGTTGCCCTCTGTAGGTTGCTTGGCCTGTGACCTGGGCGTCATCCCGACGCGGATCGCCTTCGGCGGCACATGATGG
Source organism: Marinobacter halodurans (assembly GCF_004327985.1). Taxonomy (GTDB): domain Bacteria; phylum Pseudomonadota; class Gammaproteobacteria; order Pseudomonadales; family Oleiphilaceae; genus Marinobacter_A; species Marinobacter_A halodurans. The sequence goes on from NZ_SJDL01000015.1 coordinate 26,731, forward strand.
GGCGTGTCTTCCGTGTTTGGCGTCGAACTGTTTCCTTCATGACTCCTCTAATCAGCAGGTCGGTTTACCCAGAGGGTCACAACGAGTGATCGGAGATAGGCCAGCGGTTGGGATGGTGTCCGATGCTAGAACCGGCCGGCACTGGCTTTTTCCCAATCCGCCGCGTAGTCGGGTGGCAGTTCCCCGGAGAGAAAGTCGCCGGTCGCCACCTGAGGATGCATTTCCCGATACGTGTAGGCCGGGCCATACTCGGGGCGGTGATAAATGTGTTCGGGGCCGAGCAGGTCCGGCGAGGCCAGACCCAGGGCTCCGGTTATATCGAGGAGAGACTGGATGGTGGCGTCGTGGAAGTTGCGCACCCTTAGCGCCTTGGAAGGCACGTCCAACGATCTTGAACGGGCCGGGTTTTGCGTCGTCACGCCGGTCGGGCATGTGTCGGTGTGGCAGCGCTGGGCCTGGATGCAGCCGACGGAAAACATGAACGCCCGGGCGGCGTTACACATATCCGCACCCAGGGCGATTTTGGTGACCATGTCGAAGCCGGTCGCGACCTTGCCGCTGGCGATCACGACGATCTCGTCGCGCTTACCGATGCCCTTCAGGCAATTGTCGACGAAGGGCAGGGCCTCATTGATGTAGGTCCCGATGAAGTCCTCGAATTCAGCCGGTGCGGCCCCCGTGCCGCCCTCGGCGCCGTCAATCGTAATGAAGTCCGGTTGTATCCCCGATTCCAGCATTGCCTTGCAGATGCCCATGAACTCATCGCGCTTGCCCAGGCACAGCTTGAAGCCAACCGGTTTGCCGCCGCAGAGTTCCCGCAGGCGCTGCATGAAGCGAAGCAGGCCGACGGGGGTATCGAACTCGGCGTGTTGGGCCGGGGAGATGCAGTCCTTGCCTTCTTCGACTTCCCGGGTCCTTGCGATCTCCCGGTTGACCTTGACGCCGGGAAGCAGCCCGCCATGACCGGGTTTGGCGCCTTGCGAGATCTTGATTTCGACCATCTTCACCTGGTCGTCGGAGGCTTTTCGGGCAAACTCGTCACTGTCGAAACCGCCATCGCGCGTGCGGCACCCAAAATACCCACTCGCAATCTCCCAAATCAGGTCGCCATCGTGCACCTTGTGGTAGGGGCTGATGGCGCCTTCGCCCGTATCCTGCGCGAAGTTGCCCAGCTTGGCGCCCTTGTTCATGGCCAGTACGGCATTGCTGGACAGTGAACCAAAGCTCATGGCGGAGATATTCAACCGCGATGAATCATAGGGTTTCGAACACTGCGGTCCGCCAATCATGATCCGCCCGTAGGCTCGGTCGACCTGTTTGGGGACGATGGAATGCTGGGCGAAATCGGCGCCCGCTCCCTCCACATCGCGCCGGGTGCCAAACGGTACGGTGTCGTTCTGACCGTCGGCGCGTTTGTTGACGATATTCCGCTGTTCGCGATTGAACGGGCGACCGCTTTGCTCGGACTCAAAAAAATACTGGCGAAGTTCGGGCCGGACAAATTCCAGCAGGTACCGCAAGTGGCCCAGGATTGGATAGTTGCGCAGCACATTGTGCCTGGAGCGGAGATCGAAAGCGCCGACCACCGCCAGCAGGGGAAGCACCGCCCAGGGGATGAGGCCGTATGGATTCCAGATTGAGATTGCCACCCCTAGCAGCAGGGTTGCCACGACAAACAAGGTGTAGATCAATCTTGGAAATCCAAGCATGCTCCCCTCAATGTCCTTACAGATACTACTAGCATGGCTCATCCGGCGGTGGTCCCACAAATTCCCGGGCAGCATGTAACATGACGATAAATTCATCCCATCGCTGAGCGGCCCGCCAGCGGGCGGGTTGCCGGCACATTGGGTTACATCCGGGCGTGAAGGTTCCAGAGTATCCACAGCGTGCCTCCGGCCAGCGGCGCCAACGGGAAAGCATACCGGGCAGCGGCGACCCACTGAAGCTGTCTCCCGGCACCTCCATTGCCGAGACCGAAAAGGCAATGATCCTGGCGACACTCGAGCGGTGCGATGGTCATAAGGCAAAGGCCGCCAGGCTGCTCGGCGTGAGCCTGAAAACCCTATATAACCGGCTGAATGACTACCGTAAGGATTAAATCGACTGATCATTTCCCGCATTCGCTTGACCCTGTAACAGCTTCAACCTTTATTGTGCTCTTTTAGTGTTTTACAAAGGGCTGATGTATGGATAGTTGTTGCGAAAACAAAGCTGAAGAACTTGCCGAGTTGCGCGGTAAGCAGGGGCGGGTGCTCTATATCGTGCTCGCCATCAATACCGTGATGTTCCTGTTCGAGTTCTTTGGCGGCTTGCTGGCGGGATCGACCGCATTGCTGGCGGACTCGCTGGACATGTTCGGCGATGCCACTGTCTATGCCCTGACGCTGTATGCCTTGCACCGCAGCGCCCGTAGCCGGGCCGGCGCGGCATTGGTCAAAGGCCTGTTCATGCTCCTGTTTGGCGTCATGGTCGTCGTTGAAGCCATTCAGAAAAGTATTCTGGGTATCGTTCCCCACGCTGAGTGGATGGGTGGCATCGCACTGGTTGCCCTGGCAGCAAACACCGTCTGCTTCCTGCTGCTCAACGCCCACCGACGCGATGACCTGAACATGCGCTCAACCTGGCTGTGTTCCAGGAATGACCTGTTTGCAAACACCAGCGTGATCGGGGCCGCCATCCTGGTGGGTTACACCGGCTCGCTGTGGCCGGATGTGATCGTCGGTCTGGCCATTGCCGGGCTGTTCCTGCATTCCGCCTGGCAGGTGCTTTCCGAGGCGTGGCGCGAATGGAAGGCCTCTGCCCCGACCGGAGCCGTAGACGGGGAGAACGGCTCTGCCATAAAGGCAACCGGGGAAGGAGGTGACGAACCTTCGGCGGAAACAGGGGCATGCTGTGCAGCCCCGGAACCTTTGGAAAGCAAGTCCTGCTCAGCGAAGGAATAGCCGGATCCTGCCGATCGGCGTGCGTTGTTCTTACCAATGATCCGCCGATCTACCCCAAGCGGGGTATCGGCCGGCGGTCGGAGCGCTGCAACAATGGGGGCACCTGACCACCGACTTACAATCTGCCATGACGCACACCATCACCGTTCGCCTGTTTGCCCAACTCCGTGAATTATCCGGCACCGAGGTCTTCGATCACGCTGTCCCTCCCGAGGGGCAGTCCCTGGAGACGGTACTGGCAGCCCTGGAGCAATCTCCGCTCCTGGCAGGGCTGCTCGCCGGCGCGCGGATAATGACCGCTGTGAACCAGACGATGGTCAGGAGTTCGCACCATCTGGTGCCGGGCGACGAGCTGGCGCTGTTCCCTCCGGTAACCGGGGGGTAGGGGAATAATGTCCATGCCTCCCAGCCGGGTACTGAAAGATCGATTTGGTCGAACCATCAATTATGTGCGCCTGTCGGTCACGGACCGCTGCGACTTTCGCTGTGTCTACTGCATGGCGGAGGACATGACCTTCCTGCCGCGCCAGCAGGTGCTGACCCTGGAGGAGATTGCCCGCCTGGCACGAACCTTCCAGGGCCTGGGGACCGAGAAAATCCGTCTCACCGGTGGCGAGCCGCTGGTCCGCAAGGACATCCTGGACCTGGTAGGGGAGATCGGTCGACTCGGCCTGCGCGATTTCGCGATGACCACCAACGGCAGCCAGCTTTCGAAGCTGGCCGAATCCCTACGTCAGGCGGGCCTCCGGCGCCTGAACATCAGCCTGGATACGCTGGATGCCGGGCGGTTCCGGCAGATCACCCGTACCGGCCAACTGAGCCGGGTCCTGGAAGGGATCGATGCGGCCCGCGAGGCCGGTTTCCGGGGTATCAAGCTGAATGCCGTGATCATGAAAGGCCGCAACGACGATGAGATCCTCGACCTGGTGGCGTTTGCCCGGCGCAAGCAGGTGGATATCAGCTTTATCGAGGAAATGCCGCTGGGGCAGATCACCGACCATGACCGCGGCGAAAGCCTGTGCAGCAGCGATGACGTCCGCGCCCGGATCCGTCGCTACCACGACCTGCTACCCACCACCGACGACAGCGGCGGTCCGGCCCGTTATTTCCGGATGCCGGACAGTCCGGTGCGCATAGGATTTATCTCTCCCCATTCCCATAACTTCTGCGCCACCTGCAACCGTGTGCGGGTGACCGTCGCGGGCCGCTTGCTGCTGTGTCTGGGCAACGAGCATTCGGTGGACCTGCGGCGCATACTGCGAGGCTACCCCGAGGGTGACGGCAAGTTGCGAGAAACCATCATTAGGGCGATGGACCTGAAGCCGGAGCGGCATCACTTCAGCAGTGACGGGGATGTGCAGATTCTGCGGTTCATGAATATGACGGGTGGGTGAGCAAGGTTGTGGCTTTCTGGCAGCCTGACGGCTGCTCCGAAGCTGAAGCATCGGCTACATTTTACAGCTAACTCGAGTATGTAGCAGAAGCTTCAGCTTCTGAGGCGCCGGAGGCGCCTATCGGATATCTGACTTTCCATCACCCGATCGCCAACAACTCCCCCTCCCGCGAGAACGCCAGGTAATTCCCCACGTTCCCCAGCCGAATCGTTTCCACCATCATCGTCAGCGGCTGCTGTGCCTCATCGGCGGTCGGCGCCTGCCCGCCGCGGCCGGACATCGCCGCAACGAAGACCACGTCCCATTCCTGACCGGTGGCACGGGATTCCTCCACCAGGGCCTCAAAACGGCGAACGCCCTGCAAAGGCTTGTCGACGCAGATGACCGGACTCAGGGTGCCACCTTCACCACGGTCAAACCGACTTTGTTCCTCGGCCGAGGCGTCTTCAGGCAATTCGGCCCGACAGAACACGAACAGGAAACGCTGGGGCTCAGGCTGGGTATCGGCGGCCTCGATCAGGTCGCGGTAGCTTTCAATCATTGCTCGTTCTCTCGTTTGTCGTTTGGCCGGTCTGCTGCCTGGCGTCATCGCCCAGACAGCCGGTCAGGACCAGTTGGCAGACATCGTCCACGGCGTCGTCGCCATAGCTCTGGCCGTAATGTTTCCTGAAGCCATACTCGTAGAGTCGAACATGGCGCTCTGGCTGTACCCCAATATTTTCCAGGCAGGCGCCCGCGCAGTGCAGGGGGCAGCCATCGATAACGGTGACCGGCCGGCCGGAACGCGCGGTCCTGACCAGCGGTTTGACCTTTCCACCGACACCGGAAATGCACGACATCTCATATTCGCCGGCGTGGTCGAGACGCACCGCGGCGTTGTTTGCCAACTGGGCGACGTCGGAGCAACCCGAGCAGGCATAGATCAGGGGGCGGTTCCTGCGGGGTTCGTTTGCTGTTGTCATCCCTCCTCCCGGAAAGTCTCTGCTGGATTTGTCCTATCGGCTGAGCTGCATCAGGCGCTGGGCGTCCGGAATCACCAGCCGGCTGCCATTGACCCGCAGCAGACCGTTGCTCTTGAGCTCGTTGAGCTGCCGCGAGAAGGTCTCCGGCTGCATGGCCAGACGCGAGGCAATGAGACACTTGGGCAGGGGCAGCTCGATCTCGCCATCCCGCTTGGCGCCTTCCGGCAGCAGATCCAGGAGGTAGCGGATGACTCTCTCCCGCGCACTTTGCACGGTCATGATTTCCAGGTCGTGGAAACGGGACACGGCTCGCGCGGCATAGTGGGCCAGGGCGTTTTCGGCGTAATCGGTGCTTGACCGGATCAGCGTCCGATAGGCATCGATGGGAATGCTCAGCACCAGGCTGGGCTTGAGAGCCTCGGCGTAGCAGGCGTAACGCGCCGGATTGGCATAAATCATCACCTCCGCCAGGCAGTCGCCTGCCGTCAGGCTATCCAGCGTGCGCTCGAACCCCGAGTAGTCCAGGCGGTACAGGCGCAACTGCCCGGATACCATGAAGTAGAAATGGTGGGCTTCGGTATCCTGCCTGTAGATCAGTTCGTGAGGGGCCAGGTTGATCCGCCGGATACGCATCGACAGCGCCCGGAAATCCCGCTCGCTGAGGTGGCTGAAAAGGGCATGGAGTCGCAACGCATCGGTCGCATCGTCACCGCAGAATGATGCGTGATGGACGATGTTGTCAGCGGTAGAGCTGATCGCGATGGACAAATTCATATTGCGCTCCTTCAATGATCGCCTGATAGGGCGGAATGATCAGGTAGCCGTCCGCGCGGCAGGCGACGGACAACAGTCCGGATCCCTGGGATCCCGACAGGGTGGCGTGCCACTGGCCCCGCCAGTTCTTGAGATTGACGCGCAGGTATTCCTGCCTGGGAATGGCTCGCGTCCGGCTGAAACCGGCGTGCACGCGGATGGGAATGGCCGGTCGCACGGTGACGCCCATCAGGCGCCGGATATAGTCACCGGCCAGGACTTCCAGCGTGAGCAGGGCGGCCATGGGGTTGCCCGGCAGTCCGAGGACTGGTGTGGCCCCGACGTAACCGAACGCGAACGGTTTGCCCGGCTTCATCGCCACGCCCCACAGGGTCAGCGATCCCAGTTCCCTGATCGCCTGGCGGACATGGTCCTCGTCGCCGACCGAGACACCACCGCTGGTGACAATGAGATCGTGATCCCGGGCGGCCTGTTCCAGGGCCAGACAGGTTGCCCCCCGGCTGTCGGGAATCTGGACGGCGGGCCCGACATCGCACCCAAGGCGCTCCAGGGCACCCCGCAGCGAGAAGGCATTGGCGTTGTAGATCTGTCCCGGCCCCAGCTCCTGACCAGGCGATACGATCTCGTCGCCGCTGGTCAATATGCCGACTTTCAGGCGTGTGCGAACGTTGATATCGGCCAGTCCCTGACTGGCCAGTAGCCCCATCTCCGGTGCTTCCAGGCGGGTCCCTTCGTTCAGGAGCAGGTTCCCGGCCTCGACATCTTCGCCGGCGCGACGGATGTTTTGTCCACGGGTCGGGGAGATGTTGATCCGGATGCGATCCGGTCCCACTGACTCCACCTGTTCCTGCGGAACGATGGTATCGACGCCTGCCGGCAACGGAGCACCGGTGAAGATACGGGCCGCAGAACCCGGTTGCAGTGCCGGGGGAAGCACGCCCGCTGGCACCCGTTGGGAGACTGGGAATTCAGCGCTATCGTCCAGATCGGTCAGTCGCAGGCCATAACCGTCCATGGCGCTGTTGTCTCGGGGAGGCACGGACAGAGGTGCAGTGACGGACGATGCCAGGATACGACCCCGACAGAGGGCCAGTGGCAACTTCTCGATACCCGCAAGGCATTCCGCTTCACGTGCCAGAGCCGCCTGCACGGCGGAGATCGGCATCAGAATGTTCATCCGTTTGCCGTCGCGGGCCGCAGGGCTTTCAGTATCACAGATACAGTCACTCATCAGGCCGGCTCCCCCTCTGACCGTGAAGCACAATGCTCGCCCCTTCGGGCGACCAGTTCGCCGACGAAGTTGCAGGGGCGGTGACGACTGTCAAGCTGGGGCCCAATGATGTCGTTCCAGGCTAAAGCGCAGGCGCGCGGGGCGCCCGGCATGGCGCAGATCAGCGTCCGGTTCGCCAGTCCCGCGACCGCCCGTGACTGGATCGTTGAGGTGCCGATGCTGGCCAGGGAGAGGTGCCGGAACAGTTCTCCATAACCCTCAACCACTTTGTCGAACAGGGGAAGCAGCGCTTCTGGTGTGCTGTCGCGGCCGGAGAAACCGGTGCCCCCGGTGACCAGCACGGCCGGCAGGTCGGCACGGGCAATCCAGTCCGACACTACGGCCCGGATCTGGTAAATGTCGTCCTTCACTAACCGGCGCTCGATGAGCCGGTGGCCGGCCTCCTCAAGGCAGCGCTGCAGGGTATCGCCGGACTGGTCGTTGGCCAGGGTTCGCGTATCCGAGACGGTGAGTATGGCAATATCCAATGACTGGAACGGGCTGTCAGCCGAGGCATGGGACATACGGGAATCCTCCGGGAAATCAGGTTTCTACTGTCCTCAATGGTACGGCGGCCGGGCGCGTTGTTCGCTCCCCCAGAGGGGGTAGTCGGGCAGGTGTATTGGGGTATATCCGGACCCGTCGCAGGCTGGGAAGGCCCCGGCAGATTCGCATCCACCGGGGCGGAAAAACAGGGCAGGAAAACCTACTGCATCAGCGGCGAGTCGGGGAGTTCCAGGTCGACGCCTTCGACGCCGTATTCCAGCGCCAGCGTCTGGATATACTGCCGCAGCCAGCGCCGGGTGACCTTCTCCTGGAGATAGCGGCGGATGGTGGATTTGGCGAGCTCGTACGACAGCGGTTGTCCCTCGATCCGCCGGTCGACGCGCACCACATGCCACCCGTAGCGGCTCTCGACCAACTGCGAATGCAGCCCTTCCGGCAGCCGCCAGACGACACGCTCAAACTCCTCGACGGTCTGGCCCTTGGCGATCTGCCCCAACTGTCCGCCCTGCTTGCGGGATTCGCAGGCGGAGTGGGCCAGCGCGAGCCGGGCAAAGTCGGCCCGACCGTCGGCCAGGCTGGCGATCAGTCGCCTGCCGGTGTCTTCCTGTTCGGACCGGGCGACAATATCGTCCGGCGCGGCAGCCAGCAGGATGTGACTGACCGCCAGGAGCGTCGGCGTGCGGAATTGCTCCGGGTTGGCGTCGAAGAAGCGCCGGCAGTTGGCGTCGTCGGGTTCTGGCACGTCGATGACCTGGTCAATCAGCGCCGCGATGCGTTGCTCCTCATCCAGATCGTCTTCGATACCCAGCTCAGCAGCCTGGCGCAGCAGCAGTTCGCGGATCACCAGGCTGCAGGAAGCCTGATGCCAGGCCTCGCCGATTTCGTCCGCCGGGTGATACTGAAGTTCCGCGGCGATGCGGTCTTCATGGATTTCCTCGCCGGCGACCCGGACCGCCGGGAACGGATGTTCTTTGAGGTCGCTGACATCAATGGCGTTGATCAGGTTCATTGGTTTGCTCCGTACGGGAGCCGAAGCTCCCGGTTGTTCGGGGTTGGGCGACTAGATACGGCGACGGACAACCTGGTAACGACGCCCCAGGTACTCCAGGGGAGCGCTGAAAACATGGACCAGCCGCGTGAAGGGAAACAGCACGAAAATCGTCAGCCCCAGGAAGATGTGGACTTTATAGATCCAGTGCACGTCCCGGATGTAATCGGCGGCGCCGCCCTGCAATGTGAAGATCGATTGCGCCCAGGATCCGAAGAGCAGCATGGTATGCCCGTCCAGATGGCCCAGCGTGGGGATGATGGTGAGCAATCCCAGCGAGACCTGGATGAGCAGGATCACGATGATCAGGATATCGGCGACGCTGCCGGCCGCCCGCACACGCGGATTCGTCAGGCGACGGTAGGTCAGCATCGCGGCGCCGATCAGGCAGGCCACACCCGCCACGCCACCCACGACGATCGCCATCACCTGCTTGGTTCCGGCGCTCATGAAGGGCTCGTAGACCCAGTGGGGCGTCAGCAGGCCGACAATGTGCCCAAACAGGATCACCAGGATACCGACGTGAAACAGGTTGCTGGCCACCCGCATCCCGCCCTTGGCCAGCATCTGGCTGGAACCGGCTTTCCAGGTGAACTGCCCCATGTCGTAGCGCGCCCAGCTGCCGATGAAGAACACGGCCAGGGCGATGTAGGGATAGATGCCGAAAAGTAGTGTGTTCAGATAGTCCATGAGAGTTCTCCTGCGCCTCAGGCGCCACCAATCTGCTGTTTCACGGCGTCCTGCATCAGTTCGTCACTGAGGTGGACACGCTGGACCTGGTCAAGCTCGTGCCGGCGCTGGCCGACAAGGCTGCTGTTACCGCAGGATTCTCCCTGGTCGTCGAGGAACTTGACCATTTCCTCTTCCCAGACCTTGTCCAGGGCTTCGGGGGTATCATCCCGTTCTTCAGCGGCGACCAACGTGGCCAGTTCCTGCCGATCCGGCGCCTGGCCGGCGAGGGTCAGCAACGCGTCGAAGGGCAACTGGTAGAAGCTCTCCCTCTGGTGCAGGCGCTCGGCGAGCAGGCCCAGGATGTGGTGAATGTCTTCCAGCCAGGTCCGGATCTCCAGCCAGTCGCGCGTGGAGAGATACTCCAGGAACAGGGGCAGGTGGTCGGGCAACTCACGCACGTCGAGCTCCAGGCCGGCCTCGGCGTAGTGGTTCATCAGGTCCACCATGGCCTGGCCGCGGTCGCGGGACTCGCCATGGACATGCTCGAACAGCAGCAGCGACAGGGAGCGCCCGCGTTCGAACAGGGACACGTAGTTCTCCTGCAGGTCCATCAGGTTGCCGACACACAGCCGTTCGATGCAGGTGAGCAGGGCGTGCTTCTGCTGGGGCGGCAGGCGGTCGTCCGCCAAGACCGCCGCCACCAGTTCGTCCTGGGCGGCCTGCAGTTCCGCCGTGGGGTACTCCAGCAGGCGGGCGATCACACGTAGGGTTTGCATGTTGTTCTCCTCAGTCCTGCAGCTGCTTCGGGTCGACCTGTTTCACGGTGCTCAGCTTCTGCACCATGCTGGTGGTCTGCTTGCGCCCGCCGAACAGGCTGAAGTCGCTGTCGCCGCCGGTGCAGCCGTCGCCAAAGCTGAAGCCGCAGCCGCCACGATTGGGGAAGGCTTCCTTCGCCAGCTCCATATGCGTCGTGGGGATGACGAAGCGGTCCTCATAGTTGGCAATGGCCAGGTAGCGATACATCTCGTCGGCCTGGGTCTTGCTGAGCCCGGCGGCCTCCAGCGGTGACAGGTCCTCGACACCGTCCACGGTTTCCGCCCGCTTGTAGTAACGCATCGCCAGGATCCGCTTGAGCGCCCGCAGCACCGGCTTTTCGTCACCGGCGGTGAGCAGGTTGGCCAGGTATTTGACCGGAATACGCAGGTTCTCGATCTTCGGCAGTACGCCTTCGAACTCGATCTTGCCGGCCTCAGCGGCGGATTGGATCGGGCTCAGTGGCGGCACATACCAGACCATGGGCAGGGTGCGGTATTCCGGGTGCAGCGGCAGGGCCAGTTTCCAGTCCACCGCCATCTTGTAGACCGGGGAGCGCTGGGCGGCCTGGATGACACTGTCCGGTACGCCGTCCTTGCGGGCCTGCTCGATCACCTGGGGATCGAACGGGTCGAGGAAGATCTCCAGCTGCTTCTCGTACAGATCCTGTTCGCCCGGCGTGCTGGCCACTTCCTCGATGCGGTCGGCGTCATACAACAGCACGCCCAGGTAACGGATGCGACCCACGCAGGTTTCCGAGCACACGGTGGGCAGGCCCACTTCGATACGCGGATAGCAGAAGATGCACTTCTCGGACTTGCCGGTCTTCCAGTTGAAGTAGATCTTCTTGTAGGGGCAGCCGGAAACGCACATCCGCCAGCCACGGCACTTGTCCTGGTCGATCAGCACGATGCCGTCTTCCTCGCGCTTGTAGATCGCGCCGCTCGGGCACGAGGCCACGCACGCCGGGTTCAGGCAGTGCTCGCACAGGCGCGGCAGGTACATCATGAAGGTGCTTTCGAACTGGCCGTAGATGTCCGCCTGGATCTGGTCGAAGTTCCTGTCCTTGCGGCGCTTGGCAAACTCGGTGCCGAGGATTTCCTCCCAGTTGGGGCCCCATTCGACTTTCTTCATGCGCTCGCCCGAGATCAGCGAGCGGGGTCGGGCGATCGGCTGGTGCTTGCTGTCACCGGCGGTATGCAGGTGCTGGTAGTCGAAGTCGAACGGCTCGTAGTAGTCGTCGATCTCCGGCAGGTCCGGGTTGGCGAAGATGTTCGCCAGTACCCGGAAGCGACCGCCGATACGCGGGCGAATCCTGCCGTTGCTGTCGCGCAGCCAGCCGCCTTTCCATTTGTCCTGGTTCTCCCACTCCTTGGGGTAACCGATGCCGGGTTTGGTCTCGACGTTGTTGAACCAGGCGTATTCCATGCCTTCGCGGCTGGTCCAGACGTTCTTGCAGGTGACCGAGCAGGTGTGGCAACCGATGCACTTGTCCAGGTTGAGCACCATGCCGACTTGGGATCTGATTTTCATTGGGCGGCCTCCTGTACTTCGTCCTGGCCTTCGCCGTCGAGCCAGTCGACATTCTTCATCTTGCGCACCACGACAAACTCGTCCCGGTTGGAACCGACCGTGCCGTAGTAGTTGAACCCGTATGAGTACTGGGCATAGCCCCCGATCATATGGGTCGGTTTCGGGCAAACCCGGGTGACCGAGTTGTGGATCCCGCCCCGGGTCCCGCTGATTTCAGAGCCGGGAATGTTCACCAGGCGCTCCTGGGCGTGATACATCATCACCAGGCCGGGCATGACCCGCTGGCTGACCACCGCACGGGCGGTGAGGGCGCCGTTGAGGTTGAACAGCTCGATCCAGTCGTTGTCCTCGATGCCCAGTTCGCGGGCGTCGTCCTCGCTCAGCCACACGATGGGGCCGCCGCGGGACAGGGTCTGCATCAGCAGGTTTTCGCTGTAGGTACTGTGGATACCCCATTTCTGGTGCGGGGTGATCCAGTTCAGCGCCTTTTCCCGGAAGCCGTTGGGCTTGACGCCCAGCATCGGACCGGAGGTCTTGGTGTCGATCGGCGGCCGATAGACCAGCAGACTCTCGCCGAAGGCCCGCATCCACTCGTGATCCTGGTAGAACTGCTGGCGGCCGGTGAGGGTGCGCCAGGGGATCAGCTCGTGGACGTTGGTATAGCCGGCGTTGTAGGACACGTGCTCGTCCTCGAGCCCCGACCAGGTGGGACTGGAGATGATCTTGCGCGGCTGGGCCACCACGTCGCGGAAGCGGATCTTCTCCTCTTCCTTGTTGGTCGCCAGGTGGGTGTGGTCCAGGCCGGTAATGTCGGACAGCGCCTGCCAGGCCTTAACCGCCACCTGACCGTTGGTTTCCGGGGCCAGGGTCAGGATCACTTCGGCCGCGTCGATGGCGCTCTCGATCTTCGGCTGGCCGGCATTGGCGCCTTCGAGGTGCTGGTAGTTCAACTGCCGCAGGAAGTTCACTTCCTTTTCGGTGTTCCAACTGATGCCCTTGCCGCCGTTGCCGGCTTTCTCCAGCAGCGGGCCGAGGGAGGTGAAGCGGGCGTAGGTGTTGGGGTAGTCGCGCTCCACCGTGACGAAATTGGGCGCGGTCTTGCCCGGAATGAGCTCGCACTCGCCTTTTTTCCAGTCCTTCACGTCGAATGGCTGGCCCAGTTCGGCCGGTGCGTCGTGCTGCAGGGGCAGGGTCACCACATCCTTCTCGACACCCAGGTGGCCTACCGCGGCTTTGGAGAAGGCGCGGGCGATGCCCTTGTAGATCTCCCAGTCACTGCGCGCTTCCCAGGCGGGATCGGTGGCCGCGGTGAGCGGGTGGATGAACGGGTGCATGTCCGAGGTGTTCAGGTCGTCCTTCTCGTACCAGGTGGCCGTGGGCAGGACGATGTCCGAGTACAGGCAGGTGGTGGACATGCGGAAGTCCAGGGTGACCAGCAGGTCGAGCTTGCCCTCGCGGGCCTCGTCGTGCCATTTGACTTCCTGCGGTTTGACGCCACCGGTTTCGCCCAGGTCCTTGCCCTGCAGGCCGTTTTTGGTACCCAGCAGGTACTTGAGCATGTACTCATGACCCTTGCCGGACGAACCCAGCAGGTTGGAACGCCAGATGAACATGTTGCGCGGATGGTTGGTCGGTGCCTCGGGATCCTCGCTGGCAAACGCCAGGGAGCCGTCCTTCAGGGACCGGGCCACGTAATCGGACACCTCCAGGTCGGCCTTTTCCGCTTCCGCGGCGATGGTCAGCGGGTTGCGGTTGAGCTGGGGTGCGGAAGGCAGCCAGCCCATGCGCTCGGCACGGACGTTGTAGTCGATCAGACTGCCGGTGAATTTCGACTTGTCCGCCAGTGGGGAGAGGATTTCGTCCACGCCCAGCTTCTCGTAGCGCCATTGTCCGGAATGGGCGTAGAAGAAGGAGGTGCCATTCATGTGGCGCGGCGGGCGCTGCCAGTCGAGACCGAACGCCAGCGGCTGCCAGCCGGTCTGCGGGCGCAGTTTCTCCTGGCCGACGTAGTGGGCCCAGCCGCCACCGCTCTGACCAATGCAGCCACACAGGATCAGCATGTTGATCAGGCTGCGGTAGTTCATGTCCATGTGGTACCAGTGGTTCATGCCGGCACCGACGATGATCATGGAACGGCCGCGGGTCTTGTGGGCGTTGTCCGCGAATTCCCGGGCAATGCGGATGACCTTGTCCCGGGGCACACCGGTGATGGTTTCCTGCCAGGCCGGGGTGTAGGGCGCGTTGTCGTCGTAGGACGTGGCGCCGTCGTCCTCGCCCAGACCCCGGTCGATGCCGTAGTTGGCGATCATCAGGTCGTATACGGTCACCGCCAGGGCCTGTTCGCCATTGGCCAGGGTGATTTTCCGGGCGCCGAGGCTGTGAGTCAGGGTGTCGCGCAGTTCCACGTGCTTGAAGTGCTCGTGCTGGATGCCGCCGAAATAGGGGAAGGCGACCTTGACCACCTCGTCGTGGGCCTCCGTCAGGGACAGGCGCAGGGTGACATCCTGCTGTTCACCGCCGGCGTTCTGCTTCAGGTTCCACTTGCCTTTCTCGCCCCAGCGGTAGCCGATCGAGCCGTTGGGGGCGGTCAGGCTGCCGTCGTTCTCGTTGATGGCGACGGTCTTCCACTCGGGGTTGTTGCTCTCGCCCAGACCGTCCACCAGGTCACTGGCACGGAGGAACCGGCGTGGTACGTAGCCACCGTCTTCGTGCGGTTCGAGCATCACCAGGTACGGCATGTCGGTGTAGCGGCGCACGTAGTCGGTGAAGTAGGGGCTGGGGTTGTCGACGTGGAATTCCTTTAGGATCACGTGGCCCATGGCCAGGCCCAGGGCGGCGTCGGTGCCTTGCTTGGGGTTGATCCATTCATCGGAGAGTTTGGCCACCTCGGCGTAGTCCGGGGTGATGGCCACGGTCTTGGTGCCCTTGTAGCGGACTTCGGTGAAGAAGTGCGCGTCCGGGGTCCGGGTCTGGGGCACGTTGGACCCCCAGGCGATGATGTAGCCGCTGTTGTACCAGTCGGCGGATTCCGGTACGTCGGTCTGCTCGCCCCAGGTCTGCGGGGAGGCCGGCGGCAGGTCGCAATACCAGTCGTAGAAGCTCAGGCAGACACCGCCGATCAGCGACAGGTAGCGGGCACCGGAGGCGTAGGACACCATGGACATGGCGGGGATTGGCGAAAAGCCGACCACCCGGTCCGGACCGTAGGTCCTGGCGGTGTAGACGTTGGCGGCGCCGATCAGTTCGTTGAGCTCATCCCAGCTGGAGCGGACAAAGCCGCCCATGCCGCGGCGGGTCTTGTATTCGGCGGTCTTGGCCGGATCCTCGACGATGGACGTCCACGCGTCCACCGGATCTCTGAACCTGGCCCTGGCTTCGCGCCAGAGCTTGAGCAGGTGCTTGCGGGCCAGGGGGTACTTCAGGCGGTTGGCGCTGTACATGTACCAGGAGTAGCTGGCGCCGCGCGGGCAACCGCGGGGCTCGTGGTTGGGCAGGTCCGGGCGGGTGCGCGGGTAGTCGGTCTGCTGGGTTTCCCAGGTCACCAGGCCGTTCTTGACGTAGATTTTCCAGCTGCACGAGCCGGTGCAGTTCACACCGTGGGTGGAGCGTACGATCTTGTCGTACTGCCAGCGACCGCGGTAGCCGTCCTCGGCGTCACGGTTGACGGCATGAGTCTCGCCATGGCCGTTGGCGAAGGGCTCGCGCTTCTTCTTGAAGTAACTCAGTTTATCGATCAGATGACTCATGGTCTCTCCCCGAGATCGTTATTGCACGACGCTCATTGTGAACAGGAAAAACCCTGGAATCTGCGTGGTTACCCCGACATAGCCGGGTTCTACCCCCAAGGGGATAGGGCCTTCTCCCCCTTAAGCAGCCGGTGGCGCATATGCCGTCGACTATGGAGGTTGAGGGCAAGGAGGGTTAGCGCAGAGAAGCCGAAAAGAAGCATGAAGGCCGCACTGCGAACGCCAATCCATTGATTCGCCATGGCGAACAGCAGTGGCAGGAGAAAGCCGGAAAGGCAACCGGACAGCAGCGCCAGACCGGCGGTGAAGGCGACGTGATCCGGCTGTAGCTCCACCAGGAGTCGCAGCAGGCTGCCGAAGGCCACCCCCAACAGCATGCCCAGCAGGGCGATCAAACCCACTTCAACCATGATGGACCAGCCAAACTGCAGGTGCAGGATGTGGGTGGCCCCTTCGACGTCCAGCGACATGTTGGGGTAGGACAGCAGCAGTCCCGGAAGTAGGGCGGCCGTCAGGGCGCGACGCAATACTGGCACCGCTCCCAGACGGTCGGCAAGCCAGCCGCCGGGTACCTGGCAAAGGGAAGCCGGGACGATAAACCCCATGGCCAGCAGGGCACCGGTGTTGAATGGCAACCCCAGGCTGGCGCTGATGAAATCCGGCAGCCACAGTGTCAGCGCCAGTATTCCGCCGCCGCTCAGGGCGAAAAGCACGCAAAGCAGTTGCACATCCGCTTGCAGAAGCAGCGATAGGTTAGCCCTGATCCGGCTCTGCCCCGACCGGTGCGCTGCCGGCGGATCGCTTTCCGTCAGGAGGGCGTAAAGGATCGTCACCAACACCAGCAGGATGATGTAGGCTGTGGAGACTGAGCGCCAACTGTAGGCTTCGTGTATTAACGAGACCAGATAATAGTTGAACCCGGCTCCGAGCATACCTGTGGAGAAGAGACTGAGCACCAGTCCGCGATGCTGGGGCGGAGCACGGCTGGAGATAAACTGAAGGCCCGCGCTGAACGTCCCGCCTGCCAGACCGAGTCCGCAGGCTACCAGAAGGTAGCCCCACAGACTCTCGACCCGGCCCAGGCTCGCCAGCACAGGCACCAGACCGGCCAGACATCCGAGCATCACACGTCTGGTGCCGAACCTTTGGGTGGCGATGCCAGCCGGAATGGCCAACAGACCCCCTGAAAGGACGGGGAGCGCCAGAAGGGTTCCGAACTCGACGTCGGACAGGTTCAATTGTGTCCGGATATGGACCCCGATCACCGCAAGCAGCGTCCAGCAGCCAAATGCGACAAAGAAGGCGACATAGGTAGGCAGCAGGATGCCTGTCAGTGACAGCAGGGTGTCTTTTCGTATCTGCGGTGCTTTCATTGCATTGCTCGTGCTCCACAGCCTATGGATCTGGGGTGTCGGATGTTCCTGTACCTATTTAGTTTTCGCGTGCGGGAATTGGAGTGCAACGAATCTTAAGAGGGATAACCGCAGGGGGTAGGCGGTTAGCCATTGGAGGTAGATCACACCTGGCGGGCGTCGTTTGAGTGGAACAAAGGATGACGCAGGGACGTGACTTGCTATCATGAGGCAGATCGAACGGGCTTATCGAATCCCTATGGCATCCAATACTTCACTTGTACACCGCATAACACTGTTCGTCGGCGCCATAACGCTGGTTGCGCTGACCAACATGCTGGCGTCACTGATGATATCCACCAGCATCCAGGGCAGTGCCACCGCGATTAATATCGCCGGGTCGCTGCGCCTGCACAGTTACGGCCTGCTTTCGGACGTCTATGAGCTCGACCGCGCGGGTGTTGCACGTTCTGGAGACGATTTGTCCCGGCAAGTGGATGAGTTTGGCGACCGGCTCCGTTCCCCGGAACTGACCCACACCCTGCCGGATGATTCAGCTCATGCCCTGCACCAGCAATACCAGGTGGTGCTCAGCCGCTGGAAAGACGACATCAGACCGTTAATGGCATTAACGCCGAAGGCGGCTCTTGAGCAGGGTTTACGTGACCACATCGAGCGTTTTGTCGGCGAGATCAACCGGTTTGTCCTGTTGCTGGAGGAGCGCACCGAAGCCCGCGTTCAGGTCATGAACGTGGTTCAGGTGGCCAGCCTGGTCCTGTCGATCCTGATCTTCCTGTTCCTGTTCGTGGACCTCAAGAGGCGGGTGATCGAGCCGCTGGGACGACTGGTGGACGTGGCCGGGGCCGTGGCCCGCAAGGACTTTTCCCAGAAAGCCCACCTGGGTGGCTCCGACGAACTTTCCCACCTGGGCAGGGCTTTTGATCAGATGACCAGCCAGCTCAGTCGCAGCTACCAGCAACTGGAGTCTGAATCCCGGCAGAAAACGGTGGAGCTGGAGCGCAGTAACGCGGCCCTGGAACTGCTGCACCGGACGAGCCGCACGCTGTATGCGAGCCATGACCTGTGCAACGGCGCCATCCCCATGCTGCAGGAACTGGAGCAACTGCTCGGCATCGGGCCCATACGCCTGTTCCTGCACGATAAAAACATGCCGCAACCTGTCCAGGCGATCGTCACAGCTACCCGTGAGCGTCCTTTCTATTGCAGGGATCACGATTGCAACGCCTGTCTTGTGACGCCGGAGCAATATGATGCCCTGCCATCCGATGACAACGACGGACGACGCTTGCTGTTGCCCATCCGCACCAACGGCCAACTGCTGGGCACTCTGGAAGTGTGGTACCCGGCGAATGAGCCATTGCCCGAGTCGTCACGGCGATTGTTGGAAACGCTCTGTGACCAGTTGGCTACAGCCATTTTCCTGGAACGTCAGATTACGGAAGAGCAGCAATTGACGCTGGCGGAGGAACGGGCGGTGATCGCCCGGGAGCTTCATGACTCGCTGGCGCAATCCCTGACGTACTTGAAAATGCAGGTCGCCCGGCTCAGCCGCCTGGAAGTAGCCGGTGAGCAGAGTGCATTCCACGCGGAAATACTGGATGAGTTGAGCAATGGTCTGAACAGCGCCTATCGTCAGTTGCGGGAACTGTTAACCACCTTCCGGCTGAAGCTCGACACGCCGGATCTGGCCACCGCCGTGCGACAGACCGTGGGTGAATTTGCCGAGCGCCTTGGCGCTCCGGTGCAGCTGGAGTACGAGCTGCCCGCCCGCATCCTCTCGCCCAATGAGGAGATCCATATCCTGCAGATTATCCGCGAGGCGCTGGCCAATGCGGTCAAGCACGCCCAGGCCAGTGAAGTGACCGTCCGCGTTGGCTTCCGTTCGCCGCAGGTTCAGGTCGCCATCCTGGACAATGGCGTTGGCCTTCCGGGGGGCGACCAGCCGCTGCAGCATTACGGCATGATCATCATGCAGGACCGTGCCAGGACATTGGGTGGCAGACTGACCGTGGGCAATCGAAAGCACGGTGGAGTGGAAATCCTGTTAACCTTCGTTCCGAAGAGTCGCCACGTCATGTCCTCTGAGGTCTCGGCCGGCTGACGTGGTGACCGTGAATCGATAACAAACGAGCAAATGAGAGAGCCTGGAGCATCTATGACCGACGTCCCTGCAAGCATCCTGCTGATCGATGATCACCCGCTGTTACGCCAGGGCATCAAGCAGCTGATCGAAATGGAGCCGGCCATGACGGTGGCGGGGGAGGCCAGCAACGCTCCTGACGGCGTCCGGCAGGCGTTGGAGATTGAACCCGATCTCATTCTCCTCGACCTCAATATGCCGGATATGAACGGCATCGAGGCGCTGAAACAGCTGCGCGCCGAGAACATCAGCTCGCGCATCGTGATCTTCACGGTATCGGATCACGAGGACGATGTTGTGGACGCGCTCCGGGCCGGTGCGGACGGTTACCTGCTCAAGGACATGGAGCCGCTGGACATGATCGACCAGCTCAAGCAGGCGGCCGTCGGCAAGATGGTGATCAGCGACAAATTGACAACGCTCCTGGCCCAGGCCTTGCGCTCACAGAAGGCGCCGGTTGAGGCAAAGCCGGACTATGAGAGCCTGACCCCCCGCGAGCGGGATATTCTCAAGCTGATTGCCGACGGACTTTCCAACAAGATGATAGGGCGGCGTCTCGATATCAGCGACGGCACGGTCAAGGTCCACGTCAAACACCTGCTCAAGAAACTCAACCTGCGTTCCCGGGTCGAGGTGGCTGTCTGGGCGGTTGAGGAGGGGGTGAGGTAAGACCTTACGCTCAATCCTGAACGTCGTCGTGCGTCCAGAGGTACCCGCCGCGTTCCTCCCCCGGCGGTCGCGCAATACAGCCAGGCGTGGCTGCCCGCACCGCCGCCAGACCGCTGACGGAAAAGCGGGATACCTCCGATGAATCCCGCCTTCTTGGGCCTTACCCAATCGGTGGTATAGAGCTCCAAATGTCTGAAAACAAAAAGAAATATTAACCATTATGCGCGCCTCTCCCAGGTTGGACGGGAGGCGGCGGGTGCGGCTTGAGAAATATCAATTTCCGTTTACGGTGCCCTCTCTACAGTTGCCATAACTCTCTGAAAGCCATCTGGAGAACAATATGGCGACATCAGCAACCCCTGCCAAAAGGGACCAGTATCGGGCCCTGGGCATATCCACACTGGCATTCACACTCTGTTTTGCAGTGTGGACCATCTTCTCCATCATCGGTCTTCGAATGAAACAGGAGTTCGGGCTCTCCGAAACCCAACTCGGCCTGTTGATGGCCACGCCCATACTGACGGGCTCGATCAGTCGCTTCTTCCTGGGTATCTGGTCGGATCGCATCGGCGGGCGCCGGGTCTTCTCGCTGGTCATGCTGTTGACTGCCGCCTGTGTCTATCTGCTGACCTTTGCCGAGAGCTACACCACGCTGCTGGTCGCCGCCCTTGGCGTGGGTCTGGCCGGTGGCTCGTTCATTGTGGGGGTTGCCTACACCGCCGCCTGGTTCGAGCCGTCCAGGCAGGGAACCGCGCTGGGAATTTTCGGGGCCGGGAACGTGGGTGCTGCGTTGACCAATTTCGGTGCGCCGTTCCTGCTCCTGGCCCTGGGATGGCAGGGGACCGCGCAGGTCTATGCCACCGTGCTGGCCATTATGGGCGTCGTTTTCTTCATCGTGGCCCAGGAAGATCCGCTGGTTGCCGAGCGCCAGGACCGCGGCCGGGAATCATTCCGGCAGCAGCTGGCGCCGTTGTCCGAGTTCCGGGTCTGGCGTTTCTCCCTGTACTACTTCTTCGTGTTCGGCGGTTTCGTGGCGCTGGCGCTGTGGCTGCCGCACTACCTGATCGAGGTCTACCGACTGGATATCGCCACCGCAGGGATCATTGCCGCGCTCTATACCGTGCCGGCATCGCTGTTCCGCATTCTCGGGGGATGGCTGTCCGACCGTTACGGTGCCCGACGGGTGATGTACTGGACGCTGATCGCCTCGGTTATCTGTACCTTCCTGCTCAGCTACCCGCCCACGGATTATACGATCCAGGGCATCCGTGGCGAGATCGGGTTCCGGGTGGCCATGGGCCTGCCCGTGTTTATCGTCGTGACCTTCGTTCTCGGCTTCTTCATGTCCCTGGGTAAGGCGGCGGTGTTCAAGCATATTCCGGTCTATTACCCGCGCCACGTGGGTGCCGTCGGCGGGGTGGTCGGGATGATCGGTGGCCTGGGCGGTTTCCTGATGCCTCTGACCTTCGGGATGCTCAACGACGTCCTCGGCATCTGGCAAAGCTGCTTCATGCTGCTGTTCTTGATCGTGGCCGGGGCGCTCACCTGGATGCACCATGCGATACGGTCCGCCGAGCGCCTGGAATGGAAACAGAAGGAGGAGAAGACCGACCTTCCCGAGCTGTCCACCCCGTCCGGCCTGGTTATCGACGAATGGCACCCGGAGGATGCGGACTTCTGGGAGACTAAGGGTAAACAGATCGCCCGCCGTAACCTGTGGATCTCGATCCCCAACCTGTTCCTGGCCTTCTCCGTATGGACAATCTGGAGCATCCTGGTGGTCAAGATGCCGAAGCTGGGCTTCGATTACAGCTCCAACCAGCTGTTCTGGCTGGCAGCCCTGCCGGCGCTTTCCGGGGCCACCCTGCGCATCTTCTACAGTTTCATGGTGCCGATCTTCGGGGGGCGCCGCTGGACCGCCATCTCCACGGCATCGCTGCTCCTGCCCTGCCTGTGGATCGGCGTCGCCATCCAGGATACCGGAACGCCTTACCTGGTCATGCTGATCCTGGCACTGCTGTGTGGCTTTGGTGGCGGCAACTTTGCCTCCAGCATGGCGAATATCAGCTTTTTCTACCCACAGTCCCAGAAAGGCGCGGCCCTGGGCCTGAATGCCGGCCTCGGCAACCTGGGCGTGTCCGGTATGCAGTTGCTCGCCCCCCTGGTCATCGCCAGCAGTGTATTCGGTGACTGGGCAGGCGGCAGCCTGACCGTGGTCACGGGCAGCAACGCCGGGGATGTGCTGTGGCTCCAGAACGCGGCCTTCGTCTGGGTGCCCCTGATCGTCATTGCAGCGGTTGCGGCCTGGTTTGGCATGAACGACATCGCCGATGCCAAGTCCAGCTTCCGCGATCAGGCGGTGATTTTCCGCCGCGCGGATAACTGGCGCATGTGCTGGCTGTACCTGGGCATGTTCGGCAGCTTCATCGGCTTTGCCGCCGGGTTCCCGCTGTTGTCGGGCATGCAGTTCCCGGGCGTCGATCCGGTCAAGTTCGCCTTCCTGGGTCCGCTTGTCGGCGCGTTGACCCGGCCTGTCGGAGGGATTCTGGCGGACAAACTGGGGGGCGCCAACGTTACCTTCTGGACGTTTGCGGTAATGATCCTGGGTATCCTTGGCGTGCTTAGCTTCCTGCCGGGCGAGGCGGGCGGCGGTAATTTCTGGGGCTTTTTCCTGATGTTCCTGGTGCTGTTTGCGGCCTCCGGTATCGGTAACGGCTCCACCTTCCGCATGGTGCCGATCATCTTCCGCGAACTGTTGATGGGTGAGGCGGGCAATGGTGACAAGGCCCAGGCCGAAAAGGCGGCGAACAAGGAATCTGCGGCGGTGCTGGGTTTCATTTCGGCCATCGCGGCATACGGAGGTTTCTTCATTCCCAAATCCTATGGCACGTCCATCGACCTGACCGGCGGTGTCGCCACCGCCTTGATCAGCTTCATCGTCTTCTATGCCAGTTGCATGCTGCTGACCTGGTGGTATTACTCCAGGCGCAATGCTCCCTATCCGTGCTAGGGGTACGCACGGGTTAGACCTTGGCGTCCTTCGGGGCGCCCTTTTTTTGCCCCCACATTCACCACAGTACCGGCTTGTTGATAGCCAACCAGAAAATCAGGGCCAGTTGCCCAAGGGCGAGGATGGCGGCCACGATTCGGGTGTTTCGACTGTACATCGGTTTGATGGCGAAGCGCCCGGCTACGATATAGCCCACCAGCAGAAGGACCTTTGCCGTCAGCCAGCCATGTACGCCGGGCATCCATCCGGTGACGAACAGCAGGCCGACAGCGGCCGCAAGCAGGATGGTGTCATTGAGGTGTGGCACCCATCTCAGTGGCGTGTGACGCCAACCCGGGCGGTCAAGGGCATCCAGGCCCAGACGGAGGGTGAACAGCCCAGCCGTCAGGCAGGCGGCCGTAACATGAATGGTTTTCAGGAGAATATAGAGCGACATGGTGATTTCCTGGCGTCCACTGTCATCGGGGGTATGTCGGTGTACTCATTGAGGTGTATTTAAAATAAAGGAAATACCTTTAGTCTGGCTACAGAGTCAACGATGGAATGTCGTGCCATGCAAAGCCAGTCTGTATCCCTCGATGCCGCCTCTCCGGGGCAGCTGTTCAACTATCCGTTCAGGATCTTCTTCCTGTCCGTTGCCGTTATGGCGTTGCTCTGGGTTCCGCTCTGGGTGGCGGTCGTGACAGGCCGATTGGACCTGCCGCTGGCTCTGCCACCCCTGGCCTGGCACCGGCATGAAATGCTGTTCGGCTTCCTCTCCGCCGCTATTGCCGGATTCCTGCTTACGGCAGTCTGCGTCTGGACACAGACCGAGCGCACCCACGGGCTTCGCCTGATGGGGCTGTGGCTGGTCTGGCTGGCCGGGCGCCTGCTGCTGGCGCTGGGGGAGGGCTGGCCCGAGGCCCTGGTCCAGGGTGTCAACCTGGCGTTCATTCCGCTGGTCATGGCTGACGCCGGCTGGCGCATCTGGCGCGCACGTCAACGTCGGCAGTTGATGCTTCTGGTGGTTCTCGGCCTGCTGTGGTTCATGCAGATCGCCTATGTCCGCACCTTCAACCCGGTCTTTGTGTCCGGTGCGCTGGTATTGGCCATGGCGCTCTCCGGGATTATCGGCGGTCGGATTACTCCCGCGTTCTCGACAGGCTGGCTGCGGCAACAGGGTCGGGACGAGGCGACAACGATCCGGGTTGCACCGACACTTGATGCGCTTCAGGTTGCCGCCATGCTGGGGCTGTCGTTGATGGTCCTCTCAGGCGCACGGTGGGGATCCATGGTCACTGCCCTGGTTGCGGCGGCGCTGATGCTGGCGCGCCTTGCCGGCTGGAAAGGCTGGCTGGTGGCACGCAACCCGCTGTTGTGGATCCTGCACCTTTCACTGCTCTGGATACCGGTGGCGTTGCTCCTGTTCGCAGGGAGTTCGCTCTTCGGCTGGCCGGCCAGCGTCTGGACCCATGCCGCCGGCCTTGGGGTTGTCGCCAGCCTGATCCTCGGCGTGATGGCGCGGGTGTCGCTCGGTCACACAGGTCGCCCGCTGACACTGCCGCGGGGCATGGTCGTTGCGTTTCTCGCCATCCAGGCAGCGGCCGTGGTTCGCGTGGTGACCGCGCTGGGTGGTATTGCCTGGCAGTCCGGTGTCATGCTGAGCGGTCTGCTCTGGATGCTGGCGTTCGCCCTGTTCCTGCTGCGCTATGCCGGGATCCTGATGCGGCCACGGAGCGATGGTCTTCCGGGATGATCCCTGAGCGGAGATTGATATGGAGCAACCCGGTGACCCGCGTCATCTGCTAAACAGACGATAACGCCTTCGGGTGCCATCAGGTCGACCGGCCCATGAAACGAATCCTCACCTCTGAACGTCGCCGTGTCCTGCCGTCGGATGGGCAGGTGCTGTCGACGGAGGAGGTTGCTTCCCGGCGGCTGCTTTTTGGTACCAATCTGATCGTTGAGACACCTCCCGGTGGCTTGAGGGCATTGCTCGGAAACACCATCAGGGATCCGATGCTGTGGTTCCTGCTTGGCACCAGCATCATTTTCTGGTTCATCGGGGAGCGGACCGAATCCCTGGTCCTTCTGGCGGCCCTGGTACCTTTCTTCGGGATGGACGCCTTCCTGCATCGCCGAACCCAGGCGTCTACGGCTGGCCTCAATAGCCAGTTGGCGGCCCAGGCCACTGTACTTCGTCAGTCGGGGCGACAGGTTGTCGATACCCAGGAGCTGGTCCCGGGCGACCTGGTTGAGGTCGCTGCGGGCGAACCCTTTCCTGCGGATGGCCTGCTGCTTGATGTCAGCTCGCTGCAGGTCGATGAATCGGCCCTGACCGGAGAAGCCTATCCGGTCCGGAAGTCGTCAGCGCCGACGCTTCCCGCGGACGATAGTGACGAGACGATCAGCGACCATTTCTGGGGCTTTGCCGGAACCCGGATACTGTCCGGCACCGCAAAGCTCCGGGTGGTCTTCACCGGGCGGGAAACGCTGTATGGTGAGATTGTCCAGACAGCGCTGGGCGGTCGCCAGGAGCGGACGCCGCTGCAGAGAGCCGTTGCCCGTCTGGTGAGCACCCTGCTACTGGCCGCCCTTGCGTTCTGTTTTCTAATGGCGGCTGTTCGGCTGTACCAGGGACACGGTTGGCTGGATGCATTGGTCAGTGCTCTGACGCTGGCCGTTGCGGCGCTGCCGGAGGAGTTTCCGGTGGTGCTGACCTTCTTCCTCGGGGTCGGGGTATACCGGCTTGCCAAAAGGCATGCACTGATTCGCCGGGCCGTGGTGGTTGAGAACATCGGACGGGTGACCACGATTTGCTCGGACAAGACCGGCACGCTGACGGAGGGGCGTCTCAAGTTGGCTCATTGCTACCCGGCAGAAGGGATGGATGAGCGGCAATTGCTTGCCACAGCCTCGGCGGCGTCACACGAGAGGTCAGGGGATCCCATGGATGACGCCATTCTCGAGGCCGGCCCAGTAGCCAGGGATCGGGTTGTGGCCCGCTTCCCTTTTACGGAGGATCGCAAGCGCGAGACCTGCATCCTGTCTCACGATGGCGGGGCGTACGTAGCAGTCAAGGGCGCTCCGGAGACGGTGCTCGCCCTGTGCGACCATGGCACCGGTGAAGCGGACGGCTGGCTGGAACTGACCCGGCGGCTTGCGGGCGAAGGGCACAAGGTGATCGCCTGCGCCAGACGGGACGGGTTCCCTGGCGAAGAGTCCTCCGTTGAGCCGGACAGCCATTTCCGGTTTCAGGGGTTGCTGGCCTTCGAGGATCCCGCCCGGGTTGGCGTTGCCGATGCGATCAGCCAGTGCCGGAACGCCAGAATCAAGGTCATCATGGTCACGGGGGATCATCCCGAGACCGCAAGGGCCGTGGCTGCTGAAATCGGCCTTGGCGACCCGGTACCCCGTGTCATTACCGGGGATGACCTCATGATTCGCCTGGCGCAGCCGGACGGGAACGACGCTCTGGTTGTGGATGTGGTCGCCCGGGCGGTGCCGGCCCAGAAACTGGCCCTGGTCAATGATCTGCGGCGCCGGGGGGAGATCGTTGCGGTCACCGGGGATGGGGTCAATGATGTTCCGGCCCTGCAGGCCTCGGACGTGGGCATCGCGATGGGGGAGCGGGGAACCCGCAGCGCCCGGGAAGTCGCTTCGATCGTGCTGATGGACGATAACTTTCGTACCATCGTGGGCGCGATAGCCGAAGGCCGGCAGCTGTTCTCCAACCTGCAACTGAGTTTCCAGTATCTCCTGATGATCCACATACCACTGGTTCTGACGGCTGCCCTGATTCCGCTGATGGGCTATCCGATACTGTATCTGCCGATCCATATCGTCTGGCTGGAGATGATCATTCATCCCACGGCATTGTTGGTTTTTCAGGCTCTGCCGGAGGCAGACATCCTCAATCGGCTGCCTCCCAAGGGCCGCCTGCGGTTTTTCAGTCGCGCCCAGGTGTGGAGTATCGTTCTGACGGGCGCATGGGTCACGGTACTGGTCTACTGGAGTTATGAGCGTAGCCTGGAACAGGATGTCGAACATGCCCGGGCAATGGCGCTTGCGGCGCTGGTGTTTTCCGGAGCGGCCATGACTGTAGTACTCAGCCGCCTCAACGGGATCTGGGCCCGACTGGTGCCGTTGATGGCGTTGCTGTCAGTGATCCTGCTGGTCCAGGTTCCCGGGCTTGCGGGGCTATTACACCTGAGGCCCCTGCATGGCGAGGACTGGCTCATTGCGCTGATAGGGGCGGCGGTGGCCTGCCTGCCATTGATCGTTGAAAGGCGGATTGGCCGGTTGGCAATTGCCGATAGGCGATCTGCCACGGGGTTTGGTAAGGTTTCCAGATAACGCGATGCCGTCATCCACCATATGGATCAGGGGAGCTCAACATGAACGAACGTGCGATTCCGGGAACGATGAAGGCGATGGTACTGACCGGCCATGGCGATGTGGACAAGCTGGTTTATCGGGACGATGTGCCGACCCCAAAGCCAGGGCGCCGAGAGGTTCTTGTCAAGGTGACGGCGACCGCCAAGAACAACACCGACCGCAAGGCGCGCGAAGGTCTGTATCCCACCAGGGACAAGGGTGATGTGACGTCCTTCGCCATGGGCGGCGAGCCGACGCTGACTTTTCCACGGATTCAGGGAGCGGATGTCGTCGGGCGGGTTGTCGCGGTAGGCGAGGGCGTCGACGAATCGCGGATCGACGAGCGGGGTCTGCTGGACTTCAACATCTACGCGGATGATCGCCGCGACATCAACCTGACGCCGGACTACTACGGCCACGGTGCCGATGGCGGCTACGCGGAATACATCGCCGTGCCATCCGATCAGTTCCACCACATACCCAACCCGGATCTGGCCGACGCCGAACTTGCCTCCATGGGCATGTGCTCCTACCAGACGGCGTATCACATGATGACCTCGGCCCGCGTAAAGGCGGGCGAGCGCATACTGGTCACCGGCGCCAGTGGCGGTGTCGGCACGGCACTGATCCAGCTCTGTCGCATAGTCGGCGCCATACCGTATGCGCTGAGCCAGAAAAGCAAGGCCGCCGAGCTGAAGGCGCTGGGCGCCGAGGCGGTGCTGGACCGATCCGACATGAGCCAGTTTGAGGGGCAGGTCAAAGCGGTGACGGGCGGTGCGCCGCTGGATGCCGTCATGGATCTGGCCGGCGGCGAGATGACCAACCATTTCATTGACGCCATGATCTTCGATATGAACGCCCGCAAGGACTATCCGCGGCTGAGCATCGCGGGGGCCAGTGCCGATAACGTCACGGAAATCATGTGGACGCGGATCTACCTGTACCAGGTCCAGATCTTCGGTGTGTCCCACGGCACGCGGGAGGAGGCGGAACAGCTGATGGACTGGATCCGCGGCGGGCAACTCAAGCCGGTACTGCATGCGGCCTTTAAACTGTCGGACCTGCACGAGGCGGAGCGCTATTTCGTTAATCGCGGCAGCGGCTACCTGGGCAAGATCGTGATCGTGCCGGATTCCGAGTGGGCCGAGCATGGGCAGCCATTCGGGCTGACCCCGTCATCCACCTGATGGAGACCGACGTGGATCAAACAACCCACAAAGGGATCAGCCGCTTTCCGGTGCCTGATCTCAATGACCTGCCGGACGATATCCGTGAACGAATCGAAGCCGTTCAGGAGAAGTCCGGGTTCATCCCCAATGTCTTCCTGGCCCTGGCCCATCGTCCCGATGAATTCCGCGCTTTCTTCGCCTACCACGATGCCCTGATGGAGAAACCGGGCAATCTCACCAAGGCAGAGCGGGAAATGATTGTGGTGGCGACCAGCAGTGCCAATGAGTGCCAGTATTGCGTCATCGCGCATGGCGCCATACTGCGCGTGCGGGCCAAGAACCCGCTGATCGCGGATCAGGTCGCCACGAACTACCGAAAGGCGGACATTACGGATCGGCAGAAGGCGATGCTGGATTTTGCGATGAAGGTGTCCGGAAAGGCGCAGCAAGTCGACGAACGCGACTTCGATGCCCTCAAGGCGCATGGCTTCAGTGAGGAAGACATCTGGGATATTGCCGGAATTTCGGCCTTCTTCGGGATGTCCAATCGTATCGCTAATGTCAGCAACATGCGTCCGAACGAGGAGTTCTATTCATTCGGGCGGTAACTCCGGAAGGCCGACGGTGCTCGCTGGATGCGCCGTCGGTCACCCAAACTTCCGGCCCTAGGGCACCCTAATCCGGAAAGACGACAGTGCGGTTGTCGTGCAGGAACACCCGCTTTTCAATGTGGTAGCGCACGGCCCTGGCAAGCGTCTGGCTTTCGATGTCCTGCCCCCTGGCTACCAGATCCTCCGGATAGTGGCTGTGATCCACGGACTGCACGCCCTGGGTGATGATAGGGCCTTCATCCAGGTCGTTGTTGACGTAATGGGCGGTTGCCCCCACCAGTTTTACCCCTTTATCCCAGGCCTGGTGATACGGCTTGGCGCCTTTGAACCCCGGCAGCAGCGAGTGGTGGATGTTGATGGCGCGGCCGTCCAGTTTGGCGGCGAGATCGGGGGACAGTACCTGCATGTAGCGGGCAAGTACGACCAGTTCGCAGTCG
Organism: Marinobacter halodurans; assembly: GCF_004327985.1. Classification (GTDB taxonomy): domain Bacteria; phylum Pseudomonadota; class Gammaproteobacteria; order Pseudomonadales; family Oleiphilaceae; genus Marinobacter_A; species Marinobacter_A halodurans. The sequence continues at coordinate 56,160 of NZ_SJDL01000015.1, forward strand.
TGATCCTGGATCAGTTGCCAGAGCTCGGCTTCCTGCTGCGGTTTCGTCTCGGGCGTAATGGGGAGGTGGAAATAGGGGATACCGTGCCAGTCCGCCAGAGGCTTGAGGTCCGGGTGGTTGGAGATGATCAGCGGGATATCCATCGCCAGTTCACCCTTGCGGTAGCGATAGAGCAGGTCGTTGAGGCAGTGATCGTACTTTGACACCAGGATGGCAACACGCGGACGATGATCCGGGGCCTTTAACTCCCACTGCATATCGAACGCGGCGGCGCGCTCCTCGAAGATCGCGCAAAAGCGCTCGATCGACTGTTGACCCCCCAGCGGACGAAGCTCAACACGAATGCTGAAGCTTTCCGTCGCGCGATCGTCAAAGGAGTTCATTGCAAAGACATAGTTTTCCGTTTCCGCCAGGCTTCGGGTCACCACGTCAACGGTGCCCAGGCGGCTGGGGCACTGGGCGGTGAGTATCCAGAGATCTTCGTGTGCAGTCATGATGTCGATACCCTCCCGATTTCCCTCAACAGATTACGATTGGGCTTGACGGATCCCCGCCCGGCGTCTGCCCTGATGGCGCAGACGCCGGGCGGGATTCGTCGGTACACAGCCTAGACCGTACTGGTATCGGTTTTATGGCTGGCCTGGCCTTTTACGGCGCTCAGCAGAGGCCCGGTGTGCACCCCATGCTCAGAGGCGGCATCCAGCAGCCAACGCCAGATATAGTCGGCGAAGCTGCGTCGGACGACGATTTCCCAGTCGTTGTCGCCGAGCCGTCGCAATGTCGCCTGCGTCTTGCCCAGCACGGTTGTGACGACTTTACCGACCGGGAAATGACGGTCGTGTACGTCATAGGGACAGCTTTTCATCAGGACGGATCGGGCTTCGGTACCTGACAGGCGAACGATGGACTGCCCGCCGCCGACATTGACGACGGCATAGTGCCCCTCCAGCTGTTCCCGAAGCCGGCTTTCCATCGTGAACGCCTGGTCCCCCGGTCCCACCAGCAGCCACTCATCCGGCGTGATCCAGCTCAGGGACCAATCCCCCTTCGACTGGCTCTGCAGAGGCTCCGGCAGGTCCAGCCCGGTCGCGGCCTGCACGCCCTCCCGGAAGCCGGCTGCAGCAGCGTCGCCACGGAGGATCAGGTGCGTTTTCAGGGGTTCTTCCCAGATGGATACACGCGCATTCGCCGAGACTTCGCCGGTTTGGGCCTGGGCCACGTGATGGAGCGGGCTCCGTGCCGGTACCGAGTCATCCGGTTGCTGATCCATCAAGGCCACGCCCGGTGTTGCTGTGCTGTCGACTGCCGTGTTGGTGACATCAGACATTTTGACGCTCTCCTTTCGGGTCCAGGAAGATAGTGCCGCAGATCTCCGCCTCGACGACGCGGCCGTTCTCCAGTGGGTAGTAGACGATATCGCCTTCACGGTTGTGGCCGTTGCGGATCAGTCCCATGGCGATTGAGCGCTCCAGGTTGGCGCTGTAGTAGCTGGAGGTGATGTGTCCCAGCATTTTCATCGGCTTGGGCTGGTTCGGGTCGTCGACCGCCTGGGCCCCCTCCGGCAGGACGATGCCCGGGTCGAGGGTCTTCAGGCCGACCAGTTGCTTGCGATCGGTCCGCACACAGTCTTCCCGCTTCATACCCCGTTTGCCGATGAAGCTGAACGGTTTGTCTTCCTTGACGGCCCAGCTCATGCCGAGGTCGTAAGGATGCACCGAGCCGTCCGTATCCTGGCCGGCAATGATGAAGCCTTTTTCGGCACGCAGGATGTGCATGGTCTCGGTGCCGTAGGGGGTCAGGTCATACTTGGCACCGTGCTCGAACAGCTTTTCCCAGACGTGCAGACCGTAATGGGCCTGGACGTTGATCTCATAGGACAGTTCGCCGGTGAAGGAGATACGGAAGACCCGGGCCGGAACCCCGGCTACCGTGCCCTGGCGCCAGTCCATGAACTTGAACGTGTCCCGGTCGAGATCGATGTCATCGGTCAGCTCCGAGAGCAGCTTGCGCGCGTTCGGCCCTGCGATGGTCATGGTGGCCCAGTGATCGGTCACGGTGTTCATGTAGACTTCCAGTTCCGGCCATTCGGTCTGGTGGTAGAGCTCCAGCCACTCCAGGACGCCGGCCGCACCGCCCGTCGTCGTGGTCATCAGGAAGTGGTTTTCGCCCAGGCAGGAGGTGACACCGTCGTCGAACACCATGCCGTCCTCGCGGCACATGAGACCGTAACGGCATTTGCCGACCGGTAGCTTGGCCCAGGCATTGGTGTACACCCGGCCGAGGAACTCCCGGGCGTCTTTGCCCTGGATATCGATCTTGCCCAGTGTCGACGCATCAAGGATACCGACGCTGTCGCGGGTGGCCAGGCATTCCCGGTTCAGGGCCTGCTGCATGGTTTCACCCGGCTTCGGGTAGTACCAGGGGCGCTTCCACTGGCCCACGTCCTCGAACTTGGCGCCGTGTTTCACGTGCCACTCGTGCATGGCGGTGTAGCGCATCGGGTCGAACAGGTCGTTGCAGTGGCGACCGGCTATGGCACCGAACGTCACCGGCGTGTAATTCGGACGGAAAATCGTCGTGCCGGTTTCCGAAATGGTCTGGTTCAGCGACTTGGCGGCAATGGCCATGCCGTTGATGTTGCCAAGCTTGCCCTGGTCCGTACCGAAACCCATGGCGGTGTAACGCTTGACGTGCTCGATCGACTCGAAGCCCTCCCGGGTGGCCAGTTCGATCGCGGCAGCGGTCACGTCTGTCTGGAAATCAACGAACTGCTTGGGGGCACGACTGTTGCGCTTGTGGTGCGGCACACAGAACAGGGCCATGGGGCGTGTTTCCGGGCGGCACTCGGCGGTGGGCACGGCTGCCGGTTCGGCTGTAAAGCCAGCATTGGTGGCCGCCAGGGCGCCCAGGCTGGCGCCTTCCTCGAGACACTCGTTGAGGCCGAATCGGCCAGCCACGGCACCGGCCGCAAGCTGTTTCTGAACGGTTTTGCCCGGCACGAAGCCAATCACTTCGTCGTCCCAGATCGGACGGCTGCCGGTGTGGCAGGACAGGTGGACGGCCGGACTCCAGCCGCCGGACGTCGCGAGCGTATCGCAAACCAGGACCTGGTCGCTGCCGAGGGCCTGACTGCCGTCGGGGCTAAGCCCGCTGACCACGGCACCCTGCACCCGCTTGCGTCCCCGCGCTTCAATCACCGCATGGCCGGTCAACACCTTGATACCCCGGCGGCGTGCTTCCTCCTGCCAGGCACCGGCGGCGCCCTGGCGGGTATCGACGATCGCCACGACCTCACGCCCCGCATCCTGCCAGTCGAAGGCAGTACGGTAGGCATTGTCGTTGGTGGTCATCAGCACCAGGCGATTGCCCGGAACGACCGCGTAGCGGTTGATATAGGTCGATACAGCCGAGGCGAGCATGCAGCCCGGAAGATCGTTGTTGCCATACACCAGCGGACGCTCGTGGGCGCCGGTGGCCAGGACGACCCACTTGGCACGAACCCGATGCAGACGCTGGCGCGAATGGTTGGCAGGTGCGCGATCGCCGATGTGGTCTGTGCGCCGTTCATGGATCGTCAGGAAGTTATGGTCGTGATAGCCATTGACGGTCGAGCGGGGCAGCAGCAGGACGTTGTCATAGCGTGCCAACTCGTCGAGTGTCGCCTTCAGCCATTCTGCCGCCGGCTGGCCGTCCAGGGTATAGCCGCCGTCCAGCAGCGATCCACCCATTTCAGCCTGCTCGTCGGCGAGAATGACACGGGCACCCGAGCGTGCCGCGGAAAGCGCCGCAGCAAGACCGGCCGGGCCGGCACCGACGATCAGGACGTCGGTGTGCTGGTTCAGGTGGTCGTAGATATCGACGTCCGGCTCGCGGGGCGAACGACCCAGTCCGGCGGCTTTGCGGATGTACTTCTCGTACGTGTCCCAGGCCGCCTGGGGGAACATGAAGGTCTTGTAGTAGAACCCGGGCGGTAGCATCCGTCCAAGAATGGTTCCCATCAGGCCCATGAAGTCGAAGTTGAGGTTGGGCCAGCCGCTGGTCGGCTGGCTGACCAGTCCGTCGAACAGTTCCTGCTGCGTTGCCCGGACGTTGGGTGTCTGGGTGGCTTCGGTGGCACCGAGCTGGAAGACGGCGTTCGGCTCTTCCGCTCCGGCCGCGATGATGCCGCGCGGACGGCTGTACTTGAAGCTGCGGCCGATCACATCGACCCCGTTGGCGAGCAGTGCCGAGGCCAGGGAGTCGCCAGCGAAGCCCTGATAGGTTTGCCCATTGAACTTGAATGTCAGCGGACGGCTGCGGTCGATACGGCCGCCGCGCGGGAGACGGTTGGATTGTGTCATGGTTCGCCTCTCAGGACTGCTGTTGATCGGTGGATTGGGACAGTTTCGGTGATTCGCCAATCCGATAGGTTTCCAGGATTTCGTAGGTCTGGGTATCGCGCGCGATGTTGAAGAACTTGCGACAGCCTATCGCATGGACCCAGAGCTCGTGATACAGGCCGCGGGGATTCGGGCGGAAGTAGAGGAAGTTCCCCCATTCCTCGTCGCTACAGGCATCCGGATCCTTCGGGCGTGCCAGATGGGCCTGGCCCTTGGCATGAAATTCCTCTTCTTCCCGGTGCTCGCCGCAGTAGGGACAGTAAATATAAAACATGGAATGTCCTCCGTTAGTGGGCGACGCCCGCAGCGCCGTGTTCGTCGATCAGTGCGCCGTTGTGGAAGCGGAACATGGAGAAGGGTTTGGCCAGTTCGTGGGCCTTGCCCTTGGCCAGGGTGGCGGCAAAGACATGGCCTGAGCCGGGTGTTGCCTTGAAGCCACCGGTACCCCATCCGCAGTTGAAGAAAAGGTTGTCGACCGGTGTGTCGGAAATGATCGGGCACGCATCCGGGCAGGTATCCACGATGCCGCCCCACTGGCGATTCATCCGGACCCGGCTGAAGATCGGGAACATTTCCACGATGGCCTGGAGCGTGTGCTCGATCGTGGGATAGGAGCCGCGCTGGCCGTAGCCGTTGTAGCCGTCGATACCGGCACCGATAACCAGGTCGCCCTTGTCGGACTGGGAGATGTAGCCGTGTACGTGATTCGACATAACCACGGTATCCAGGATCGGACGGATCGGCTCCGAGACGAGTGCCTGCAGGGGATGCGACTCCACCGGCAGCTCGAAACCGGCCATCTTGGCCAGCACGCCGGAGTTGCCGGCCACGACACAGCCGATGCGGTCGCCGCGAAGTACGCCATGCTGCTTGGTTTCGACACCGACGGCGGCGCCGTCCTCGGTGATGATGTCAGTGACTTCACACTGTTGGATCAGATCCACGCCCATGGCGTCGGCGGCGCGGGCAAAGCCCCAGGCCACGGCGTCATGCCGGGCGACACCGGCGCGCGGCTGCCAGGACGCCCCGAGAACGGGGTAACGACGGTTCGCGGAGCAGTCCATGATGGGTACGATTTCCTGCACGCCCTGGGTGTCCAGCGCCACACTGTCGATGCCGTTGAGGCGATTGGCGTTGACCCGGCGCTGAATGTCGCGCATATCCTGCAGGGTGTGGCCCAGGTTCAGCACGCCGCGCTGGGAGAACATCAGGTTGTAGTTGAGATCCTGGGAAAGTCCTTCCCAGAGCTTCATGGCGTGCTCGTAGAGCAGGGCGGCCTCGTCCCACAGGTAGTTTGAACGTACGATCGTGGTGTTACGGGCGGTGTTACCGCCGCCCAGGTAGCCTTTCTCGACCACGGCCACGTTGGTGATGCCATGCTCTTTGGCCAGGTAGTACGCGGTTGCCAGACCATGACCACCACCACCAACGATAATGACGTCGTACTTCCGTTTGGGCTTCGGGTTACGCCAGACACGTTGCCAGTTTTCGTGATAGGTCAGGGCGTGTTTCAGCAGCCCGAATCCGGAATATTTCTGCATGACTGGCTCCTAATAAAGACGGTGGTCAAGTCTGGCTCGGTTGTTTGGGGCCAGCGCCGGTTCTCTGGGCGGATCGCCCGCGATGGCGCTGACATGTAGAGATAGTATGTTTGCGTCCGTCAGCCCGTCTGCTTGACCGCGACACGCCCGTTAGAATTTGCGACAGTCTCCGTCGCTTTCCGGGGGCGGTCGCGGATGCCTGGCAGACGGGCGCGTCAGCATTCGATCACGTTGACGGCGAGTCCACCGCGGGACGTTTCCTTGTACTTGTCGAGCATGTCGCGGCCGGTATCGCGCATGGTGCGGATCACCTTGTCGAGCGAGACGAAGTGCTCGCCGTTCCCGCGCAACGCCATCACGGCCGCATTGATGGCCTTGACGGCGCCGACGGCGTTACGTTCAATGCAAGGCACCTGGACGAGTCCCCCGATGGGATCGCAGGTCAGCCCCAGGTGGTGCTCCATGCCAATTTCGGCGGCGTTCTCAACCTGACGTGGCGAGCCGCCCGTCGCAGCGGCCAGTCCGGCTGCCGCCATGGCGCAGGCCGAGCCCACTTCGCCCTGGCAGCCCACCTCCGCGCCGGAGATTGAGGCGTTCTCCTTGAACAGGATGCCGATGGCGGCGGCGGTCAGCAGGAAGCGGATAACGCCTTCCTCGTCGGCTTCCGGACACCAGTTCCAGTAGTAGTGCAGTACCGCCGGAATAATGCCGGCAGCGCCGTTGGTCGGGGCCGTGACCATCCGCCCGCCGGCGGCGTTTTCCTCATTGACCGCCAGCGCGTACAGGTTGACCCAGTCCATGGCGCTCAATGACGGGGAGATGAGGTCTTTTCGGTCCGCCGCCATCAGTAGGGCATACAGCGAGGCCGCCCGGCGTTTTACTTTCAGGCCGCCAGGAAGGATGCCTTCGTTGCGGATACCGTTTTGAACGCATTCCTGCATGACCTGCCAGATATGCAGGATTCCCTCGCGGATCTCTGACTCGGATCGCCAGACCTGCTCGTTGGCCATCATGACTTCGGCGATGGAGAGATTGTGGGTATCGCATTGCTGCAGAAGCTCGGCACCGCTCTTGAACCGGTATGGCAGGGGCGTTTTGTCCTCGACGATGCGGTCGGCCCCGGCGGCTTTTTCATCCACGACGAATCCACCACCCACCGAATAGTAGGTGCGCTCGCGGATCACGGCACCGGTGTCGTCAAAAGCCGTGAATTTCATGCCGTTGGGGTGATAGGGCAGCGTCTCCTTGCGGTGGTAGGTCAGGTCCTCGGCTTCGTTGAACGAGATGCTGTGCTCGCCGTTCAGGCAGAGCCGCCCCTCATTGCGAATGGCTTCCACCCGGGGAGGAAGCATTTCGGGATCGATCCGATCCGGACGGTGACCTTCCAGTCCCATCAGGACGGCGGGTCCGGTACCGTGACCTTTGCCGGTGGCGCCGAGCGAGCCATAAAGCTGGATATCGACACGGGCGACATCGGTGAGCCGGCCATTCTTCCTGAGGCCCCGGACGTAGCGCCTTGCGGCGGCCATCGGGCCGACAGTGTGGGAACTGGACGGACCAATGCCGATCTTCAACATATCGAAAAGACTGATAGCCATGGCAACGTCCTTCTTAAATTTGTGAGCATTCACCGCCCCTATCAGGTTAGACCGATAAGGGCGGCCGTTTGCTTATCCGCCGAATCAGCCGTAGGCCGGGAAATCCCGGCACAGCTGGCTGACTTTCTCGCGTACTTCGCCAATGGTGGCTGCCGCGTCACCCTGCTGCATGGCATCCAGGATGTCGGCAATCCAGCCGGCCAGGGAGCGGCAGTCCGACTCGCCCAGACCGCGGGTGGTGACCACGGGCGACCCGATGCGCAGCCCCGAGGTGACAAACGGCGATTCGGGATCGTTGGGCACCGCGTTCTTGTTGACGGTGATGTGAGCTTCGCCCAGCGCGGCATCGGCCGCCTTGCCGGTGAGTCCCTGCTTGACGAGACTCAGCAGGAACAGATGGTTATCCGTACCGCCGGACACCACGTCATAGCCCCGTTCAATAAAGACCTCGGCCATGGCCCGGGCGTTGATGACCACCTGTTGCTGATAGGCGTGGAACTGCGGCTCGGAGGCTTCCTTGAAAGCGACGGCTTTCGCAGCGATAACGTGCATCAGCGGCCCGCCCTGGCCGGCCGGGAACACTGCAGAGTTGAACTTTTTCTCCAGCTCAGGCTGGCCCTTGCTGAGAATCAGGCCGCCGCGGGGACCTCTCAGGGTTTTGTGGGTTGTGGTGGTAACCACATGGGCATGGGGCAGCGGGTTGGGGTAGAAGCCCGTGGCGACCAGACCGGCCACGTGCGCCATGTCGACCATCAGATAGGCGCCGACCTGATCGGCGATCTCGCGGAACCGGGCCCAGTCGACCACCCGTGAGTACGCCGAAAAACCGGCAACGATCATGCGCGGCTGATGTTCCTTGGCCAGTGCCTCAACCTGGTCGTAATCGATTTCACCGGTGGCTTCGTCGAGGCCGTACTGGACCGCGTTGTACAGCTTGCCGGAGAAGCTGACGTGGGCGCCATGGGTCAGGTGTCCGCCATGCGCCAGACTCATGCCGAGGACGGTATCGCCGGCATTCAGCAGTGCCATGTATACAGCGGCATTGGCCTGGGATCCGGAGTGCGGCTGGACGTTGGCGTAATCGGCGCCGAACAGGGCCTTGGCGCGATCGATGGCGAGTTGCTCCACGCGATCGACATGCTCGCAACCCCCGTAGTAGCGCTTGGCCGGATACCCTTCGGCGTACTTGTTGGTCAGGCAGGACCCTTGCGCCTGCATCACCAGCGGGCTGGTGTAGTTTTCCGAAGCGATCAGTTCCAGGTGGTCTTCCTGACGAGCGGCTTCGTCCTGCATGGCGGCCCAGAGGGTGGGGTCATAAACGTCAATAGATTGGCTTTTATCGAACATGCGTCCTGAATCCTATTGTGTGAGTAGGCACCTGAAGAGCCAGGCGTGAGGTGATATAAAAATAGTATGCCTTTGCCAGCGGACCGATCTGCTCTAGCACGACACGGAGACAAGGATTTGCGACAGGACAGCCAGAATAATGGGTAGGATGCGAAGGGAAGTCGCGGCAATAGCGGGTTGAGCGAGCGGGCCGGGTTCAGTGGGTGTCGTCCCTGTCACGATCATGGCGTGCGGCCGTGGGCGCCATGCCGTAGTAATCCCGGAAGCAGTTGCTGAAATGGCTGCTGCTGACGAACCCGCTTGCCAGGGCGATGTCGAGGATCGTCTTGTTGGTCTGCAGCAGCAGACGGCGGGCGTGGACCAGTCTGAGCTCCAGGTAATGGCGTGATGGTGAGGTGTCCAGGTGAGTCTGGAACAGGCGTTCCATCTGGCGCCTCGAGATATCGGCGCACTCGGCCAGTTCGGCCAGGGACAGGGGTTCCTCGATGTTGGCGCGCATCAGGGCCAACAGCGTTTGCAGCGCCGGGGGGAAGGTTGGATCATCGCCCACGTTCAATGGCATCGGGCCGACCTGCTCAGCCACCTGGTCGCAGCTCAGAATCTCCCGGACGGCACGGACGATGTGGGCGTTATGCAGCATCTGGCCGATCAGTTTCAGCATCATTTCCAGCGTACTGACCGGGCCGGCGCAGGTGGCGTAGGCGCCGTCGATCACATACGCATTGGTCGATACGCTGATGGTCGGGAAATGCTCCTTCACGTAAGCATGGTTGTCCGGATGCAACGCGCATTCCCGGCCGTTCAGCAGACCGGCTTGAGCCATCGCAATGCCACCGTTCCATAAACCGGCGATTCGGATACCCTGATGCTCTGCCGTCTTCAGGGTGTGCAGAAGTCGGGGCGCGACTTCAAGCGGGCTTCGATAGCCACCGCAGACGACCAGCATGTCGATCCGGCCCGAATCGAGCCTGAGATTTTCCAGCGTCGTACTGGTTGAGACTTCAATGCCCAGATCACTGAGAACGGTGCCAGAAGACACCCCGACCGTTAAGTGCTCAAACACCGGATCGGGCGTCACCAGATTGGTAGTGACGAGGGTATCGACTGCCGCCGTAAACGCGACCATGGAGAAGTGTTCCCGCAGGATGAAGGCGATGCGTAGCGGCTTTTCGATCCCGGTGGCCCAGGGAGATAAGGGCGCCGGGGTATCAACGGAGTGGTCTTGCACCATGGTCGTTTCCAGTATGACGCCGGGCCCGGGCCGGCCGCGTAAGAAGGTTGCGTGTACCGTATTTTTATTGGCTAATCAGTAAGATATTAATATAGCACAGCGCCGGCGGACAACGGTCCATTTCCGGGAATCCGCGGGAAATGGCCGGAACCGTCGGCCGGCACCGACGGCAAAATACCTTGGAATGGGCTCCTCTGACATCTCCCTGAAACGATTGTGGCGGTTGGGAAAGCGGCGCTTGTACTCGGGGATCCTGGCGTGTTGCACAATCATCAGAGGCGATATGGTTATAGAAAGCTGGCTGGTCACACCATGTCCAATGCGCGAAAGAATGTGTCGTATCCAGGCATGTGCTCTTTGAAAGGGTAACTAGAGTAGGAAAGGCACCCTTCCACTACAAAGCCCCACTAAAGAAGGAAGATACAATGACCAGTAATGCATCCAACCGTGGCGTCGTCTATCAGGGCCCCGGCCATGTTTCCGTTGAATCCATTGCCTTTCCGCAGCTTGCTCTCGGCAACCGCCGCTGCGATCACGGCGTCATCCTCAAGGTACTGACCACCAATATCTGTGGTTCTGACCAGCACATGGTTCGCGGCCGAACGACCGCACCCCAGGGCTTGGTGCTCGGCCACGAAATCACCGGCCAGATCATCGAGTGCGGCCGGGATGTGGAGTTCCTCCGTGAGGGGGATATCGTCTCCGTACCGTTCAACATTGCCTGTGGCCGCTGCCGCAACTGCAAGGAAGGCAAGACCGGCATCTGCCTGAACGTCAATCCGGCACGCCCCGGCGCCGCCTATGGTTATGTCGATATGGGCGGCTGGGTTGGTGGCCAGGCCGAGTATGTCATGGTGCCTTATGCCGACTTCAACCTGCTCAAGTTCCCGGATCCCGACCAGGCGATGGAGAAGATCAAGGACCTGACGCTGCTGTCGGATATCTTCCCCACCGGTTTCCATGGCTGCGTGACCGCCGGCGTTGGGCCGGGTTCTACCGTCTATATTGCTGGCGCCGGGCCGGTCGGCCTCGCGGCAGCTGCCAGCGCCCGCCTGCTGGGTGCCGCCTGCGTGATCGTGGGCGACATGATCGACGAGCGGCTGCAACAGGCCCGCAGCTTTGGCTGCGAAACCATCGACCTGAAGCAGGATGCCGAGCTGCCGGAACTGCTTGAAGCGATCCTGGGTGAGCCGGAAGTGGACTGCTTCGTGGATTGTGTGGGCTTTGAGGCGCACGCTTGTGGCCATGACCACCACCATGAACAGCCTGCCACCGTGCTGAACTCCGCCATGCAGGTCACCCGGGCCGGCGGTGAAATCGGCATTCCCGGCCTGTACGTGACGGAAGATCCCGGCGCGGCGGAAGCGGCGGCCCAGAAGGGTTCGCTTAGCATGCGCTTCGGCCTTGGCTGGGCGAAGTCCCACTCCTTCCACACAGGCCAGTGCCCGGTCATGCAATACCATCGTCAGTTGATGCAGGCCATCCTGTTCGAGCGCGTTGCCATTGCCGACGCCGTCAATGTGCAGATGATCAGCCTCGACCAGGCGCCCAAGGGCTATGCAGACTTCGACGGCGGCGCCGCCAAGAAGTTTGTCATTGATCCGCACGCTTCAGTTGCGGCCTGATTAAGTCCCAACCAGTGCTCATTCATCGGCTCCCATGCGTCAGCATGGGAGCCGATGATGTATCCGATACTCCCCCCCCCCAAAAAAAAGAACCATGACCTGTTCTGTCGCGTGCGCAACGGGCAGAGGGAAATGACTTTCCAATCGCAGTCCCTTGTACCGATTCAGCGGACGCCCTTCGTTGCTCCGGCAGCGGATATGGAACCAGGGTGCCTCTGATCAACTCCGCATGTTCTGGAAAGTGTAGCCGCAAGGCGTGGCTCGCCGGGAATGGTCTGGGCGGTATCCGGTCAGGAATCGCATCGCAGCCGATGCAGTCTTCAAAGCTCGCCCTACGGGTAATCGGAGCGAACCATGCTTGATGTGATGTAGAGCTGCAACGCTACGGTGGAGCGTGTCGATCAGCGCCTGGCCGATAGGAAGACAGGGGTGAATCTCATCGCCGCAAGCGGAGAGTTCGGTTGATCTGCTGGGTGGGGTCGTTCTCCGGGCGCGGGGCTGTTGCTCCACTCCGGCGTCAGGACTGATGCGCGCCGGGACTGTCGCCGCCGGCGCGCTTGTGATCGGAGTATTTAGAGGTTGTGGCGAGTCAGGTTCTTCAGGACAGTCTCGGCATACCAGTCCAGGAAATTGATGACCCCGAACTCATAGGTTTCGGAGTAGGGCCCGGGCTGATAGGCGGTGGAGTTGATGCCCCGCTGGTTCTGTTCGGCCAGTTCCCGGTCCTGCTTGTTGGTCTGGTCCCAGACATAGCGCAGGCGGCTGACGTCATAGTCCACACCCTCGACGGCATCCTTGTGAACCAGCCATTTGGTCGTCACCAGAGTCTTCTGCGCCGATACCGGTTGCACCATGAACACGATCACGTGATCGCTCTGCATGTGGTTCCAGGAGTTGGGGAGGTGGAGAATCCGCATTGAGCCCAGGTTCTGGTTCTGGATGCGTCCCAGCTTCTTGCTACAGGCTGGCTTGCCATCCATGGTCATGACCGCCGTGCCTTCCTTTAACGGCATCCGGACGATCCGGTTCTGCAGGCCGAACTCAACATGCTTGTGGGGGATACCCTCGCGGTCCCATTCTGCGGCCTGGCGTGCGTAATACTCCTTGAACTCGGGGGTTGCCCGGGGGTCGGTGGTATCGTCCCACTCCAGTAGCGTCCGCAGTAACTCGGGATGGGAGCCGGAGCAGTGATAGCATTCCCGGTTGTTCTCGATGACCAGCTTCCAGTTGGCATTCTCTTCGAGTGTCGACTCGGCGGCCACCTTGGCGTTTTCCATGTCGTAGGGATCCATGTAGGAATCCAGTGCCGTCAGGTAGTCGTCGATCTCGGGGGGCTCGCCTTCGGCGAGGCAGACATAGATAAACCCACCGGCAGTCTCGCAATGAGCCGGTTTCAGGCCGAATTCGCTCTTGTCGAAGTTGTCGCCCATTTCCGTGCCGGCATAGAGCAGGTTGCCTTTCAGGTCGTAGGTCCACTGGTGGTAGGGGCAGGTGAGGTTGGCAACCAGCCCTTTATTCGCGGTACAGACGCGCGATCCCCGGTGGCGGCAGACGTTATGGAAGGCCCGCACCTGATTGTCCCGGTCCCGGACGATCAACACCGGATTCTGGCCGATCTCGACGGTCATGTACGCGCCGGGTTTGGGGACCTCGCACGTCATGCCTACGAATAGCCATTCCTTCATGAAGACTTCTTCCATGTCAATGCGGAAGAGGAAGGGGTCGTTATAAAGCGCTTGGGGCAGGGAAAGCTGACGGGAGCGTTCATTCAGCGTATGATCCATATCCCGCCGGGCATCCTCGATATTGCTGTACTTCATGTTGAGCAGGTCGTGTTCGGTCATTGCGGTGTTTCCTCAATCTGGTGGAACTCAGCACGTGCCGTGGTATGCCCCCGGCGCGGGAATGTCGGTAGTCCATTCTCGAATGGAGGTGTCTACGTCAGTTGTCCGTTTACGACATCGTCCGCTATTTATTCGACTCCGTCACGGGGCGGAGGGGAGGGGCGGGGCAGAGGTTGGAGAAGTTGATCAAGTTCATGTCGTAAATGGCTAACCTGAGGGGCCCGGATTTCCCCAAAATGAATTTGCAGCCAACCACGGGTGCCATTCATCGATGTTGGAGATACGATCCATGACCAGTGTTACCGAAGCCACTGATCCCTCTACCCAGTTCCACGCGCTCAACACCCGGGTGTGGGCGAATGGCCGTCACCTGGTCCGATGTGTCCGGGTTATCCAGGAAACATGGGACGTGAAGACGTTCTGCTTTAACGCTGAGCAGTCCATCATGTTCTTCTTTAAGCCGGGACAGTTCGTCACCCTTGAGTTGGACATTGAGGGTGAACAAGTCATGCGTTCCTACACGATCTCAAGTTCGCCCTCTGTGCCTTACAGCTTCTCCATTACCGTGAAGAGGGTGCCGGGCGGCTACGTTTCCAACTGGCTGCACGACAATCTCAAGGAAAATGATGAGCTGGCGGTCCACGGGCCGGTAGGCAACTTCAACTGCATCGATCACTCCTCCGAAAAGGTGCTGCTCCTCTCAGGCGGAGTGGGCATCACGCCCATGATGTCGATGGCGCGATGGTTCTTCGATACCAATGCCGATGTCGATATTACGTTCATTCACAGCGCCCGTACGCCCAAGGACATCATCTTCGGGCGGGAGCTCGAGCACATGTGCTCGCGGGTCCCCAATTTAAATCTCAGCATCATCTGCGAGCGCACCGAGATCGGGCAGGCATGGAATGGCTACCGGGGCTTTTTGGACGAGGCCAAACTGAGAATGGTGGCGCCGGACTTCATGGGGCGGCGAATTTTCTGCTGCGGCCCGACGCCCTATATGCGAGCGGTCAAGAATCTCCTGATCGAGAACGGGTTCGACATGGATTACTACCATGAGGAATCGTTCGGAGCCACACCCGAAGGTGCCAGCCAGGATGCTCTCGAACAGGCCGAGCTCGCAGTCAAGCAGGCCGAGGAAATCAAGGATGCGGATACCTTCACCGTTGATTTCCAGGCGTCCGGCATGAGCATCCAGGTGCTGCCCGGCGAAACCGTTCATGCCGCTGCCAGCCGGCTGGGGCTGAATATTCCGAAGGCCTGCGGTGTTGGAATCTGCGGCACTTGTAAGGTGATGAAGACCTCGGGCGAGGTGGATATCCGGCACAACGGTGGTATCACTGAAGAAGATCTGAGTGAGGGCTATATCCTTTCCTGCTGCAGTACTCCGCTGTCCGATCTGTGTATCGACGGATAGCTGTTGGTTAGACCTTGGTCTAGCCAGCCCCCTCTTGCCTTTTGCGGGCCGTCGGCGTTGTCGACGGTTCTGCAACCCCTGTGTCGCTTTTAGGTCATAAATACCAGTCAATGCGACGCTTTTGAACTGTTGCGTGCTCGTTGCTGGTCGTAATATGTTCGCTAATCCAGCGCGGCAAATCGTCGCATAAGTACCAATACGACTGGCGAAAGCTGGAACAGAAACTGCTAACAAGAATCGAGGCTGAGAGTGCCCAGGCGGCTATACGGACGCCGGCAGCATTCTCATGACTCGCACGAGAGATTCAGGGAGCGCCCCAGGTGTGACTTCGTCATCCGCAGATCCGCCAGGGCGAAAAAAGTGGTTAGTCGACCCGAGCTCCGTTCGGCCCCCGCTGACCAAAGGGACCGTAAGAATGACAGTAATGAGGGGTTAATCGATGAGAGAGAATGCTGTTTCTCAAGAGAAAACAGTTGGTAAAGAACCGTACCGGGTTGGTTTTCTGCTAATCAACAACTTCACTCTGGTTGCCCTGGCGTCGGCGATTGATCCGTTGCGCATGGCTAACCAGTTGACCAGTAAAGAGCTTTATGCATGGCAGCTACTGTCCCGGGATGGCCAAGCGGTGAAAGCCAGCGACGGCATTTCAATCTCTCCGGATGGATCCATTGAAGAACGAAAGGCGTTCGACATTGTCATTGTGGTTGGGGGTGTCGATATCACCCGCAGCTTCGGTTCCAAGGAAGTGCACTGGCTCCAGGTCCAGGCACAGAAAAAGGTCCTGCTTGGTGCGGTGTGCACCGGCGCCTATGTCCTGGCAAGCGGCGGCTTGCTTGATGGGTACAATTGCAGTGCTCACTGGGAGTGTCTTGCTTCGCTGCAGGAGCGCTTCCCGCGGGTACAATGCACGAACCATCTGTACACGCTTGACAGGGACCGCATGACCTGTACGGGCGGCAGTGTGCCGATGGACATGATGCTCAGCATGATCACGCGCCAGCATGGCAAGGCCCTGGCCAATGCCATCTGCGACATGTTTGTCTGTGACCGGGTGCGTCCGGATAACGAAACCCAGCGCACCCCCCTGCGGCGGCTGCTGGTGACCGCCCAGCCCAAGCTGGCAGAGGTCACCGAACTGATGGATGCCAACATCGAGGAGCCCATCGAGCTTGAGGAACTCGCCAGCTTCGTCGGCATTTCCCGGCGGCAGTTGGAGCGTCTCTTCCTCAAGCACTTCAATTGTACTCCCTCACGTTACTACCTGAAGTTGCGACTCGACCGGGCGCGGCAACTGCTCAAGCAGACCACGTACTCGATCATCGAAGTCGCTTCCATGTGTGGTTTCGTGTCGGCGCCCCATTTCAGCCGCTGTTACCGCAAGTACATTGG
This sequence comes from Marinobacter halodurans, assembly GCF_004327985.1. Classification (GTDB taxonomy): domain Bacteria; phylum Pseudomonadota; class Gammaproteobacteria; order Pseudomonadales; family Oleiphilaceae; genus Marinobacter_A; species Marinobacter_A halodurans. The sequence goes on from NZ_SJDL01000015.1 coordinate 72,531, forward strand.
GGTTTCTCCCAAGGAAGAGCGGGCCGCGGTCTGGTCTTTCAAGCGTCTGGAATCCACCGGGGGGGCGGCGGTAGAGGCGTTGCCAAGCTCGTCCAATGCTGCTTTACGGTTGGCGCAGGCTGAACCGTCGTACGGGGCTGTCAGCTTTATGTTCGATCCGTTGCCGTTTGGCGATGCGGTGGCCGCTTCCGGTTGATCGATCGGATCCTGGCTTGATCCAGAAAAGGGGCTTCGGCCCCTTTTTTGTTGGCCGCGATTCTCCCGTCTTGCGTCGCGCTCCGACAAGTAAAGGTCCTGGCTGCCGATTTTGGTGTTCGCACTGTCGCTTCCAGTGAATTTGGCGGCATAGGCCATGGATACACTGCATCTATGGTCAATTAACCAGTCACCGGGGTGCCAACATGAACGCAACCGAATTGCACCAGGATTCCATCGTTATCGATGGTCTCATTATTGCCAAATGGGGCCGTGAACTGTTCGAGGATATGCACAGAGGCCAACTGACGGCCGCCAACTGCACCGTGTCCGTCTGGGAGGATTTCCAGGCCACGGTCGACAACATCGTTGCGGTAAACGAGCTGATCGAGGCCAACAGCGATCTGGTCATGAAAGTCCGTACCACGGCCGATATCCGCAAGGCCAAGGATTTGGGCAAGACCGGCATCATCATGGGGTTCCAGAACGCTCACGCCTTTGAGGATCAGTTGGGTTATATCCAGATTTTCAAGGACCTCGGGGTCGGTGTCGTGCAGATGTGCTACAACACCCAGAACCTCATCGGTACCGGTTGTTACGAGCGCGACGGCGGCCTGTCCGGCTTCGGCCGGGAAGTGGTTGCAGAGATGAACCGCGTCGGCATCATGTGCGATCTGTCCCATGTGGGGAGCAAGACGTCCGAGGAGGTCATCCTCGAGTCGAAAATGCCGGTCTGCTATTCCCACTGCCTGCCCTCCGGCCTCAAGGAGCATCCGCGCAACAAGTCCGATGACGAGCTCCGGTTTATCGCCGAGCGGGGCGGTTTTGTGGGCGTCACCATGTTCACGCCGTTCCTCAAGAGAGGGGCTGACGCCACCATCGACGACTACATCGAGGCCATCGCCTACGTCATCGACATCGTCGGTGAGGACCAGGTGGGGATCGGCACGGACTTTACCCAGGGCCAGGACAAGGCCTTCTTCGACTGGTTGACTCACGACAAGGGCTACGCCCGCAGCCTCACCGAGTTCGGCAAGATCGTGAACCCTGAGGGTATCCGCACTATCGGTGAGTTTCCGAATCTGACTGCAGCGCTGTTGCGCAATGGTTTTTCCGAGGAAGTGACCCGGAAAATCATGGGCGAGAACTGGCTGCGCGTTCTCAACCAGGTCTGGGGGGAATAACCATGGCGACGCACGCTCCCGAAATGCCCATCAACGTCGATGAAGAAACCGGCGTCTGGACGACCGACGCACTGCCCATGCTGTACGTGCCGCGGCATTTCTTCATCAACAACCATCAAGCCATCGAAGAGGAAATCGGCCCCGAGCGTTATGCCGATATTCTCTACAAGGCGGGCTACAAATCCGCCTGGCACTGGTGCGAGAGAGAGGCAGCCCTGCACTGCCTGGAAGGTCGGGCAGTCTTCGATCACTACATGAAACGCCTGTCCCAGCGTGGCTGGGGGCTTTTCACGATCGAGCACATCGACATCGCCCGTGGTGAAGCCCGGGTACGCCTGGACCACTCTGCGTTCGTCTACCACTACGGCAAGGTCGGACGAAAGATCGAGTACATGTTTACCGGCTGGTTTGCCGGCGCCATGGACCAGATCGCACAGGACCTCGGGTACGACGTCCGCACCGAAGCAAAGCAGACACAGAGCGCCGCAGAAGACGGTGTTGAGTACGGGCTGTTTGAAGTAACGCCCAAGCAGACCCTCGAGGCCATCAACTAGAAAGAGGTTCCGGAAGCGGAAGGTGCCACCCTGGGGTTACCCGGTCACAACCTTTGACGACGCCCGCACGCGTAGTTGAAGGGGGCCGCCCCCGGGTGCATCGCCGCGGAGGAAGCAGGTGAGAGACCATGTCCCAATTTGAAGCGCTTTTTCGACCGTTGCAGATCAATCAGTTGACGATCAGGAACCGGGTGGTCAGTACCGCCCACGCCGAGGTGTATGCCACCGACGGCGGGATGACGACGGATCGTTACGTCAAGTATTACGAAGAAAAGGCCAAGGGGGGATGTGGCCTCTGCATCTGTGGTGGCTCCAGCGTCGTCTCGATCGATAGCCCGCAAAGCTGGTGGAGCTCGGTGAACCTGTCGACCGACCGCATCATCCCCCATTTCCAGAACCTGGCGGACGCCGTCCACAAGCACGGCGGCAAGATCATGATCCAGATTACCCACATGGGCCGGCGCTCCCGCTGGGATGGAGAAAACTGGCCCAACCTGTTGTCACCGTCCGGGATCCGTGAGCCGGTGCATCGCGCCACCTGTAAGACCATTGAGGAAGAGGAAATCTGGCGGGTCATCGGCGACTTCGCCCAGGCAGCCCGCCGAGCCAAGGAAGGTGGTCTGGATGGTGTTGAGCTGTCGGCGGTGCACCAGCACCTGATCGACCAGTTCTGGTCACCCCGGGTCAACCGGCGTACCGACGAGTGGGGCGGTACCTTCGAGAACCGGATGCGGTTCGGCATGGAAGTACTGAAAGCCGTGCGGCAAGAGGTGGGGCGTGACTTCGCCGTGGGCCTGCGTATCTGTGGGGACGAGTTCCATCCGGACGGTCTGAACCATGACGACATGAAGCAGATCGCGAAGTATTACAACGACACCGGGCTGCTGGATTTCTTCGGGGTGGTCGGTTCCGGCTGTGACACCCACAACACCCTCGCCAACGTCATTCCCAATATGTCCTTTCCGCCGGAGCCGTTCCTGCACCTGGCGGCCGGCATCAAGGAAGTGGTCGATGTGCCGGTTATCCACGCCCAGAACATCAAGGATCCGAACCAGGCTGAACGGATTCTGCAGGAAGGGTATGTCGACTTTGTTGGCATGACCCGGGCGCACATCGCCGATCCGCACCTGATTGCGAAAATCAAGATGAACCAGGTGGACCAGATCCGGCAATGTGTCGGGGCCAACTATTGCATCGATCGCCAATACCAGGGCCTCGATGTTCTCTGTATCCAGAACGCGGCGACGTCCCGTGAACACCTGGGACTGCCCCACATCATCGAGAAAACCGAAGGACCCGTTCGCAAGGTGCTGGTGATCGGTGGCGGCCCGGGCGGTATGGAAGCGGCACGCGTCGCGGCCGAGCGTGGCCACAATGTCACCCTGGTCGAGAAAGCCGGCGAACTGGGTGGCCAGATCACCCTGGCCGCCAGGGCGCCCCAACGGGACCAGATTGCGGGCATCACCCGCTGGTACGCGCTGGAGCTGGATCGACTCGGAGTGGACCTGCGCTTCAACACCGCCGCGGACGCTTCGGTAGTGCGTGATTTCCAGCCGGACATCTGCATCCTGGCGACCGGCGGTATTCCATTTATGGAACAGAATCCCGAATGGGGACACGACGATGGTCTGGTGGTATCCTCCTGGGACATCCTCAGCGGACAGGTGGAGCCCGGCAAGAATGTGCTGGTCTACGACACCATCTGCGAATTCTCGGGCATGTCGGCTGCGGACTACCTCGCGTCGAAAGGCGCCCAGGTGGAGCTGGTCACCGATGACATCAAGCCTGGCGTCGGCATCGGGGGCACCACGTTCCCAACCTACTACCGCAGCCTGTACGAGCACGAAGTGATCATGAGCTCGGACCTGATTCTGGAGAAAGTCTACGCCGAGGGGGACAAGAAGATCGCTGTCCTGGAGAACGAGTACACCGGCAGCCGCGAGGAACGGGTGGTGGACCAGGTGGTGATCGAGAACGGAACGCGGCCCAACGAAGAGTTGTACTACGCGTTGAAATCGGAATCGATCAACAAGGGGCAGATCGACGTGGAAGCCCTGTACGCCTGCCAGGCGCAGCCGGTCCTGAAAGAAGCGGACAGCGGCATGATCCTGTGGCGTCTGGGGGATTGCGTCTCCCAGCGGAACACGCACGCGGCGATCTATGATGCGCTCCGGCTGTGCAAGGACCTTTAGGAACCTCCCGATTCGGAGGTTCCCTAACCCACGTTCGATCCAGTGAGGTATCCCATGCTTCCTGAATGGCTGCTTCCCGCGTTGGTGATCACCGCGCTCGGCCTGTTCGCGATCGGAGCGCTTCGCCGCATTCTCCTGTGGCGGGCGGGTCGGCCCGAACCGGTCAGTCTGATCGCCGGGCTCATGGCCATGCCGCGCCGCTACCTGGTCGACCTGCACCATGTGGTGGCCCGTGACAAGGTGATGTCCAACACCCACGTCGCCACGGCCGGTGGGTTCGTGCTGTCCATGCTGCTGATCATCCCGGTGCATGTGTTCGGGCTGGATAGCCGCTGGCTCACCATTCCGCTGCTGGCGGCTACCGTCATCATGTTTACCGGCGCCGTCTTCGTCTATCGGCGCCGCCGCAACCCACCGGCCCGCCTGTCAAAGGGACCGTGGATGCGGTTGCCGAAAAGCCTGCTGACGTTCTCGGTATCCTTCTTCCTGCTGACACTGCTGGCATCCGACCTGCTCCCGGAAAACTTCGGCCATTGGGTGCTCACCGGTGTGCTGTTGATCGGCGTTACCCTGGGGCTGGCCGAGTTGCTGTTCGGCATGGGCTGGGGCGGCCCCATGAAGCATGCCTTTGCCGGCGCCCTGCACCTGGCCTTCCATCGCCGCCCGGAACGCTTTGGCGGTGGACGTTCAACCGGCCTCAAACCGGTCGATCTGGACGGCATGCTGGGCGTCGCCAAGCCGTCGGATTTCAAGTGGAACCAGTTGCTGGGCTTTGACGCCTGTGTCCAGTGCGGTCGATGCGAAGCCGTTTGTCCGGCCTTCGCGGCAGGCCAGCCGTTGAACCCGAAGAAGCTGATTCAGGACATGGTGGTGGGTCTCGCCGGCGGAAGCGATGCCCACTATGCCGGCAGCCCGTACCCGGGACGCGACGTGGGGCAGGCCCAGGGCAACCCGCATCAGCCGATCGTCGACGGACTGGTCAGTGCCGAGACGCTCTGGTCCTGCACGACCTGCCGGGCCTGTGTCGAGGAATGCCCGATGATGATCGAGCATGTCGATGCCATCGTCGATATGCGCCGACACCTGACGCTGGAACGCGGCGAAACACCGAACAAGGGCGCCGAGGTCCTCGACAACCTGATCGCCACCGACAATCCCGGCGGCTACGAGCCCAACAGCCGGATGAACTGGGCGGCCGACCTGGCGTTGCCGTTGATGGCCGACAAACAGGAAGCCGAGGTGCTGTTCTGGGTGAGCGACGGCTGCTTCGACATGCGCAGTCAAAGGATCCTGCGTGCCTTCGTGAAGATCCTGAAAGCGGCCAACGTGGATTTTGCGGTGCTCGGTAACGAAGAGTGTGATTCCGGAGACGTGGCCCGACGCCTCGGTGACGATGCCACCTTCCAGACCCTGGCCCGGCACAATATTGCGACGCTGAGCAAATACCGTTTTACACGGATCGTGACCACCGACCCCCACGCGTTCCACGTGCTCAAGAACGAGTACGGCGACTTCGGCGGCCACTACGACGTAATGCACCACAGCACGTTCATCAACGAACTGGTCGAACAGGGCCGCATTAACCTGGACCGGTTCAAGGGCGGCACCGTCACCTATCACGACCCCTGTTATCTCGGGCGTTACAACGGTGAATACGAGTCCCCCCGTGCGTTGCTGGCAGCGCTGGGCATCCAGGTCAGCGAAATGGAGCGTTCGGGTTACCGTTCACGCTGCTGCGGCGGCGGTGGCGGTGCCCCGATTACAGACATTCCGGGTGAACACCGTATTGCCGACATGCGGGTTGATGATGCTCGCAAGGTAGAGGCGGAGACCATTGCTGTGGCTTGCCAGCAGTGCACGGCCATGCTCGAAGGGGTGGTCGAACCCCGGCCCGAGATCCGGGACCTGGCAGAACTGGTTGCGGACGGTCTGGTCGTGGACGCGACGCCGGCTTCGACGGCGACGGCCGGGCCGTCCCTGGCTGAGGAGGTGCACTGATGAGCGAAGCTCCAAGACGTGATCCCCGAGCGGAATGGATCCTGCGTAACCGCCTGCATCCGGAGCACGACGTGCTGGTGGCGGCGCACAGCGGGCCGACACGTGGTCCAACCGGTCTGTTGCGAAAGAATCCGCATGCGGTGGGCTTCATCGGCCCCCAGGGCATCAAGCGTATTGATCGCAGCGCGGGCCTGTCCGGCGGCGCTTCGGGCCTGTCGTCGGGTGCCCGGGGCCGTTCCGCCAGTACCGAGGTGGAACTGCCGCTGCACCGGGTCGAGCATCCTGATTTCTACGTGGCCGTTGTGGTGGACCTGGTCGCCGGTCGTCTCAGCAGCCACGACAGGGACATCCTCGGACAGGCCCGGATACTGGCCAAGGGGTCCGAAGAGCAGGGCGCCGTGGTGGCGGTTGCCTTGGGTGAAGCCCGCGAGGCCAACTTTGAAGCTGCCGGTGCCGACCGGTTGGTCTCCCTGACCGAACTCCAGGGGCAGTCGCTTTCCGGCTACTGCCCGGAGCATAAACTGGCGGTGCTGGAAGCCGTTGAAGCCGAATTGTCACCGCGCTTCTGGCTGTTCCCGGATTCGATCCACGGCGGCGCCGATCTGGGCTCGCGCCTGGCGGCCCGGTTGGGCGAGCGGCCTGCGGTCCACGCCTGGAAGGTGGATGCACAGCAGACGGTGTGTCGTGGCGGCAGCCAACTGACGGACTGGCATCGTCCCACGGCGCGGGTCCTGCTGCTGGCCGAGGAATGTGCCTTGCCCGTCGACGAAACACGGCACGAAGCCAGGCCGATAGAGCTGGCGTCGATTCCTGAGGTCAGTGCGCTGATCGAGGATCTCGGCCAGGTGGACGTGGATCCGAGCAAGATCGCGCTCGGTGAAGCCGAGTTTATCCTGTCCGCAGGCAACGGTATCCGGGACTGGGATCAATTCCACGCAGTTGCAACAGCGCTGGGCGCCACCGAAGGGGCCAGCCGGGTGGCGGTAGACGATGGTCATATGCCCCGCAACCGACAGGTGGGGGCCACCGGGACCTGGGTGACTGCCCGGGTGTACGTGGCCATCGGGATCTCCGGCGCCATCCAGCATCTACAGGGGATCGGTCAATGCGACAAGGTTGTCGCCATCAACCTCGACGACAGTTGCGACATGATCAAACGGGCCGACCTCAGCGTCATCGGGGATAGCCAGGCCATTCTCGGGGAACTGCTACGCCTGGCCGAAGCCCGCCAGGGCGGTACCGGAGACGCAGCCATTGATTTGACAGAGGAGGCGCGCCATGTGGCCTGATTCCGACCTGAAAGTAGCCTCCCTGGTGTCCAACGGGCAACACCCCAAGTCGGGCCGTTCCCGCCGGGCCAGCCAGGATGCTCGCGCGGTTGAACTGGCTCTCAAAATGACCGGCCGGGCGGCCAGGGTCATCCACGTCGGGACCGGCCACCGTGACAGCGGTCTGGGCCAGTACCTGGGGATGGGCCTGCCGGAAATCACGCTGCTTAACGCCGATGAAAATGCCGATGCCGTACCGGTGCTCGTTGACCACCTGAAAGGGACGGATTTGGACATCGTCCTGACGGGCATCCATGCAGAGCAGGGCGAGGCATCGGGCATGGTGCCGTACCTGCTGGCCGAGCACCTGGGGTGGCCGCTGGTGTCGCACATCGCCGACATCCAGAAGGTGGAAGGTGGCAAGGCGGAGGTCCTGCAAGCCCTGCCTCGCGGTCAGCGCCGGCTGTTGAGGGTTCCACTGCCGTTCATCGCAACGGTCGACAACGCGGCCGCCGAGGCCCGGCAGTATGCCTTTGGAGCGGCCCGGCGCGGTAAGCTGGTCGACGAAGTCATCGATGCCCCGGTTGACCAGGCCCGTCTGGAATGGGAGTCCCACCCGGCCAAACCCCGACCCAAGCGCCTGCACGTTGCAAAGGCCAAATCCGCGGCCGATCGCTTCAAGGCGGCTACGGCCAAGCCCCAGGGGCAGGGCGGTTCCGTTCTCAGGGATGGAACAGACTTGGAAAAAGCAACGGCCATCATGGACCTGCTGATTTCGGAAGGTGTGGTGCGCTAGTGTCCCGTTCAGGCACTCCCGAAGGGCGCACCTCCGGTGCCTGTGGACCGGCGTTGCCAGCCCTTGATGTGTAACCACCACACCGGCGGACTGGCGCCTTGGCCAGAGGCGCCAGCGGTACGCAGTAGGTCAGCGAATTAACAAAACGGGACACTGGATAACGCGCCGCACCCGAAATTTGCAGTTGCCGTTTTAAGACACGCAACCTCCCTTCCATGTCGCAGTTGGGAATCTGTACCGGTCCCCAATTCCATAACATCACTGATACCCGGAACAGATCGGATCAGCTGATGCCCCATAGTCGCTGCGACCCCTAAACTCAGGCCACGCAGGGCTTATTCGAGATGAATTCCGGTTCCACTAGAAGTCAATAATAACGAAGCACTCGGAGAATCCCCCCATGACCGAACGCGCAAAACCTGCGGTCGAAGTCGGCAGTCGCTATGACAACGTCGACTACCAGATCGGGCAGGATAACGTCCAAATTGCCGGATTTGATATCCATAACCCGGTATTTGGTATCAGTGCCGTCCTGATCCTTATCTTTGTTATCGGCACCTTGCTGGCCCCGGAAGCGGCCAATGGCATGTTGCTTGACGCTCGAAACTGGGCCATTGCCCATTTTGACTGGCTGTTCATGGCGGGCGGTAACCTGTTCGTCATCTTCTGTCTTGCATTGATCTTCCTGCCGGTCGGTAAGATTCGCATTGGCGGCGAGAGTGCCAAACCGGAATTTTCCACGATGTCCTGGTTTGCCATGCTGTTCGCCGCGGGCATGGGTATCGGCCTGATGTTCTGGAGCGTGGCTGAACCGGTTGCCTACTATACCGACTGGTATGGTACCCCACTGGGCGTCCAGGCCCTCACACCAGAAGGCAAATCCCTGGCTTTGGGGGCCACGATGTTCCACTGGGGTCTTCATCCTTGGGCGATGTACGGGATTGTCGGTCTGTCCCTGGCCTTCTTTGCCTATAACAAGGGCTTGCCCCTGACCGTGCGTTCGGCGTTCTATCCGATTCTTGGCAGTCGTACCTGGGGGCCCATCGGGGACGCCATTGATATCGTGGCGGTACTGGCCACGATTTTTGGTCTCGCAACGTCACTGGGCCTGGGGGCTCAACAGGCGGCCAGTGGTCTGGCCTATCTGGGCATTGTGGAGAATGGTATCGGAACCCAGATCGCCCTGATCGCGTTCATCACATCGATCGCCATTTTCTCCGTCGTCCGTGGTCTGGAAGGCGGTGTCAAACTGCTCAGCAACATCAACATGATCATCGCCTTCATTCTCCTGGGCGCGGTGATTGCGCTGGGTTCCATTACCGGCTTCTTCTCCAACCTGCTTGAACTGTTCGGCTCATACATCAAGAACATTGGCCCGCTGAGCAACTGGGTCGGGCGTGAGGATGAATCCTGGTTCCACGGCTGGACGGTTTTCTACTGGGCCTGGTGGATTTCCTGGTCGCCGTTTGTCGGCATGTTCATCGCCCGGGTGTCCAAAGGCCGGACCGTGCGTGAATTCATGCTGGCCGTGCTGGTGGTTCCTACGATTGTCTGTGGCGTCTGGGTGACTGCGTTTGGCGGCAATGCCATCGACGAGATCCAGGCCGGCACCGGTGCCTTGGCTCAGGGACTGACGGAAGTCCCCCTGGCGATGTTCCAGATGATGGAAAGCATGCCAATGACATCATTCATCTCGTTCCTGGCTATCGTGCTGGTTATGGTCTTCTTCGTCACGTCTTCGGATTCGGGATCCCTGGTGATCGATGGCATTACGGCCGGCGGTAAGGAAGATGTTCCCGTCGCCCAGCGTGTCTTCTGGGCCACGCTGGAAGGCCTGATTGCAGCCGCGCTCCTGTATGGCGGCGGCTCCGAGGCCCTGAAGGCCCTCCAGGCGGGGGCGGTTACGGCGGGACTGCCGTTTGCCGTCATCCTGATACTGATGTGCATCAGTCTGTACAAGGGACTGGCGGATGACGCCAGAAGACTGAAGTACACCAAGGCCAGGGCCTGATAGACAGGCCAGTAGGGCCGGCCCCAAGGGCTGGCCCTACTGGCTCTTTTCCCTTGACGGAGTTCGGGGCCTTCCCGGAGTCCCGGTTTGAGCGTGCAAGCCAACCGTACCGCTACAGGATGTTAAAAGGCCGAACCTGAAGCGTCTCATCCATAGAACGCTGTGTTCATGATGTTTCGCTACTGCCCCCGCTTTCTTTCCGCTATGTTTAGTAACAGAAGCCACCTTCGTGTTGCTTCCCGGTTTACTCAAGCCCGAGGCTAAACATGAGCAATCTCAGCAATACGGTGACGGCCGACTGCACCGTCGACAGCTCCTGTGACGCAATCGAACTGATGATCCAGCCCAGGGACAGAGACCTTGGCGGCTTTTCCGTGAGACGCGTCCTGCCGACACGGGAACGCCAGATGGTCGGCCCGTGGATCTTTTTTGACCATATGGGGCCGGCCCGTTTTCCTGCGGGATCCGGCATCAATGTGCGCCCCCATCCCCACATCAACCTTGCTACCGTGACGTATCTGTTCGAGGGCGAAATTCTCCACCGGGACTCGCTCGGGAGCGTCCAGCCGATTCGCCCGGGCGACATCAACCTGATGGTGGCCGGCAAGGGGATTGTGCATTCCGAACGTGAGCGGCCGGAAGTCACAGCGACCGACCACCTCTTGCATGGCCTCCAGCTATGGCTGGCTTTGCCTGAGGACAAAGAGGAGGTTGAGCCGGCTTTCCATCATTACCCCAGTGCCGATATCCCGGCATTGAATGTCGGAGGCGTGCCGGTGCGGGTCATCATGGGATCGGCTTTTGGTGCCACATCGCCGGTGAAGATCCTGTCCGATACGTTGTATGTTGAAGCCCACCTGCAGGCGGGGCAGTCGCTACTGTTGCCGGAAGCCAGCGAGCGGGCGGTCTATGTGGCCAGTGGCGCCCTGAAGGCCAAGGAGTCGGTTATTCCCGAACACTCGATGGCGGTATTCGGACCGCAACCGGGTATTGAGGTGACAGCGACGGAAGAATCCCGTATCGCGCTGATCGGCGGCGAGCCCTTTACGCCCGATTCATGGAATGGAATTTCGTCTCCAGCAGTAAAGATCGGTTAGAGCAGGCCAAGTCGGACTGGAAAGCTGGCCGTTTCCCGCTGGTTCCCGGAGACGAGGAAGAGTTCATTCCACTGCCGGGAACATGAAGCCGCTTCCTTTGGTTCCACCTGTCAGTGCGAGAAACCGCCAGGCATGTGGAGCCTCAACCGGAGAGGCAGGCCATGCAGTTTGAACATGTGGTACAGGTCAACGATCTCACTGACGACAACATTCCCAACATCACCCGGGCACAGCTCTGGGACGGCATTGCCCTGAGGGCAACCGAGCCCCATCGCTTCCTGATCGGCTTGGACGAGTTCGACCTCGAATGGCAGTCCAAAGACCAGCTCAAACGGCGGCTGGAATTGCCCGGGGTCGTGGTGCACGACGTGGTCACCTTCGACGAGCCGCATAGCGTGCAGTACGACATCATTCCGACGGTTGAAGTCGCCGGGGGCAGCCTGACGATGACCATCGAGGAGCCGGAACCCGACGCCCTGTTCGTGCGCTTTCGCTACTGGGCCCGGTATGTGGAGGATATGGGCGAAGAGCTGCCTTATGATCTGTTCGTCCAACAGGCCTATATCGCCACGGATATCGACACGATCCGGATCATCCGGGACCGCGTGACGCTCAATTAGGCGGTGGCTAATCAGGCGCCAGACAGGGCTCCGCAATTGTTACCGGGTGTTCTCGGGAACCTGGAAGTCCACGTCGTCCAGGGATTCCGACAGGAAGTCCAGGAAGGCCCTGATGGCGGGCAGCAGTCCCCGGCGTGTTGCCGGGGTCGTCACGGATGTTTGCGTTGCATTCCTGACGCTGTCTGCCTATGCCAGTGCCGGGCGCATCGTCACTGCGTTCGCTCTTTGCAAATGCCAGAAACCTAAGGAGAAGACGATGAGCCTCAAACTCCAGATCATCATCTGCAGCACCCGACCGGGCCGCGTGGGGCCTGCCGTCGCCAACTGGTTCCACGGGTTTGCGCAAAGCCAGGGCCTGTTTGACTGCGAACTGGTCGACCTGGCCGATTTCCAGTTGCCGGTCTACGATGAGCCGAACCACCCCCGCATGCAGAAATACGAACACGACCATACCAAGGCCTGGTCCCGAAGTGTCGCCAAGGCCGACGCCTATATTTTCGTCCTCCCTGAATACAACTTCTGTCCGCCGCCATCTTTCACAAACGCCCTGGATTACGTCTACTCGGAATGGAATTACAAACCCGCAGGATTTGTCAGCTACGGTGGTGTTTCCGGCGGGTTGCGGTCAGCCCAACTGGCCAAGCAATGGGTGACGGCAGTCAAGATGATGCCGATGTTTGAAGGGGTAACGGTTCAAATGCCCTGGACGCTGATCGGCGAGGACGGCCGGTTCCAGGCCAACGAACACCACGAGGATTCGGGCGAGGCCCTGCTCAAGGAGCTTCTGAAATGGGCGGAAGCGATGAAGCCGATGCGCAGTCGCTGATCGTCGCGCGCATGGCCCCATAAGCCTATAGCCAATTGCCCGATACTGCCCCGCGATGACGCTGGACGGTATCGGGCGGAAATGAACCTTATTCCACTTTGCCGCCGCCCGGCGCAACCAGGTACCACTCGGAGCCAAAGCCGTGTACATCCTGACCGTTTACATCGCCGGGTTTGGAATCCTTGACGAAGTAGTACAGCGGCCAGCCACCATATGTCACCTGCGTTGTGCCGTCGGCTCGCTGGACCGTCGAGATAGCGCCCGAATCGACGTCACCCATCGCTTTGGGATTGCCATCCGTTAGCAGCGGCGGCCAGGCGCCTGCACAGGCGTCTTTGCAGTGACTGGTCCCATCTTCATCCGCCTCGAACAGATAGAGGCTGCGTCCTTCACCATCCACCAGGTAGGTGCCCAACTGATCGTTGACGCTGGTATTGAGAGTGGGGGAATCTGCCAGGGCAGCACCGGACAGGGTGAGGAACCCACCCAGGCCCAGAATAAGCAGGGGGTTTTGATTCACTTTCATATGCCCTCCGAGAACAATGAAGTGACTTTTTCACGGTAGCACCGCATCCGGACCGTTACCAGTATAGGGGCCGTCTGGAGTGCGGTGCCATCCTCCGTAGGGGTATCTGCCAGGAAGCACAGCACCATAGCGGGATCCGGCGCACTTCCAGGTTCGGGTTACGCACCTGCTTGATGTCGATGCCAATCAAGCCAGACGGACACCGACATGCCCAGATCAGGTGTATCAGCCTGTTTTGCACTCGGCCCGGTTGCTATTGGGAGGGCGGCGTATGAACCTGAACGTGAACAATACCTGATTGCGACACCGTTGATCGCTGATTACCGGAGGGGGGGGTGGCCCTGCACGGTTATCGCTACGACTGAAACGGCCGTCAAAGCAAGGAGGACAAGCGGCATGCGTCTTATGCTATGCGGGGATGTCATGACCGGTCGGGGGATCGACCAGATCATGCCTCAATCCGTCGATCCGGTCCTGTTCGAGTCTTTCGTGCGATCGGCCCAGGATTACATCACCCTGGCGGAACAGCGTCATGGCCCCATTCCCCGTCAGGTCGGTCCTGAATACATCTGGGGCGATGCGCTGCCATTGATTCGGGAAATGGCCCCCGATGTCCGGATTGCCAACCTGGAAACAGCGGTCACCACGAGCGATGATCGCCAGCCCAAAGGGATCCACTATCGGATGCATCCGGCCAATGTGGCCTGCCTGCAGGCGGCGCAACTGGATATCTGCACCCTGGCCAATAACCATGTCCTGGATTGGGGGGAAGGCGGGCTGGTGGAGACACTGGCCGTCCTGCGGGACGCTGGCATCGGGACCGCGGGGGCAGGCAGGGATCTCGGCGAAGCATCGGCGCCAACCGTGCGGCCCGCTGGCCGGGGGCGGGTACTGGTCTGTGCCGGCGGCCATGACAGCAGTGGCATTGATCCCGCCTGGGCTGCCGGTTCCCATCAGCCCGGAGTCTGTTTACTTCGTGATTATTCGCCACGAACCACAGCGGACGTCAGGCGGGCTATCCAAGCGCGGCGTCGGGAAGACGATGTGGTCGTCTTTTCAGTCCACTGGGGCGGGAATTGGGGATACTCGGTGCCGGAAGCGCATCGGGCATTCGCTCACAGGCTGATCGATGAAGCCTGCGCGGATATCGTCTTCGGCCATTCCTCCCATCACCCCATGGGCGTCGAGATCTATCGCAATAAGCTGATTCTCTATGGCTGCGGGGACCTGATCAATGATTACGAGGGCATTTCGGGATACGAGGCCTTTCGTCCCAATCTGCGAGTCATCTATTTTCCCGAGCTTGATGAGCGTGGCGACCTTCAGCGTCTTGATATGGCCGTACTGGAAACCGGTGGCTTCACGCTGCATCGCCCGGCGGAGGGGCATGTGGACTGGCTGGGCGATCGGCTGGCCGTTGCCAGTCGGGCCTTTGGGCCGGTCAGTATCCGAAACAGCGGCAATGGCATGCTTGAACTGACTGGATAGGGCAACGCGAACCGTGTTTCCGGCGCCACCCATCTGTTCGAGGAGCCGGGCAAGGTCGAACAGGTGAGTGAACAGGCCGGCGCCTGGTCGCCGATAATGGTGAGCGTTTGATCGGCGATGAATGGCCGGATGTCTATCATAACCCGGAATGCCTTAGGCGGCTGGCGCAAGGCGATTCGGGGCGCACTTCCTGCCTACTTCCTTCCAACCCATAAAAAAGTGGAGAGTCTTCAGGCGGTTATCAATGGCGACGGAAGCGTGGTAGTTTTAACGCAGGATATTGTCTGCGGACATCACAAAACCTGAAACGGGCGAGTAGACCTTATGAATGTGATCATCATTGGTGCGGGCATCATGGGAACCACGTTTGCCACCCTGGCAAAGGAGCTGGCACCCGAACTGGATGTCACGATCCTGGAAAGGCTGGACGGTCCCGGTGGTGGAAACTCCTGGATTTTCAACAATGCAGGCACGGGACATGAAGCCAATTGTGAGCTCAACTACACCCCCGTGGATGAAGAGGTCATCTCGGTCGAAAAAGCCCTGAAGATCCACGCCCAGTTCAACGTGGCGAAACAGTTCTGGGCGTACCTGATCAAGAAGGGCGCCATCAAGGATCCCAGGTCGTTCATCAACCAAACCAAACACTGCACGATAGTGCCCGAACCGGCCATCGACGAACTGCGACTGCGTTTCAAGGAAATGTCCGCCCATCATTTCTTCGAGCAGATGCAGTATTCCGAGGATTTTGACGAAATAAAACGCTGGATTCCTTACTTGATGGAGGGAAGGCCCCAGCAGCAGAAAATGGCGGCCACCGTTATCGAAACCGGCACCGACGTCAATTTCGGGGCCCTGACGGAACAAATGGCAACCTACGCCACCGAGCATCTTGGCGTAAAAATCGAATACGGCACCCACGTCAAGCGCGTGCATCGCAGCCCATCCGGAAGTTGGCTGGTGGAGACGGAGCAGGGTGGTCAGTCGGTTCGGCACAAGGCCGACGTCCTCTTCGTCGGTGCCGGTGGTGGCGCATTTCCCATCCTCAAGAAAAGCCACTTGCCGTTCGGCAGTCGATTTACCGGTTTTCCCGTAGGCGGGCGATTCCTGCAGGCGCCGATCACGAAGGAACAAGCGGCCCGTTACCGCGCCAAGACCTATGGCAAAGCGAAAGTGGGCGCTCCTCCGATGTCCGTGCCGCATCTGGATCTGCGGGTGGCGGATGGCCAATACTACTTGCTGTTCGGTCCGTTCGCGTCTTTCAAGCCGGTACTTGAGAAAGGCCGCGGGTTCCTCGATTACCTCGCCTCGATGCGCCTGCATGACATTCCCGGGTTGCTCAACGTCGCCATCGAGCATTTCCCGCTGGTGAAGTATCTCGTGTCAGAGACCTTTAAGGGCGAGAAAAGCATGCTTGAAGAGCTGGAAGAGTTCGCGCCCGGCATGAGTAAGAAGTTCCAGTGGAAGCAGCTTATAGCTGGCCAGCGCGTGCAGATTATCCGGGACGGCGATTTGCAGATGGGCACGGAGATCCTTGTGTCCAGCGACAAAACCTATGGCACGTTACTCGGGGCATCGCCCGGCGCCTCGGTATCGCCCGAAGTGATGCTGCGCTGCCTCGAGCAATTGCTGCCCGCCCTCTTCAAGAAAGAGGCGGCCCAGGCGAAACTGAAAGAGATGTTTCCCGAGGACGACCTGGAGACGCTGATCAATCAGCCCGATCGTTACCGTGAAATTCGGGATGCCGTTAACGGGACGTTGGGGATCAAACGGACCATGGCGGAATAAAGCCGAGGGCTTTAGTTAGCAAGATCACGCCTGAGTGGCTCCGTGGATCGGGCCGCTCCCTGGGAGCGTGTAGTAAGCCCAGCGCCTCTCTCCATGCCGTTCCAACCGTACGTCTCGTAGCAGTTTTTTCAGTAGGTAGGCGGCACGGTTGTGGGAGGCGTCCATTACCCTCTAGGCCGAAGAGTTATCCAGTCGGCCTTGCTTGTGAACATCGTCCAGCAGCAGTTGTTCATCGTGTTCGGTTGGCTTTACGCCGGGAGAGGAGGCCGCTTGTGAAGAAATCTGGCGGTCGGCGCCGAGAGTGATGAAATGCAGAAAAATCCAGACATTCCGGCAAAGTCGCCCCTTGATTGTGAATTGCTCCGAAGGTCACGGCCCTGTCTATGCGAAGCGGGCGGGAGCTTGACCCTCTGCAGATTTGGGTCCACATTGATTAATTATTGAACGCCCAGGTTGGCAACGGAGGCTTCCTGTCATGGGCTCATGGAATATCTCTTCCCCTCAAGCGAGCAATGGTGAGCGAGTCGCTGCTCCACCATACCCACCACCCGAGAGCGTTCGTGTCTTTAAGGGCGTACTCATGCTTTGTTCGCTCATTTCCTAGGAGCGACACATGTCAAACGAAACCGTCTTCAAGTTTGTTTCTTTGCGGGCCCCGGTCCCAGCAAGTTCCGGAGTTGAAGAGTCATCCATGCCCATTCCCGCGCCTGAAGGCTCAACAGAACCGTTGGAAAAGCTTGTGAGTGCGGCGGACCAGAAGCTTCCATTTCGTGATCGTCTTCGCAACGCGTCTGATGCCTTTATCGGGCAGGGGGCTTACTTTCTTTATCGACTGGATAGCGCACCGCGTACGTGGCTGACCGATGTTGAAAGTTTGGTTCGGGATAAAACCGTAGCTGCGGACGAATTCAAGAATCGGGCCGATGCGTTACTGGAGCAGCTAGCCACTCCTAATGACAGTTTTCCGGAAGGGTGGAGCAGTGCTCCATTGGTGAACCAGGTATGGAGCAGTTACTGCGCAAGTTTGTTTGCCAGTCGTGATTATGGGCGCCAAAGTCGAGCCTTACTGCAAATTATTCGTCTGATTTACGGTGTTGAACGTGCCTCCGATCCAGGGTTCAGCATAGCGGAACTCGACCTGGGAGCACGGAGAGCTGCCATTCCTGCCGGATTAACGGATGCCAATACGAAGCAGGCTTCCAGTGCACATCTTGCTTCCGGCATAGATGACTCGCCGCCGGTCTCAGGCCAGCCTTCTGTATCCACCAACAGTCACGTCCAGGCAGCGGAAGAGGTGCGAGAGCTTGTCGAAGCGCTTGGTGCGGTCCGGACGGCCGTAAAGGCTCGTAGGAGACGATTGGTGGAATCCACGCAACGCGCGTTTGCAGACGAGGGCCAGCAACTACGAGAGGAGGCGATCGAAGAGAGGGGCCAGAAAACCAAGTCTAAAACGGTTATTGGCTTAACCCACGTGGTCAGGGGGGCGGCATCAACCAAGGTGCACGAGTTAGCTGAAGATGACATCAAGGACCCAGCGGTACGGGAGATCCTTCGCCGTTTCAGGCTGGATGTGAACGGTGATGCACTGGTCTTGATGAGCCTGCTGAATGAACTCATCACCAGCAAGATGTCTGAGGCTGCACACCATAACACGCGCGAAGCCATTGCCTGGGAAAAAGGCGCGTTTGTCCGCATTCGCCGAAAGGTAAGACAGCTCAAGCAGGAGTGATTCATGCCCACTCTAAAGCCGTTTGGTATCGGAGACCTGATTGTCCTCAAAAAGCGCCTTGAGCGTTATCAGCCGGGCGAGATTGCCCACATTGAAAACGTCATGGGGAAAGAGCACCGCAAGAGGAATCACCGACAACTCCACCAGATCGAAACTCGCAGGCTCGAGGAGACAGAAGTCGAAGAAGAGTCTCGCCACGATCTGGAAACGACAGAGCGCTTTGAGCTGGAAAACGAGATCAAACAGGAGGTTAAGACCCAGGAGAAGTTTTCTGCGGGGCTTGAGGTGTCCGGTGGGTTTGGCCCGGTTCAGGTCTCTGCCTATGCCAAGTACGATCGGGATACATCCGAGACAGAATCGGAGCGCGCGGCCCAGAAGTATTCCAAGGAGATTACTGAAAAGGCCATGGAGCGAATCAAAGAGCGGGCCAGGACAGAGCGGGAAGACATCGAGCGCATAGAAACCGAAGAAATCAATGAACATAAATTCGAGAACGACAGCCCCGACCACGTCGTTGGCGTGTATCGATGGGTGGACAAGTACTATCGAGTGAAGCCGGTCAATTACGGTAAGCGTCTCTTCTACGAAGTGGTGATACCAGAGCCTGCCCGCATGTTCCTGTTTGCCAGGACATGGAGCCTGGAAAATCGTGCTATTCCCGAAAAGCCTGCCGAGCCCAGGGTTCCCACATTCGAGATAGGTGGGGTGGAATTCTGGTTTGACGGAAGCAGGCTTCGCACTGGCGATCCTGGCCCATTGCGTCCTAACCAGGTATTGGAAGCCAACTACGGATACCTTGCTAGCATGGTGGGTGCCGATGGGGTCAAGCCTCCGCCTGCGGAGACTGTAGTCGTATCCTATTCTCTCGCCAAGGAGCTGGATCCATCGATAGACTGGATTCTCGATGGAGAGGCGATTCCGCTACCGGATGACTATGAAGCCGTAACCGGTGAATACACGGCCGTCATCAAGGCCTGGAAGAACCATGACTTTCCAGCCGGGGCGACACCTTATGACGCCGGATGGCCCGCCTTTTGCCGGATTCAGATTGGGCAGCGAGCCATTTTGCAGTGGCGGGAGCATGCCATCCTGGGCCCCCCGTGGGAGGATCGTAACTTTACACTGGACCTTAATCGCGAGCGGGGCAGTCTCCCCATCAGTGGTACGGGCAATCGTGTCGGTACATTTGCTTTGAACATCAACGTGATCTGCGAGCGTACGGACGAGGTGTATGCGCGCTGGCAGATGGAAACGTACAGCGCGATCATGGCAGCGCATCGGCGCAGGGTCATGGATTACGAAGACCGTTTGGCCGCCTCGCAGGTGCGTGGAGGTGTAGAGATTCAAGGTGAGAACCCTGCCAAGAACCTGCTTACCATCAAAACCGAGCTGAAGCGGCAGTTCCTGGATCTGTGGATGAACGGTGATCTGGAACTGCCTGTTGCCGTCACCGATGGCGATCCCTCCCACACCCCGCCGAGCCTGCCGGACATGATCGAGCGCAATGTCCTCGACAACGGAGAAATTATCGGGTTCGCGGAAGAAGCCTTTGACTGGGACAATCTCTCGTTTCGCTTACTTCCATACTTTCACGGGCGTAAGGAGAAATGGATTGAGCTTTCCAGTTACACGGACCCGGACCCGGTGTTCGAGAACTTTCTAAAAGCGGGGGCAGCGCTTGTGCGGCTCCCCGTTGTACCCGAATACACCCATGCCGTGCTCTACTACCAGTTGACGGGGCGGATCTGGTCTCGTGATGCCGGCGAAGTCCCCGCATTGCGCGATGTATCTGCGGCGTCGGAGGTGGAGCTGTACAACGCCTATCTCCAGGATGTGGACCCTGAGGTTGAGGAGACTGACGTCCACCGCGAAGTCGAGATCCGGGACGACGACCCGGATACATTCGTCATCAAAGTCCCCACCAGTCTGGTCTGGCTCCAGCAGACCGAAGACTTGAATCCAGAATCGGAGTAGGCGATCCCATGCCAGAACGACGATTTCTTGAACATGGCAATGCAGCCATACACATCGAAACCAGCTCCTCCACTGACGGCCACACAGCGGCGGGAGCGAGATTCCTGAAGACCATACAGGACCTGTCGAAATTGATCGGGAAAGGGCTTGCCGAGTTGGAAAGCGACGCCCCCGACTCCGTAAGCATACGCTTTCGACTGGGGCTGTCCGATGACGGCAACTTCGTCATCGCACTGGACGGAACGCCTGCTAATTTTGAGGTCGAGATGAACTGGGGGGGTGGGTCAACACCCGATATCCCGCTACCGCGCCAGAAATAGCTGTCCAGCCAGGAAATCCAGCTCAGCGGAGCTAATGCCCAGTTCCACGATGTTGCTTCCTTGCGCCACTCCCAGAGATGGATTGAGTCCCATCTGGGACGCGCCTGAGGCGGTTATCACTTGGCGGTCGCTGGACACCAGCGAGATAACGCGTGGACCGGATTGATGCCCGGCTGGGTCATAAACATACGTCCATCCTCGCCCCATCTGAGCGGTCTGATCGGCGTTGTCGACAAGAACTTCGATGTCATCGCTCATGTTTCGGGTCACGATTGCAGAAGTGCCCTGGCCGCGTGGAATGTCGTAATATCGGGCGTCACGCGGGAGGTGTAACTGGAACCCCTCTTCAATGCGGCCTTCGATCCACTCGAAAATCTGTTCCTGGGCTTCGCCACCTCCCCGATACCCCGACTTGATTTCGAACACACTTAATACTTCGAGGTTTCCGTTGCTGCGCCATCGCGCGATGATGTTGTCTGAAAAAAGGCGCGAGGCTCCTGACGAGGGATCGATAATGCGTACGCCAGCCAGCAGCACGGCATCGGGGTGGGTTTCCTTGATGCGTACCAGGGTGCGAAGCTGTTCCGGCATTGAGAACACCTCGGCGAGGTTGCCCTTGAGGATGTTTAAATAGGCGCGGCTCACCCGTCGTTCTGTCGCAAGGAGTTCGGTCACGGCATCGACGCTGTCGTCGAAGCGGCTCAGGCGCTCCCAGGTCTTGGGCGCATTGTCCGCGCGGGTAAGGAACCGCAGTAGGTCGGAAACACGTTCCGGGGACATGGATGAAGGCCGGGGGATCATCGCCAGATCCAGCAGCACGGGAAGGCTTGTCCGCCCTCCACGCCGAATGTTTTCGCCCAGGAGTTTAAACAGGAAATCGTAGGCGGCGCCCCGGGCATAAGGGGGCCAGTCACGAGGTTCCAGTACGGGTCTCCCGGCGGCACGCTGGCGCTGCACATAGGCCTCGTAGAACTCCGCCACGCGCGGGTGGTTGATCTTTCCTTCGGCACTGATCAGGTCGTCGATGATCAGACACTGCATGTCGTTGGCATCCTCTGTAGTAACTCGGCAAGTGCCATCCACTGATCATCAGAGAGTCCGTGCCGCCGGCGTCGCAGCTGATCGGCGACCTCAATAATGAATCGACGCTCGGATTCACTAAATCCGGCGTTGTCGATTACGTTTGCCAAGCGTTGGGCGGCACGGCGGGTGCGCCCAAACGTGCGTGCGAGTCTCGGTCCGGCGCGGAGTACCCCGGACCCCACCAGGGGCAACAAAGCGCCAAGGCCCATAACAACCTTCTCCAGCGTGGATACACGATAGCCCCATCGATCCCGGTCCGTGGCGCAGGCGTAGAAAAACTCGGAAATGTCGGCGGCATCACCCACGTATGGAACAGCGCCCACTGCAAGGTCGGTGATGGTCTGGAGGATCGCAAGTATGGGGTCCGCGATGTAGTCGATACGGGCCCGCGATAATCGTCGAGTCGGTAGGTCTGCGCCTTGTGGCGGCACATTTTCGAAGTCTGTGTTGAATACTTCGAAAAACACCAGGGATCGTCTTCGACGCTCCTGCAAGGACGTGGTGCCGTGAATAAAACCACGTTGATTGCAGCTCAGTGTGGCCCGGACTGTAGGTGACTTCACGATGGTAACCAAAGGCAGGATGCCGCGACGGTGGTTTGAGTGCCCGTTATTGATGCGGAATGCGAACCGCGCTTCGTGGTCATCGCGACCGCTTTCGCCTTGTAAAAATCGGTGAAGCTGGGGAACTTCGATAGACAGCATTTGCGAAGAGTAGGGGTGCGTAAAGATGACCCCATTCGGCTGCAGGGCAACCTGCAGCAGACTGGGCGGCTGTAGAAACGCAAGCCGCGTCACGAATGGATTCCGGCCTTCCTCCAGCAAGCGCATGGGTTCAAATTCGGTCACCACGATATGGTCATCTAGACCTGCATCCTGAAACATACGATAGAGAAAGTAGAGGGACCGCTCCTCCTCGTCAGCGACACTGGAATCAAATATGGGATTGCCGGAACGCCAAGCCGGAGGGGGGAAGGTGTCGACGAAGTAGTCGCTTGTCAGTCCGCTGACCGTTGCATCGGCGCCCACGTTAGGGACGAGTCTTGGGTTTTGTACCCGGTAGACGTCCAGGCGAGGGACTTCCAGGGATGCGGTCCAGCTATCCGGCCAGTTTCGGGTTTCAACCGAAACGCCAGGGCCGGCAATTATCGTGATGAGCGGAGGGCGCACCACTCGATTGGGGTCGAAGGACAGGAACGCTGGAAGGGGGGAGTCGGGTAATGGCGATTCACCCAGCAGGTTTCCAGGATCGAACCCATAGTATGCGGGGATTCGTTCTTCGTCATAGCCGGGCAGGGGGCGCAGATACTTGAGCCTGAGGTACTTGGGCCGTTGGTCCCACTGATTGAACTTATACGTGAGCCTTATCTCCGGTCGGCCTTCCGGGCCCCGGGTAATTTCAGGCGTGAGTTGGGGAGGCATGGCCGGCTATTCTGCACACCGGTAGATCAAGCCGGGATTGCGCGAGTCAAGGCGCACCAGCTTGTCACGTTGGCGTGCGGTGCTGGCAATATTGCACGATGGATCAGGGTGAATTTTTACCCTTTCCGGCACGATACAGTTTGCGGATCGATTATTCCTGAAGTGGTGCTGTATGCGCTTCATCTGGACTCGTGCTCCCTGACTCAATTCACCTTTCCTTCCTGGCAGGCCTGAAAATCCGTTGATGCCTATCCTTTACCACCACCAGCAAGAATAGTTGATTTTTTGTTCAGTTCCAGCGTCGGTCAGCCGCCACTCAGCTTGTTTACACGTTGGCGTTGATCATCCATTTTCCTTGGGCAAATTGGCTTACCGTTTGGAAGTGGAGCGCGGGGCACTGCGTTTCGGGGTAGTTTGGAATTCCGGCGCGCAACCCAGCACGGGCGCATAACTGGAGGGGAGCCTGCCAACCGGGAAGCAGAACTGACAGCGAATTGGTCGAAAGGGCCTTCGGGGCGATAAAGAATCCTTTACTGCCGAAGCACAATTCCGGTTCTCATCTGTGACGCTGTTGCGGCTCAGCATGGGGCTGTGCTTGTGCGGTGAATACCCATTTGCCTTCTGCCCTGGGCGCGGCCTCGGGTACCGGCCCTCGTCGCCGATATCGAGGTAGACGACGCCGGTATCCGTACCCTCTTTCGAAAGCTGCTAAAGTTATATATAGATATGGATTTTATCTAATCGAACCTGTGCCAGGAGGGCCAGTCGTTTTGAATCACTCTGCCTGCCACCTCAACTCGTTTCCTTCCAAATCTCGGAGGGCAGGATTTGGTGATTGTGTCATCTCCCAGTTCTTTGCAGGTTCAATAACAAGCTATGCCACATAGAAAGTACTTAAAGTTCAGAATCACAGATCTAGAAACGGTTTTCTCGGATTCCATGGACGACATGGCGGTCCTGGAGGAGCTGGAAGAGGAGTTGCTCCACCGTTCTACCCAAAGGGCGGAAAAACTCCTTGAGAAGGTCCGCGGTGCGCTAAATGCAGAAGCTCCAGTTTTGGAGAATATCGCTGATAATCCTCGGGTCTTGGAGGACGCCTCGAAAAGTGACGGAGTTGAACGCCATCCCGAAGCAAAAACTCGCAATGTTTCTGAAGATATCGACTGGGATGTTGCGCTGGATCCCTATGTCACGAGAGACCCGGAGGCCGCCCAAGAACAACCCGAGATACCGATCTCAGACCAACCGGCCAATATCCTGGACGCCTGGACGGTCCTGGAAGCTCTCTCACCGCAGTCCTACAAAAGGCCCAATGACCTCGTCATGGGAGACGGCTCGGTAGCCTGGTTGAAAAGCGAACAAGAACCATGGCTTAAGGGAGAAAAATCTCGCCCGAAGAAGAACCTCTACTATGTCGTTTATCTTGGGGCAATCGATATTGAAAGCGCCATGCAGAAGCTTTTGATGGTGTTCCAGGATGACCGGGTCGAGCGGCCGGCAGCGAAAGGTTTTGCAGCGGTCGGCGCTGTTTTATTGGATAAGAAGGGGATTCCCATCCCCGATACTGGCCTGTCAATTTCGAGCTTTGGTTGGGCTTACGCGCGGGCTCTTCAGGGAAAAGTTGGTGAACTTAAGGCATGGGCCTTGGCAGAAAAGGTACTGCTAGAAGGTCTTGAGAGAATCATATATCGAACGGATTCCCAAGGGCGTCAAGTTCCATTTTCACTTAAAGTCGCCCAGCGTGCCTTTCAGTGGATCATCAAGAACTGTGGTATTCCGGAAGAGGATACTCAGGAGCCGTCGTTTGCCGTAAGACGGTATCAGCCATTCAGTAAAGGGGAGCCCGATACGCCGTTGCTGAACAGCTTTTTTCTGGATGATCTTCAGCTGGCGAAGTTGTTAGTGGATAACAAAAATGCTAGTCGAGCACTCTCACAGTATCTGGGGCTGGAATCCCCGCCGAACCGACATGATCTGATATCCGATGCCAAATGCCTCGAAGACGCCCTGGAGCCGCAATACACCCCATTGGCACGCTGGCCGGGTAAAGGTCGTTACCCTCTTGTGTTGCTTCAACAAGCAGCAATAAATCTTTGTCACCGGGAACTTGGAGAGGGTGGACTTTTTTCTGTAAATGGTCCTCCCGGAACCGGGAAAACAACACTGTTGAGAGATGTTGTTGCATCGGTGCAGGTGGATCGTGCGAAAGCACTTAGCAAGTTTGATGATGTTGGCAAAGCATTTCAGCACGCCGGGAAAATGAAACTGGGCAGTGCCTACGTGCATTTATATGAGCTTCATCCGTCTCTAAAAGGGCATGAACTACTCGTTGCGTCATCAAACAACAAGGCCGTCGAGAATGTGAGCCGGGAGCTGCCTTTGCGCTCCCAAATAGCCGAAGACATTGGTGACTTGGAATACTTCAAAGTTGTGAGTGATGCGCTGGCAAGTGGCAACTCCGATACCTGGGGCCTTGTTGCTGCCGTTTTGGGCAATTCAGGCAACCGATCGGAATTCATCAATAAGGCATGGTGGGATAAAGACAGTGGGCTCAGACAATACTTTTTAGCGCTTTCAGGTCAGGACGTGTCCACAATGGATGAGGACGGGGAGGAAGTATGGCCTCAAGTTGTGACGGAAAGCTCTCCTCCCGCTTCAGAACAGGAAGCCAGGCAGCGTTGGCAAAAGGCAAGGGATGAATTTCACAAGGCTCTTGCTGCATCGGAAGAAGCGAGACAACAGGCCCAAAAAGCCTATGAATGCTACTTGGCGTCCCAGGAGCTTCGCCATGAGCTTGAACAGGTAATGGCCAAACAGGACGAAAGAAACGAAGGGATTATAAAAATCGAGAGTGAAATCCATGCATTGGAATCAAGGCTAGTGGAGGTTAAGGAGAAGCTGGAGAGTGCCCGAGCGGCGGAAGAGACCTCTTTGGCCAACAAACCCGGTATCTTTGTCCGACTCCTCTCAAGAGCCAAGTGGAACACATGGAAAATTGGCCACAATAAGCTGGTGCAACGGGGTCACGAGTTCACAGCAGTTGCGGATGAAATGAAGCGTGAAGTCAGTGATCTTGAGCATAAGCGGTCGAGCTATCGCCGTGATCTTCAAGAGTTAGCCAGAAAGGAAAGTCTTTTTCGAGACCAAATAGCATCTGCGTTACGGCAGTTGGAGCAGTATTCGGACGTTTGTGGCGGAAAGCTTGTTACGGACCAGTTCTGGTCGTTGGAGTATGACGAGCAACAGAGGTTTGCGCCAAATTTCACGTCTGAAGCGCACAAGCTGCGTGATGACGTATTTGTAGCAGCGATCAAATTGCAAAAGGCTTTCATCGATTCGGCGGCGAAACCTCTACGCCAAAACCTTGGAGTTTTCTTCTATTTGCTGGGCGGTGGATCATTGCGACGTGAGTTGCAGCATTTGCTGCCAGATATATGGTCGACCGGGTTTTTGCTTACCCCCGTTATATCCACTACGTTTGCGTCGGTTGGTCGTATGCTAAAAGGTTTACCGAAAGAATGTATTGGCTGGCTACTTATTGATGAGGCTGGTCAAGCAACACCACAGGCTGCAGTAGGTGCGATTTCAAGAGCCAGGCGGGTTATATCGGTTGGAGATCCGCTTCAGATTGAACCAGTGGTAACCCTACCTCCACAATTGGTAGATAGTGTTTCCCGGCATTTCGGCGTTGATTCCTATAAATGGATGGCGCCACACGCATCCGTGCAAACGCTGTCGGACGAGTCCAATCCCTATGGAACAAAATTGCAGCGCGACCTCAGCGAGCTTTGGATCGGAGCTCCGCTTTTGGTGCATCGCCGTTGCGAAAATCCGATGTTTTCAATCTCTAACCGTATGGCTTATAACAAACTTATGGTTCATGCCACGAAACCATCGGAGTCGTATCTGACATCGATCTTCGGACAATCTGCATGGATTGATGTCGTTGGCAACGCCCAAGAGAAGTGGTGCCCGGAAGAGGGCGAGCGAGTTTGCCAAATGTTGCTGGAGGCCTGTGATAGCTCAGAGGGCAACCCAGACCTGTTTGTCATAACTCCATTCAGACGAGTTGCCGAAAAAATGCGACAGCGCATGAGCCGGGAAGTGGAGCGGCTGGAAGGTTTTGGTATGACCAATGTTGAGGACTGGATTAGGGATTCGATCGGTACTGTCCATACTTTTCAAGGAAAGGAAGCCAAGGGCGTCATTCTACTGCTCGGAGCACCGGGCCCTTCCCAGACCGGTGCACGTAACTGGGCAACTTCCAGCGTCAATCTGCTTAATGTGGCGGTGTCACGGGCGAAGCAGAACTTTTATGTGGTTGGAAACCGGAAGCTGTGGGCAGACCTGGGGAATATGAAGGTTGTGAGCCAAAGGCTTTAAAAGTGGAGGTTGCGGAAGATAGAAAAAGGGGCAGTGACCTCATGCCAATACCCGGTCAAGTGTAGGCGACTATTGACCGACCAGGACTCTGACTCATGCCGCTGTATCCCACGGTGATGATAGATTCGACCCGGTCTGGACTTTTCGGCTAACCCTATTATATTGTCGGCAGCATCCCATAGCCGTTGCGCCCAGGACGGGCGTCTTGTTTTCAAGGAAGATAGTATGTCCCTGCCTACCGATTTACAGTTCACTGCCCGCCTTGGGTCGTTACCCGACGATACCTTTGCCGTCGTTGAATTCAAGCTCGAAGAGCAGCTGTCACAGCCCTTTACCCTGACCCTCAAGCTGGCCAGCACCTTTGCCGACCTCGCCGCCAGCGATGTGCTGGACCAGGGCGTGGAGCTGGTGGTCTGGCAGGACGGCCAGGCCCTGCGCAACGTGCAGGGCGTGGTGACGTCTTTCAGCCGGGGCGACAGCGGCCACCGCCGCACCCGCTACGAAGTGGAAGTACGACCCGCCCTGTGGCGCCTGGACCTGATGCACAACAGCCGCATCTTCCAGCAACAGACCCCGGATGTGATTCTCGGCACCCTGCTGGACGAGCGGGGGCTGGTGGACAAGACCTTTGATCTGAAGCGGACTCCGCAAGAACGGGAATACTGCGTCCAGCACCGGGAAACGGATCTCGCATTCCTGTCCCGGATTGCCGCCGAGGAAGGCTGGCACTACCGGTTCGACCCGACCACCGCCGGTCAGCCGATCGTGATCGCCGACCATCACCGGGATGCCCCGCAACTCCCCGAGGTAGGCTACAACGCCACCTCAGGCGGTTCCCACAAGACCCCCTGCGTCTTTAAATTCAGCTACACCGAGACCGTCTCCGTCGCCGGCGTGGCCCTGAAGGACTACACCTTCAGGAACCCCGCCTACGCCCTGATGCACCAGGCCCATGCGGCGGACCTGGACAGCCAGCGCAGCGACTACG
>NZ_SJDL01000016.1 GCF_004327985.1 Marinobacter halodurans
GGCCAACGTGCACGACATCGTGCCCACCGACAATCTGCTGCATGGCGAAGAGCAGAGAGTCTTCGGCGACGCCGGTTACCTTGGCATTCAGAAGCGGGATGAGCATAAGCACCGCGAAAACGTCTCCTGGTTCATTGCCAAACGGCCTGGCACCCGGAAGAAGCTGGATGCCGATAAACTAAAAGCCGAAAAACTCAAAGCCAGTGTTCGTGCCAAGGTTGAGCATCCCTTTCGGTACATCAAGCAGGTCTTCGGCTATGGCAAGGTCCGCTATCGTGGTCTTGCCAAAAACAGCAACCGGCTGCATTTGCTGGCAGCGTTCAGCAACCTGCTGATCGGTGAAAAATACCTGCTGGCGTAGAACCAGTGCGCCTGTGTTCCGCCAAACTGGCGGGAAACAGGCAAGGAACACACAAATAACGGGAAAATAGTGTCTGAATCTTCGATTTTTTGCCGATTAAAACCAAATTCAGCAAAAATCAGCGGTTATTCAGACCTTCCTTAGCGATGCCGTCTCTCGGTTTGAAATGGGAAACACCGCAACTGGTATCGGAAGTAGCCTGCTTGCAGCGGGCACTTTCGCGGTGGGTATCAACAGCCTTCTGGCCAGTGGAAGCACGCTCCTCTTTCTCGGGCCGGGCGGCTTTTGCTAGGCATTGCGCTTTGCTTAACCGGTGTGGCGATGGTTTGGTGGTTTAGCGAGGACCCCTTCGAAACCTGGATGCGGCAAGGGCCTTTGATATTGATAGTCGCTGGGGCTTGCCGACCGTTTTGTCTTTGGCATCTTTGCTTTCTCTTGTGTGGCTTCCTTTTTACTTGTTGTTGCTTTTGGTATGGACGTCCTGATCGCCGTACGGTTGTTTTGGGGCCGTTTTTTGGACTGATTGGTCTCCATTTATCCTTCAGGTAACCGTTCACTGGGTATCTGGAACGTCACCCGGAAGTCATGGTCCGGGACCTGGGCCGCGGCCTTTTCCGCACGACGGGCAAGATCAGATTTTGCACCTATTGGGGTAAAGAGACCTTCGAAGCCCCTTCATCGAGTCCGGTCCGTATATCGCCTGTCACGTCCAGCCCGATGGGCCGGTGAGCTGTAAGCCGGTGCTGGTTTTTGCAATCATGTTATAGACCATCAGCCAGTGATGCCCCTCATCGATTTTTTTGTAGCATGGCTTGCCATTTTAAGAACAGCGGGAACATCTGGTGAGCGAGCAAGCTGTATTCAATAAAGACATATACGTTCGAGCTACCAGAAAACTAATGACTCGACGCCTGACCGTCCTTGATGGGGAGTCCGTGGCCCTGCTGGCAACGGCCGATGGTCGTTTATGTGTGTCCACCTGTGAAAGCCAGGAAGAAGCGACTTCCCGCCAGGCAGCGTTTTCCAGCGCCCTGATGTCTCTATCCCAAAGATTCTGCCAGGAAGTGCTGGGCTCCCAGAATGGGGAAATTGCGCTGTCCTGCCTCAAGGGCAATGCGGTCATCGTTCGCCTGGAACTGGGTGGAAAACCCTACCAACTATGTGTTGCCAGTGGTGAGCAGAACAATCTGGCAACCGTCATACGTATCGCCCGCGATATGGGGGAAATGATGACCAATTTACCGCATGACACCCATAGGTATACATAATGGCAAGGATTGAGTTTTCGGAAGTTCGGAATATTGATGGTTACTTGGCGGCAGCCCTGGTTGACATGGAATCGGGCATGCTGATGGCCGGTGACGGCAACGCCATTAACCTGGAGCTTGCGGCCGCGGGTAATGCCAATGTGCTGAGAGCCAAAATGAAAGTTGCTGCTTCGCTGGGACTTGATGACTCCGTGGAAGACATTCTCATTACGCAATCCAAACAGTACCATCTGATTCGCCCGCTTGAGACCAATAACAAGATCTTCCTTTACCTGGTCCTGGACAAAGCGAAGTCCAACCTGGCCTTGGCTCGCTATAGTCTGCGTTCTTTCGAGAAGAGCATGGATTTTAGCTGAACAATGTATAGGTAGATGGCAACCAAAACGGACCCCCTCCAATGACCCGCCTGAGAATTGCCCATGCTGGCTGTGACGAAGGCATGGTGCGAAAGCTTAATCTCGTAGCGAATCTGTTGCGTGGAAGAGGCTTCAAGCCCGTGTTGAGTCGATGGGAAGGCGCCGGTGTCGATTTGGCGATCATTGATTGTCAGGATGGCTTTGGCCGCCGCGTTGCAGAAGTTGCCAGACGCCGAAAGATTCCATTGCTGGTCGTTGGTGACCGTGAGGATTTGCCATCCACCCCTTTGAACGGCGAGCGCTCTATTCACCGGGAGCGGCCGGTCATCGAGTATTTTCGCCTTGTAGAGGCGTTGTCCGGCGCTGAACCAGGTACAACCGGTATCACGCCTGAAACGCTTGATCTGGCCCGGGGAAAGCGCCTGGTTGCTGGAAGTGCGGACGTCATGTTTGAAGCCGATACCGGTTTGTGCCGGGCCGGCTCGCATCGAGAACTGGCCACGGTGGCTCACCACCTGAGCCATTGCCGGCCTGTCGAGGTCCTGGCTCCCCCACCGGGCTTCAATGCCCGCAAGCTAGAGGTGTGCACCAGCATCGAGAACCTCGTGTTCAACTCGCTTGTCGCGCGTAACCGCGTTGTTTGGCCCCACGCGGACGCGGTAAATTTGACCGGTTGGCCCGACATCCATAACAAACGGCATGGCAGTGATGTTGCCAGTTTGTCTGCTATCCTATTGGGTAAACCGGTGGGGCTGGAATCGCTCGGTGCCGTATCGTCCGAAGTGGTGGTGGCGTCCTTTCTCCACGCTTGCCGCGTCGCGGGACTCCTTGTACAGAATTCTGGCAAGGCTCCCCCGGCACCCCTTCAAATGGAATATGGGCCCCAGGAAAAAAACGGCGTTGTCGGTGCGTTACGGCGCTGGTTAGGGATTTAGGGAAAACCGTGAGTATTCACAACAAACTGCTATTCGCCGGGCCGGTCGGC
The DNA here is from genome assembly GCF_004327985.1 of Marinobacter halodurans. Classification (GTDB taxonomy): domain Bacteria; phylum Pseudomonadota; class Gammaproteobacteria; order Pseudomonadales; family Oleiphilaceae; genus Marinobacter_A; species Marinobacter_A halodurans. Next base: position 2,971 of record NZ_SJDL01000016.1, read on the forward strand.
GCGGGAAAAACAACAGCTATCCGTGCGATCTCGACCTCGGGCCCGATTGAAACCGAAGCGCCGTTGTCCGATGGCCCCATTGGGGAAAAAACGACCACCACAGTGGCCATGGATTACAGCTATCTGGAGCTGGACGGTGAGATCATCCACCTGTATGGATTACCTGGTCAAAAGCGCCTGGGCTTCATGCGCGACATTCTTGCGGATGGCGCATTGGGGGCCATACTGTTGCTGGATGCAAGTTCCGAGCACTTATACGGGGACACCGAGCATTGGCTGCAGTCCTTGGCCTCATTCGGTCCGGATCTGTTGCTTGTTATCGGCATTACCAAGACAGACTGTAGCCCGGAATTTTCCTTGAACCGGCTGCGGCAAGTGGTCAACAGATGCGCGGGCGCCACGCCAATGCTGTCGATAGACGCCCGTGAAGCCACCGACGTCAAGCAGCTATTGCGAGTGATGCTGGTAAGCCGGGCACCGAACCAGTAACGAGTCGGTACTGCAAAAGTAAAAAACGTGAACGAAGGTAATGAGCTGGCCTGGGTTCGGGGTATAATGTCTGGCACAAATATTACCGTTTTGCTTAAAACCCGGAAGAAAAGCCCATGATTCCATGGGATAAGCGCCAGGCACCACAACGACATCTGCTGGAAGCCTCCCTCGAAGACGTTCTTGACTCCCGGCATGAACGGGTGTAAATGGCCAATCGGATCGACTGGACCGCCTGCGAACAACATCCTGGCCGGCCGTATGCGGTGGAAGCCGGGCGCCCGGTACACCCATCCGGCCGCATGTGGGCTTGCAGCTACTCAGGCACATGTATGCGCTGTCGGAGCATGGTGTCCTTATCGGCCTGGTGCAATCCCGAGTCCCCTGGAGTAACCTCTGTTTGATCCCGTGAGGTGTCACGTGGGAGGCAGGGAAGCCTTTTCCGGCGTTTCCTGTCGGGATTTTCCGACAACCAGTCATCAAGATCCTACGAAAAATCAGAATTTCCCGGCTATTCAGCCCGCGACTTTCCCCACATCATGCTGCCTTATTGTTTTTCGCAGAATTAGGCTGCCGAAAACAACGTCGAGCAGGTGATCGAAAGGAGCCTGATGTGCCGACCATGTTTCCCCGATACAGCCGCCGAGCTGCGCGTGGCTTTACCCTTATTGAACTGATGGTCGTTGTGGTGATTGTCGCCGTTCTCGCGAGCATTGCCATTCCGAGCTATCAGAATTATGTCAAAAGCAGCCACGCCAAGGCCGCCGCCGGTGATCTGGTGGCGCTCGGCCTTGTTATGGAAAACATCTACCAACGCCGGCTTCGTTACCCCTACGACACGAGTACCGGGCTACCCGATGGTGTGAACCTCCCCACGACATCGACAGACGGCACCATTCGCTATGTGAACGGTGTGGACAGCAAATCGGCATTGCCGGCCAATTCCTTGTGGCAGCCCGCCGAAGCGGACAATTTCACCTATACACTGAGCGTCCTGAAAACCGGCAAGGACAAGGGTCGGACCTACAAGCTCACCGCGACCGGCCGGGGAAACACCCTCAACAGCAACTGCGTGCTCACCTTGAACAATGGCAATGTGCGCACGTCCAATGACGGACCCGGCTGTGGCGGCCTGGCGTCATGGTAAGGCGCTACGAGCGGGGGCTGTCCCTGATTGAACTGATGGTCGTGATGACCATCATCATGATCCTGGCGCTGCTTGCCGCCCCCCTGGGAGCGGGCTGGGTAAAGAGCACTCACCTGAACCACGCCCACGATGTGCTAAAGGAAGCCTATGCCACGGCGCGCGCCCTGGCCCTGCGGAATACGGCCAACGTCAGCGGCAACGCCGTCGCCGCCACCCTGAGGGTGAACGGCAACAAGCTTTCGGTGGACTATCCGGACCCGGACGACAGCACCAAGGTGCTCACCCTGTGGTCCGGCCAGGTGGATACCGACACCACGGTTGCCCTGGGCGATGCGCCGGGTTGCGCGGTCCCCAATACCCTGGCCCTGACCGCCAGGGGCCTGCCGGCAGACTTGGGTTGTGTGCATTACACCCTAACCATTAAAGGAGGCCCCAGTGATGCCGGCACCTTGCAGTGAACGCTCCCGGATAGCGTACGCGCGCCACCGTCAACAGGGCATCGGCCTGATCGAGGCGCTGGTGACCTTGCTGCTCACTGCCATCATTGGGCTGGGCATGACCTATCTCATGGGCCGGTCGGCCGTGGCGCAAAAGGACATGAATGTCCTCGGGCTAACCGTCGGCCAGATGCGCAACCAGATCATGAGCGGGCAGTGTAACAGCGCCGACACCGCCAACTCCCAGCTGTCGATCGGCGAGGACACCGGGGTCAGGGTCTCTGCCCAATGCAGCAGTCAGGACACGGTTATTCAGATCACGTCGGACACCAAGGGATTCACCGCGGACAATGTCAACGTCCCTATCCCCCGAATATCCACAAACAACGACGACACCAGTCGGGAGCTCTTCGGCGGACAGGTTGTGATTAACCCATGAACATGAGCATACGCCCCCCCACGCAACAACAAGGGTTCTCCCTGGTGGAATTGATGGTGACGCTGGTGATTTCACTGGTGGCCATCATTTCCATCCTCTCCCTGTTCCAGGGCATGACCCGGAACAGTGTGGAAGTCAAGGTCGGAGCCAGCCTGGATGGAGACGTCCAACTCGGCCTGTTAACCGCGCACAAGCTGCTCCAGGGCGCCGGTTTCTCCTCCGCCGCCGATGCCGCCACCCCTGGCTATGGCACGGACCTGCTGTTGATCTCGAAGGCCCGCCTGGACAAAAGCGGTGCTTTCCATGGCACCCCCGTTGCCAGTAAGAGCCTGGGAACACCCGTGAAGGCCGGAGCCGGCTGGGCCCTGCTATGGCGTAGCGGCGACACCCTGGAGGGCTTGTACGCGCCGGCCAAGGGGGGGCTGCTGACCCTGACCGCCACCGGCGGTGCGACTCCGCTGACCGGTAGCAGCAATAACTGGCAAACCAACACGGCACTGATTGCCCCGCCATCGGTCGATTCCGCCAACCTGGCGAGTACTGGACGGGTCGGCGTTACGCTGGCCAGTAGCAGCTGCCAGCCGCCTGGCTTGGCCGCCGAGTCCGTCAACACCGGCAAATTCACGGTCACCCTGGCTGCAAACGGTTACGCCGCCGGAGCGGCCCAGGTGTCCACCACCTGTCTGGTCAACTTCTAAACCGAGCACTGTCATACCCGGAGCACTTTATGGCCAAGTGTAAAAAAACCATTGTTACTCCAGGTCGCGGCCTTCACCGCCAAAGAGGTATTGCCGCCCTGTTGCTGGTGCTGCTGACGGGCTTGTCGGCCACGGTGGTGGCCATGGGCACCATGTCCTACGTGCGCGGTTCCCAAAAGAGCCAGATGACGGTGCACGCGCAAACCCAGTCCGAGATCTACGCCTGGGCCGGTGTCCAGGCCTTGACCGCCTACCTGAACAACAACCTGAGTGCGGATCCGGACACCAGCCTGGACGCGTTCCTGAACGGGCTCGGCAACCTGAAGTTCAGCAAGGTCGGCAGCGACACTGACATCGCCGTGGCGAGTTACCAGAGCGGTTGTTCCAGCACCAGTGGCAACAGTACCATCGCCTGCTTCAATGTCACGGGCAGCAGCGCGGACAGCCATACCCCACTGCAGGTGGCCTACCGGATCACCCAGAACAATCCACCCACCCCGGAAGTCATCACAACCCCCCTGGTCTTCAACGGCGACCTGAGTATTGCCGGCGGTGGCCTGGACGTCACCGGTAACAGCGACTACCGCAATATCGCCGTCAACGGCGACATCATCATGCAGTCCGCGGCCACCTCGGATATTTCCGGCTGCGCGACCGGGGACATCACCATTAACGGCGGCGGCATTCCCGATCACGGCCACCTATACTCTTCCGGCGGCGATGTCACCGTCGACGGCCAGGACGCGAGCGACATGTCCATATGGGGGGACAACGTCACTATTAATGGCGGCGGTGGCAGCTACCAGGCCATCAAGGCCAATGGGGACATCACCATCAATAACGCCGGTATTGGTACCGTGGATTTCATGCACGCGAACAATATTACGGTCAGTCCCGGTGGTCGGTTCACCGAAGTCAAGGTCAACCACGACTTCCACCTGGGTAACGGCGCCGACGAGATGAGGCAGTTCGGTACGCTGACCGGGGGACACGACTTTATCGTTAGCAGCAAAAGCCATATACCCCTGTTTGACCAGCCCAGCACCATCGCCGGCCAGGTGCGGGTCGAAGGCAACGGCAACGGTAAGGGAAGGGGCAAGGGCGACAAAGGCGCTGTCGTTAGCGAACCTATCCCCCATTTAAGCGTCAAGCAGCAGCATGTCCACCCTGGATTGGCCGGTTTTCCCGAGTGTCATGTGGAGGTCACGGCCTTCGACGTCAACAACCTGATCGCCCAGGCGAATTACATCTTCTATTTTGACAAGACCTCGGGCGATCCCATGCTCAAGATCCAGAATGTCAATGACAGCGACGGCAAGAGTATCGACCAGACCATCAATCTCCGTGAAACCGATGTGCGGACCCTGGATGGCCATGACTTCCTGCAGTGCAATTGGTGGTATACCGGAGACTGGTGTGGCCATTGGGCCAGTGCGGATGACGGCTGGACCTTTACCGGTCTCTTTGCCCTCCCCAGGGGAATCATCGTGTTCGGCGGAACGGGCGATCCAGACCAGAAAAACCTGACGGCCACCCGGTTCACGTTAAATGGTGTATCCGGAGCTCGTGCTTCCCCGCTGTACGGGAGCCCGCTGTACAACACACTGCTCAGCACCGGCGACCTGAACCTGACCGCTGCCGGGGGACTCTTTGCGCTGACCGCCCCTAATTTCGCGAAGGCCGCGGATATCTGCAACCAGGATTTCTATCCGAGGCAACTGTGCGAAAAAGGCGGCGGGGACCGCTATAAGTTGGCAATGACCAAGGACGGCGACGGCAATACCGTGCCCAAGTTCCCCCTGGCCAACAACGCCGTCATGACCAACCAGGATTTCAGCACCAACAGTTGGACGATCTCGGGGCACGTCATCGTCGGCGACGATATCGACACGGCCGCTGGTACGACCCAGATTACAGGGGCGCTGTCGGTGGGGCTCAATGTCAACCAGGAAAGCGGCGAGCAGGGCAGCACCGAGATTTCGGCGGGCGGACTGATCGTGGATACCAGCAAGCTCACGGCGGGCCAACTGCGGACATTCACAGGCGGAAAGGGGGGCGGCGGAAAACCGGAGCGGGTACTGGCTGGCTACCGGGCGCGCTCCCTCTGACCGGTCATTGGGCAGGGACGCCCCCATCGAAAACGCCCGCCATGAAACGAGGGGCTGTCTTCCCCGTGAGAAAATCGCGCCGTCCAAGCCTGACGTATCGGTGAACGAGTTGCTCCGTTCCTGATCATAGTGGGACTTAATAATCGCCGCATGGGCGATTTTCTGTGCAATACTTAAGGTTGTGGAAATGGCTTTCAGGAATGTCTGTATACGGATTCCCCGGCCCTTTGAATCGAAACAGTCCGATGTTTGAAGCGCTCTTCGAACAGTCTCCCGTGCCATGCGCCATCCTGGCGCCCGGGCTTGTTTTGAGTCGCTGCAATGACGCATTCGCCCGCCTGCTCGGCTATTGGCGTGAAGAGCTACGGGACCGCTCACTGCCTTTGCTGATGGAAAATGCGGCGGAATCCGTTTTAATCCATAATGGCCATGACCGGGACATGGCCGGCAGCCACTGTCTCTTTAGACACAAGGACGGGCGGATCCTGGAGCTGCGGTGTGTTACCGCCCCGCTCGGTGACGGAGTGAACCCCAGGGGTATTATCCTGCAAGTGACGGGATTTCCCGGGCAGGATACAGTTGTGGATCCACCAGCTTCCGGGCCGAGTCCGGGCTTCGCCAGCCTGGCCGTTGATCATGTGCAGGAAGCGGCCTACCTGATTGGTGCCAACGGCAGAATCCTGGACGCCAACCAGGTTGCCTGCGAAACCCTGGGGTATAGGCGGGAACAACTCCTTCGCCTGTCTTTTAACGACATCGACCCGAATTTCAACAACGACACCTGTGCCCCCGCCGAGCACGCCCAGCGAAACACGCCCGTCCAGGATTCCTACCACCTCCGTAGCGATGGCGAGAGATTCCCGGTCAATATCCGTTTCGTCCCGCTCAAGTACGCTGGAATGAACCGCACGATGGTCTTCGCCCTCGATGTTTCGAAGGTGCAACAGCTGGAGACATTGAGATATGGCATCCTGGAGAGCCTGACTAGGGGGACCCTTCCGGCGAAAAGCCTGCAACTGATCGTGAACTATGTTGAGGAGACCTGCCCCGAGGCCGTGGCGTCCATTATGCTGGTGAACGAGGGCGGCACCCACCTTGAACCGGGCCCATCCAACCGGTTGCCGGCCCGATTCCTGGATGCCATCCGGGCTGCTCCTGTTCCGATCGGGGTAGGCCAGGGTGCGTGCGGCACGGCGGCTGCCCTGAAACAGGCGGTCCAGGTCGAGGACACGGCCAACCATCCCTATTTCCAGGCCTGCCGGGACATAGTCCTCGACGCCGGCTTCTTGTCCTGCTGGTCGACGCCCATCATCAGCGGCAAGGGTAAGGTACTGGGCACCTTTTGTATTTATCTGCACACCACCGGCAAGCCGTCGGAGACCGGCGTCAAGCGGATTGCCCGGCGAGCCAGTCATTTTGCCGCCATCGCCCTGGAGCGGCAACGGGCTGAACGGCAGGTCCAGGAAAGCCATCAGCGCTATCGCGATATCTTTGACAACGCCCTTGACGCCCTGGCATTGCTGGAAATCACCGGGGACCAGCGTCTCCGTGTCCTGGAAGCCAACCCGGCCATGGAGAGAACCGTGGGTATCCCAAGCCGGCATATGGTGGGGAAAACGACGGATGAGATCGCCACGCTTTCCCAGGAGCTGGCGGCCCGGATCAACGCCCACTGTCACCAGTGCCTCGCCCGGGGAGAGATGGTGGAAGGTGAAGCCTGGTTTGACCTTCCCGTCGGCCGGCGTATATTACATTGCGCGATGATTCCCGTACGCCGCCCGAACGGCGGCTATCATCGCGTCGTGCTGATCAGCAGGGATGTCACGGAGCACAGGCGAGCGGAAAAACTGCTGCATACCCGTGAACAGGAGTTCCGGGCGTTGGTGGACAACTCACCCGACGGCGTCGTCAGATATGGTGCCGATGGAGACACCCTGTACATCAACCCCGTATTGCGTGAATTGATAGGCGGCGCCGACACGCCCTACGGCGAAGTCTCCGCCGCCCTGGAACAACGGATCATGCCGGCTGACCGTTGCGCCTATCAGGAAGCATGGCGGTCCGTGCAGCAAACTGGCGTCGAAGCCCATCTGGTGATTCGGCTGGGGGGGGCGGACAAACGGCATGTCAGGTACCAGGATGTTCGCTTCGTTCCCGAGTTCATACCCGAGGGCAACGTCTGCTCGGTGCTGGCCGTGATGCGGGACATCACGGCCCTGAAGGAAACGGAATTCCAGTTGCTCTCGCTGGTGGAGAACTCCCCCAACTACATCTGCCGAACGACTCCCAGTGGCCGCCTGTTGTATGTCAATCCTGCGCTTCGGACCTGGATGGGGCCTGAGTTCGACGGCAACGCAGGCCCCGGTGTTCCCCCCTCGCCCTGGGTCACGCCCGCCGAGCATGCCCAGCTAATAAGCGCGCATGAGAAGGCGGTGGAGCTTGACTGCCTGGTGGAACTCGAAATCTATTTTTCAAATCCCCAGGAGTGGCACCGCCTCCTGTTCGTACCGGAGAAGAATGAGCTGGGCGATTTCGCGAGTGTCCTGTCGGTAGGCCAGGACATTACTCGCCAAAAGCAGGTCGACCACGAACTGCGTGAGTCCAGGAGTCTGTTGCGGGAACTGGGCGTCCGACGGGAAGCCGAACTGGAAGCGGAGCGCAAGCGTATCGCCCATGAAATCCATGACGAACTGGGACAGTTGTTGACCACACTGCGCCTGAACCTGAGCCTGACCGGGTCCCAACTGCCAGCGGAAGACAGCTCGCTAAGGCAGAAACTGAACGATATGACCGGCCTGGTGGACAGGACCATAGAGACGGTTCGCAACATCGCAACGTCCCTGAGACCGGCGGTACTCAATACAGGCGTCGCCTCCGCCCTGGAATGGCTGACCCAGGAGTTCGCCCGTCACAGCGGCATCCATTGCAAGCTGTCCACGCAGGAAGGCATCCAACTCGATGAAGAACGGGCCACCATGGTGTTCCGGCTGGTGCAGGAGTCACTGTCCAATGTCGGGCGGCATTCCGGGGCGGACCAGGTCTGGATTCGTTTGCACCACTATGGATCCGGTTACCGCCTTACCATCCGGGACAACGGCTGCGGCTTCAACCCAGAAGCCATCGTCAGCCAGCAGTCATTTGGCCTGATTGGCATGCAGGAGCGGGTGCTGTCGTTCAACGGTCAGATGACGCTGGACAGCGCACCCGGACATGGCACGACACTCAGAATCACCATACCGATCCATCCGAGGAAAGCGTCATGATCGACGTGTTGATCGCGGACGACCATACCCTGATGCGCGAATGCCTGAAGCGACTGTTCGACGGTACCGATGACATCCGCGTGAAAGCCGAGGCATCGAACGGTGGCGAGGTCCTGGAGGCCCTGAGACGGGTTGCCTTCGATGTTGTCATGCTCGACGTTTCCATGCCGGGCCTGAGCGGGGAAAGTCTGGTGGCCCGGATACACGACCGCTACCCCGAGCTGCCCATCCTGATCCTGACCATGTTCAACGAGACGCAGATTGCCAAACGCAAGTTGAAGGCGGGGGCCAGCGGTTACCTGACCAAGGATTGCGAGCCAGACATGTTGGTGGGCGCCATCCGAAAGCTCGCGGCCGGGGGGCGCGCCATCCATCCGGAACTTGCCGAACGCATCGCCTTCGATCTCGAGGTCACGGGAAACCGTACGTCGCCAGGGGACTTGACCCGTCGGGAACGACAAATCCTTCACCTGCTGGCCAAGGGCCTCACCCTGAATGAGATCGCCGACCAGTTAGCGATCAGCAACAAGACCGTCAGCACCCATAAAACGCGGCTGATGAAAAAAGCCGGCATAAACAACAACGCCGAGTTGGTTACCTATGCCATGAGGCACCGCATGATCGAATAAGCGGTAGGGTCATTAAGATGGGGCAGGGTCAAAACCAGACCTCGGGCCTTCATGGCCAGTTTCCGTTGCGGGATAAGCCCTCATAGTCCCGTTCCATCTCCGATCGTTCGTTATTGCAGTGCCGGAGCCCGCAGTTGATTGTCAGAGCCCGAATACCTTGTTCCGGCCCGCGTGCTTGGCCTGGTAGAGTGCATCGTCGGCGCGCGAGACCACCAGCGATTCGTTGTCGCCAGCGCGGTATTCCGTAACGCCGAAACTGGCGGTAATCCCTTCGAGGTGTGGAAAGTCGTGGGATGCGATCCGTTGTCGCAACAGGTTGGAAAGCGTGGCCGCGCCGTCCAGATCGGTATCGGTGCAGACAATCAGAAATTCTTCGCCACCCCAGCGACCGACCGAGTCGGTTTGGCGCGTATTCCACGCCAGTATATCCGCGACCTGCTTGAGCACGTCATCGCCGATCGAATGACCATGCAGGTCGTTGACCAACTTGAAATGGTCGATGTCCAGCAGTATGACGCTGAAAATGTGGCCGTAACGCTGGAAGCGATTCTGTTCATAGATCAACACCTGATCCAGCTTGTGACGGTTGTAGAGTCCCGTCAGGGCATCCGTGACGCTCAGTTGTTCGAGGGCGGCATTTTTCTCTTCCAGCTCCCTTGTGCGTTCACGGACCTTATCTTCCAACGCCCGGCTGTAATGGCTGGCCTGCTGATGCGACTCGTTCAGCTCCATGACCATCTTGTTGAAGGCGCGGGCAAGGTCACCCAGGTCATCCTTGGCGGCCACCTCGACCTGGCCGGTGAAATCCTTGTTGCGTACCGCGTCGACACACTCATTGAGCAGGCGTATCTGACGGGTTTGCCGCCAGGCGAAGAGCGTTGCGAGTCCTGCGACCAGCAGCGCCACCCCCAGGGCGGACAGCACCATAAAGTGTTGCGATCGTTCGGAGATCGTTGAGATCTCGGTTTTGATCGCATCGCGAACCTCCTTGACTTCCGTCAATGGAACGGTTGTTCCAAGATAGAGCGTATCGCGGTTTATCCCGGGCCCATGGCCGTTCCACCGGTTAAAGGCGGTTATTTTCTTGAATGCCAGCAGATAGGGTTGGCCTTGGGCATCGGTAAAGGTATGAAGTGGCAAATCGTCGCCTTCCAGTTCTCCGGCGACCTGTCGCAGCTTGTCGTTCTTGCTGTCGGAGAGCTTGAAATAACTTTGTGTGACACCGGAGTCGGTGCGCTTTTTCTCGCTGAGTCCCAGTGTTTTCGCCCACTCTGGCTTGAGACCAAGTATATTGCCGCCACTGCTGTCCATGATGAAGGAGAAACCCTGGTGGCTGATCTGCCCCTTCTTGACCAGGTTGACCAGGTTATTGAGGGGGTAGTCGACTGCCGCGGCGCCCGCATTGGCCGTGCGATCCGCATTCCATAGCGGTGCGAAGAACGTGACCATCAGGCCGGTGCCGCCGGCATCTTTATACAGCGGCGTCAATGTCACCTGACTTTCGGGGTCGGGCAGCTTCGGGAGCCAGGATGTCCAGCCCTCAACAATGCCGGGAAAGAACATATCCCACCAGTTGTGGGTGTTGTGGCCCGGATACTCCTTGTCGAAGATCGCCGGCATTTGAGCCCAGGGTGTCATCGTCATCACCGGTGTTGTCTTGGGGCCGACCACATACAGCCATCCCTTGGGCATGCCGTAATGACCGATGGAGAACAGTAACGGTTTGATGCCAGACACCAGGGCAACATGCCGGCGTGTTGCCTCGTTCATCCGCCCGTCGGACCCGAGTAGATATCCCCATACACTCATGCTGATATCGTCATCGGACTGCGCCAGGTTCGCCCAGTGCTGCTTATCGTTGTAGATCAAATGATTGTGGAAAAAGTCGACCTGATTCACCTTGGCGCCCAGTCCCGCAAGGGAGGGCCGGTCGATCAGGAGCTGTGCCGAGCCGCGCAGGATGTTCAACTCGTTCCGGATCGATTCCAGCCGGAGTCTCACCTGGCCGGCAATACTTCGGGCCTGGTTCCGCACATGCGACCGATAGATCTCCTGTATTTTGACATCCGAGATCCTGGTGGCCGATTCGGTTAACTGGCTTGCCTCATGGAGCTGAATCACCAACAGCGCGGTGGCGAATAATCCCAAGGGAAGTATGGAAAGGATGACAACTTTCAGTGAGAAACGGGAGAAGTGCATGTCGTAGGCCGATTATTCAACTTGGGTACGGCGTACTGCAGTTCGAGCCTGGGGTTATCCCCGCCACTTGGTTTGTCCCCGCTGTGTTCGGCCTTTTGGAAATACACGACACTGATGACTTGTTTGTCACGATATTTACAAGGAAAGGTGGATGAAGACATTAAAGGAACATCCACCGAAACCAGGAAACAAGAACGGCGCGCTGACTCATTGTTACGCGGAGTGCCGTAAAAAGACTGCGAAATTCAAACGGCTATAATAAACGACCTCAACGAATGACATTGAACCCTCTTTCCCATCCATACCCATTAACGACAAATAGACCAGGTAACAGCAAAGTCAGGAAACGTAAAGATTTATCAATTTCCAGAATATTCCGGTCAGTCGGTTTTCCAGGCGCTTGCATCAAGGGACCCATTTCTTTTCCGATAATCGATCATTGTAGTGGCGTGGGTTGGTTGCAATTAGCGAAAGGTGGTATGGGTTATCCACATTTGCATTGACTATAACCAAGCTGCTCAGACCGTGGACATTGCAGAGTTGCTGATTTGTTTACGCTATCCTTTAGGTGCTTCTTTTCTTTCCGGTTTCCCTGCCTCCCGCGGTTCGATTGAGTCGCAATTCTGCTTGATTCCGTTTTTCAGCTCTCCGGGTTGATCCATTCGGCTGCATATGGGGTTGCCGTTAGGCAAGCTCACCTATACGCCGCCGGATCGTGATGTCCTGAATCGCGGGTGGAAATCCCCTACTGGCATGGGGCCGAGGAAGCTGCGCGAGCTTCCTCGGAATATTCCCTTTCCCAGCCTTACGTCACGCGGAACCGTGTGTCTCCTGCCGCCTGCGAATCCGGGGCATTCCTGGGCATCAGGCGGCTAAACCCATGATGGAGTCAGTCCGGTTTCACTGGTGTTACCACCCGTGATGGGCCTTGTCGCGTCCCCGTCGCCTGCCGGTGTGGAGAAGGTCATCATCGCGCGCTGCAGACCTGGCCGGATGTCGGTACTTGCCAGGCCGGGGGATATAGGTGGGGTTTGTAGGGAAAAACCTACTTTCGGTAAGGCTGGGATCTGGTTTTGTAGGGTTTACCTGCCTGATATTTAAGATTTTTCCGGCTATTGGTGTTGAGTGCAATATGTCAGCATGTTTTGTCGTGGCGTCTATCGGTGCGGCGACGAATGATCGTACTGGGCGTATTGACTCATATAAGGGCGTTGTACGTCACATCTATTTTGCAGGCGGCAAACAAGGCACGGAGCCGGTATGTCAGGACGTGTAGCGGAGATCGATTGCGGACAGGTCTTCGGGATCGCGGAGGTGGCCGATGTATACGCCCGGCTGTACGCCGCGATTGAAGAGAATCTCGATATCAAGCTGGATATAAGCCGTTTGGAGCGGATAGATACCGCCGCGTTGCAGCTGCTGTACGGTCTTGAGCGCGATGCCGCTGCGCATGGTGTCAGGCTGTGTTGGTCGGACCCGAGCGCGGCTTTCCTGGAGTCTGCCGGTATTTTGGGAATGCCTGGGTTCTACCGTGCTCCGCCAGTATAGAAAACGGGCCTGCCCGTCGGATACAGGCGGTTAGGAGCGGCTTTTATCGGATTAAGTAATAAGTTGATTCAGGAGTTAAGCGAGATGGCAAATATTCTGGCTGTCGACGATGCGGCTTCGATCCGTCAGATGGTTGCGTTCGCACTTAAGGGTGCCGGCCATGCGGTGACCGAGGCGGCAGACGGCAAGCAGGCGCTGGAACTTGCCAGGCAGCGTGGTTTCGACCTGGTCCTGACTGACGTCAACATGCCGGTGATGGACGGTCTCGCGTTGACCCGAGAGCTGCGCAAACTCGCCGGCTTTCGCTTTACCCCGATTCTGGTACTGACCACCGAAGCCGGGCCGGATAAAAACAGGAAGGGCGTGCCGCCGGCACCACAGGCTGGTTGGTGAAGTCGTTCAATCCAGACCAGTTGCCGGCGACGGTTAAGAAGGTGCTTCGCTGAGTGCGGCGGACGTTGCCGGGGCATTACGGTTGCTGTTGGATGATGACTCCCCCGAATCGACGGTAGCGGCCGCGGCCCCTGAAATGGCGAATTCACCCGCTACCGGTTGGGCGATCACCGATGTGTTCGACTGGGTGGAAGGGGGTTGCGAACTGAGAATCGAGCCGCTTGCCGCCCGGTCGTCACCGGAGCCCTCCATGCGGACGACCGCCGGGGTCGCCATGCAGGCCGCACCCAATGCCGGAGCGGGGGCGGCTCGCCCCTCCGCTCCGCCGGAAGCCTCCGCAGCCGGCCGGCAGATGTCGTCGATCCGGGTCGGGACCGAGAAGGTGGATTCGTTGATCACAGGAAATCAAGGGCTGGCAGCCGGTCTCCGCGATACCCGGTACGCCGCCTCACGTGTGCGGTGTCTTGAACCTGCGAGGAATTATCGTGCCGATCGTGGATTTGCGGCTGTTCTTCGGTATGCCGTTCGTGGAGTACTGCGGCACCACGGTGGTCGTGGTGCTGAAGGTCATGCACGAGGAGGGGCAGCGCATCGTCGACAACGGGGACAATATGTTGCTGCTGCTGGAAATTGACAAGATGCTCAGCCCCGAGCGGATAGGGTGAGGAGGTTCCATGGACGTTAGGGTCATCGCAGTCATGAACCAGAAAGGAGGCGTGGGTAAGACCACGACCAGCGTTAACCTGTCGCATGCGCTGGCACGGTCCGGGCAGCGTGTGGCGGTGCTGGATATGGACCCCCAGGGCCAGGCCGGCATCAGCCTGGGGTTTGACAATAAACGGGCAGGTATGGACGCCGTTCTGCTGGACAGTGCCGCTATCGATGAGGTCAAGGTCACCGCGAGAGAAAGGCTGGATCTGGTCGTGGCGGGTGATCGCCTGGCCAACTTCGAGCAGGTGAAGGAGGATGGTGTCCAGCGGGGCTACCGGCTGCTGCGCGCGATCGAGCAATCGTCGCTGGTCGATTATGACTTCGTGGTGATCGATTGCCCGCCTTCTTCGGGTCTGTTGGGAGTTAATGCCCTGTTCTCGGCGCAGGAACTGATCATCCCCGTGGCGTCGGACTACCTTTCGCTGCAGGGGCTGTCGAGGATGATGCAGATCCTCAGGCGGACCGAGGGACTGTCGGGCCGTTGCATCAAGACCTGGCTGGTATCGACCCGTGCACAACCGCGGCGAAACCTGACCCAGGAGGTGCGATCCCGCATGCTGAACTATTTCCCCGGCGGCGTCCTGGGCACGCCGATACGCGAGAACGTGGCGCTGGCCGAATGCCCGAGCTACGGGAAAACCATTCTGGATTACAAGGCGAAGAGCGCCGGCGCCCGGGATTATCTCTCGTTGGCGGCCGATATCATGGGTAGGAGAGCAGTAGAGCATGGCTGAAAAGGGTTCCATGGGAAACGATCCCCTGGCTTGGTTGGCGGACGATGACGGGACGACCGACCCCGACCCGCTACCACGCCCGGGAAGCGTCCGCGGGACACCGCCACGCGGCCAAAAAGGACGATGCGGAACTGATTGAAGAGAGTTTTGCCGCACTGGCCAGCCAGGCCGAGTCGATTGTGGCGGAGTTCTACGCCCACCTCTTCGAGCACTATCCGGAGCTGGCGCCGTTGTTCGGGAACAGCTCACCGACGGAGCAGCACAGGAAACTGTTGGCGGCCCTGAAACTGCTGGTGCGGAATCTGCGTAAGCCCGATGTTCTGCGCGATTACCTGCAAGGGCTGGGTGCCCGGCACCAGGTGTACGGTGTCGCCGGGGAAGATTACGACAAGGTGGCAGACAGCCTGCTGACGGTGCTCGGCGAACGCGCCGGCATGCTTTGGACAACCGACCTCGAGCAGGCCTGGACCGGGACACTAGTGTGTTGCTTGGATCACCTTCCACCGGTTTTGCGGGACTCTAGTCGGCGGACACAGGGACCGGCCGGGGAGGCGTGCAGTGGGCATTCAACAGGCGAAACCCACGCCACTGAAACCGGCCGGGCCGGTATCGCAGGAAAATGTCGGTGTTAGTGGCGGTTTTATTGTTATTTCAGGTTTTTCCGGATAATTTTGTCTCCACATCATGGGTTAGGAAGGACGTTAAGATGCAGTACGGACCATCCCCTTTTTCTAGCGTTGTTCGCCGTTCATCTTTTTTCCCGGTGATGGGGAGCCTGTTGATGGCGCTGTTGCTTGCCGGCTGCGGTGGTGGCGACTCGGATACGGCGTCGAGCGCCGGCGCGGCTCGCCAGGCCCCGGCCGATCAGGCCATGGATGGCACCCTGATGCTCTCTGCGCGAGGCAGCGATATAGACCTGAGTTGGTCCGTCGAGGGCGACATGACGGGGCAGAACGTTTACCGGAATACGCGGGGTTCCGCCGACGGCGCCACACTCCTGGCCGAACTGGACGCGGAGCAGCGTACCTATACCGATCAGGATGTCGGCACAGGCAGCTACTGGTACTGGATCGAGTTTGAAGGCAATGCCGGTGCGACGGCCACATCGAATGTCGTTTCCAACACCAGTTTGTCAGGTTCTTCAGACGGGCCCGTTGGATTCGGTGCCGGCACCACGGGCGGTCAAGGCGGCATCGTTGTGACCGTTACTACACCGGCTGAACTGACAGCCGCCGTTTCTGACAGCACGCCCAAAATCATTCGAATCTCCGGTGTTATTGACTACCGCAATACCGAAGGCTCGACGACGGAATTGGGGTGCACCTATTCAGACAGTTACTGCAGCGTTAACGGCAAACACGAGAAGATCCTTAACGTCGGCAGTTACTGTTCAGGCCGCACGCTGTATGACATCACCTACGACACCGCCGGCAAAACACCGCTGAACATCGGTTCCAACAAAACCCTTATTGGAGTCGGTGCCCATTCCGGTATCAAGGGGAAAGGTCTGCGAATGGCCGGTGGCGTGTCGAATATCATCATTCGCAACCTGTCCATTACCGACATCAATGACGGTACGATCTGGGCTGGGGATGCGCTGACCATCAACAATGCTTCCAACATCTGGATCGATCACAACTACATCGCCCGCATCGGACGTCAGTTCATCGTGACCGGATGGGAGACGGCCCAGAACGTCACCATCTCCGGCAATTATCTGGACGGAACCACGGACTACGGTCATTACTGTGATCAGCGCCATTACTGGACCGCACTGCTAGTCGCTGAAAACCAGAGTATTACGATGATCGGCAACCGTATATCCATGACCTCGGGCCGTTCACCCAAATTCGGCAAGCAGGATTCAGCCTCAAGCGCAGGCGTCCTCCACATGGTGAACAACTACTTTGACCAGAACTATGGCACCGGTTTTCACGGCGATGCGACCGGCACCGTACTGATGGAAGGCAACTACTATGAACCCGCCGACGGCTTTGTTCCGATCTCAGCCGACAGCACGGGTATACCGTTGTACGCACCTCTGGATCTGAGCATCAGTTCAACCACCAGTACTTGCCAGTCCCTGCTGGGCCGTGACTGTGCGGCGAACTACGACACCAATGCCCCCAGCAACTTCGTGATCAACGCCTCGGCCATGTCCGCCATTCAGGCCAACAGTTTCTGGTTGCACGCCGT
The DNA here is from genome assembly GCF_004327985.1 of Marinobacter halodurans. Taxonomy (GTDB): domain Bacteria; phylum Pseudomonadota; class Gammaproteobacteria; order Pseudomonadales; family Oleiphilaceae; genus Marinobacter_A; species Marinobacter_A halodurans. The sequence continues at coordinate 19,962 of NZ_SJDL01000016.1, forward strand.
GAAATCGATTCAACCAAAGAGCTACTCCGAGGTGACATCACAGCGTTTTGGCCCCCAGGCCGATATTAGTAACTGAGGCTTGGAAAACACCCGTGCCTGTCGTTGTCCCGGGTCGGCTCTGGTGCCACTTTAAAGATGTGCGCCGGTGCAAAGGCGCCATGGTTTAATGCGGATGGTTGAAGCAATGCGTTTTAATCATCCGAATTTTTCTCAATCCCCATGGTCGGGCAAGAAGGTCCTTGCGAAGCCCCCCAGTTCTTCCGAGACCCTTTCCCGAATCGCCGCACGGTCTTCCGGGGATAAATCGTATCTTGCTGCCAGGGCAACAAAATCCTCTTCATGAAGGGTGACCGTCAGACGGGGTCTGATGCGTTTCTTGCGGTAAGACAGGCCAAGTACCTTTCGCACCATGTCTGATGGGGTAAGATCCTGCATGACCGCCGCCACCCGAAAGGCTCGCTGGATATCGCTGGAAAGGTCAAAGGCCATTTGGACAGCCCTGACGGCTTTATATTCACGCGACCAGTCGGATTGCTTCTTCATCTTGACTCCGAAGGGAAAGCACCGGCTGCAGAGGCAGCCGGATAGAGGTAGAGCGATAACCGGTTATTGAGATTGCTTCAGACGTGCCAGCACGTTGTCGACAGCTTCGTTCCCGCCATCGATCCCGGCGGCCTGCAGTTTTTCGTCCAGATCTTCGCCAGTCATTTCTTTTTCCAGCTGAATCCGGGCGGATTGCCGATCTTCCTCGCGGGCCTGCCTCTCACGAATGCGTTCAAGCGTTTCCTTGGCGGTGCTGAGGGAGGATTGGTTGCTGTTGATGTTGGTATCGATTTGGGCCGTTGTCCGAAGCACCCGCTCATTGGTCTTAACGACCTGCAGCTCTCGCCGATATTCGCCCAATTGCTTTTCAGCTTGCTTAACGCGTTCTTTCAAACCGTTGATGCGCTCTCTAAGCAGACTGTGGGCTTTGGTGAGTTCTTGCTTGCGCTGCTCGTGGCCGACGATACGTTCGGCCACTTCCCGGGCCAATGCCTCCTGGCCGGCTGAGAGGGCCTTGCGGGCGTCTTCTTCCCGTCTTTCGGCGCTGGTCTGTTCCGTATCGATCTGACGTGACAGGGAGGCGGCTTCAGCCATCAGGGCGGCGAGTTCCTGTTTTGCCTGCTTGAGCTCGTGCTCACCGTCGCGCAGCTCCTGTTCCAGGATGCGGCTACCCTGGCTGTCCACAACAGCCTCGCCCACTTCGTTGACGCTTCCGCGAACGGCGGTCAGCAATTTCTTGAGTACGGCTTTCATGTCATCGTCCCCTGATCAGTCCAGAAAGTCTTCAAATGTCTGTAACAGGTCAATTGCATTGTCGGCGAGGGTGACCAACTCCTGCATCACCTCGGCTTCACTCGAGGTTGGTGTCAGCGCGCCGTAAACGACGTAGTGCTGGTCGACCTTGCCGAGAGAGCTGAGGGGCATGGGCACGCTCAGTCGCAGCATGTTCTCGTGCAGGTCGGCCAGCTGGCCACTGCGAATTTCACGCTCTTCGAAGAGGTAGACAAGGCACAGTATCTGGGTGTCGGTGATTGTGAGGTAGACAGGTGTCTCTTCGGCACCGGAAACGACAATTTGCAGCACGGGCTCTTCCCCGGCAACGGGCATGACGTTGAAAGTCCGTCCCGCATGGGAGGCTTCGCCCAGGGCAAGAATGAGGGATTGGGTGTCCACATTAAGCTCCTTTTTCCGTGGCTCGTACAACAGCGGCTCCGGCTGAAGCATGCCAAATCGCGGTTGTGACTGAATGACATAAAATGTCACAAAACTGAGTCTATACCTTAAAATTAATTTCTTGCAATAAAATATTTTGTTGCGGTATAACGTCTCCACCGTGACAGATTATGTCGTGTTTGTGGGTCGTGACCGCTTCAGGAAGGAGCGAAGCTGTCGTCGCCAGAGCCAGGGACGCCAAGAAAACATGGAAGCCTTTCTTTCAATCACTTTTTCCTTCCCGACTGCGATTTTTACCGTTCTTCTGATTGTGGCGGTCGCCTACTGGCTTATTTCGATGGTGGGGTTGCTCGATATCGATACGGTCGACGCGGATGTTGATGGTTCGGTCGACCTGGGGGGGCTGATGGTGACTCTGGGACTTCAGGGCGTCCCCCTGCCACTTGTTCTGACCGTGTTGTTTCTCGTCGGCTGGTTGTTTACCTATTTCTGTGACCTGTTCCTCGGGCCGGTCGTTGGTGATGGCTGGCCGCACATCCTGTTCGGTGTGATCGCCATTCCTATTGCCCTGGTGATCAGCCTCCTGATTACGGCCGTGATCGTCCGCCCCCTGCGCCCCTTATTCCGACGGGCCTACCAGCGGCCCCAGCAAAAGCAGCTGATTGGAACCGCTTGTGTGATCCTCGCCTTCAATTCAAGGAAAGGGCGGGGGCGTGCGGAAGTCATGCGGGATGGTGCTCACCTCATTCTACAAGTTCGGGGTGATGCTCGATTTGAGCGTCGCGAACGTGCGGTTCTGGTGGAGTACCTGCCAGAGCAAAAAGCCTACTGGGTTATCCCGGAGGTTGATTTCCAGACCGGCGATGCCGGTTAACTTGCCCAGCAACTCAGGAGAGAATCGTGGATATGGACTTGTCTTGGATCATGCCGGTGCTGGTATCCGCCGGGATACTGGTGGTCGTGCTACTGGCGATTTTGGCGCTGTTCAAGGCGTTCTATCGCAAAGTGGATCAGGGAGAGGCGCTGATCGTCAACGACCTGTCCGCCACACCGAAGGTGTACTTCACCGGTGCGATGGTCTTGCCCGTGATTCACCGGTCGGAAACCATGAAGATTTCCGTGATTACGCTGGAGCTCAACCGGACCGGTAATGAAGGACTGATCTGTAAGGATAACCTGCGGGCGGACATCACCGTGGCGTTCTACCTGAGGGTGAACGAGACGGCGGAGGATGTGCTCCGGGTTGCCAAATCGGTCGGGGTCGGGCGTGCCTCCGATCGCACGGCCGTGAACGAGCTGTTCAACGCCAAGTTCAGTGAAGCGTTGAAAACCGTCGGCAAGAAGATGGAGTTCATGCAGCTCTTCGAGGAGCGGCAGCGGTTCCGGGATGCCATCGTCGAGACCATTGGCGAGGATCTTAACGGCTATATCCTGGAAGACGTGGCCATCGATTACCTGGAGCAAACGCCGAAGAGCGCGCTGGATCCGAACAATATCCTGGATTCCGAAGGCATTCGCCGGATCACCGAAATTACGGCGATGCATAATGTGGAAACCAATCGCCTGGAGCGGGACCAGCAGCTTGAGATCCAGCGCAAGAATGTATCGGCCCGGGAAGCGTCGCTGGAACTGGAGCGCACCCAGGCGGATGCCGAGGCCCGCCAACAGCGCGAGATAGAAACCCTGAAAGCCCGTGAGGCGTCCGAGACGGAGCAGGTGCGTCAACAGGAACGTGCAAAAGCGGAAGCGGCGCGCATCAAGACCGACGAAGAAGTCGAGATTGCCGAAGAGAACAAGCGTCGCCAGACCGAAATGGCCGTTAAGGCGCGTGAGCGCGCCGTGCAGATTGAAGATGTCCGTATCCAGCAGGCGCGTGAGTTAGAGGACGTGAACCGTGAACGCGCGGTGGAAATCGAGCGTATCGGTATGGAGAAGTCGCTGGAGGAAGAGCGCAAGGAGATTGCGGTTATTACCAGCGAACGCATTGCGGTTGAACGCGGTGTGGCAGAGGAAGAAGAGAACATCAAGGATGTTCGCAACCGTTCGGAAGCTGAGCGCCTGAAAGTACAGAGCGTGATTGCCGCGGAAGCGGATGCAGAAGAAAACAAACTGAAAGAGGTCAAGGCCGCGGAAGCGGCTTACGAGCGGGCCAAGCTGGAAGCTGACGAGGTCGTGATCCGTGCCCAGTCGGATCTGGATTCGGCCGAGAAGAAAGCCGCTGCGGACGAGAAGTCGGCCCGGGGGCGTCAGGCGCTTGCCGCCGCTGACGGTCTTGCCCAGGCTCAGGTCATGGAAGCCCGTGCAACAGCACAACGCGCCGAAGGCCTGGCCCAGGCGGAGGTCAAAACGGCAACCGCCAAGGCCGACGAGGAAGCCGGCATGGCCGAGGTCCGCGTACTGGATCATCGCCTGGATACCGAAGCCCAGGGCGAAGAGAAGATGGGGCTGGCCAAGGCGCAGGCGCGCGAAGCCATGGCACGCGCCGAAGCCAATGGCCTGGTCGAGAAGCTCAAGGCCTACGACAACATGTCCGAAGACGCTCGCCATTTTGAGCAGTTCCGTATGAACCTCGAGGTCCACGAAAAGGAAACGATGGCCAACATCGAAGCCCAGCGCATCGGTATGCTGGAGAACGGCAAGGTGATGGCTGCGGCCCTGAAGGACGCCAAGTTCGAGATGATCGGTGGCGATGGCGACATCTTCGAGAAATTCGCCAAGGGCCTGGGTTATGGCAAGACCGTACAAGGGGTTCTGGACAAGTCACCGGCACTACAGGCCGCTCTGGCGGGAATTTCCGACCGTGCCCTGAACGGCAAGTCGAATTCCACCGAAAACGCCTGATCCACGCCTCGGACCCGTGTGCCGGCCTGTCTGACCGGCCGGCACCGGGCCCACTCCCTTCTTCGATTTCGTATCCAGGATGATCCATGTCGACGGACCGCAGCGAGCTTGAATCCATAGTCAGGGAAGGCACCGCCTTTGACACCATTCAGAAGCGACTGAAAGAACAGGGCCGCCAACTCCGCTTATCGGTCGAGTCCCTGAACACCACCCGGGCGGAGCTTTTTGGCAGCGCTGGTATGCAAGTGTTGGGGCGTGGGCGTATCCGGACAGAGAACAACTCGGTGGCGCGGGATGTTGTACGCATCGGGGATCGTCTGCTGTTCGGGTTCAATGTCCAGCTTGGGCTTCGCAAAGCCCTCGCGATTGGGGACGTCTTCCGCCTCTATGGTCTGAAGGACTCCGAGGACGGTTTCGAGGTGACCGAAGCGCCCATTGAGGGCAGCTTCCTGGAAGACCGTCGCTTCCAGACGGATTTCCGGGAACTACAGCAGTATTACAGCCACGCCACGCTGTCTCAGTTGGCGATCATGAACGGCATGCTGCTGATGTCTTTCCGTATTGGCGAGAAACTGAGCGATCGTCGGGTCTTTCGTTGGGAATTGGCGTCGAATGGGGAAGTCAGCCGCTATGTGGACAATCGCGGCGAGCGTGATCTGGTGTTCCCTGACCGGTTCAGCTTCCCGTGGGTGACAGCGGGGCGCGACAACCAGGTCCAGGGCCGGGCCCCGCACCTCAACATCGCGGATGCCCTGTTCATCGATAACCTGCGCGGCGACATCACCTTCAAGGTTGAAAACAACACCAACACCGGCGAAGGCATCTTCTCTGATCCGGTCGACTCCGACTCACAGTCCCTAGATGACGCGACCTTCGAGTATGCGGACCTCGGGGAGGTCATTCTGGTTCGCGTCCTGCCATTCGGCGAAGATCATTGGCGCTACTACCTGTTCAACCGCGCCACGAAACAGGTGGAGCGTAACGATGCCATGGGTGGCTCCGTCGTGACCCTGCCGGAGAACCATGGCCTTATTTTCCCGACCGGCTATTACCTGTCCAGCGGCGAGCTAAAGACGTTTGCCGTCCCCAATGTGGATCTCCGTTTCGAACGTGCGATCCGTTCGCCGAACGGCGAAGACGTTCTCTACGTGTTCTACGGGGAAGATGCGGGCGAGGTGGTGCTCTATCGCTACAACCTCATCCGAAAGGAAGCTGATGCGCCGATGATCGGGCATGGTTTTGCCCTGTTTGAAAATGGCCATCTCGCCATTTTCAACGCGGACAGCGAACCAACCCTCGTTCATCCGCTTCAGCTCTGGACGACGCCGTTCATGTCCGAGAGCTATCACGCCCAGGACGCCGTGGGTAATGACACCCTCATGGGTCGTATTGGCAACCCGGAACTGGTCAGAGGCATCGCCGAGATTAATTCCATCGTCACTCTGGTGGAAAAGTCGACGGCTTCCGAACAGCACTACACCACGCTGATCCGGACGTCCGACCGGGTACTCAATCAGTTCTACTGGATCGGAGAGCTTGGTGACGAGGTGCAGGGCAATGACCTTGCCGGTCAGTTGGCCCAGGTACGAAAGACCGCCGAGCTGATGCTGGATGAGTACGAAAAAGTCCAGAGCATTCGCAGCCAGACCGCTATGGCCGTCAGCGAAGCGGGTGAAGTCCAGGGAAAGCTGTTGCGGAGCCTCAAGCCTGACAGTTGGAAAACCCCCGACCGGTTCGTGGCTCACCTCAAGCAGGTGCGTGATCATCGCGGGGTCGTACGGACCTTGCGGGATCGTCGTTACATCGACGAATCGGCCATCGAGGCGCTGGAGCAGGAACTGGATCAGGCCGAGCAGCGACTGACGGACCGTACGTTTAACTTCCTGGCGACGCCGGCGGCGCTGGATGGGTACCGCAAGACCCTGGCGGATCTCGCCCAGTCCGTGAACGACGCCTCGTCAAGGGACGAACTGGCCAAGTGCGTCGAACAGTACCGCGAACTTACCACCGGGTTGGATATGATCCAGGGCATGCTGGCTTCCCTGTCCGGCGACAATGCGAGCCTGGAAACCCAGATTACCGAGAACATCTCGGGCATCTACGCCCGGATCAACCAGCAGCGGTCCGAGGCCGAGATTCGCCTTAAGGAGCAAGGCAGCCAGGAGGCCAAGGCGCAGTTTGCGGCCCGTATGCGGCTGTTTGAGCAGAGTCTGTCCAACGGTGTCGGGGCGCTGACAGAACCGGACGCCTGCGATGGCCTGATGACCCGGATGCTGGATCAGCTTCAGGAACTGGAAAGCCAGTTCGGTGAGTACGATGAGTTCCTGGCCGCCATCCTGGAACAGCGAGAGGCTGCCCACGAGAGCATCGAGGCGCGCCGCCAGCAGTTGCAGGACCAGCGCCAACGTCGCATTAACACGCTGAACGATGCGGCGGATCGCATACTTCGCAACATCGCGCGCCGCACTGAGCGTTTCGAAAGTCAGGAAGAACTGCACGCCTTCTTTGCCTCCGACGCCATGGTGGCCAAGGTCCGCAGCATGGCCCAGGAGCTGCGCGATATGGGCGCCAGCATGGAGGCCGATGACTGCGAGGGGCGGTTGGCGTCGGAACGGGATTCGGCGTTACGCAGTGTCCGTGATCGTGCCGACATCTACGAGGATGGCGGGCAGGTCATTCGCCTGGGGCCGCGTCACCGGTTCTCCGTGAATCACCAGGAGGTGGACCTGACTTTGGTCCCCCGCGACGACCGGGTCATGCTCCACATGACCGGTACCCAGTATTACGAGCCCATTGAGGATGCCGAGCTGGAATCCCTGAAATCGTACTGGGACATGAGCCAGCCGTCGGAGTCGGAAACCGTCTACCGGGCTGAGTACCTGGCCTTTCTGGTGATGGGCGCCCTGCAGGAAGAGACCGAGGAATCCGTCAACGTCGCCAACCGCGACGAACTGACCGACTACATCCGGCGTTTCGCGTCGCCGAGGTACCGAGAAGGCTACGAGAAAGGCATCCACGATCATGATGCGGCGCTGATTGTCAGCACCCTGTGGCCGGCCATGCAGAGCGCTGGGCTGCTTCGCTTTGGGCCGTTGCCGCGGGCGCTGGCGATGCTTTACTGGGCCCGGATTGAACCGGATCAGGGAGCAGCCCGGGTGTTGCGTTCGCGTTGCCTGTCGGCCGGCATCCTCAATCGCCTGATGAATGCGACCGAACTGATGACCACGTTGGTCGAGGAGGTTCGCCCGGCCATCGCGGCGTTCGCCGCACAGCATGACCTGCCGGCTGGCGACGTGATTCTGGACAGTGCGGCGGAATACCTGGTCGGTCAGTTGGCTGAGGAGACCGGTGACTTCGAGGTGACCCAGTACGCCAGCAGTCTGGCCAATGGGTTCGTGGAGGGCATGAAACAGAAGGGCCAGTACAGTCAGTTCGAGGAAGCGCTGGCCGTGGTGGCCGATCAGCCAGGCGCACGCTGGCGTATCACGTCGCACTGGTTGACGGCCTGGGCCAAACAGTCCGGTGATGCCGCTGCACGGCATTACCTGCCGGAAGCCATCGCCATGCTCAATGCCGGCTCACGACTGTCGTTCAGGGCCCGCAATGTTGAACTGGCGTTCTCGGTGGACGGGCTGTTGGGCCAGCATCCGCGGATTCAGGATCGTACCCTTTCGTTACAGCTCGATGAAGTGGACCAGCGCCTACGTCACCATCGCGATGCGGTCATCCCCGGCTGGAGCCGCCTGCAGGAAGTTCGTCAGGACGTGCTGTCTCGCTGGCGGGACCGCCTCCGTCTGGAGGAGTTCAAGCCGCGTCCGTTGTCCTCGTTTGTGCGTAACAAGCTGATCAGCGAAAGCTACCTGCCGTTGATCGGGGACAACTTGGCCAAGCAGATGGGCACGGTGGGCGAGGATCGCCGCACCGACCTGATGGGCCTGCTGATGATGATCTCCCCGCCGGGCTACGGTAAGACCACTCTGATGGAATACGTCGCCAGCCGGCTGGGCCTGATCTTCATGAAGATCAACTGCCCGAGCCTGGGCCATGACGTTATCTCTCTGGACCCGGAAAAGGCTCCGCATTCCACCGCGGAAGCCGAGCTGATCAAGCTAAATTTGGCGCTGGAGATGGGCAACAACGTCATGCTGTACCTGGACGATATCCAGCACACCCATCCGGAATTCCTGCAGAAGTTCATTTCCCTGTGCGACGGCAGCCGGCGCATCGAAGGGGTTTGGCGCGGTCGCACGAAAACCTACGATATGCGCGGCAAGCGGTTTTGCGTGGTGATGGCGGGCAACCCCTACACCGAAAGCGGCGATGTGTTCCAGGTGCCGGACATGCTGGCCAATCGGGCGGATATATATAACCTCGGTGATGTGCTGAGCGGCATGGAAGATGTCTTTGCGCTGTCGTACATCGAGAACAGCCTCAGCTCGAATAAGGTTCTGGCGCCGCTGGCTACGCGGGGAATGGACGATTTTTACCGGTTTGCTGATCTCGCTGCCGGACGTGAAGTGCCCAGTTCTGAATTCGAGCACGATTATAGCAGCGCCGAGCGCGAGGAAATCGTCGCCCTGTTGCAGAAGATGTTCCGGGTACGCGAGGTTGTCCTCAGGGTGAACCAGGCCTACATCGCCTCCAGTGCGCAGGCTGAAGCCTACCGCACGGAACCGCCGTTCCGGCTGCAGGGCAGTTACCGGAACATGAACAAGCTGGCGGAGAAGTTGTCGCCCGTCATGACGGATGACGAACTTGAAGCGCTGATCGACGATCATTATCTGGGCGAAGCGCAGTTGCTGACCCAGGGAGCGGAAGAAAACCTTCTTAAACTGAAACAGTTGCGGGGCGTCGCCAGCGACGATGAGCAAGAGCGCTGGCGGGCGATCTGCGAAGAATTCCAGCGCCGCCAGATGGCCGGTGGTGACGAGGAGACGGGCGCCAAGGTCGTGCGCCAGTTGGGGCTGATTGTTGAAACGCTGGCGAAGCTGCGGGACTCGATTCCCGGCCCGGAAGGGCAGTCGGATGCCATCAGGGGCATCCTATCGGCTCAGCAGGCCGATTTTGGCCGGTTTGCAGAGACGCTTCGGGACGGCCTGAGGGAGATTCACGTCGAGCCCGCAGTCACCGTCAATGTATCCAGTCCGGCGGGGCTGGGCGACGCCCTGAAGGCGTTCGCCGATATTTTCGAGCAGTCGGTCATACCGCTGGTGAAAGTCATGGACGGCAAGTTGGATCTGGACCTGAAAACCCAGAATGAAATGAGTCGCGTTTTGCGAACGGTTGAAGCGCTTCAGGCGCAGATTGAGGCACGTTCGGAGTAAATCTGCCCAAAGGAATCGGGGCAGGTGGCAGATTATCGACAAGGAGTGTTTGTGAGCACATTGGAAGCGTTTCTCGAGAGTCGGGAGAAAGACGGCGTCTGGGCATTCAATCGCCGCTGGCGGGATTGCCCGTTCTACGGGATCTACCTGCGGCGGGAAGAGGGAACCGAGATTCCTTCGTTGATATCGGACGATGACTTTCAGATGATGACTGCCGGGCCCGACCGACAGGAGGTCGAGGATTCGATCAAGGAATGGCAGCCGCCCGAAGGTACGCGGATCGTGATCAAGGAAAAGCCTTTTCATGCCTGGTGCCGGGATTGCCTCCATAACGGAGTCCTACTGAACTGGCTGGGGGAGGGAGCAGTGATGAACCAGACCATCCTCCACCTGATGGGTTACACAGCGGTCCGTGATGGCGCTGATGGTCGGCCCTTCCTGACCGAATGCACCCCCCTGAAAACGGACGAGGATACGTCGCGGTTCAAGGCCCAGAAATGGCTCCAGGCAGGTATCGACCCCGATCTAAAAAAGCGAGACGAGTCCGTGGATGAAAGCCTCGTCTATGACTCCACCAAAGACACTCTCTTCACGAATGCCAACCTGGAGCAACGGTGCCGGGAAACGCTCTCGACCGTGGAGCAGGCTCTCTACGACGAATGGTCCGAAATGCCGGTCGATTTCGCCGAACTCTTGGGGGTGGACCCGAAAACCGTCAGAAGAGATGTGAGCGATGTCGAAACCGAGTTGAACTTCCAGTTGGGTGAGCATGAGCCGATTGCCCCAGAAGGTACACCGGAATCCATCGACAAGCTGCTGAAACTTGAGAAAGCCATCGCCGAAAAAGTTCTGGGGCAAGAGGCAGGCTTAAGATTGGAGGTCGAGCCTTACGATCCTCCAGAGAGTATCGACAAAGAACACCCAGATATTGACAAGCCTCAATCCGGGCCGGAGTCTTCCGACGGTGCGACCGGTTTGGGTGCTCAGGTCGCAGAGGGGGAGCCTATAGCATTCAGTAACGTGAATGTGGTGTTCGGCAACTACCCGCAGTATGCATTGAATACCTCCGGGGTTTTGGTTCAGGACAGCGATTTAAAGGCCGCGGCGCTTCCCGTGCAGCCCGGCAATCATCCTTTCCCACCAGGCTTCTATCAGACATTGGCGAGACATCTCGCATGTGTACTGCACTGGTATGGTGTCGTGCAGGCGGAAGCGCTGTCGTTCAGTAACGTTGAAGACACCATGAGGGGCCTGTTCCCGAGTCGGGTTCTCAATCTGGATAAAACATACATTCCGGATTACGAGGACAACAACTACCCCCGCTACGGGCGTTGGCGACTGACGTCCGGGGAGGTGCCCCTGTTGTTATTGGGCGAAGAGGATGGCCACCACATCTGCTTGTTCATGTTGGAAGTCGAGGTACCGGCCGATGATATTCCCGCCACCTTCCCCGATAGGCACGAAATCATTGATCAGGGGCGAGCCAGGTTTCTTGATTTCCTGGATTTTATAGCCATTCCCAAGAACCTCGTCGATTACCCCGACGAATGGTTGCGGAAAAGTGGCCCCAGTAACGACAAGTTCGTCTACGAAATGAAGCGTGAGTTGCAAATCGTTTTCCTGGCTCGGTCACCCAAAGGGCAGCGTGAATTCAGTATTCAGGTTGCCCAAAGGGCAATGAGCGGGATTGAAGCCGAGTATCGGGACAACGATACCAGCAACGCCAGCGAGGGGGACGGTGCCGCGGCCGCTTTCATCTTTTTCTTGTTCATTGCCATTGGATTGGCGTTCTGGTTCGGCTAGTGGCAGCGCTGAACTTGATGCCCGCGACAATGCCGCAGAAGAGGTTTGCTTTGAGTAGCAAAGGAATACTGGCTGTCCTGCTGACTTTTGCGAACGGTGTCGTTCAAGCAGATTCCTGATTCGTTGATTGCCAAGGTCAGATGGGACGCATTGACATAGAATCGTCGGATACGGCGATCCTCTCGGTCAGCAGTAACCAGTTTCACATTGAATCGCGCGTCGTCAGAGGCGTGGCATTGTCGCGAGCGCGTAAGCCTGCAGCGCCATGCAGGACTCGGCGTCGTTGATCTCTCCGTTGGCGAGCGAGATCAGCAACTGATCCAGCGTCACCGTGCGATGGATCGATACGTCCTCATCCGGCTCCAACGCCTGGTCTTCAGTCTGCTCACATCCGTAGGCGAAGACCACGCGTCCGCGTGTTGCTGTGAGGGCTGGTAAGGCGTAGGCCTCGTAACGCGTTTCCTCGATATCGCTTGCCGTCATGCCCAGCTCTTCCCGGAAAACATCCTCGTTTACCATGCCGTACCGGTGCCGATTTCGAATCTCACTGACAATGGACAGGACAGGAATCTCGAAGAGGATGGTGTACAGCCAGGGACCTTCTGCCCGAATCAACAGTTCACCGTTATCGACACGGACCGTGACATAGCGGCGTGGGTCAAACCGAAACTGACGGAGGAATTCGATGTACGCCTCCTTCAGGAACGGGATTCTGGACAGGTACCTCAATTGATCTTCGGTAAACGCCACACCTTCAAGGTTGTTGATGGCCTCGCGAATCTCGCCGGCGAATTCGGCGAGATTTTCGTCGGTCCGGCACCGGAACTCGTAGCGCACCAGGACCGCGGCGTATTTCTCGAAAACCACCTGCTGCATGTGCAGTTTGTAGGCATCGGTATCCATGGCGCTGGTAATCAACTGCGGCCGGAAAAGCGCTTTGCTGACGGTGGTGTTCATGGCACTCCCTTAAATAGTCAAATCATTTGACTTATAAGGCAGGATTCTCTTTTTATTTGTCAATTCTTTTGACATAAAATGAGAGGTGATACCCTCAGGCCTCCACTTTCAAAGGCGATAAATATGATCGTGACGCTCGATTTTGTATGCCTGCGGCTGAATCGGGAGACCCGGGCACCGGAGGTGATGCTCCAGAAACGTCAGAAATCCCCGGAATTAGGTCGCGATGCGCTCGTCGGCGGTTGGGTCTGGGAAAGGCCGGAGAAAGAGGGCGGGCCATGTGACGTGACTCTGGACGACGCCGTTGCCCGAATCCTGTCACAGAAGGTTGGTCTCCAGCCCAGTTATCTGGAGCGGGTGAAGCCGGAGGGCGGCCTGAACCGGGATCCTAGCCTGGGCTGGTCCGTGACGCTGCCCCATTTGTGTCTGTTCAATCGAGCGGATAACGAAGCCCTGCAAACCCGGCCGGGGATTCGGTGGGTGAGCGCTGAGAGTATCTTGTCGGGCGAGTTTCCGCTTCCGTACGATCACGGTAAGTTGGTGGCGAGCGCCTACGAGGTCTTTCTGAACAAGATTAAGTACTCGTCGCTGTTGCTCTATTTGCTCCCGGAGCAGGTGGCTATTGCAGAAATCGTGGAAGCCTATGCGGTATTGGGCATCCGGGTGTCCAAGCAGACGGTATTCAGTCGCTGGGTGAACGCAGGATTGCTGATCGAGACGGGCGAGCGAAGGGAATCCGGCAGCCGTGGTCGGGCGCCGATGCTGTATCGGCTGACGGAGCGATCACTGTCCTATTTCGATAGCGAAATAGGGAAGAGCTACAAAACGCGCACTTGATACGGGAGCAGGTTGGCGTAAGGGGGGCTGAGCTCTTGCCGCTTGCAGATGATTTCCGTTTTTTGATGAGGACTGTATCATGGTCCTCGCAGTCATCCTGCAGGACGCAGGGCGTGGAAGTCATGGAAAGGATGCAATGTTATTACCTCCCGAAGTCCGCTTTAAGGAATTACCCCTTGGAGCGATTGAAGACTTGTCTTACGACGTTTTACGTAAAAAACCACGGCAACCGTGACGCCCGTAAATTTGCCGGAACGCGCTTTTGAAGTGACTCATAGCTGATTTACCCGTTCGTTATCCGGTGGCTTTCCAAGGTGGAATGCCATAGCAGCAATAACCCAATATCACCACAAGGACCGTGAAATGCCCACCCCGCTGTACCAGCGCTTGCTGCCATTCCTGTGCAGCCTTGCCCTGCTATTCCCCGCGTCTGAACTCCACGCCGAAAAACCACAACTCACCCTGGCCCAGGTCTACGAAAAGGGCGATGCCCTCAAAGGCTACTGGGTCAGCGAAAAACTCGACGGCGTGCGGGCCTACTGGGACGGTGAGCACCTGATTTCGCGCCAGGGTCATGCGTTTCATCCGCCGGTGTGGTTTACCCGGGATTTTCCGGAGGTGCCGCTGGACGGTGAGTTGTGGATGGGGCGCGGGACCTTCTCCGAACTGTCCGGGGTGGTGCGCAAGCTGGAACCGGTGGACAGCGAGTGGCGGCAGGTGCATTACGAGATCTTTGATCTGCCCGGGAGTCATCGCCCGTTCTCGGAGCGGGTGGCGCGGATGCGATCGCTGCTCAAGCCTTCGCCATCCCCCTACCTCGCTATGATCGAACAGACGCCGGCAACCACGAGGGAAGCGTTGATGGCGCGTCTGGATGAAGTCGTCGATGAGGGCGGTGAAGGGCTGATGCTGCATCGGGGCGGCGCCCTGTATGAAGCCGGCCGCTCGGACGATTTGCTGAAGGTGAAGCGGTATCAGGATGCCGAGGCCACGGTGGTGGGCTATTCGCCGGGGAAGGGGAAGTACGAGGGCATGCTGGGCGCGCTGGTGGTGGAGCGTTCCGATGGCCGTCGGTTCAAGCTGGGTAGCGGGTTCAGTGATGAACAGCGTGCGGATCCTCCGGCGATGGGGGCGACGGTGACCTACAAATATTACGGGCTGACCTCCACCGGGTTGCCGCGGTTCGCCAGTTTTATGCGGGTTCGGGATGAGGAGCCGGTGGCGGAATAGGAAACGGGGCCCGATGCGGTTCGCTGGGTTCACCGGCATCCTGCGTTTTGCTTTATTTGAGCCCTTCCAGGGTCTTAAGCCATTGCTGGCCGCGATTGGAGGCCAGGCCGTCCGCCCAGCGGGTGGTTTCCGGCAGGCGGTAGCGGGTGATGCAGGCCATGACGTGGTCGATGGCGGTGGGCAGGCTGATGCGGTGGCCGGGCGAGATGAAGAGCGGTTTCACCCCTGAGCGGGTGCGCAGGACCGCGCCGATGGTCTCGTCGCCGTCCTTCAAGGGCGTCCATTCGCCTTTGCCTTCCGGCACTGGGCCGTGGGTGCCGGTGAGGCGGCTTTTGCCGACGCCGATGCTGGGCAGGCCGGTCAGCAATCCGATGTGCGTGGCAATGCCGAGTCGGCGGGGGTGGGCGATGCCCTGGCCGTCGCAGAGTAGCAGGTCGGGCAGGGTCTCAAGCTGTTTCAACGCTTCGAGGATGACCGGGCATTCCCGGAAGGACAGCAGGCCCGGCACGTAGGGAAACCGGGTTGGTAGCCGGGCCAGTGTGTAGTCGATCGGCGTCAGGTCGTTCAGGTTCAGGACAACGACGGCCGCCCGCGTTGTCTGGCCATTGTCCTCGAACCCGGCATCGACGCCCGCCACGGTCCTGACGTCGGGCAGGTCATCCTCGGTGCGGACCTGGGCCCGCAATGATTGTTGCAGGGCAATCGCGTCCTTGGGCGTAAGATCAGCCCACTCGGTGCTGAGGTCCGGCAGCATGACCACTCCTTGACGATTCGTTAATGGCACGTTGATCGAAAATCCGACAGAGTATCAACCTCTTGTCTGGCTTCGATCGTATCGGAGCCAGTAAACCCGATCAGTAATCAAAGGAGTGTGCCGCGATGGCGGATGCCGGCGCAATCAGAAAGACCGGCCAACGGTTTGTTTTGATCCTGCTGGCCCTGATTGCCCTGGACTCACTGGCTTGGGCCGATAGCGGAGATGCGTGCAATCGCAGGGTCACGCCAGGTGAAGATCTACAGGTGGCCCTGGACGGTCTGCCGGATAACGGGAGCCATCAAACGGTCTGTCTCGATGCCGGCACGTTTCACCTGCAGGACATGGTCACCCTGGAACGCAGCAACCTGACGCTGCAAGGGGCCGGCCCCGACAAGACGATCCTGCAAATGGCCTCCAGGGTCTCCAGCCCTGTCCTGGTCCTGGGCGATGCCTATCATCAGGAGCCCCGGCACCCGATCAACCAGGTGACGGTGGAAGGCATGGGTGTTCACGGCGGGGGCCACAGCGATAGCGAATTCCGGCCAGATCTGCCGTACCTGAGCAACAGTGGCCTGATTGTCCGCCGCGGCGAGCAGATCACGCTGCGCAACCTGGAGCTGAGTGACTGCCGCAGCGCCTGCCTGCTCACGGAGTACCACAGCCAAAACGTGCTGATGGAGAACAATCACGTCAGCGGTGCCGAATGGGACGGTATCTCCCTGAACCGGGCCGGGCCGACGCGGATTATCGGCAACACCATCGAGAACAACACGGCGGCGGGAATTACCGTGGAATTCATGGAAGGCAGTGAAATCCGGAACAACGTGATTGCCGGCAACGGCTCCCATGGCCTCTATCTGGCGGATGCCGAGCACAACCGGTTCGAGAACAATGTGATCCGCAACAACGCTGGGGCGGGTGTTTTCCTGACCTGCTCCGTTCGGGACCGTGACCCGGTCCTGTGCTGGGACAACAGTTTCAGTCGGGACAACACCTTTGTGGATAACCGGTTCGAGCACAACCGCTTCGGCTATCAGGTGGCTGTGGACAAGGCGGCGAACTGCCAGGACTTTCCGTCGCCGCCGAATGTCTCCCGGGGGGATATATTCGTGGCCAGCCCCAACCATGAACCGGCCTGGGAGCAGTATGGGCGTTGCCTCGCCTACGACGGCAGTAAATCGGTGGAAACGGTCAGTCGAACGGAGGCCGGAGCCCGTTAGCGTAGAAGCTCCGGCCAGTGCCTGTTTAGTGGGATATGATCCGGGGTAATGTCTTGGCCTGCTGGATCCAGTCTTCCAACTGGCTCAGCCCGGGTAACTGGCGCACCAGCTTGCGTTCGTCGTTGACCTCAACCATTTTCGCGCGAAGACTGTCCGCCTTGCGTTGGGCGAGCTCCGGTACGGTGTCGACGCCGGCGTATTCGAGAAGATCGGCATATTGGGTGCTGATGCCGTTGATCCGGGCCAGGTCCGCCCGGTTCACCCACCCCAGGATCAGCTTCTCGCTGATGCCGGTCTGGTGGGCGGTGGTGCGGCGTCCCTTGGGATCGCTGCAGGCCTTCAGCAGGTCGGCCAGGGTATGGATATCGACCCGTTCCAGCTTGCTGGCGTAGGTGTCGCCAATCCCTTCAATGTCGGACAGTTTGCTCATCGTGTCGCTCCCCTAGCAGTCGCCGGACTGTGCGGACAGTCCGCAAACCGGCCGCACCGGGCGGGGCTTCGCGCCGGGCCGTAAACCGGGCAGCCGGGTGACCTTGAGACCAGTGGTTCGATCTGGCCTAATGCCGCTCCTTCAATTTAGTCGACGGCGGCCAAAGTGAAAAGTCATCGCAGCCGTAACGGGACGGTAACTGGCCCTTTGCCGGAAGCCAGTGCTAGTCTGCTTTGCAATCCGAAAAAAACTCCGCACCGCCAGGGAATTGCGATGCCATCCGAAGTCAGTCCGACTGCTGTACCCACCGCCGGAAGTCGGCGCGCCCTCTGGTCCTGGGCCTTCTACGATTGGGCCAACAGTGCCTTCTTCACCATCATCCTCACCTTCGTGTTTGCCCGTTATTTCAGCCAGTCCGTGGTGCAGGACGACGTGGCCGGCACCGAGGCCTGGGGCAATATCGTGGGGGTGTCCGGCCTGTTCATCGCGGTCCTGGCGCCGATTCTCGGGGCCATTGCCGACCAGTCCGGTCGCCTCAAGCCCTGGCTGGTGACGTTTACCCTGCTGTGCGTGTTCGCCAGTGGCATGCTCTGGTTCATCACGCCGGGCGCCGACCAGTTCTGGCCGGCGGCGATCTGGGTGGGCCTGGGGATCCTTGGCGCCGAATTCGCCTTTATCTTCTACAACGCCATGCTGCCGGAGCTGGCCACGCCGGATCACGTGGGGCGCTGGTCCGGTTGGGGCTGGGGACTGGGCTATGTGGGTGGCGTGCTGAGCCTGGTGGTGGCCCTGTATGCCTTCATTGAGCCGGAGGGCGCCTGGCTGGGGCTGGATGTGGCGCAGGCGGAACACGTGCGGGCCACTTTCGTGCTGGTGGCGGTGTGGTACCTGGTGTTCTCACTGCCCATCTTCTTCCTGACGCCGGACCGACCGCCCACCGGGATGCCCGCCGGACGGGCCGTTCGCGCCGGTCTCGCCCAGATTGCCGAGTCCATCCGTCACGTGCGCCAGTACCGGCATATCCTGCGGTTCCTGATTGCACGCATGATCTACACCGACGGTCTGGCCACGGTGTTCACGTTTGGTGGCGTCTATGCCGCGGGGACGTTCGGGATGGAGCAGACCCAGGTGCTGCAGTTCGCCATTGCCCTGAACATCACCGCCGGGCTGGGGGCGGTGGGCTTTGCCTGGGTGGACGACGCCATTGGCGGTCGGAACACGGTGCTGCTGTCGCTGGTGGGGCTGGGCGCCAGTGCGCTGGCGATCCTGGTGGTGGACTCGGTAGCGGGCTTCTGGGCCTGGGGCATGATCCTGGGGATCTTTGTCGGCCCGCTGCAGTCGGCCAGCCGCTCCTACCTGGCCCGGGTGGCGCCGGAGCACCTGCAGACGGAGATGTTTGGTCTGTTTGCCTTCTCCGGCAAGGCCACGGCGTTTGCCGGTCCGTTGCTGGTGGGCTCGGTCACGGCGCTGACCGGCAGCCAGCGCTGGGGCATGGCCACGATCCTGGCTTTCCTGCTGATCGGCTTCCTGTTGATGCTGACCGTCCCCTCGGCCGAACGCGTGAAGGCAGCGGCGACGGCTTGATACCCGTTGCCGGAGGGTTCAGTCTGGCGATATGCATGACTCCGGAGGGCCTATGACTCACACCGCCATTCCGGATGCCCGGGCCGTCCACGAGGCCGAAGCCCGCATCCGGCCCTACCTGTCCGAAACACCCCTGCTTCAGGTGCCCGACCTGGACGCCGTGATGGGAGCGCCGCTCCACCTCAAACTGGAAAGCCTGCAGCGCACCGGCAGCTTCAAGGCCCGCGGCGCGCTCAACTGGGTGCTGACGGCCGAGCCGGAAGAGTTGCACCAGGGGCTGGTGACGGTCTCTGCCGGCAATCATGCCCTGGCACTGGCCTGGGCGGCGGCGATGCGGGAGGTCCCGCTGACCGTGGTGATGCCCGCAGGCTCCAGCCCCCTGAAAGTCCGCGGTACTGAAGCGCTGGGGGCAAAGGTGATCGTCCAGGGCACGATCCAGGAAGCGGTGGCTCATTGCCATCGCCTGCGTGATGAATCCGGGCTGACGCTGGTGCACCCCTACGACGATCCACGGGTCATGGCCGGTCAGGGTACCGTCGGCCTGGAACTGCTGCGCCAGGGGCCGGATATCGGTCGTGTGCTGTGTCCCATAGGCGGCGGCGGTCTGATTTCCGGGCTGGGTCTGGCGTTGAAGGCGGCGCGGCCGGGGATCGAACTGATCGGTGTGGAACCGGCCGGGGCGCCGACCATGCGGCATGCCTGGGATTGCCAGGATGCCGCCGCGGCACTGGATCGGGTGGACACCTGGGCGGCGAGCCTGGCGCCGGCGGCGGTGGGTGAGAACACTTACGCCGCGAGTCGGAAGGTGGTGGACGACATCCTGACCGTCAGTGAGGCATCCATTCGTCAGGCGACGCGGCACCTGCTGTCCAGCGGCCATCTGCTGGTGGAGCCGGGGGCGGCCGTCGGCCTGGCGGCATTGATCGAGCATCGCTTCCCGGCTGCAACGGGCGATACCGTGCTGGTGCTGACCGGTGCCAACCTGGACCTGGATCAGGTCGATCGCTGTCTGACCGACTGATTACTGGTGTCGCGCCATCCTCAGGAAGCGGTGATGGATCCGCCGGACCCCCAGGAAAACGCCGCCCAGGACCACCGGAATCGCGATCCCCAGCACCAGCGATTTGTTAAACGCCCAGCCGTTGTCGTGGGCGGCGTCCAGGCCCAGTTTCAGCAGGCCGATCAGGTAGTAGCTGATGGCCACCACCGACAGTCCTTCCACCGTGTGCTGCATCATCAGTTGGATTTTCGAGCGTCGGTCCATGGAGCTCAACAGCTCCCGGTTCTGGTTCTGGATCGCCAACTCCACCCGGGTACGCATCATTTCTGACGCCCGGTCGACGCGGCGGGACAGGTCTTCCAGTCGTTCGCCCACGGACTGGCAGGTCTCCACGGCCGGGGTCAGGCGCCGGGTCATGAACTCGGTGAGGGTCAGGTGACCGCTCAACTCGTCCTCCCGCAGGGCTGCGAGGCGGGATAGGACCAGCTGGTGATAGGCGCGTGTCGCCGTGAAACGGAAAGTGGAGCGGGCGCGGAAGGCCTCGATGCGGGCGGCGATGTCGGTCAGCCGGGCCAGGATGGCCGGTTCGTCGACATCTGCGTTATCGGCCAGCGCCTGGGTGATGTCCGCCAGGGTCTGGTCCATGTCCGCCAGTCGGGGTGAGATGTCACGGGCCAGGGGCAGTGCCAGGAGCGCCATCAGGCGATAGGTTTCGATTTCCATCACCCGCTGGGTCAGCCGTCCCAGTTGGCTGTCGGACATGTGGTGGTTGAGGATCATGAAGCGGCCAAAGCCGTCGCTGTGCAGCCGGAACGTGCCCCAGATCCGCGCCGCCCCCTCCTGCGGGCTGCTGCCCACCAGGCGCAGGTCCTCGAACCAGGGGCGCACTCGCGCCAGATCCACGTCCGGGCCGCCGGCGACCTGCTGCACATCCAGGTGGAACGCCGCAACCACGGTCCCCTGCAACTGTTCCAGCCAGCCCTTGGGCAGGTGGGTGATGCCGGTCGACGTAAACGGATCGGCGTCGGGATCGGCTTGGCTGGTGAACGTATAGGAGGCGAACTCCAGGTGCATCTCCCGGCGGATACGCAGGGTGCCGAAATCCTTCTCATAGCAGCCCACTTCGTGGACCGGCGCCTCGAATCCCAGCAGCCGGTGCAGGTGCTGCAGGTGGCGGAACTGCTCGCGCCGCCGGCCCGGTGTGGTCAGCAACGCGATATGGGTGACCCGCGCCGGGCTGCTCAGGACCTGGAACGGCCGTGAGTGCAGCTCGTTATAGAGCTCATCGCGCAGTGGGTGCAGGTCGAGCCGGCCGAGTGACGGGTGCAAGACAATGTTCCTCAATGGGTTTTACAGCGGTCCTGTCAGAACCATAGGCCAAAGCGATGGCGGCGGGAAGGAGACGATGGGCGTACGCTGGTGCGCATAAAGGTGTGTCGGAAAAATTCACACATCTTGTTCAGGTTGAGGATGTTCCGTTGATTTTTTCAGGTAAAAGTGCTGATTCAGGAGGGTAAAGCGGTTTATGGATCGTATTTTGCTACATGGGGGCGTCCCTGATGGGCAACCCTGTATGGAACGAATGCCGAAACTAAGGAGCGATTATGTACAAGGGAGCAATGCTATTGGCTGGATGCCTGCTGGCGGCCAACGCCGGCGCTGCAACGATCCACTTCACCGGTAATATCGAATACCACAACGATGTCGTCTACACCTACTTCACCCTCGATAACGACGCGGACGACGTGCGCATCTGGACGGATTCGTATCAGGGGGGAATCAACTTTGATCCGATCACGGCACTCTGGAATGCAGACGGGTCACTGATTGATGAAAACGACGACAACAGTGGCATCAATCCGTCGACCCAGACCAGCTATGACTCAGGGTTTTCACTGAGCAGCCTGGCGGCGGGGAATTACATCTTTACCATCGCCACCTTTAACAACGCGGCGCAAGGCAACATGCTGTCCGACGGGTTCGCATACGACGGCCTGGATCCGATTCCCCTGGCCGAATGGGATCAGCCCGCCAGTCACGAGGGCATGGGTCCGAACTGGAGCCTTTGGCTGGACGGCGTCGACAGCGCTTCCAACCCGGACGATGCGGCGTCCGTTCCCGAGCCGTCCTCCGTCGCCCTGTTGGGGCTGGGTCTGCTGGGCCTGGGACTGCGTCGCGCCCGTCGCGGTTGAGTCCCTGCGAGCTGGCGTGACAGGACGCCAGCTCGCTCACAGCATCTTCCTAGATATACTCCCAAAGCCACTGCTCGACCTGTCGCTTGTCCTTGCGCGAGGTCAGGCGCTCGGTATCCAGTGACATCGGCTGGATCTGTGGGCATTGTACATCGCTGCAGTCCAGGCTGAAGGTCCGTGCTGCACCGAACGGGTGGTCTTCCGGTCCGTAGATGGAGATGATGGTCAGCCGCAGTGACAGGAAGTCCACCTCCCGGTCCCGGGGTAAGCCGTCATCCACCTGGACACCGCCGGCAACCGCAGCCCGCTCGATCAACTCCCGGAAACTCTTCACCTCGATACAGGCGCCACTGTGCAGCGGCCCCTGCCGCGTGCGTTCGCGGACGGGTTTGCGGTTCTCGTCATCGTCGAGGCTTTCGTCGGGATCGGTGGCGGTGGTGCAGAAGACCCCTTCCGACGTTTCCAGCTCGACCACCAGGCACTGGATGAAGATGGGCTCCTTGCTCATGTTGCAGATCAGGCAGGGGGAACCCAGGTCGTCCTTGCCCACGCCCTTGTTGATCAGCAGGCGCGGCCGGGTATCCCGCCGGTAGGTTGTGTAGAGGAGCTGTGCGTAGAACAGCCAGATGGCCAGCGTACAGACGCTGGTGATGACCTGTAATACGCCGCTGTTTTGGTTGAGCCAGTCAATCAAGGGCGCCCTCCCTGTGCTGTTGGTCTCCCTACCGGAGCCGTGTTCGAAAGGACCCAGCTTGGGCCTCCCGGCGATTGGCTTCAAGCCTGCCCCCGCTTGAAGGGCTTTCCCGGTTTATGAATGGTAGTCTGTAGGGCTATTTAACGGGGACATCGAGATGGGCGTACTCTTCGAAGAGATTGATAGCCAGCCGTCCGACATCGGCGAGATCACACTCCGGCGCCGGCGCATTCCGGCGCTGGGGGACCGCGATATCTACGAAGTGAAGCTGGGCGAGGAATTCCTCATGTCCAGCATGTTCGTGGACGCCGAAGTGGCGCTGGCGGACCTGGGCCTGGGCGCGCTGACGGGCGATGACTTCGCGGTTGTTGTGGGCGGTCTGGGGCTGGGTTATACCGCCGACGCCGCGCTGCGCGACGTGCGGGTGGGTGAACTGCTCGTGGTGGAAATGCTGGAACCGGTCATCCGCTGGCACCGGCAGGAAAAAGTCCCGCTGGGCGCCGTGTTCAACCGGGACGATCGCTGTCGCTTCGTGAACGGCAGCTTCTTTGACCTGGCCGTCGAGGGCGGGTTTGATCCGTCGCAACCCGGGCGCCAGTTCGACGCTATCCTGCTGGACATCGACCATTCCCCGAGCGACTTTCTGGACGAGGGCAACGCCAGCTTCTACCAGCCGGACAGCCTGCGCCTGATGAGCCGGCAGCTCAAGCCGGGTGGTCTCTTCGCGGTCTGGTCCAACGAGCCGCCGGCGGAGGCCTTCATGGCGGATCTGGGGGCCGTCTTCACGGGTGTTGAGGCGAAGGTCGTCAGCTTCTTCAATCCGTTCCAGAACGGCGAATCGTCGAACACCGTCTACCTGGCCCGCAAGCCGGCCTGAGTCGTCGGGTCAGCGCCAGCTCACCAGGCAGCCACCGCGCACCCTGTAGCGGCCGGTTTCCTTGCCGCGGCGCTCGTAGACCCACCACTGGCCCTCGTGGTGATCCGGATCCCCCAGCACGTAGCGCAACTGGTGCGCGCTCATGCCGGCCTTGACCTGCCGCCGGGCCCGCCAGGTGCGTAACTGGGTCGACTGGACGTAGCCGAGATCACAGCCATCGGTCGATGGGCTGCGCTTGGCGTGATGGGTAGGCTGCCAGACTTCGACGTCGGTGCCGATATCCAGCCGGCCACCGGTGGTGACCGGGTTGACCTCGACTTTTCTGGCTGAGTCGGAGCAGACCGAGTCGGAAAAGACCACCTGGCCGTTGGGACCCTGACATTGATAGATAGCGGCGGATACCGCCGGACAGGTGCCCATGCCTAACATGAGCACCAGAAGGGACTTGCGCATCCTGCATTCTCCTGCCCGATCCGTGGGCATTGGTTGTTCATTGAGCCCGCCAGCCTACCAGAAAGATCGATCCGCTGCCCGTCAGGCGGCGGGTTGATTGGCTGTGCCGCGCGGCAGGAGCAGGTCGAACACCACGCCGTCGGGATCGCTGACGTTGCGGGCGCTGATGTGGCCGCCATGGTAGTCGGTGATCAGACGCACGATCTGTAAACCCTGCCCCAGGTGGCCATCCTGCTGGCCTTCCCGCAGCGACACGAAGGGGCTGAAGATTTCGCTGGTCAGGTGGGCCGGCAGCTGCGCTCCGGCATTGAAGACCTGCAGGTGCCAGACTGCGTCCCGGTCTTCCAGGCGCACCTCGATCAGACCGCCGGTTGGGGTGAAATCCCGGGCATTGTCCACCAGCTTGTCCAGCAGTTGGACCAGGAGCTCGGGAGACCCGACAACCGGGCAGCCGGAGGTTGGCCCCTCGTAGCGAATCGTATGATCCGGATCCAGGCTTTGGTACGCCGCCGTGGCCTGGGCAGCGACGTCGGCCAGGTCGAAGGTTTCCCGCTCGACCTGCTCGAAGCTCTTTTCCAGTCGCGCCGCTTCGCTCATGCCCTGGAGGATCTGGCTGAGGCGGTCGGTAGCCTGGTTGGCCCGGTCAATGTAAGGCGATCCGGCGATATCGGGGGTGTCGTGACGGAGGTTTTCCAGCGACGAGCGTACCACCGCCACCGGGGTTTTCAGCTCGTGGGACAGACGGCGGGCGAAACTCTCCAGATAGTCGGTGTAGCCGTGCAGGTTGTCGATCAGCCGGCTGAACTGGCGGGACAGTTCCCCCAACTCGTCACCGGCGCGGCTTTCCGGAATCCGCTTGAGCAGCCGGCCCTCGGCGTCCACTGTGGCGGCCACGCTACGCTGCAACCGGGTAATCCGCCAGGACAACCAACTGGCATAACCCAGCAGCGTCAACACCAGCAGGCTCACGAACAGCACGCTGCGGACAATCACACGGCCCAGCGTATCGCCGGACAGCGCCAGGATGTCCTTCAGCGATTGCTCGAGCACCAGTGTCACCGGCGCGCCGGACGGCGTCGTCAGGGTGCGCCGGTACACCAGGGCGGATTCCTCGTCACCATGACGCACCAGCCCCTGCTCGGGAATGGTGGTTACCGCGTAGCGGGGCGCGGCTTCCGGCAGCGGCGCCGGGTCGGGCTGGAAGCGACGCAGCAGCGCGCGCAGGCCATTGAGGGCGATCTGTTCGACGATCTGGCCCGGACCCAGGCTGTCGAAATCCGTGGTGTCCTCCTGCGACGGTCCCTGGCTGTCCACCAGTACCCAGCCCTTGTCGTGCAGCAACAGGGCCCGTTGGCCCGAGCCCAGCAGCGGCTGGATCTCCCCGCCCAGGACGGTCAGTGGATAGAGCAGGTGCGGCAGGTGATGGCCGGCGTCGTAACCCATGTGGCCCAGCACGCGGTAGCCGTCGCTCAGGCTGGCGTCCGGGTGCCAGACTTCAAAACCGATCTCGCTGTCCAGGGTGGGCCGGGGCATGCACAACTCCACCTGGTAGCCCTGTGCCGTGGCCTGCCATACGCCGGTGACCCGGTAGTCCCCCGGGCCACCCTGGGGCGCCGCACCCACCACCGGGCCGGGGGCCGGCGTGCGGATTTCCCGGGTGATGGTGTGGCCGTCGTCGTTCAGGTAGAGGCGCAGGTGGGCATGGGGCGCCTCGGGATCGCCGGGGTTGAAATAGCGGCCCGGCGCCTGACGCACGCGGATCAGCAGGTACAGGGACTGGTCATCCACAGCCGCGCGCCATTGCACCGGGTCCTGCGCCGAGATCGGGCTGGCGTAGGCGGAATCCGTGTCCTCGTCCCAGCTGGGCCAGTCGTCGCCGTAACCGTCGATGAACAGGGCGCGGCTCAGGGGTTGGGCGTACAGCAGCCGCTGGTCCGGGGCGGGCAGGGCGTTGAGGCTGGCGCGGTCGTTCTCGATCAGGTGTTGCAGCCGGGCCGACTGCCGGGCCAGTTGCTCGGTGGCCTGGGCGCGCAGGGCCGAGTCCAGCTCCAGCACGAACTGCAGGCCCGCCCAGGGGATCAACAGCACCAGCAGGCAGGCGATCAGCAGCTGGCGCTTGAGGGTCAGGCGGACCATGCCGGCTCAGGATTCATGGGCGTTCCAGCGGTAACCGAAGCCGTAGGCCGTCTGCACGGCATCGAAGTCCGGATCGGTCTGCTGGAACTTGCGCCGGATGCGTTTGATGTGGGAGGTCACCGTGTTGTCGTCGAGGACGGTGTTGGCCGCCTCCATCAACTGGGTGCGGCTGCGGACATGGCCCGGATGCTGGACCAGCGAGTGCAGCATCCAGAATTCGGTCACCGTCAGTTCCACCGGCTGACCGTTCCACTCGGCGGTCATGCGGTCGACGTTCAGTTCCAGCCGGCCCCGCCGGAGCATCTCGTCGGCCTGCTGGCTGCTCTGGGCCCAGGCGTCGGCCCGCCTCAGCAGGGCAGCGATGCGGGCGAACAGGTGGTCCAGGCTCATGTCCTTGGTGACATAGTCGTCCGCACCCAGGCGCAGGCCGGCGACCGAATCCGCATCGCTGTCACGGGCGGTCAGGAAAATGATGGGCAGCAGCGCCGAACGCTGGCGCAGGGCCTGACACAGGTCGAAACCGCCCTCGATTTCCTCGCCCAGGCCCACATCGATAATGGCCAGGTCGGGCAGGGGCCCTTTCAGGCCCTCCAGGGCCGCCGGGCGACTGGCGTAGACCGTCACCTCGTAACCCCGGCGCTGCAGGGCGTCCCGGTAATTCTCCCGGATCGCGGGTTCATCCTCCACAAGCACGATATGGCGTTTCATAACTCCGGCTCACTGCTCCCTGAATACTGACGGGTATTTAAACACGCCCGCGCGCCCTCGCAAGCATTGACGGTCCATTTGCCACAATTGATCACGATTGGCCCGCATTCCGGCGATTTTCCGCCACGGCTTTGCCTTTCCCGGACGATTTACTGGTCCCAAACCGACCCGGAAAGAGGACGAGCTGTGCACAATCCGTCATTGCCGCGAACCCGTGGCCTGTCATCGCCGAAAATCGCCCGCCCACGACTGTTGCGTTTCATGGAAGGCATCAGCCTGTGGCTGGCGGTGGCGCTGTTTTTTGTCCTGCAATCGGCGGCGGCGCGGGCCAGCGAGGCGCCCGGTACCGGTGAGCTGCGACTGGTCACGCCCTCGGGGCAAATCGAAACGGCCCTGGCGCTGAACACCGATTACCGCGTCAATGTCAGCGCCCTGCTGGCCGATACCCGCCTGAAGCAGACTTTTCGCAACACCAGCGACGACTGGCGCGAAGGCACCTACGTCTTCCCGCTGCCGGAGAAGGCCAGCGTCTACGCCATGCGCCTGCACATCGGCGAGCGGGTGATCGTGGGCGAGATCGAGACCCGGGAGGACGCCCGCAAGACCTATGAGAAAGCCAAATCCGAGGGCAAGCAGGCCGCCCAGGTCGAGCAGCAGCGGCCCAACCTGTTCACCACGCGCGTGGCCAATATCCCGCCCGGTGAGACGGTCACCGTCGAGTTGCGCTACCAGCAGCGGGTGACCTACCGGGATGGCGAATTCAGCCTGCGCCTGCCCACCACCCTGACGCCGCGCTACATGCCTGGCGCGCCAATGGTGGACGAACCGAAGCCGGTCGCCTGGCAACAGGGTTGGGCCGTGCCCACCACGGAGGTGCCGGATGCCGGCGCCATCAGCCCCTACACCGTCAATCCCGGTGATGTCCCGGCGGGCAGCCACCGCGCCCAGGTGCACCTGATCCTGAACGCCGGGTTGCCCATCGAGCAGGTGGTCAGCCCCAGTCATGCGCTGGACTCCGTCTGGCGGGGCTCGCAGGTGGACGTCAGTCCCAAGGGCGACGGCGTTGCCATGGACCGGGACGTTGTCGTGCGCTGGCGGCCGAAGCGGGAGCAGACGCCTTCCGCCGCCGTCTTCCATGAACGCTTCGACGGCGAAGACTACCTGCTGGCGATGGTCGTGCCCGGTCTCAACGGCGGGCAGTCGCTGTCACGGGAGCTGATCTTCGTGGTGGACACCTCGGGATCCATGGCGGGCGAGTCCATCCGCCAGGCACGTGAAGCCCTGATGGCCGGCCTGGATACGCTGAAACCGGGGGATCGATTCAACATCATCCAGTTCAACAGCACCACCTCCGCCCTGTTCAACGGCGCTCGCGAGGTCAGTGCGGACTCACTGCGGGCCGCGCGCCAGTATGCGGCCAACCTGTCCGCCGACGGCGGTACCGAAATGGCTCCGGCCCTGGATCTGGCCTTGCGCCACCAGGGGCCTGACGGGGAATCGTCCGGCCCACAGGTCCGCCAGGTGCTGTTCATGACCGACGGCGCGGTGGGCAACGAGCAGGCCCTGTTCCAGCAGATCCACGACCAGCTCGGGAACTCCCGCCTGTTCACCGTTGGCATCGGCTCGGCGCCCAACATGCACTTCATGCGCGAAGCGGCCCGGTTCGGGCGGGGCACCTTCACCGCCGTGGGCAGCAGCGCCGAGATGGGCGGTCAGTTGGGGCGTCTGCTCGATCGCATGGCAGCGCCGGTCCTGGGAAACATCACGGCGTCCTGGCCGGGCCAGCCGACGGCCTTTCCCAAACGGCCGGGCGACCTGTTCATGGGTGAGCCGCTGGTGCTGGTGGCTCGCGGCCAGGCCGCAACAGGCGAGCTGAAACTGTCCGGAGAACTGCCGGACGGTACGGCCTGGCAACGATCGCTGTCGCTGGATTCGGCGGCGCCCGGTCAGGGCCTGCATCGCTATTGGGCCCGTCAGCAGATCGACCAGATCAGCGACCAGCGCATCTACGGCACCCCGGAGGCGGATATCCGCGCGCAAGTCACGCCGCTGGCGCTCGCCCACGGTCTGGTGACGCCCTACACCAGCTTCGTGGCTGTGGACCAGACGCCGGTTCGCACGCAGGAGGATAAATTGAAAGCCGAGTCCGTCCCCACCCTGCTGCCCGCGGGCAGTACTCCGGGCATGCTGCGTTACCCGCAGACCGCCACTCCGTCGTCCCTGCTGATCCTGATCGGCCTGGCGGGCCTGATGCCGGCCTTCGGCGTGTTCCTGGCCCGGCGGAGGGTGTTCGGATGATGCGACTGCTGATGACCCTGACGGTTGCCGCCGCCATCACCCTGGTGGCGGGCCTCTGGATTCCGCTGAAAGCCCAGCTGGCCCAGCAACTGCTCAACATGGCCTGGGCCCAGAGCCAGGCCGAGCAGGCCCGGACCCGCCCCTGGCCGTGGGCCGACACCTGGCCGGTGGGACGTCTGCGTCTGCCGGAGGACAACGAACCGCTGGTGGTCCTGGCCGGCACCAGCGGCGAGAGCCTGGCCTTCGGGCCGGGCCATGTTACGGCCTCGGCGCTGCCGGGCCAGCCCGGCACGGTGATCCTGGCGGGCCACCGCGATACCCATTTCAGCGTCCTCCAGGAAATCCGGGTGGGGGACCGGTTGGCCCTGCAGGGACTCGACGGGGACTGGCGCCGGTACCGGGTGGTGAATGAACGGGTGGTGGATTCCAGGCAGTCGCGCCTGGATTTCCGGCCGGATGGCACCAACCGCCTGATTCTGGTGACCTGTTACCCGTTCGATGCCCTGGATCCTCACGGGCCGCTGCGCTACGTGATCGAAGCTGAGGATCTGGCCGGGCTGGAAACAGACGGGCACGTCGCCGTTCGACCCATTCGGAAGCCGGCGAAAATCCCGTCCGGAAGTGATCTATTGACCTCTGCCAGCGTAGGATTTTGACACTGTTTGACAAAAATGGGATTCCGGCTCACATTGGATTCAGTCTGATGAGCCAGTCGGAGGCTCCCAAAGGAGACAGGGTCATGTTCCTGCAGAAACGGCAAGGAGAGCACGGGCCATTGCCGCCCCGGTCGAGCCGCTATTTTGCGGTCGGGCGGCGCTGGTATTTCACCACGCGGGAAAAAACCACGCTGGGACCGTTCGAGTCTTTCGAGCAGGCGGAACAGTCGGCCAGGGCCTACATAGAGGATGTGGATGCCCACCGCCGCGGCGCCGCCGTCGACTACAGCTACGGCGTGGTCCTGCACGACTATGAGACGTGCACCGCAGCGCACTGCCAGCAGTGCCGGGAGATGGCCCGCCTCCTGTCCTGACGGGCCCGCAGGGCCGGGGAAGTGTTCCCATCGGCAATCCGGATCGATATCCTATGCGACCCGGCGTACAGGTGTGCGCCGTCCGGTAAGCTGTGGAGTCTGTCCCGATGCGTTTTCTCCGAGCACTGCTGGCCTGGCTGTCGGTGCCTGTTCTCTGCCTGCTGGGGTTGATCCTGTGCCTGGCACGGCCGTTCAATCCTGATAACACCCGTATCCTGGGCTGGGCCGTTGCCCGCACCGGTCGCTGCCTGCTGGGTCTGGCACGGCCGCTGGAGGGCTACGAAAACATGCCCCTGGACCGGCCCACGGTGATCATCGCCAATCACCAGCACAACGATGACCTGTTCCTGATGGGCGACCTGCTGCCACCGCGCACCGTCGCTATCGGCAAGGCGTCGCTGCGCTGGATTCCCTTCTTCGGGCAGGTGTTCTGGCTGGGCGGCAACATCCTGATCGACCGCAAGCGCTCCAGCCGTGCCGTGGCCGTCATCCAGACGACGGCCGGGGCCATGACCCGGGAGCGCAAGAGCCTGTGGATCTTCCCGGAAGGCACCCGGAGTCACGGCGAGCACCTTCAGCCGTTCAAGAAAGGTGCCTTTCACGCGGCCATCGCCGCCAAGGCACCCATCACCATGGTGTGTGCCGAGGCCTATCGCCCGGAAACCCGGGGGCTGCTCGGCCGGCGTCGCCCGGTGCGGCTGCGGGTGTTGCCGCCGGTGGAGACCCATGACCTCTGTTCCGGTGACATTGCCGAGCTGATGGCCCGCTGCCATCACGAGATGAGCCAGGCCATCCACGAGATGGGAACTGAGACGTCAGCCTAGGGTCTTTTCCAGAACCGTGACTGCTTGACTTCCCAGCTATTTTCCTTCGGTATGTGGGGGATTGCCGCATGGGGCGGCAAGGCGCCGCCGGGGCATCGAACCCGGCCGCAGAGTGGCAAAAGGGAGTGATGCGATGAATCTGATTCTGTTTCTGATCATTGGTGGCGTGGCTGGATGGCTGGCCGGCTTGATCATGAAAGGGCGGGGTTTCGGCGTACTCGCCAACATCGGTATTGGTATTGTCGGCTCGTTGATCGGTGGCTTCCTGTTCAGTCTGTTGGGGCTGTCGTCCCACGGCACCATCGGGTCCCTGGTGACCGCGACGGTAGGCGCCATCGTACTACTGTGGATCGTCAGCGCGATAAAGAAAGCGTGAACCATCCGGGAGCCCCGGCCTCTGTTCGGGGCTCCGTCACTGACATCTTGGAGAATCCTGGAGAATGATCGTACCGGTTACTGCAGTCTTTGCCGCCATCACGGCCATCCTGATGCTGTTCCTGGCCCTGCGGGTGTCGCTGTTCCGCCGCAAGCTCAAGGTCGGGATCGGCGATGGCGGGCAGAAGGATATCGAGGTGGCGATCCGGGCCCACGCCAACCTGGTGGAGTACGCCCCGATCATGCTGATCCTGATGGCGCTGGGCGAACTGAACGGTGTCTACGTGATCTACGTCTATCTCGTCGGCATGCTGTTCGTTGTGGGCCGCCTGCTGCATGCCTGGGGCTTTATACGCAGCCGTGGCGGCTATGCGTTGGGCCGCATGTTCGGCACGCTGTTCACCTGGCTGGCGGTCCTGGTGATGGCCGCGCTGACCCTGCTCAACGTGGTCCAGGTTTCCCTGTAACCCCTGATCCTCAGAGCCGTTTGCGGCGGAGGGTGTAGTTCAGTTTCGACTGGATGCGCTCGCCGTCGCGGTTGAGCATCTCCAGACCCCCTTCCGGTAGCCGGCGGTACATCCGAACCACCTGGCCATTTTCACCCTGCAGGCTGATGCGCCCCAGATCCATTGGGTCGGTGGGTGGCAGGATTTCCCACTGGCCCTCCCGCCGCGTGGTATCGCCGTTGCGCTCCAGGTACGTCTCGGTCAGCGTGTAGGTGTCCGGAGCCCGGTAGAGCGTCAGGCGGGTTTCGATACCCGGGCAGTCCGCACAGGGCAGCGTGCCTTCCCAGACGCCGTAGGGCGATCTTTCCGTCACCGGTGCCTGGCTGGCACAACCGGTCAGCAGGGCAGTGGTCAACAGGGCACTGAGCGTCAACAGTCGCATGGGCGCTTCCTTGGCAAGGGGGTAGCGGGTCTGGCGAGGGGAAAGAATCGCAGGTTCGACGGGATGGTTCAATCCGGCGTATCAGGCGACACGCCGGATGGGAATGGGCACGGAAGCGTTTACTGGGCCTTGGCCATCTGCTCGCTGTGGTACTGCAGGTCCAGGCGACGGTTGGCGGCGCTGTCCTCCGGGTTGGTCAGCGGTTTGCGGCTGCCCCAGCCCACCACCTCGATGCGGCTCTCGTCGATGCCCTCGCTCTTGAGGATCTTGGCGGCACTGTTGGCACGCAGACGGGACAGGAAGGCGTTGTATTCTTCCGGTCCGTGGCTGTCGGTGTGGCCGTTGATGCTGACCGTCACTTCCGGATGCGCCTTCATGTAGGCGGCGTGTTGACGCAGGATCGCCTGGTCTTCCTCCGACAGGCGGTGCTTGTCGAAGCCGAAGTGGAACTTCATCTGGTGCGGTTTGCGCGGGCTCTCGTCCATCGGGTTCACCTGTGAGTCGCTGTTGTGTACCTGGGCCGCACGGGCCATCAGTTCCGGGTTGTCCAGTACGAGAACGGTCATATCTTTTTCCTCAGGCGCATCCGCGATGCGGTCATCCGGTTTGGTCTCACTATTGTCGGCTGCGGATTGCGCCGCAATTGGCCGTTGGTCGATGTGTTGCCGGGTGTCGGCCACCGGCGGCTGGGCGGAGGCGGTTGTGGCCGCGTCGTTTTCCGGCCCGCCGCTGGACGCGCAGCCGCTGATGGCACCGATCAGCAAGGCGCCCGCGGTAAACCGCCAGCGACCCGCGTCCGATTGAATGCGGACTTTATGGAGGGGATGTGACAAACGCTGTGGCATGGAAAACTCCTGATCGTCGGTTGGGACACTAGGCCCGTTTCTGTCTCTCAGGGTCTATTTCAGCGCGATAATCTGGCACCGCTGTGGTAAAAAGCAGACCGGAACGGATGAAATGTGATGAAATCGGGCAGGCCCCGCTGCGGCCGTCCGAAGCCATGGACGTACTATGCTGATTATTCCCGTCGAACGCGCCGTGGACTGGCGCCGTCCCCCCTGGATGACCCTGGGCATCATGCTCACCTGCCTGCTGGTGTTCCTGTTCTACCAGTCCGGCGACGGGCGCCGGATGGGCGGAGCCGTCGCGCAGTACCTGGATGCCGACCTGGATCGGCTGGAAGCACCGGCCTACGAAACCTACCTAGAACGCCGTATCCGGCTGGAGGGCGAGACCGGCCTGACGTCACGGTTGGGGACCGTGAAGGATCTAATGGCCCAGGACCAGCGTGTCGTCCTGGCCCATGTCCTGCTGATGGACGCGGATTTCTACCACTACCTGCTGCAGCACCAGTCGGTGATCTGGTCGACGGAGGAGCGCAGTTACTGGTCGCAACACCGGATTCCCATCCAGACCGACTGGGTCAGCCAGACCTCGGCGCTGGCTGCGGGGGTGGTGCCGGCGGAGCTGTCGCTGGCGGACCTGATCAGCTACCAGTTCCTGCACGGCGGCTGGATGCACATCATCGGTAACCTGCTGGTGCTGTTCATGCTGGGCTTCACGGTGGAGCGGGCGCTGGGGCCGGTCAAGTTCCTGCTGGCCTACCTGTTCTGCGGCGCTGTGTCGGGGCTGGTCTGGGCCGGGTTCAACTGGGGGCATTACTTACCGCTGATCGGTGCCTCGGGCAGTATCGCGGGGCTGATGGGGATGTACGTGGCCCTGTTCGGACGCCAGCGGATCCGCTTCTTCTATTTCGTGGGGGTCTACTTCGACTACTTCCGGGCGCCGGCGTTGGCCCTGCTGCCGGTCTGGATCGGCAAGGAAATCTACGATCACTTCTTCGCCGGGGCCACCGGCGTGGCCTACATCGCCCACGCGGGCGGTCTGGCCGTGGGGGCTGGCCTGGTGTGGCTGCTGGGACGCAGCTGGCTGCAGCCGCGCGAGACCTTCTTCGAACCGGAAGAGGACGAACAGGAAGAGCGTTTCCGCAGCGCCTACAGCCAGGCGATGGGGCGGATCGGCGCGCTGGATTTCGAACAGGCCCGACTGCAGTTCGAGGCCCTGTGGAAGCGGTATCCGCAGCGGCTGGTCCTGCTCGAACACCTGTACCAGCTGGCCAAGCTGCGGCCCGACAGCGAAGCCTACCGCGACCGGGCCCGGGAGCTGATGCAGGTGACCCAGGCCCAGCACCAGCCGGAACGGATGCTGGCGGTCTGGCAGGAATACCAGGGCAAGGGGCAGCCGCATCACCCGTTATCGGCTGAAGACCACAACCGGGTTTTCTTCGCCGGCCTGCGCAGCGGCGACCTGAAAACGGCGGAACGGGTCTTCGAGCGCCTGCGGGCGACCGGAGACCGGACGCTGGCGGAGGAAGCCTGCCGCCTGCTGGCGGCGGAGTTCGAGAAACGGCAGATGACGCCCAAGGCCCGTCACTACCGCGACCTTCTGGGGCGGTTGGGGGCCTAGTCGGCCCAAACCGTACGGTCCACGCCGAGGCGGCAGCAAAAGCCTCGCCAGCGGCGGCCCGTATCGTAGGTTGGACTGACGGAGGAAGCCCAACAAACCGGGTTTGCGGCCAATCTCATCCAATCCAATGGTCACAGCCGGTTTTGGGGAACCCATACTCCAAGCATGCCCGCGATAACGGGAACGTCCGGTGCCCGCTCATTGTTGGGCTTCCTGCGTCAGCCCAACCGACGTCCTGGGGGAAATGGCGCAGTGGCCTTATTCTGCCCCGAACTGTGCTGCCGGCCCGCGCAGGGGCTGCTGGTTGCGCGCCTGCTCCAGGTAGGTGGCGATCGACGCGTGCAGGCTGTGGCCGGTGCAGCGTTTCTGGATGAAGGTGAGGAAGGCGGTGGCCTTTTCCCATTGGCCCAGTTGGGCCAGGGACTGTGCCACCAACAGATAGGCCGGTGCCAAGGCTTCGCTGTCCGGAAAACGCTTGTGGAAGTCCTGCAGCACACGCAACACCTCACGATGCTGGCCGTAATGGTTCAGTACCCGGGCACAGGCCACCGCCAGGGCCGGATCATCCAGCCGGAAACCCGGTTCCACCTTTTCCAGCCGCTGGAGGAAGTCGGCCAAGCCCTCAGCATCGCGCTGGTCGGCCAGCCACTGCAACAGCCTTGGATGGGCTTGGTAGAGCTCGCGGTCATCGTTCATGGCCACCAGCAGCCGGTAGAGCTGGCCCAGGCGCTGGGGATGGTTCGGGTCACTCTTGAGGCCGGACTTGATCAGACTCAGCGCCCGCTCGTAGTTACCGTCCTTGAGGTTCATGTCGATGTCGGCGTCGATCCGCAGCGAGCGGTCCGGTTCCCGGCGCAGGACCTCGTCGTCCTGCAGGTCACTGGCGAAGCCCAGCTCCTCCTGGTACTGGAACAGCAGGTAACCCATCATGTGGAAGAAAATCAGCATGAAGGTACTGCCGATAAAGCCGGACAGGGGCTGGGCCACCATCGGCGAGAGATGATTCATCGCGAATTCCTGGATCGCGCCGCTGGCGAGCATCATCAGGACCAGATGCCCGTATAGAACGAAGTACGGCCAGCCGATCCGGGAGATCAGTGAAATCAGATGGGCCGGATTCACCGCCGGCCCGAGGGACTGCTCCATACCCAGGATCATGATGCTGGCCGGCAGTACCAGAATCACGAAGGCCAGAGCAACCAGCCACAGCGCCCAGCCGCCCACCATGCCAGCGCTATACAACAGCCCGCCGATCAGGAAAAACACCACCACTTGCAGCAGCACGACGATGAATCCGGAACCGGTGAAGGCGGTCGCCAGCGGTGGTGGCGTCATATGGCCTTCGGCCGTGTGCCGGATCACAGCGTAGGTGTATTTGAGCAGGGCTAGCAGCAATATCAACCAGACCGCAAAGCCGACCAGGTTGCGATCCAGCAGCAGCGGCACGAACGTACAGATGCCCACCACCATTAGCGGATCGGAATGGAACGGGTAGCGGAAAAAGGCGGGAATCCGGTTCCAGAACGGTTCCACCTGCGTCGCTGCGCCCAGGTAACGCATCACCTGGCCGCAATGGGGGCAGGTCCCGTGCCGGCGATGGGTATCGGCGTCGGGCATGCACGCCAGGCAGTAGTCCTGCTGGCAGCCGTTGCAGTGCCACTTGGCGGCGGTGTTGGGATGGTAATGACAGTAGTGTTTCACGTCGCGCTGCTAACTGGTTGATCTGGCCGACAATCATGGCAGATGCCGGAGGACCTCACCAGCACCCGCAGTGGCCGGGATGTTGGCTTTTCGTAAAAATGCGGACGCGACCGGAGACGTCGTTCCGTTAGAATACAGGGACAGACGACACATTCTTGCCCGACCGGTACATGCAGGCCGCGCCGGGCGCGGGAGGCACTATTTGACCCGATACCAACCCGATCTCCGGTCCGTGGCGGCCGCGACGGGCCCTCGAGAAGCCTACACCTGGCGCCAGATCGCCCGCTTCGCCCTGACCCACCGGCGCCGCCTGGTGCGGGCCAACATCATTGCCGTGCTGGCGACATTGGTCAGTGTGCCTTTGCCCCTGTTGCTGCCGGTGCTGGTGGACGAGGTGCTGCTGGACAAGCCGGGCCCGGTGTTGCCGGCGATGAACGCGGTGCTGCCGGAAAGCTGGCAGGCGCCGGTGGTCTACATCGCCGTGATGGTCCTGCTGGCGTTCCTGATGCGGATGATGGCGCTGGCCTTCAACGTGGCCCAGTCCCGGGAGTTTTCCATCATTTCCAAGGACGTGGTATTCCGCATCCGCGAGCGCCTGCTGGGCCGGTTGGGGCGCATTGCCATGTCGGAGTATGAAACCCTGGGCTCCGGCGCCGTGACCGCGCATTTCATCACCGATCTGGACACCATCGACAAGTTCCTGGGCACGACCATCAGCCGCTTCCTGGTGGCCAGCCTGACGGTACTGGGCACCGCGGGTGTGCTGCTCTGGGTGCACTGGGAGCTGGGCCTGCTGATCCTGCTGTTCAACCCGCTGGTGATCTTCTGCACCATGCTCATCGGCAAGCGGGTGAAGGAGCTCAAGCGGCGGGAGAATAGCGCCTACGAGGTATTCCAGGGCGACCTGACTGAAACCCTGGACGCCATCCACCAGTTGCGTGCGGCCAACCGTGAGGGGCACTACCTGCGGCACCTGATCGACCGGGCCCGGGGCGTGCGGGATCACGCCGTGCAATTCGAATGGCGCAGCGATGCGGCCACCCGCGCCAGTTTCACCCTGTTCCAGTTCGGCGTGGACAGCTTTCGCGCCGCCGCCATGATCACCGTGCTGCTGAGCGATCTGAGCATCGGCATGATGTTCGCCATTTTCGGCTACCTGTGGTTCATGCTGACGCCGGTGCAGGAGATGCTGAACATGCAGTACGCCTACTACGCGGCCAACGCGGCCCTGGCGCGGATCAATCGCCTGCTGCAGTTGAAGGAGGAACCGCGCTATCCGGCGCTGGAGAATCCGTTCCGGAACCGCCACACCGTCAGCCTGACCCTGCGTGACGTCTCGTTCCGCTACGGCGAGGAAGACGTGTTGCGCCACATCAACCTGGACGTGGCACCCGGCGAGAAAGTGGCCATCGTCGGCGCCAGCGGTGGCGGCAAGTCCACCCTGGTGCAGGTGATCCTGGGCATGTACACACCCAGCCGGGGCGAGATCCTGATCGGTGGCGTGCCGGTCCAGCGCATCGGCCTGGAGTGCCTGCGCGAGCATGTGGCGACGGTGCTCCAGCATCCGGCGCTGTTCAACGACACCGTGCGCCAGAACCTGACCATGGGCCGCGAACACAGCGATGAGGCACTCTGGCATGCCCTGCGGATTGCCCAACTGGACCACACCGTCGAGGCGATGGAGAACGGTCTGGAAACCCGCATCGGTCGCCAGGGTGTACGCCTGTCCGGAGGTCAGCGCCAGCGGCTGGCGATTGCCCGCATGGTGTTGTCGGATCCGTCGGTGGTGATCCTCGACGAGGCCACCTCGGCGCTGGATGCGGAAACCGAGTACCAGCTGCACCAGGCCTTGGAAGACTTCCTGAAACAGCGCACCACCCTGATCATCGCCCACCGCCTCAGTGCCGTGAAGCAGGCGGACCGGGCCTACGTGTTCGAGGACGGACGCATCATCGAGGAAGGTCACCACGACGAACTGATCGCCCGGCAGGGGCTCTACGCCCAGCTCTACGGTGACCGCCAGCACTGACAGGTGTGCCTGATGGCATTCACCGCGGTTATGTTGAATATTCATATGGCCGCGGTTGAAGTCGCCAAAATCAATGCGATAGTAAGGAGTAACTGTTCAAACGGGAATTTCTGGCCCAGGCTGGAGGTCCCACTATCCTGATGAGAGGCCGAATCCCCATCACGCCCTTTGACACTTCGAATACGATAAGGAAAGGAGGCGTTACATGTCGAAAGAAGGTATCAGTCACGACAGTCTGAATACCCTTGCCAGCCTGGACGTCGGCGGCAAGACCTACCATTACTACAGCCTGCCCAAGGCGGGTGACAGCCTCGGCGACGTGTCCCGGTTGCCGTTCTCACTGAAAGTGCTGCTGGAAAACCTGCTGCGCAACGAGGACGGTGACACCGTCACCGGGGACCACCTCAAGGCCATGCACCAGTGGCTGGACAAGCGCCATTCCGACACCGAGATCCAGTACCGTCCGGCCCGGGTGCTGATGCAGGATTTCACCGGTGTTCCCGCCGTGGTCGACCTGGCCGCCATGCGCGACGCCATGAACGTCGCCGGCGAGGACCCGGCCCGGATCAAGCCGCTGTCCGCCGTGGACCTGGTCATCGACCACTCGGTGATGGTGGACCATTTCGGCGACGCCTCCGCCTTCAAGGACAACGTGGCCATCGAAATGGAGCGCAACCAGGAACGCTACGAGTTCCTGCGCTGGGGCCAACAGGCCTTCGATAACTTCCGTGTGGTGCCGCCGGGCACCGGCATCTGCCACCAGGTCAACCTGGAATACCTGGGCAAGACCGTCTGGACCAAAGAGCAGGGCGGCAAGACCTACGCCTTCCCGGACACCCTCGTAGGGACCGACTCCCACACCACCATGATCAACGGCCTGGGCATCTTGGGCTGGGGTGTCGGCGGTATCGAAGCGGAAGCGGCGATGCTGGGCCAGCCCGTCTCCATGCTGATTCCGGAAGTCGTGGGCTTCAAGATCACCGGCAAGCTGCGTGAAGGCATCACTGCCACCGACCTGGTGCTGACGGTCACCCAGATGCTGCGTAAGCGCGGTGTGGTCGGAAAGTTCGTGGAATTCTACGGCGACGGCCTGAAAGACATGCCGGTGGCCGACCGCGCGACCATCGCCAACATGTCGCCGGAATACGGCGCCACCTGCGGGTTCTTCCCGGTAGACGAACAGACCCTGAACTACATGCGCCTGACCGGCCGTGAAGAAGAGCAGATCGATCTGGTGGAAGCCTACGCCAAGGCCCAGGGCCTGTGGCGCGAGCCGGGCCATGAACCGGTCTACAGCGATACCCTGGAACTGGACATGGGTGACGTGGAAGCCAGCCTGGCCGGTCCCAAGCGTCCGCAGGACCGGGTGGCACTGACCAACATGAAGTCCACCTTCGAATTGCTGATGAACACCGCCGACACCTCCAGTAATGGCGGCACCGAGGACGGCAAGCTGCAATCCGAGGGCGGCCAGTCGGCAGTCGGTGTCGAGGAGAGCTACGAGCACGCGGCCAGCCAGCACACCGAGCACAACGGCCGGAAATTCCGGCTCGATCCGGGGGCGGTGGTGATCGCCGCGATCACCTCCTGCACCAACACCTCCAACCCGAGCGTCATGATGGCCGCCGGCCTGCTGGCGCGGAAGGCACTCGAGAAAGGCCTGACCACCAAGCCCTGGGTGAAGACCTCGTTGGCACCGGGCTCCAAGGTGGTGACCGACTACCTCAAGGCCGGCGGCTTCCAGGAGGACCTGGACCAGCTTGGCTTCAACCTGGTGGGCTACGGCTGCACCACCTGTATCGGCAATTCCGGCCCGCTGCCCGAACCGATCGAGAACGCCATCGAAAAAGGCGACCTCACCGTCGCCTCGGTGCTGTCCGGTAACCGCAATTTCGAGGGCCGGGTGCATCCGCTGGTGAAGACCAACTGGCTGGCATCGCCCCCGCTGGTGGTGGCTTACGCCCTGGCCGGCAACGTCCGCGTGGACCTGACCAGGGACCCGCTGGGCACCGACAAGGACGGCAACCCGGTCTACATGAAGGACATCTGGCCGTCCCAGGACGAAATCGCCCAGGCGGTGGAGCAGGTCAAGACCGACATGTTCCGCAAGGAATACGCCGAAGTGTTCGACGGCGACGCCACCTGGCAGTCCATCAAGGTGCCGGAGAGCAAGGTGTACGAGTGGTCCGACAAGTCCACCTACATCCAGCATCCGCCGTTCTTCGAGGGCATGGGCCGCGAACCGGACCCGGTGGAGGATGTCAGGGACGCCAGCATCCTGGCCCTGCTGGGCGACTCGGTGACCACCGACCACATCTCGCCGGCCGGCTCCATCAAGGCGGACAGCCCCGCCGGGCGCTACCTGCAGGAGCACGGTGTGGAGCCGAAAGACTTCAACTCCTACGGCTCACGCCGGGGCAACCACGAGGTGATGATGCGCGGCACCTTCGCCAACGTGCGCATCAGGAACGAGATGCTCGATGGCGTGGAAGGCGGCTTTACCCGTCACATTCCGTCCGGTGAACAAATGGCCATCTACGATGCCGCCATGAAGTACGCCGAGGACGACACGCCGCTGGTGGTGATCGCCGGCAAGGAATACGGCACCGGTTCCAGCCGCGACTGGGCCGCCAAGGGCACCCGCCTGCTGGGCGTGAAGGCCGTCGTGGCCGAGTCCTTCGAGCGGATCCACCGCTCCAACCTGATCGGGATGGGCGTGATGCCCCTGCAGTTCCCGGAAGGCACGGACCGCAAGTCGCTCAAGCTCGCCGGTGAGGAGACGATCAGCCTGACCGGGATGGCGGGCGATAAAGTCACTCCGGGGCAGAAAGTCACCATGACCGTGACCTACCCGGACGGCCAGGAGCGGTCGGTCGAGCTGATCTCCCGGATCGACACCGTCAACGAGGCCGGCTACTTCGTGAACGGTGGCATCCTGCACTACGTGCTGCGGGAGATGATCAAGGCGGCCTGACGCGTTCTGTCGTCGGAAACGACCCGTCCTGGTTCGGCCAGGGCGGTTTTTTTGTGGGCGGAATTCGGTACGCCACGGATTAAAGTCCCGTAAATATCGGCCTTCCCGACAGTTTGTTTCTGTGGGATGGCCGACTATAGTGAGGATGAAAGCGTTCCCGCAGCCGTCGTTGCGGGATCCGGGGTTCCTGACGAGCCTCTGGGCGCCGGCAGCGATTCCGGACCGCCCAGGGGCTTTCTAACTTGGATGGCGATATTTTGAGTGCTCCCGATGTACAAGGCCGGTTGCAGGCGCTGAAAACCCGGTTTGCGGCGCGGGTGAAGGGCGAGCTTGAAGAGCTGCAGCGTTTGCTCTCGCCTCGCCAGGCCGACGCCGCGGGCATCCAGCGGGCCCGGGAAGCGTACGAGATCCTGCATCGCATCGCCGGTGGCGCGGGAACGTTTGGCCTGCGGGCGTTGGGGGACGAGGCCCGTGACCTGGAGGGCCGCCTGCAGCCGCTGGTTGAGGCCGATATCGCCAGTCCCGGCTTGTCGGACCGGCTCCGGCAGACGCTGGACGATGCCTTCCTGGCGCGCATCCACGGCCTCGGGGACTTCCTGGAGAGCGCCTCGCCGCTGGCGGCGGTGGATCCGCGCGAGCCCTACCTGCCGGATGATGACGACGAACCGGTCGCTACCGATATTCCCCAGGTCAGCCCGACCCGCGTCATCCTGGCCGATCCCGATGTGGCGCAGGCCTCGCCGCTGGCTTCCCGGTTACAGGAGCACGGCTACCACGTGCAGTGGGTGCAGAATCCGGTGGAGATCCAGGCCATCCGCGCGGGACTGCCGGAGGATGTGCCGGTCGCCGTGGTGGCCGACGCGACGCTGCAGGCTCAACTGGACGATCTGGAACTGACCGGATCGCCCAACATCCTGCCGGTGATCTACCTGGCCGGCAGCGATTCCTTCGAGTTGCGCTACCGGCTGGCGGAGAGCGGCGCTGGCGGACTCTTTCTCCGGCCGGTGGATATCCCGTCGCTGGTGGACCGGATTGAGGCTGCGCTCAGTGAATACCAGTCCGCCCGGCGCAGCCGCGTGATGCTGGTGGACGACGACCGTGCCCGGGTGATGCATGCCCAGGCGGTGTTGGCCTCTGCCGGCATGGATGTGCGGGTGGTCGTCGAGCCCGCGGAGATACTGGCGCAGTTGCCCGCCTTTCGCCCCGATGTGCTGTTGCTGGAGCACCGGGTTGGGCCCTGCAGTGGCCCGGTATTGGCCCGCATGGTGCGGTTGCAGCCGGAATGGCGGGACATGCCGGTGGTTTTCCTCACGGCCGGCCCCGGCGACATCGATCAGGACGCCCTGGACACCGAGGACGTGTTGACCGGCCCGTTGACCGACCGTTCGCTGATCGCGGCGGTGCGCTCACGTTGCTACCGGGCGCGGCAGCTGTCCCGGCAGCTTTCCCGGGACCGGCTGTCAGGCACCCTGGTGGCCTCGCGTATCCGCCAGGCCGTGGCCCGCGAGCACGCCCAGGTTCGCCGGCATGGTCGCCGCTCGGTGGTGGCGATCCTCGATCTGGACGATTTCCGCCAGCTCAACCGCGACTATGGCCATGCGGCCGGCGACACGGTCATCCGCAGCCTCGCGGACGTGCTGCGCCAGCGCCTGCGCAGTTCCGACCTGATCGGACGGTACGGCGGTGAGGAA
This sequence comes from Marinobacter halodurans, assembly GCF_004327985.1. Classification (GTDB taxonomy): domain Bacteria; phylum Pseudomonadota; class Gammaproteobacteria; order Pseudomonadales; family Oleiphilaceae; genus Marinobacter_A; species Marinobacter_A halodurans. Next base: position 62,997 of record NZ_SJDL01000016.1, read on the forward strand.
TTCGTCGTCTTGCTGCCGGATTGTACCGACGAGCAGGCCCGGGGCGTCTTCGAGGCGATATGCCGGCAATTCGCCGGGCTGGCTTTCCAGTCAGGAATCCGCGCCTTCCATGCCACGCTCAGCGTTGGTCTGGCCGAACTGGGCGCCTTTCCCAGTGCGGATGCCGCCCTTGCGGCCGCGGACGATGCCCTGGCGGAGCGTAAACAGGAGGATCGGGAAAGCGTTGGCGTCTGGCGGGCGGATGAGTGATGGGCATCCTGATCCTCGAAGACGACCTGCTGGTCGCCGAACTCCTCGAAACCATTGCCCTGAGTCTGAGCCCGCACGGCCCGGTCCATATTTTTGCCAGCGTCGACGATGCCATCGGGGAGTGGCAATCGGGGCACACCGACATGATCCTGTGTGACTGGAACCTGCCCGATGGGTCCGGACTGGATTTCGTGCGCCATGTCCGGCGGCAGGACCCGGACGTGCCGATCGTCATGATCAGCGGGCGCTCTGATCGCCAGTCCGTGCTGGCCGCCGCCAGGCATCATGTCAACGCCTTCATCACCAAGCCGTTCGACGTGAGCGTGGTACACGATCGCCTCAAGGCCCTGGCGAGCGAGGAGGACGTCAAGTCAGCCTATTCACTCGATGGGCCCGAGTCGCTGTTCGCCGACGCCATGGATGGGCAGGTGCTGTTGCCGACCAGCCTGGATCCGGCCAGTGTGCTGGAGTTGATGCACCGCGACGATCCGCCGTCGCCGGGTCAGTTGGCCGAGCGCTGGCGGGATGAAACGTCCCTGGTGATGCGTCTTCTCGACGTGGCCAATGGCAGTTCCTATCGCCGCAGTGGCGAGTCCGTGGACTCGCTGCGGGATGCCATCGACACCCTGGGCGTGGAGATGACGCTGAACATCGCACTGGGCATGGCATTCGATCATGCCCACGACCTGAGCGATGCCCGTTTGCAGACCAGGGCGCAGGCCTATACGGAACTGAGTGACCGGGTGGCCCTTGAGGCCGGCCGGCTGGCCCGCCAATTGAACCAGGATCCGGCGCTGTGTTACACCGCGGGTTTGATGGGGCGGGTCGGAGAACTGGCGGTACTCAGCGTATTGCAGCAATTCCTGTCCAGCGGCGGCGCATTGGCCGACAGCGACATCGATGAGCTGATCCGGGAATGGGCGCAGCCGTTGGGCAACCGCCTCAAGGTCCAGTGGCGTCTGCCGCTGCAGTTGCGCGACCTGGTGGGCGCCATCCACAGCCTGCCCCATGGCTCGACCCACCAAAGCCGGCTGATCATGCGGGCCGCGGCGCTGTTTGCCGACGGTGACCGAAAGTCTGCGGAATACCTGGCGCTGATGCGGCGGCTGGGAATGGAGCCGCCCGTGCCGGATCCGGCGGAGGGTTGACCGGGAACGCCGGATCCACGAGGATGCCCGTCACCGATGCGGGCCGGTCAGTCGTCGCAACCGGCTCGGACAAGACTGCCTGGATAGCCTGATATGACCGATCTCAGACGTGTGCTTTGTGTGGATGACGAACCGGACATCCGGGCTGTGGCTGAGTTGGCCCTGGGTGCCGTGGGCGGGTTCGAGGTGACCGTCTGCGCCTCCGGCGAGGACGCCCTGGCCGTGGCTCCGGACAAAGCACCCCAGTTGATTCTGCTGGATGTGCTCATGCCGGGGATGGATGGACCGGAAACCCTGTCTTCACTGCGTCGGATACCGTCGCTGGCGGCGGTGCCGGTGGTCTTTATGACCGCCCGTGCCGAGCCGTCGGAAATGGAAGCCCACCGGGCACTGGGTGCGGTGGCCACCATCGCCAAACCGTTTGATCCCATGACGCTGGCTGAGACGGTCCGGTCGATCTGGCGGGACGGCTCGGCCGGGGCGCCATGACGCTTGTCCGGCCCGGCAAATCATGCCACGCTGGCTCCGGGAAGCTTTTGGGTGCTGTTGGGTTTTACGTGCATAACAGGGCTTGACCATCAATCATGACGTGTCGGACGGACCCAGTCATTCCGCCCGACCACAGCGAAAAGGAGAGCACAATGAGGCAAATCATGGGACGTTGGCTGGCGGGGTTGATGCTGGCCCTGGTGGCTTTGGCCGTCCAGGCGGACGCGCCACTGACCGACGAGCGGCTGGATAACCTGCTGGGCGCCATGGATGAGCTTCAGCCGGTGATGGAGCAGGTGAGCCAGCGCCTGGCCTCGCTGCCGGAAGACGAGCGCCCGCCGCGCCTGGATCCCCGTGCCAAGGATTTCGATCCGGAAGCCATGGCTGAAGACATGGCCGAGGCCCTGGAAAAAGTGGATGCCGATGCCGACGTACGGCGCGTGGCGGAGAACAATGGCTTCGATTCCGTCGAAGAGCTGCTGGAAGTGCAGGCCCGGGTCATGATGGGGTTCCTGGCGCAAACCCAGGAAGCCATGATGAACAACCCCAATGTGCCGGAGCAGGCGCGTCAGAAAATGAAGCAGCAGTTCGGTAACATTGCCGACAAGGTGTCGGATAACGACCGCGAAGTGCTCGAACGCAACAAGCAGAAGATCATGGAATTCATGCAGGCCCAGGCGCGCAAACAGCAGCAGAAGATGCCGCAGCAGCCGGCCAACTGATACGAACCACCGACCGGAGACCCGATGGCCGCTGAGCAATCCACCGACAACCTGCGCGACAGGCTGAACCTGGAAACCGCCCGGATTCCCTGGCGCGACCTGCAGACCTATTTTGCCCGGGGGCAGGTGGTGTTCGTGGCTGAGGCGCTCGATCTGCTGGCCGTGGCCGAAGCGCTGGCGGCGGACGACAAGGCCCGTTTCCAGCAGTGGCTGGCGGATGGCCAGGTCGGTGAAGTGCCGGCTGAACGGGCCCAGTCCTGGTACGACGCCGAAGCGTCGGTCTGGGCCGTCGTGGTCGCTCCCTGGGTACTGATCCAGGACGGCAAAACGAAAAACTGAGCCATGCTGCAGTACGGCGGGATAGGGACCGTTCTGCAGCGTGCTTTCCCGCCGCAGGAAATTCAACCAATGATCGGTTTTTGCTAGACTCGCATCGCCTTCCGAATCACCCCTGATTGCCAATTTCCAAGGGACTCCCATGTTTGCCAGCGCCCTGCTGATCCTGGTGCCGCTCTTTGTCGGTTTTGCTGTCCACCTTGAGAACCGTCGCCTGCTGACGTGGATCAACCATATGCTGGAGGCGCTGGTCTACCTGATCCTGGGATTGCTCGGTATCAGCCTGGGCCAGCTCGAGGGGCTGGCGGACCAACTGAACCGGATGACCGGCCAGGTGTTGGTGCTGGTGTTCGGGCTGCTGGTCGCCAACGTTGCCGGCCTCTGGCTGTGGCACCGCTGGCAACCCATGACGCTGGCAAGTGCGGAGGAGTCCCGGAGCCATGTGGGCTACCGGCGCCTGTTCCTTGGCGCGGCCAAACCGCTGCTGGCGGTGATCGCCGGCATGGCGCTGGGGCACTGGCTGCTGCCTGCGCTGGGTTGGATCGAGGACGTGGCCAGTGGCGCGCTGATGCTCCTGTTGCTGTTGATCGGCCTGCAATTGCGTAATGCCGGCCTGTCCCTGCGGCGCTTGCTGATGAACCGCCAGGGCCTGGGCATTGCCGTGACGTTGGCATTGACCTCACTGCTGGCGGGTCTGGCGATGGCGCCTTTCTACGACCTGCCATTGATGCATGTACTGGCGCTGACCTCCGGGTTTGGCTGGTATTCGCTGTCCGGTATCGTGGTGGGGGATGCCCTGGGGCCGGCCTGGGGTGGCGTCGCCTTCCTCAACGATGTCCTGCGGGAGATCATCGCGCTGGTCCTAATCCCCCTGATCATTGCCCGCCAGCCGGCAATGGCCATCGGCTACGGCGGCGCCACCGCCATGGACTTCACCCTGCCGATCATCCGCCGTAGTGGCGGCCTGGACACGGTGCCGGTGGCGATTGCCTCCGGTTTTATCCTGTCTTTCCTGTCGCCGGTCCTCATGGGGCTTTTCCTGGCCGGCTGATGCCGGCCTCTGGCAGTTCCTTCCCCGTCCCCTGAAAAATCAATTGAGCTCTAATCGAACGCAGGGCCGCTCCAGGCGGCGCCAATGTCTTGTTATACCTGCATTTCGGTGCACCCAGGACGATTGATTCCGGATGTCATCCAAATTCAGGACGGCGAGTCCGGTTTGATCTCTAGTGTTCGAATGATTAAGCTACTTGGTATTGAATGATCGTTCAATAAATTGAACAAGTGTTCAAACCCGTTTCATGAGGTTGGTATGGCAAGGCTGGTTGTGGAATCGATCCGGCGTCAGCAGTTGATTGACGCTACGCTGAAGGTCATCGAGGAGCACGGTTTCCAGGGCGCGACGATCGGCAAGATCGCCAAGGCGTCCGGCATGTCCGTCGGGATCGTGAGTCATTACTTCGGCGGCAAGCAGGGGTTGCTCGAAGCGGCGATGCGCCACCTGCTGGCGACGCTGGGCGGCGATGTACAGCGGTTGATGCAGGAACGCCCGGACACGTCGCGCGAGCGCCTGATGGCCATCGTCGACGCCAACTTTTCCAGTGTGCAGACCGATCCCCAGTCCGCCAAGACCTGGCTCGCGTTCTGGACCCAGGCCATGCACAGCCCGGCGCTGATGCGCCTGCAGCGGGTCAACGAGCGCCGCCTGCTGTCCAACCTGCAATTCTATCTCCGTGACCTGATGCCCGCCGACCGGGTGCGGGGCACGGCCCAGACCATCGCCGCCCTGATCGACGGGTTCTGGCTGCGCGCCGCGATGAGTGAGGGCCGCATCGAGCCGGACCAGGCCGTGGCCCTGTGCAAGACCTACATCGATCAGGCCATCGACGCGAACAATGGAGATTCCGCATGACCCTTCCCGTTTATTCGTCTTTTGTGGATGGCCGTTTACTGGCCAATCAATCCGGTGAGACCTTTGACGTGGTGAACCCCGCCACCGGCGAGGTGATCTACCGGGTCGAGCAGGCCGATGAGTCCGTCATGAAAGCCGCCGTGGAAAGCGCCGAACGCGGTTTCCGGGAATGGTCGGCGCTGACCGGCCTGGAGCGCGGTCGGATTCTCAACCGCGCCGCGGCGCTGCTGCGTGAGCGCAACGACGAACTGGCCCGCATCGAGGTACTGGACACCGGCAAGCCGTGGCAGGAAGCCAGCGTGGTGGACGTGGTCACCGGCGCCGACGCGGTGGAGTATTTCGCCGGTCAGGCGTCCAGCATCGAAGGCATCAGCCAGCCGATCGGCCCCGATTTCTTCTACACCCGGCGCGAGCCGCTGGGCGTGTGCGCCGGCATCGGCGCCTGGAACTACCCGCTGCAGATCGCCTGCTGGAAATCCGCCCCGGCGCTGGCCTGCGGCAACAGCATGATCTTCAAACCGTCCGAGGAAACGCCGCTGGGCGCGATCAAGCTGGCCGAAATCTACATCGAGGCGGGCGTACCGGCGGGCGTGTTCAACGTGGTGCAGGGCGATTATCGCGTCGGCCAGATGCTGACCGCCGATCCCGCCATCGCCAAGGTCTCCTTTACCGGTGAAGCGGCCACCGGCCGGACCGTCATGGGGGATGCTTCGCAGTCCCTCAAGTCCGTGACCATGGAACTGGGCGGCAAATCGCCGCTGCTGGTCTTCGACGACGCGGATCTGGAGCAGGCGGTGTCCGCCGCCATGCTGGGCAATTTCTACACCCAGGGTGAGATCTGCACCAACGTCACCCGGGTCTTCGTCCAGCGCGGTGTCTACGAGGATTTTCTGGAAGTCCTGGCCCGCCGTACCCGGGACAACATCGTTGCCGGCGACCCCATGGACCCGCGCACCAACCTGGGCGCGCTGATCAGCGCCGCTCACCGGGACAAGGTGATGGGCTATATCGAGAGCGGCAAGCAGGAAGGCGCCCGTCTGGTCGTCGGCGGCACGGAGCTGAGTCCGGCCGGCGTCGAGAACGGCTACTTCGTGGCGCCGACGGTTTTTGCGGACTGCCGCGACGACATGACCATCGTGCGCGAGGAAATCTTCGGGCCGGTGATGTCGGTGCTGCCGTTCGACGACGAGGACGAGGCCGTTCGCCGCGCCAACGACACCGATTATGGCCTGGCCGCCGGCGTGATGACCCGCGACCTGCTCAAGGCGCACCGGGTGATTCACCGCCTGCAGGCGGGCATCTGCTGGATCAACAGCTACGGCGCGTCGCCGGCGGAAATGCCGGTGGGCGGTTACAAGCTGTCCGGCCTGGGCCGGGAAAACGGTCGCGAGGCGATCGAGCACTACACCCAGACCAAATCCATTTATGTCGGCATGGCGCCGCTCGAAGCGCCGTTCTGACGTCAGCCATTGAAAGACGTGCCGACGGGAAGGCTTGGCCGGGACACGCTGTGAATACGTCCCTGTACGCTCGACCGGGGCCATCCAGGCCCCGGACGGTCCCGACCCAGCCTTCCCGTCGCCACTGGCCCGGTTATCGACTGCAAACGCAGGGGAGTCTGTTTTGAATTTTGATTGTGAGTTTGACTACGTGGTGGTGGGCACCGGTTCAGCCGGCTGCGTACTGGCGAACCGCCTGACCGAGGACGGCCAGGACCAGGTGCTTGTGCTGGAGGCGGGCAAGAAGGACAACACCTGGAAGATCCACATGCCGGCGGCCCTCATGTACAACCTCATGGACGACAAGTACAACTGGTACTACCACACCGAGCCCCAGGAATACATGGACAACCGCCGCCTGTACTGGCCGCGGGGCAAGGTCTGGGGCGGCGGTTCCGCCCTCAACGCCATGGTCTATATCCGCGGCCACGCCTACGACTACGACCGCTGGCACGACGAAGGCGCCAGCGGCTGGCGCTACCAGGACGTACTGCCATACTTCCGTAAGGCGGAAACCCGCGAGAAGGGCGCCGACGACTATCGGGGCGGCAACGGTCCGCTCAACGTGCATACCGGCGACGAGCCCAACCCGCTGTTCGATGCCTTTATCGAAGCGGGCCAGCAGGCCGGCTACCCGTTCACCGACGACATGAACGGCTACCAGCAGGAAGGCGTCGGCGTGATGGACATGACCATCAAGCAGGGCAAGCGCTGGAGTGCTGCCCAGGCGTACCTGCGCCCGGTACTGGACCGGCCCAACCTGACCGCCGAAACCGGCGCCATGACCCATCGCATCCTGTTCGACGGTGACACCGCCGTGGGCGTGGAATACGTACAGGACGGCAAGACCGTCCGCGTCGCCGCACGCAAGGAAGTCATCGTCAGTGGCGGGGCCATCAACTCGCCGCAGCTGCTGATGCTGTCCGGGATCGGTCCGGCGGCCGACCTGGAAAAGCACGGCATCGATGTGAAGGTGGACCGCCCGGGCGTGGGCCAGAACCTGCAGGATCACCTCGAGCTGTATGTCCAGCACGAGTGCAAGGAGCCGGTCACGCTCTACAAGTACACCACCCAGCCGGGTAAGACGGTTGCCGGTGTGAAGTGGTTCCTCAACCACGACTGGGGCGCCTGCCGCACGGCGCACCTGGAAGCGGGCGGGTTTATCCGCAGTGAGGCCGGCGTGCGGCATCCGGACATCCAGTTCCATTTCCTGCCCTCGCAGGTACTGGATCACGGTCGCAAGGACGCCGAATGCCACGGCTTCCAGGTGCATGTCGGCCCGATGCGCCCCACCAGCCGTGGCTACCTGACCCTGAAATCCGACAAGCCGGGGGATCACCCGATCATCCAGCCCAACCTGCTCAGCACCGAGCGGGACCGCTGGGAAATGCGCGAGAGCGTCAAGCTGACCCGGGAGATTTTCCAGCAGAAGGCCTTCGATCGCTTCCGCGGCAAGGAACTGCGCCCGGGCGCCGACATGACCTCCGATGCCGACATCGACGCCTTTGTACGTCAGTACTCGGACAGCGCCTACCACCCGTCCTGCACCTGCAAGATGGGCAGCGCCGATGACCCGATGGCGGTGGTCGATGAGCAGGCCCGGGTCTATGGCGTGCAGAACCTGCGCGTGGTGGACGCGTCGATCATGCCCAGCGTGGTGAGCGGCAACCTCAATGCCCCCACCATCATGCTGGCCGAGAAGTGCGCGGATCACATCCGCGGCCGGGATCCGCTGGCCCCGATGCCCGTTGACGTCTGGGAACACCCGGATTGGCAGAACAAGCAGCGATAAGCACAACGCCCGCAGTGGCGTGATAACGACAACGACGATGTTATAGAAACAAAAGCACTTTCAAAACCAAGAGGCACGCCGGGCGACGTCCGGCGTGGCTTCAAGCTGGAGAAAGGAGATAACGATGAAGAAGTTTTTGCTGGCTCTTGGCAGTCTCATGCTGGGTGGCGCCGCGATCGCCGCGCCCAACCAGGAATGCAAGACCGTACGTTTCGCCGATGTGGGCTGGACCGACATCACGGCCACCACGGCACTCACTTCCGAAGTGTTGGAAGGCATGGGCTACAAGGCCAAGGCTAACGTCCTGTCCGTGCCGGTCACATACCGGTCCCTGAAAAACAAGGACATCGACGTGTTCCTGGGCAACTGGATGCCCACCATGGAAGCGGACATCCGCCCGTACCTGGACAGCGGTGACGTGGAATCCCTGCGCACCAACCTGACCGGCGCCAAGTACACCCTGGCCGTACCCCAGTACGTCTACGACGCCGGCGTCCACAGCTTTGCCGACATCGCCAAGCACGCGGACCAGTTCGACAACCGCATCTACGGCATCGAGCCGGGCAACGACGGCAACCGCCTGATCCAGGACATGATCGACAAGGACGCCTTCGGCCTGAAGGGGTTCCGTGTGGTGGAGTCCAGCGAGGCGGGCATGCTGTCCCAGGTGGGCCGCGCCGTGCGCCGCGACAACTGGATCGTGTTCCTGGCGTGGGAGCCGCATCCCATGAACACCAACTACGACCTGAAATACCTGGACGGTGGTGACGACTACTTCGGCCCGAACTACGGCGGTGCCACCGTGCACACCAACGTGCGCAAGAACTACACCCAGGAGTGTCCGAACGTGGGCAAACTGCTCAACAACCTGGAATTCTCCCTGACCATGGAGAACGAGGTGATGGGCCTGATCCTGGACGACGGCATGGAGCCGCGTGACGCCGCGCACCAGTGGCTGTCCAACAACCCGGCTGCGCTCGACAAGTGGCTGGACGGCGTGACCACGATCGACGGCAAGCCTGCGCTGCCGGCGGTCAAGGCCAGCCTCAAGTAAGCGATCCCGCCTTCTCCAGCCGGCCATGAGGTCCGGCTGGAGAAATGCCTTTGAATCTGCAAAGACACGACACCATGAGCTGGATAACCGAGCATCAATTGCCATTCGGCGACTTCATGGAAGAGGTTGTCAATTTCCTGATCGACAACGGCAGCGGCTTCTTTGATTCCGTTTCCGAAAACCTCGGCGGCCTGATCCATGGCCTGACCGACGGCCTCCTGTGGGTGCCGCCCGGGGTGATGGTGGCCCTGTTCACCGTCGCCGCCCATCTGCGTCATCGCCGCTGGGGCCTGACCGCCTTTACCCTCATCAGCTTCCTGCTGATCTGGAACCTGGGCTACTGGGAAGACACCATGGCGACCCTGTCGCTGGTGCTGTACGCCACCATCCTGTGTGTGGTCATCGGGATACCGCTGGGCATCTACGCAGCGCATCACCAATGGCTGTACAAAGGCCTGCAGCCGATCCTGGACCTGATGCAGACGATCCCCCCGTTCGTCTACCTGATCCCGACCCTGACCCTGTTCGGGCTGGGCGTCGTTCCGGGTGTGATTTCCACGGTGATCTTCGCGATTGCCGCGCCGGTGCGCCTGACCTACCTGGGCATCTGCCAGGTGCCGACCGAACTGGTGGAAGCCGGCAAGGCGTTCGGCTGCACCAACCGCCAGTTGCTGTTCCGGGTGGAGTTACCCGCTGCCATGAGTTCCATCGGCGCCGGCATCACCCAGTGCATCATGCTGTCGCTGTCGATGGTGGTCATCGCCGCCCTGGTCGGCGCCGACGGCCTCGGTGTACCGGTGGTTCGCGCGCTGAACACCGTGGACATCGGCAAAGGCTTCGAGGCCGGTCTGGCGATCGTCCTGCTGGCGATCTGGATGGACCGTTTCTTCCGTCAGAAAAATCCCGGGGAGGGCGCCACATGATTGAGCTTGAAAACGTCAATGTGGTCTTCGGCAGGCAACCCCAACGTGCCCTGCCGATGATCGAACAGGGGATGGACCGCGAGGCTATCCGTGACAGGACGGGCCTGGTAGTCGGCGTCCAGGGCGCCAACCTGTCCATCAAGAAGGGCGAGATCTGCGTGCTGATGGGCCTGTCCGGTTCCGGCAAGTCGAGCCTGCTACGCTGTATCAATGGGCTCAACAAAGTCACCAGCGGCAGCATCCGCATCCAGCATGATGGTGCGTCGGTGGATTTCACCCGCGCCAGCGAAGCCGTGCAACGGGATATTCGCACCCGGCGCGTCTCCATGGTGTTCCAGAGCTTCGCGCTGATGCCCTGGCTGACAGTGGAGGAAAACGTCGGCTTCGGCCTCGACCTGCAGGGGCTGAGCAAGTCGGAGCAGCGTGAGAAAGTGAAGCGCCAGTTGGAGCTGGTGGGACTGCAGGACTGGGCCCAGTGCCGTCCCAACGAGCTGTCCGGCGGTATGCGCCAGCGGGTGGGCCTGGCCCGTGCCCTGGCCACCGAGTCCGAAATCCTGCTGATGGACGAGCCCTTCTCGGCCCTGGATCCGCTGATCCGCAACCAGCTGCAGGACGAGCTGCTGAGCCTGCAGGCCGAGCTGCAGAAGACCATCGTCTTCGTCAGCCACGACCTGGACGAAGCGCTCAAACTGGGTTCCCACATTGCCATCATGAAGGACGGCCAGATCGTCCAGCATGGCAAACCGGAATCCATCGTGCTGAACCCGCAGAACGACTACGTGAAGAGCTTCGTGGCCAGCACCAACCCGCTCAACGTGCTGGAGGCCCGCTCGCTGATGTTGCCGATCGACCAGGTGCCGGCGGACGCCGAAGGCAACCGCTGCCTCAACAAGCGCTACGGGACCTGGCTGCATACGCCGGAACGTGCGCTGGAAGCGGTGGTGACCTCACAGGGCCAGACCTATCCGACCCAGAGCTGGCGCGAAGGGGATGCGATCAAGAGCCTGGAGCAGAAACCCACCTGCATCGCGCCGTCGACGCCGTTGCGCGAAGCGGTCGAGATCCGCTACTTCACCGGCCACAGCCTCCTGGTGGAGGACGGCGGCGCCATCATCGGCTCCATCGGTGATCGCGAGCTGTACCACGCCATGCTGGGCAAGCACCTGGACGACAGCTGACGGGATGAAGCCTGGCGTCAGGCCAGTATCGGCCTGACGTCAATGCCGTAAGTGCCCGGATCGACTGCCTTTACGATCCGGTCCTGGTTACCCCGGGCCGCCAGGTCCAGGGTTTCCACCTTGATCGGCATGCGGAAGCGGGTGTGGTACATGAGCCTCAGCACCGGCAGGCGCTGGTCGTCCTCGTTGGTTTCGATGACCACGCCCAGCCGGCCGCTTTCCAGCAGAACCAGCGATCCCACCGGATATATCCCGATACAGCGGATGAACTGACGCACCAGCTCGGGATCGAGATGGTCGCCGCTCCATTCCATCAGCTTCTTGAGTCCCTGGGTGGGCGTTACACCCGCGTGGTAGACCCGGTTGGCGGTGATCGCGTCATAGACGTCGGCAATGGCTACCATCCGGCCGTGAATGGAAATCTCATCACCTTTCAGGCCGGCGGGGTAGCCGCTGCCATCCATGTGTTCATGATGCTGGCTGGCGGTCAGCAGGGTGAGCTCGCCGATGCCTTCGGTGCCGGCCAGGATGTCGTGGGAATGCACGGCGTGTTGCTTCATCACCTCGAACTCGTCCGGGCTGAGACGTCCGGGTTTGTGGAGGATGGCGTCGGGGGTCAGGATCTTGCCGATATCGTGCAGCAGGGCGCCGACAATTGTCTGATGCAGGACATCGTGCGAGTGCTTCATGGCCTTGCCGAAGATCGACATCAGCACGCTCAGGTTGACCGAGTGCTCCAGCAGGTAATTGTCCTTCCTGCGGATGCGGCCGAGGCAGGCCATGGCGTTGGGGTTGCGGAACACCGACCCTTGCAGGTTTTCCGCCAACTCCTGGAGGGGCGACAGGTCGATGGCCTTGCCCAGCTTCACATTGTGCATGACGTTGCCGACCAGGCTCTGGGTCTCGGCGTGAATGCGCCGGGCGATGACCAGTTCCTCTTCCAGGGCCGCATAGGGTTTTGCCAGGGGTTTCAGTCCGCCGGCCTGCTGGAGCAGGGTCTCGTTGGCCCGATCAATGACATCGGCCGGCACGGCATCGGGGGAGTCGAGGCCTTTGCCGGTGTCGATGTAGACGTGTTGCACACCCAGTCGGGCAATCTTCCCGATCGTCTCGTCCCGCCGGATGACACCACGGCGCCGGTCGTTGTTATGAGGGATCCAGTCGTTGTTCAGGTCGGTGATGTACATGCCGACCCGTAACGCGGATACCGGTATACGCTTGATCATAAACGCCCTGCATCTTGGCTTTGCGTTCGACGTCCGTCACTGTGCTGCCGGCTGCGGTTCGACTCCCGTCCAAGAGCCAGTTTAGCTGTTAATACCGATTCTACGTGTTTCCGGCGCGGAGGATGGTAAAAGGTGGAAAAAACAGCCGGGTTGTCGACGTCGATCCTGCCAGGCTGGGCCGGGTATGATTTGCGTCAATTCACGCGGGCGGCCAGGCGACTATGCTGGAAACAGTATAGGGCTGCCGCGGAGGCCATGCTTCATGGCGCATCTGTTCCGTGCCGGTTATCCCGGCGGCTCGTCCTTTCAACGGCAACGAAACGAGGGAATGAGTGTTGCCTGAACCCGTGCGCGACAGTCGTCCAGAGGCCGGTTTGCCGGCGACCGCCGACGTTGAAGGCCGTATCGTGGCGATTCATGGCGGGGTGGTGGATGTTTTCTTTCCGGAACCGTCGCCACGGATCCATGACCTGGTCTATGCCGGCAAAGTGGCGCTGGAGGTGTCCTCGCTGCTGGAAGGCGGCGCCGTGCGTTGCATGGCGTTGGCGCCGGTGCGCGGCCTGGGGTTGGGTATGGCGGTGCGGGCCACCGGCGCCCCGATTCGGGTACCGGTCGGCGAGGGGCTGTTGGGCCGCATGCTGAATGTCTTTGGCGAGCCCATCGACGGCCGGCCCGCTCCCCGTGCCAAGGCGTTGCGGTCGATCCATCGGGAGCCGCCGGTTCTCGAGGAGCGTGTGGTCCACAGCGACATCCTGGAGACCGGCATCAAGGCGATCGACCTGCTGTCTCCCATCGAGCGGGGTGGCAAGACCGGCCTGTTCGGTGGGGCCGGTGTGGGCAAGACGGTGCTGATCACCGAGCTGATCAACAACACCGTGCAGGTCCACCAGGGGGTGAGCCTGTTCTGTGGTATCGGCGAACGCTCCCGGGAAGCGGAGGAACTCTACCGCGAGATGGGCGAGGCCGGGGTGCGGGACAAGACCGTGATGCTGTTCGGCCAGATGAACGAATCACCCGGCGTGCGCTTCCTGGTGGGCAACACGGCGCTGACCATGGCCGAATACTTCCGCGACGACCGGCAGCAGGACGTGCTGCTGCTGATCGACAACATTTTCCGTTTCGTCCAGGCCGGCTCCGAAGTGTCGGGGCTGATGGGGCGCATGCCGTCGAGGGTGGGCTACCAGCCCACGCTGGCCACGGAACTGGCGTCGCTGCAGGAGCGCATCACCTCCACCCGTTCCGGAGCCATCACCTCGATCCAGGCGGTCTATGTGCCGGCGGACGACTTCACCGATCCGGCCGCGGCGCACATCTTTTCCCACCTGTCCGCGTCTGTCGTGCTCTCGCGTAAACGGGCCAGCGAAGGCCTGTATCCGGCGGTGGATCCCCTGGCATCGGCGTCGGTCATGCTGACGCCGGCGGTGGTTGGTCAGCGCCATTACGACATTGCCCGGGCCGTGCGCCGAACCCTGGCGGAGTACGAGGACCTGCGCGACATCATCGCCATGCTGGGCATGGAGGAACTGTCTGCGGCGGACCGCGCGACGGTCGCCCGGGCCCGGCGCCTGGAGCGATTCCTGACCCAGCCGTTCTTCACCACCCGTGCATTCACCGGCAGTGACGGCCGGCGCGTCGCCATCGCCGACACGCTGGACGGCTGCGAGACCATTCTCGAACAGACGCACTTCGAAGACAGTGAGAGCGACTACTACATGATCGGCACCATCGCCGAGCGGGGAGACGCGTCATGAGTATGGCCAGCGACATGCAGGTCACCCTGGGGCTGCCCACACGCACCCTGTACCAGGGCGCGGCCCGGGCGCTGGTTGCCGAGGCGGAGAATGGTGCCTTCGGCCTGCTGCCCAATCACCTGGATTTCGTGACGGCGCTGGTGCCGTCGGTTCTGGTCCTGACCGAACCGGGTGGGCGGGAGCGCTTTTTCGGCATCGACGAGGGCCTGTTGGTCAAACAGGGGCATCAGGTGAATGTGGCCGTCCGGCGCGGCGCCGAGGGCCGGGACTTGGCCTCCCTGCGTCATACGGTGGCCGACATCTTCGGCGCCATGGACGAGGACGAGCGGGTGGCCCGCGCAGCCCTGTCGCGGCTGGAAGCCAGTATCGTGCGCCGGTTTGCGGAATTGCGGAAGCCGGCACCATGAGCCGTAGGCCGGATCGGTCCGTGGACGCCATTACCCGCCATGCTGACCGGAAAAAGCAGGCCCGTGAGCATCCCGGCGCCAGTCCGCTTCGGGGGCTGGGTACATTCGGGATGGTGGGGTGGTCGATCGCCGTGCCCACCGTGGGCGGCGCTTTCCTGGGTCTCTGGCTGGACCGGGTGGCACCGCAGGATTTTTCCTGGCCCATTGCGCTGATCCTGGGCGGGGCCGTTCTTGGCAGCTTTATCGCCTGGGCCTGGGTCAGTCGCGAAGGGCCGGGCAGGGGAGGAGACGATCAATGACGATGGACTGGACGTCGTTTGGCGTGGGGCTGGCGGTTGGCGTGGTGGCCAGCGTGCTCTACTTTGCCGGTCTGGCCTGGAGTGTTCGGGCGGTCCTGAGGTCGTCACGGCCGGCGCCCTTGCTGCTGGCGAGTGCGGCGCTGCGAATCGCGCTGCTGCTGGCGGTGGGCTTCATGGCCACCGACGGCCTCCACGACCCCGGGGCGTTGGCCGGGTTCGGCCTGGCGTTCCTGGTCACACGCCTGGTTGCCGTTCGCCTGGCGCGGCCTCCGGCAACGTCCGGCGGGGAGGATGTACCGTGCAGCTGACGCCGGACCAGGACATCATCCTCAGGCTGGGGGAGTTCGGCCTCAACGCCACCATCGTCAATACCTGGATCGTGATGGCGTTGCTGGTGGGAGGCTCCGTGCTGGTGACCCGCAACCTGTGCCCGGATGTGCCGCCCAATCGCTGGCGGACCCTGCTGGAAACCATCGTGCAGATGATCCAGAGCCAGATCGGGGAGATCACCCAGACCTCGGCCCGCCATGTGATGTACTTCGCCGGCACGCTGTTCCTGTTCATCGCCCTCTCCAACCTGTTGCTGGTGGTACCGGGCTTTGCGCCGCCCACGTCGTCACTCTCCACCACGGTGGCGCTGGCGATTTCCGTACTCTGTGCCGTACCGCTGTTTGGCATCGCCAGCGGCGGCCTGGGCCGTTATCTCCGCCACTTCATCGAGCCCTCGGCGGTGATGCTGCCGTTCAACATCATCAGCGAATTTTCCCGGGGCATCTCCCTGGCCATCCGCCTGTACGGCAACATCATGAGCGGTGCGGTCATTGCCGCCATCCTGCTGGGTGTGGCGCCGTTCTTCTTCCCGGTGGTGATGGACATGCTGGGACTGCTCACCGGTCTGATCCAGGCCTATATCTTCGCCATTCTCGCCACCGTCTATATTTCGTCCGCAACCGCGGACCCGCCCCCTCCTTCACCCCCCGAGGACGCGCCATGAGTGACTTTGCCATCATCGCAGTGATCTCCATTTTCACCGCCGGCCTGACGGTCTCGTTCGGAGCCCTGGGGCCGGCGCTGGGCGAGGGCCGGGCGGCGGCATCGGCGATTGCCGCCATCGCCCAGCAGCCCGATGCCGCACCGACCCTGTCCCGGACCCTGTTCGTCAGTCTGGCGATGATCGAATCCACCGCCATCTATTGCTTTGTGGTGTCGATGATCCTGATCTTCGCCAATCCGTTCTGGGATGCGGTACAGGCCGCCAGCGGCCAGTAAGACAGCGGAACGCCGATCATGTCCATCGACTGGATCACCGTCATTGCCCAGATTGCCAATTTCCTGGTGCTGGTGTGGTTGCTCAAGCGTTTTCTCTACAAGCCCATCCTCAACGGCATCGATGCCCGGGAGACCGAGATTGCCCGGCGGATGGGTGAAGCCGGCGCGGCACGGGAAGAGGCCGAAGCGGCAGAGAAGTCGTTCCACGCCCGGATGGCGCAGTTGCAGGCCGACCGCGATGCGGCCGTGGCGAAAGCCCTCAAGGCCACCGAAGAGGAACGGGCTGCGTTGCTGGCCGAGACGCACACCCGGCTGGCCCGGGAGCAGAGGGAGCTGCATGTCCACATGGAGCAGGAACGCCAGAAGTTCCTGGCCCGCCTTCAGCAGGCGGGCGCCCAGACGCTGGTGGCGCTTACCCGCAAGGCCCTGCGTGAACTGGCGGACGAGACCCTGGAGGCGGCCATGGTGCGGCAGGTGCTGGGGCAACTGGCCGCGCGGGCCGACGAGCTGGCCCAGGCGGCAGGCAGCGACACGACCGCCCTGGTCACGACCCGGGCGCCGTTGCCCGAGGATCTGCAGGCGCAGTTGCATCGCGAGACAGACCGGCATCTGCCCGGTTTCGACCTGCGCTTCGCTACCAATGCCGTCCAGTCGCCGGGCCTGATCCTTCAGGTGGGTGGCGCCCAGTTGAGCTGGACGGTAGACAGCTACACCGACGAGCTGACGACATTGCTGGACGAGCGCCTGGCCGCTGAGGCGTCCGGCCGGGGAGACACGCCGCATGCCGGATAACGGACAACAGCCGGATACCGGCGAGCAGCGGTTTAACGACTGGGTTGACACCCTGCTGTCGGCACCGGCGCCGCAACCGGTGCTGACGGAAGTCGGTCGGGTGACGGAAGTGGGAGACGGTATCGCCATCGTCAGCGGTCTGGCCCAGGCCCTCTCCGACGAACTGCTGGTATTTGACTGCGGGTTGCAGGGCATTGTCCTGGACCTGGAGCCCGGTCGCCTGGGTGTCGTGCTGTTGGGGCCCGCGGAACGGATTGTCCCCGGCGAACAGGTGCGGCGTACCCGCAAAGTGGTCAGTGTTCCGGTCGGGCCGGCCCTGCTCGGTCGGGTGGTGGACGCCATGGGACGCCCCCGCGACGGCCTGGGGCCGGTCGCCGCCGTGACCCGGCGGCCGGTGGAAGCCGAGGCGCCGGGTATCCTGTCCCGGGCGCCGGTGTTCCGGCCCCTGGCCACCGGGATCAAGGCGGTGGATGCCGCCGTGCCCATTGGTCTGGGGCAGCGGGAGCTGATCATTGGCGATCGCCAGACCGGCAAGACCGCCATCGCCATTGATGCCATGCTGAACCAGGCCCGCTCGCAGGTCATCTGCATCTACTGCGCCATCGGCCAGCGGGGCGATGCGGTGGCCCGGGTGATCGGCGCGCTGAAGGCCGGCAGCATGATGGCCCGCAGCGTGGTCCTGTCCGCCGGCGACGAAGAAGCGCCGGGACTGGCCTACGTCGCCCCTTACGCGGCGATGGCCATGGCCGAGTACTTTTCCGACCAGGGCCGGGACGTGTTGGTGGTGTTCGATGACCTGACGCATCACGCCCGGGCCTATCGCGAACTGTCATTGCTGCTGCGCCGGCCGCCGGGCCGGGAAGCCTTTCCCGGGGATATCTTCTACCTTCACGCGCGGCTGCTGGAGCGGGCCGGGCAGTTTGTTGCCGCGGCGGGCGGCGGCTCCATTACCGCCCTGCCGGTAGTCGAAACCCAGGCGGAAAACCTGTCCGCCTACATCCCCACCAACCTGATCTCCATAACTGACGGCCAGATCTATCTGTCGCCAAGGCTGGTGCGCAAGAACCAGTTCCCGGCGGTGGACCAGGGGTTGTCGGTCTCCCGGGTCGGTGGCAAGGCCCAGTTGCACGCGCTGCGGGATGTGGCGGGCAACCTGCGGGTAACGCTTTCCCAGTTCGAGGAACTGGAGGACTTCGCCCGCTTCGGGACCCGGCTGGATGACGCCACCCGGGCGCGGCTGGCCCGTGGCGCGGCGGTGCGGGCCGCCCTGCGCCAGCCGGAATATGATCCGCTGTCGGCGATAGGTCAACTGGCCGTGCTGGTTGCCGCAATGGAAGGACTGTTCGATGGCCTGTCCGACCAGGCCGTCAATACGGCCATGGACCAGGTCCGCCGCGCCGCGGAGCGCGACCTGCATACCCTGGATGCCCGGATCGCCGACAACCAGGCGCTGGCCGCCGGTGACCACGAGCAGCTCCTCACCCTGGCAACAAGCGCCATGGCCGGCAACGCGGCCGTGCAGGGGAAAACCAATGGCCCAGACGCTTGAATCCCTGACCCGTCATCACGGGACCCTGGCGAGCATCCGCGGCATCGTACATGCGATGAAAACGCTGTCCGCGCTGAACGCGTCACCCTACGAGGATGCGGCGTGCTCCATCGAAGCCTATCACCAGACCATCATGGCCGGCTTCCGCGCCTTTGCGCACCGCTCCGGCGATATCGTCCTGGCACCGGACCGGCGCGCCGGGCAGTTGGTGGTGGTGTTCGGCTCGGATCACGGCCTGTGCGGGAACTACAATGAGCTCCTGGCCGATGCCGTGATGGCCTGGTGCAAGGCGCCGGAGGCGGACTCGTGCCGGGTACTGTGTGTCGGCGCCCAGATGAACGACGCCTTGGTGGATCGCGGGCTGCCGCCGGAAGAGGTCCTGCTGCCGCCGGCATCGGCGGACGGGATCGGCCGTCTCGCCGGCGATGTGGTGACGCGTCTGGATAGCCACAGCAGTGGTCGATGGCTGGGTGGCCATCGGGTTTCCCTGGCGTTCACCGAGCGTGGCGACGCGGGCGCCCTGACCCCGGTGACCCGACAACTGCTGCCGTTGGATCCGGACCTGCTGCGACGCGAACGCCGCTGGCCGTCCCGGTCGCTGCCGGACTACACCATGGCGCCGGACGAGTTGCTGGCGGCCCTGGTGCGCAACCACATCTTCGCCAGCGTGTTCCGCGCCTCGGCGGAGGCCATGGTCACCGAGAACGCCGCGCGCCTGGCACGGATGCAGCAGGCCGAGGAGGCGGTGGACGATCGGCTCGACGCCTTGAAAGGTGAGCTGCGTTCGGTACGCCAGACGGAGATCACCAGTGAACTGCTGGATGTGATCATCGGCTTCGAAGCGCTGAAGAAACGGGCCCGGCGTTGATGCCGGGCGTATTCTGTTCAGTCCGGGAAGAAGGTCCGCAGGCTGTTGGCGTAGGTGGTGGTCAGCACCTGCTCGATGGGTAACACCTTCACCTCGGCGATCTTTTCCGCCACGAAGGGAATATAGAACGGGGCGTTCTCCCGGCCACGGTAGGGCACCGGCGTGAGGAAGGGGGCATCCGTTTCCAGCAGCAGCTGCTCGATCGGCGTCATGCGGATGATGTCCCGCACGTTTTCCGCCTTGTTGAAGGTGGAAATGCCGTTGAAACCCAGGCACCAGCCCTGATCGAGGGCGTAGCGGGCCAGGCCGGGACCGGAGGTGAAGCTGTGGATCACGCCCCGGCGCTTGAGCGTGCCTTCGAACTCCTTGAGGATCCCGATGGTGTCGTCGTCGGCCTCGCGGCTGTGGATCACCACCGGGCGATCGGTGTCGCAGGCGATCTGCAACTGGCGGCGGAACACATCCCGCTGCACGGTGCGGTCGGCGTTGTCGTAGAAGTAGTCCAGGCCGATCTCGCCGACGGCGACCATCTTCTCGCCGCCGACGTGCTCGCGGATTTCCGCCTCGACGGCGTCGGTGTAGGTTTCCGCCTCGTGGGGATGGATGCCCTGGGTGCCATACACCCAGTCCGCCTCGCCGGTCAGCTCGCGCACGGTGGCCAGGTTGTCCGGGGCCACGGCAATGGTGATGACCCGCTCCACGTTCACCCGCTGGGCCTCGGCCAGGGTTTCCGCCAGCGGGCGGTCCTTGAGGTAATCCAGGTGGCAGTGGGTTTCGATGATCGGCTGCTCGAAAACCGGGATCTCGCGTCGTTTCTTGCTCATGTGCTGAACGGGGCCTGTCGCGTGGCTGGGAATGAATTCAGACGCAGTCTACCATTTTGGACAACGCCCCTCCCAATCCGCAGAGTCCGCAGACGAGGCCCATGCCATGATGACCACACCGTTCAACGAGCGCTGGCGATACGATCCAACCCGGCCGTCACTGGACGATTACCCGGCTGATGTCGGGGGCGACGACATTCCGTCCCTGGATGCCAGCCTGGAGAACATCGGCGAGTACCAGCGCCGCCTGTGGGCCAACCGCTCCCGGGCGGTATTGCTGATCCTCCACGGCCTGGATGCCAGCGGCAAGGACAGTCTGATCCGGACGCTGTCGACCTACATGGATCCGGCGGGTTTTCATGCCTGGTCCTTCGCCCGGCCGCAGGGGGCGGAGACCCGGCACGACTTCCTCTGGCGGGTGGTGCCGTTGCTACCGGCCTTTGGCGAGTTGGCGGCCTTCAACCGCAGTCATCACGAGGCGGTGATCGCCGAGCGCCTATGGCCGGTCCATGCCCCGGAGGACTACAACTGGCAGGCCCGATACGAGGCCATCCGCAGCTTCGAGGCGCATCTCTCCCGGGAAGGCACAACGGTCATCAAATGCTGGATCCGGCTCAGTGGCGATGAACACCGTCGTCGCTTGATCAAGCGCCTCGACGAACCGCGCAAACGCTGGAAGTTCGATCCGTCCGATGTGGACGCCTTCGAGCGCCGGGACGAGCTGCTGGCGTGTGCCGGGGAGGCCATTGCCGCCACCCACACAGCCGAGGCGCCCTGGTTCATCATCCCCGGCGATCGCAAGTCCGTTGCCCGTGCCATTGTCGCCGCCCTGGTCGACGAACAGCTTCAGGCCCTGGCGCCGGATTATCCAGTGGAAGACGAGAAGACCCTCAAGGCCTACCGGAAACTGCTGGGCGGCGACTGATCCCCAAGGGCGATCAGGGAGCCTGCCGGAAACGCAGGATCCGACGCCCGTCCTGCGGGTCGCCGATGCTGTCGGCCTGTACCCTGAACGTCTGCCACAGTCGCTCCGGAGTGAGTACGTCTTCAGGCGGCCCCAATGCCACCAGCCGACCGGCGTCCAGGACGCCAACGCGGTCGCACGCCATCGCCTGGTTCAGGTCGTGCAACGCGATCACCACCGTCACCGGCAACCGCCGCACCAGGCTGAGGATCGAGAGCTGGTGCTGGATATCCAGGTGGTTGGTGGGTTCGTCCAACAGCAGGATGCGGGGTTGCTGGGCCAGGGCCCGGGCGATGTGGACCCGCTGGCGTTCGCCGCCGGACAGGGTGTGCCAGAGCCGGTCGGCGAACGACCGCATATCGACGTCGTCCAGCGCCCGGTCAACGTGGGTGTCGTCTTCGTCCGTCCAGGGGCGCAGCGGCGACAGGAACGGCGTGCGCCCCAGGGCAACGGCGTCGCGCACGCAGAGCCTGTCACTGGTTTCGGCCTGTTGTTCGACCAGGGCAATCGACCGGGCAATGGTGCGTCGCTTGAGGTGGGCGAGTGGGCGTCCGTCGACGCGAACGCAGCCCCGGGTCGGTCGACGCAGGCCGGCCAGTAGCCGCAACAGCGTCGACTTGCCGGAGCCGTTGGGTCCGACCAGGGCAAAGGTCTCGCCGGGCCGGATGGTCAGGCTCACGTTATCCAGCAGGGTGCGGCCATGGATGCGGGCCCCGAGGTGTTCGGCGGTCAGCTTCATGCTCTACCCGCTCCCCGGACCAGGATCAGTGCGAAGGCCGGTGCCCCGATCAGCGAGGTGATGACGCCGATCGGCAGCACCTGGCCGGGCACCAGGATGCGGGACAGGATGTCCGAACCGATCAGGAAGACGGCGCCGGCCAGGGCCGATGCCGGTACCAGCCGGGCGTGGCGGCTGCCCACCAGCAGGCGCATGGCATGGGGAATGACCAGCCCGACGAAGCCGATGGCGCCCACCATCGACACCATCACCGCCGTTACCAGGGCGGTCACGGCAATCAGCACGCCCCGGACCGGACGCACCGCTACGCCCATGGACGCGGCGCTGTCCGCGCCGAAGGTGAAGGCATCCAGGGCGCGCATGTACCACAGGCATACCCCCAGCCCGACCAGGGCGGTCGGTACCGCCAGGGCGACGTCGTCCCAACGCACCCCGGACAGGCTGCCCATCAGCCAGAACAGGATGCCCCGGGCCTGCTCGGCGCTGGCCGACTTGGCAATCATGAAGGCCGTCAACGCGTTGAACAGCTGGGCGCCGGCAATGCCCGCCAGTATGATCGCCCCGGCCGCCTGCATGCCCCGCCTGGCGGCGTGGGCCAGCACCACCACCAGGCCGAAGGCCAGGGCCGCGCCGGCAAAGGCGCCCGCTGACAGGCCGATGGCACCCGCGCCCAAACCCAGCACGGTGACCGCCACCGCCCCGGTCGACGCCCCGGCCGAAAGCCCCATGAGAAACGGATCCGCCAGCGCATTGCGCAACAGCGCCTGCAGCACCACCCCGGTCAGTGCCAGTCCGGCGCCGCAGCAGGCCGCGACGATGGCGCGGCTGAGCCGGTAGCTCCAGACGATGCCGGCATCGATGCGGTCAACCGGGTAACCGGCGTCCCACAACCGGTTGGCCAGCACCTTGAGAATGGTGTCCACGGGAATCCGCGTCTCGCCGATGGCGGTGCCGGCTACCAGGGCGATCGCCAGCACCAGCGGGGTCAGCCACAGCCAGTGCAGGCGCGGCGCCACCGGCGCCGGCAGGGAAATGACGCGGCTCATCGGTCGAAGCTCATTCCGGCCAGGGCGTCCGACAGGGAGTCCAGGCCAAAGATCGTGCGCAGGGTGGCGCTCATGGCGTGGGCGTCCATCGGTACGATGTGGCCTTCCCGCACCGCGGTCATCTGGCTGGCGACGGGGTCGTTGTGCAGGAAATCGAGCTTCTTCCGGATGTCGTCGGCCGGGTAGCGGCGACGGTCCATCTGCGCGATCACGATCAGGTCCGGGTCGGCCCGGGCAATGGTCTCCCAGCCGACGGTCGGCCATTCCTCATCGGACTCGACCACGTTGTGGATGCCGAGTTTGTCCATCATGTAGCCCGGCGCGCCCAGGCGGCCGGCGACAAAGGGGGCCGCGGACAGGTCGGTGGACGAAAACCAGAAGACGGCGGACAGGTCTTTTGGCAGGTCCAGTTCATGGGCGCGTTCGATGGCCCGGCTTTCCCGGTCTTTCAGGTCGGTGATCAGGTCCTCCCCGGCATCCTGCACGTCAAAGATCGTGGCAAGCTGGCGGATGCCCTTGTAGATGGACTGCGTGGAGAAGGCGGCGACCCGCGTGCCGTCACCGCCGGTGGTGTTGTCCTTGGTGTCGCAGTCCGCCGGCAGGATATAGGTGGCGATACCCAGGTCGGCGAATTGCTGGCGGGTGCCCACCGAACCGGTCGGGCCCACGTGCCATTCGTATTGCACGGTCACCAGGTCGGGATGCTTGTTGACCACTGCCTCGAAGCTCGGGTCGTTGTCGGCGATGCGCGGTACCCGGTCGTTGATGGCCCTGAACTGTGGCAGTACCGGGGTGAACCAGACCGACGTGCCGGCCACCCGATCCCCCAGTCCCAGGGCGTAGAGCGTCTCGGTGGCGGACTGGCCGATGGTGACGGTGTGCTCCGGGGCGGCGTCGAAGCGAATCTCCCGACCGCAGTTTTCCAGCGTCAATGGGTAAGTGGTCGGGGCCGCCGCGGCGTTGGTCGCGGTCAGTGTAAGCAGGACCGGCAGGGACCGGCGGACGAGTCGCAAGAACGGGAACCGCCCTGGAGCAGTGAAACGGATTGTGACCAACATGGTATGACCTCCTGGGATCGCTATCGAAGCGCAGCGACTATAATAGTTATGTTATAACATAACAATAAAGTTTCACGGCCGATAACAAGAGGGTTCAGGAAGCTGTAAAGGAATCCGTATGATGGGAATGGTCCTTCCTTTCCCCGGGGCACCCCGCCCGGCGTCGTGAATCGGATGGTCGGCAGGTCTCCTGACTGACGGGTCGTGGCGCGTCCTGCCTTCCCGGGGGATCCCAGTGGCTTGGTGATTGGACGTCGCTCGCCGCCTACAGTTGCGGGGGCAGTTTCGGTTCGCGGCCGGGGCCGCGGCGAATTCCCTATTAATTCCCAGAGGAAACCGACGCGTCGAGCATAAACAGGTTGATCGGGAGGGGCAAGCGTCCGCTCAATAGCAACCCGGTGTGCGGCCACGTTATTCGGCAAAGTGGGTGGTCAATCCGGAGTGTGACGCGCGACAATAGCAGGCTCATCCACCTGCTGATCACGCGGAACCGTCCCCATGCCCAGTCGTGTCGAAATCCATTACTGCACCCAATGCCGCTGGTTGCTGCGCGCCGCCTGGATGGCGCAGGAGCTGCTCACCACGTTCGAGGACGAGATAGGCGAGCTGGTACTCAAGCCCGGCTCGGGTGGCGTGTTCGAGGTGCGCGCGGATGATCAGGTGGTCTGGTCACGCAAGGAGGCTGGCCGGTTTCCCGAGATCACCGAGCTCAAGCAGGTGGTGCGCGATGTGATCGCGCCGGAACGCCACCTGGGTCATGCCGATCGTAAAACCGGTGACCGCTGAACGACCATGACCGTAACGGGCTCCTCATCCCACGACCGGGCCGGACGCTGGTCGGCACTCGACGGCTGGCTGGCGGATCACGCTGACCTCTGGCAACCGGCGCCTTTCAGTACGCCGGCGCCGGACTGGTGCCGGTGGTACCCGGGCCTGGCCACCTTTCTGGAGGGCCTGACGGACGCCGAGGTTGACGCCTTTGAAGCCGATTCCGAACATCTGGTGGCGCGGCTCTCGGCCTGGCTGCCGACGATCGACCGGCGCCGGGCCTTGCTGGATCTGCCCGACCTGGCCGGTGACTCGCTGGCCCTGCCGGAAACACGGGCCGTGGACATGCCCGGCCGCAAGCGCCTGCAGGCCGGCGCCTTTGCGGCAGCCCTCCGTGCGCTGGAGGCTCCGGTACTGGACTGGTGCTGCGGCAAGGGCCACCTGGCGCGAACCCTGGCACCCCATGCGCCAGGTGCGCTGGTCGGATACGAATGGGACCCGGCGCTGGTGGCGGATGGCAACGCCCTGGCGGCGCGGTACGGGGACCCGGTCACGCTGGTCACCCGGGACGTGCTGGACCCGGATATGTCCTGGTCGCCGGCCTGTCACGGCGTCGCCCTGCACGCCTGCGGCGACCTGCACCGGCGCCTGATCGAACAGGGTGCCCGTCACCGCTGGCCACGCCTGAGCATTGCCCCCTGTTGCTTCCACCTGACCCGGCACCCGGACTACCAACCCTTGTCGCAACGGGTCCGGGAGCAGCGGCGACTGGAGGATCTCTCCCGCGAGACGCTGCGTCTGGCGGTCCGGGAAACGGTCACCGCGCCGGCCCGCATTCGGCGCCAGACCCGCCGCACCCAGATCTGGCGGTTGGGCTTCGATGCCCTGCAGCGGCACGTGCGCGGAGAAGACAGCTACCTGCCGGTACCCCCTCACCCGACCCGCCTGAACGACGCCGGGTTCGCTGCTTTCTGTCACTGGGCCGCCGAACGCAAGGGGATGACATTACCCCCGGACACGGACCTCGAGCACTGGCTGGCGCTGGGCCGGCAACGACAATCGCAGGTGCGGCGCCACGAGCTGTTGCGCCACCTGTTCCGGCGCCCGCTGGAGCTCTGGCTGGTGCTGGATGACGCGCTGTATCTGGAAGAGCAGGGCTACACGGTGACTCTGGGCACCTTCTGTGAGCGCCACCTCACGCCCCGTAATCTGCTGCTGGATGCCCGGCTGGCTTCCTAAACGGGAAAGCTCACGGTTTGCGATAAACGACCCTGTCGACACAGCCATCCCGGAAATACACGTAGGTCAATTCGTAGAGCATGCCGTAATAGTCGGTCTTGTAGACCCAGGTTTCCTGGGGCACCGGGTAGACTTCCGGCGTGGTGCCGAAGGCATCCCGCACGTTCTGCTTGGTCATGCCCCGGACCACCTGTTCCCGCAGGATATAGCGGCGCAGGTCGGTGGAGGGGATGTAGCGGCAGGGGCTTTCCGGTTCACTGGGTGCGGACGCCGGTTCATCGGCTGGTTCGGAGGGCTCGGGCCGTGCCGGCAGGTTGCTGTCGAAGCGCCCGCCGATCCGGCTGTCCGGCAGGTTCAGGGTTTCGGCGTTGGCGCCGCAGGGGGTATCGGAATAGCGCACGCCGTTGGCATCGGCGCACTTGTAGACGTCGGCAAAGGTCGCGGGTGCGAGCAGACAGCAGAGCAGGAACAGGGCGGATTCACGCAAGACAACATCCTCCGGGCGCTGCCCGCCCGTCAATGGCAGACCCCGGGGATGGCGTCGCCATCCCCGGGGAAACCTCACGAATTACCGCTCGATCTGGATCTTGGCCTCCACCCGGCGGTTTTCGGCACGGCCGGCGGCCGTGTCGTTGCTGGCCACCGGATCGGACTCGCCATAACCGCGCGCGCTGACCCGTTCCGGATCCACGCCCAGAGTCTTGACCAGTCGATCGGCGACGGCCTCGGCCCGGCGCTGGGACAGGCTCTCATTGTAGCTGGCCTTGCCGGTGTTATCGGAATGACCGCCGACTTCCACCACGGTTTCCGGATGTTCTTCCAGGAAGTTCGCGACCTGGCGCAGGTCGTCGTCGTAGCGATCGTCAATGACCGCGCTGTTGGTCGGGAACTGGACCTTCAGGGTAAAGGTCTGGACCTCTTCCATCACCCCTTCGCAGCCCTTTTCATCCACTTCGGCACCGGCGGTGGTGTTGGGGCACTGGTCCATCCTGTCGACCACGCCGTCGTTGTCGCTGTCCAGTTCACAGCCGCGGCTGTCGACGCGGGCGCCGGCCGGCGTATTGGGGCACTGGTCCTGGCTGTCGACGACGCCGTCACTGTCGGCATCCGGTTCGCAGCCGCTGGCGTCCACCGTGGCGCCGGGTGGGGTGCCCGGGCACCGGTCGGCGGTGTCCGCCACGCCGTCGTTGTCGCTGTCGCGCGGCGCCGGCTCTTCCTTGCTGTCAAAGCCGAAGCCGAAGCTCATGCCCACGCTGGCCAGGGTATCGAAGGATTCCTCGTCCAGGCTGTAGTACTCGCGGATGTCGCCACGCAATGAGACCACGTCGGTCAGGTTGTAGCGCAGGCCGCCGCCGAGGTTGAGCCGGGTCTCGCCGGCGATGCCGCCGCCCAGGCTGTCAAAGTCGGTATGCCCGGCGCCGGTGGCCACGTAGGGATTCAGGTTTTCGTCCGGGTCGGCGAAGTAGTAGAGGCCGTCCAGGCGATAGTCCTGGAAGTCGCTGCTGCCCGGCGCATGCTTGCGGTCGGCGTCGCCCCGGTTCCAGACACCCTCGACGGCCCAGCGGGGCAGGAAGCGGTATTCCAGGCCCACCCCGTAGGTGTCGGTTTCACTCAGGTTGCGGTTGTCGTCGAAGTATTGATAGCCGATGAAGGGGTTGATGTAGACCTTTTGTTCCTGCGCCAGGGCCGGCGTGGTAAAGGCTGAAAGCAGGGCCGCAGTTGCCAGAAGTCGGTTGCGGATCATGTGAACCTCCTGTTCGTTTCATTTCGTTTATTGCTTCGTCATTCGCTGCTTTATTGTTGTTGGCCGGGATCATGCCGCAGCAGGGCTTTATGTTCTGGTGCACTGTCTGGTTAATTCGCAGTAAGTCAGGGAATTAGACAGACAGCGCACTCGCCGTTACGCGCAATTTTAGTGATGGGATTCACAAAAGACAGACTTTTGTCGCCAACATTGCCGAATGGACATGTTTATGGCCCATTCAGGACGATGCCAGCCGGCGGAAATAGAGGTGGGCGCTTTTCTTGCTGAAAGTCAGGGTTTCGCCGCTGTCGAACGCCACGTCGAAGGCACTGTCGGACTCGTCGGTGACCCGGCCGGGACCGAGCACGGCATGGATCAATCGCGATTCGGTCCAGACCGGCCCGGCACCGTCGGTGTCGGCGCTGGTTTCCGGCGCGTCCAGTTGCACGGCTGCCCGGTCGGCATAGCGCTGGATAACCGTGGTGGGTGGTTTTTCCAGGGTCAGCGTGGCGCCCGGCTCCGGCTGGGCGTCCAACTGCCGACCCAGGTCCGAGGAGGCGGAAAAGCAGAGTTCGTGCAGGAAGCGGCTTGGCCCCTGGTCGCCGTCCAGGTGCGGGGTGTTGCTGTCGTGCCGGGTGATCAGGTGCAGGGCGTGGCGGGTCCGGGTCAGGGCGACGTAGAGCAGGCGCCGCTCGCTTTCCACCAGGCTGCGGATGTCGTCGGTCTGGCGGGCGGTGTAGGGCAGGTATTTCTCCTGCAGGCCGGGAATGATCACCACCGGCCATTCCAGCCCCTTGGTGCGGTGCATGGTGGACAGCTGGATGCCGCCGCGGCCGGGCTGGCGGGCCTGCTGGCGCAGGGCGTCCAGGTGCGCCAGGGCCTCGCCGGCACCGACGTCCAGCCCTTCGATATAAGCCTGGAAGCCACGCACGGTATCGATGCGCTCGTCGGCGGACTCGTGGGTCATGGCCAGACTGCGGATACCCTCGAACAGCTCGGTGTCCCCGGCGTAGCGGTCGATCAGGTCGCCGGCCGGGCCCCGGAAGTCGTCCAGGTCCAGCAGGCAGCGGCCCAGCTTCTTCAGCTTGCGGGCCGGCATGGGGCCCAGCGCATCGAAATCCAGGTCCAGCAATCGGGCACCCCAGTCCCGGTCGAACCGGGCCAGCAACTGGGCGAGGCTCTGTAACTCCACTTCCTTGAGGCCCACATGGGGAAAGCGCAGCAGGCTGCGGGCCGCTTCCAGGCGATCCGATTCGGCCAGTATCGGCAGCTGGCCGGCGCAGACCCGCATCAGGTGGGTGATGGCTTCCACCTCGCGGGTAAACAGGGCGCCCTTGTTGCTGTCGATGCGATAGGGAATCTGTCGGGCCAGCAGGCGCAGCTCGATCGGCACGCTCTGGCTCCACACCCGGACCAGCACGGCAACGGCTTCCAGCGGCTGGCCGCCGTCCCGGTGGGCTTCCACCAGCTTGAGGATGACGTCGCTGTCCTCGTCGGCCCGGTGCAGCTGGATGTCGGTGGCCGGTGTGGACGGGTGGGCGTGGCAGAGCACGTCCTTGCGCCCGGTGTTGTGGCTAATCAGGTGATTGGCCAGCAGGGCCACCCGGTGCCCGTAGCGGAAGGTGTAGCTGAGGGTCTGTTCCAGCGGGCTTTCGAACTCCTCGCTGAAGCGGGTCAGGATAAAGTCCGGCTGGGCACCGCGGAATTCGTAGATGGTCTGGTCCGGGTCGCCCACCACGGTGACCCGTGCCCGCTCTCCGGCGATGTAGCGCAGCAGCAGGTGCTGGATCTCGTTGGTGTCCTGGTACTCGTCCACCATCACCAGATCCATCTTGTTGGCCACCAGACGCTGCAACGGCGGATTCTGGTGGATCGCCATGACCGGCTCGTAGAGCATGTCGGCGTAGCTGATACGGGCGTTGCGCTTACGCCACTGCTCGAAGCTGTGGAACAGGTCGATCAGGTAGCGGTGTTTGTCGCCGTAGCCCATCTGCTCGAACACGATCTCCACCGGCGACAGGGTGGTCTTCACCAGGTCGATGAAGTGGGCGGCGGTTTCCACATAGTCCTTCTTGGCCCGCTTGATCTCGTCCTGCAACGCTTCGGGGGCGAGCTGGCGGGTCAGCAGCCAGACCTGGAAGTTGATTTCCTGGTCGCTGAGGATGTCGGCGACGAAATCCGGCAGGTAGCCCTCCCGCACGAAACGCTTGTACAGGCGGTAGCCCATGGCGTGGTAGGTGCGGATCTCCGGCAACCCCAGGCCGGTGTCGCCGGCAACCGACTGCAGCTTTTTCTGGAAATCGTCGCGGGCGCTGCGGTTGAACATCAGCACCAGCATCCGGGTGGGATCGTGCCCCTGTTCCAGCAGGTAGCGGATGCGCCACGCCAGCGTGGTGGTCTTGCCACTGCCCGCCACGGCCGTAATGAGGGCGTGCTCATAGCCGGCGGTGATGATGGCGTGCTGTTCGTCGGTCAGGTGCGGGGGGAGGGCTGTTGGCATGGGCGCTATTCTGGCATGGTCCCGGTCACTCATCCATAATGGTTCGCCTCATGAATCACACACGGGCGCCCGGATCCCGGCGCCGCAGGAGACACACCATGGCACAGACACAGAACGACGCCCTCAACGTGCTGGGTCAGCCGCTGGAAGACTGTGGCTACGACCCGAAAACCGGTTTCTACCGGGATGGCTGCTGCAACGTCGGTCCGGACGATCTGGGCGTTCATGCGGTCTGCGTAGTGGTCACCGACGACTTCCTGGAATTCTCACGCCAGAGCGGCAACGATCTGTCCACGCCGCGGCCGGAATTCGGCTTTCCCGGCCTCAGGGACGGCGATGCCTGGTGCCTGTGCGCCGGCCGCTGGACCGAGGCGTACGATGCGGGCAAGGCACCCCGGGTCCGGCTGCGGGCCACCCATCAGGCGGCCTTGCTGCACTGTGACCTGGACGCCCTGAAACAGCACTCGGTGGACCTGAGCTGAGTCCTGTCGTGAGCTTCCCGGCGGGTTGGCCGAGTGCCGACCGTATCCAGGCCTGGCGGGCGGCCCTGCGCCGATCCGGTGAGCGTCGCCTGCTGCTGGTCGAGGCGGATTCGGACCTGTCTGCCCGCTATGCGCTGTCCCTCTGCCGTTCGGCCGATGCGGTCCGGAGCCTCTGGGTGGGCCGTCTGTCCGAAAAGGGCGGGAGCGGCCTAGTCAGCGTCCGTCCGACGCAGGCCCACCAGTGGTTGGGTCGTGAACTGGACCTGGTAATCTGGGATGGTCGCAGCGGTAACCCGCCGGATGACCTGGCCGCCCTGATGGGTACCCTGGCGGCCGGGGCCGTGCTGGTCTGGCTGATGCCGCCGTTGGCGGAATGGGCCGACTTTGACGATCCGGACTATGCCCGCACCGGGCTGGCCGACGCCGGCCGGCATCCGTTCCTGGCCCGCATGGCCACCCTGCTCGACACCCATCCGGCCGTGGTGCGGCTGCATGCGTCGGGTGAGGTCACCGGACGCCTTGATGTGGATGGCGGCGACGACCGTTTCCAGCCCACGGACACTCCGGACCAGTCCGCCGCGATCGACGCCATTCTCCGGGCGGGAGCGGGCCGTCGCCGGCGCCCCCTGGTGATCCGCGCCGATCGGGGACGGGGCAAATCCACCGCGCTGGGGCGGGCCGCGGCGCAACTGTTGCAGGACAAGTGGACGCGCATCCTCGTGACCGCCCCCCGGTCCGAGGCGGTGGACACCCTGTTTGCGGCGGCGGAAGCCCGCTGGCCGGGCGCCAGACGGGATGGTCAGCGCCTCCAGTGTGACGGCCACAGTCTGGAATTCGTGCCGGCGGACGTGCTGTTGCGGGAGCGCCCCGACGCGGGCGTGGTCCTGGTGGACGAGGCGGCCGGCCTGCCGGCGCCTTTGCTTGCCGACATCCTGACCGGTTGGCCCCGGGTGGTGTTCGCCACCACGGTTCACGGGTACGAAGGCACCGGCCGGGGCTTCGACGTGCGTTTCCGGGACGCGCTGGACCGGCTCACCCCCCAATGGCAGACGCAGCGCCTGTCACAGCCGATTCGCTGGCGCGACGGGGATCCCTTCGAGGATCTGGTCAACCGCCTGTTCCTGCTGGATGCCGAGAGTGTCACGGGCTTGTCGTCGCAGGCGGCGATTCGCATCGAACCCTGGTGTCCGGCCGAGGCCGATTCCGGAACCCTGGCCCAGGCGTTCGGCCTGCTGACCGATGCCCACTATCGCACCACGCCGGCCGACCTGCGCCAGTGGCTGGATGATCCCCACGCCCGCAGTTGGCTGGCCCGCAGCGACCCGGACAATGCGGTCGTCGGGGTGTTGTGGGCCACCGCCGAAGGCGGTCTGGCGCCGGCGCTGGCGGAACAGGTGATGCGGGGCGAGCGGCGCGCCCGCGGGCACCTGCTGGCCCAGTCGCTGGCCTGTCACGGCGGGTTGGCGGAGGCCGCGATGGCCCGCATGGCGCGTGTGGTCCGTATTGCCGTGGTCCCCGAGCTGCGGCGGGAGGGCATCGGGCAGCGACTGCTGGCCGCAGCCCGGAACGCCAGCCGTGAGGCGGGTTTCGATCTGCTGGGCAGCAGTTTCGGGGCGACGGCGCCACTGTTGGCGTTCTGGCGCGGCGCCGGCTTCTATCCGCTACGGCTGGGGCTACACCGCTCGGCGAGCAGCGGTGAATACACCCTGCAAATGGGGCAGGCGTTATCGGCAGGGGGTATGGATCTGTTGCTGCGTCTACAGACCCGGTTCGCCGAGCACTGGCCGCTGTTGTTGGGCGATGCCTTTCGATCCCTGGAGCCGGATCTGGCGCTCAGCCTCGGCCGGGACTGGGTGGCGGCGGCACCGCTGACCCCCATGGACCGGGCCGAGCTGGCGGCCTTCGCCGGCGGCTACCGGCTGTTTGAGCTGTCCCGGCTGCCGCTGATGCGCCTGTCGCTGCAAGCGGGTGTCAGTGAACGGCTGGCGCGGGATGACGATGCCGTACTCTGGTGCCGTGCCGTGTTGCAGGGCTGGCCCTGGTCCGATTTGCAGTCCGCCGGACTGTGCCGCGGGCGGCGTGATGCGGAACAGCGCTTGCGGCAACTCGCGGGGAAATTGCTTGAACCGGTCGACATCCCGCCACATTGAGCCAGGCCACAGCCTGCTTCTGTGACTCACTCGATGTCACTGGTCTGATCCGCTTGGGCAGAATGGGCCAACCTGAAAGCTACCGGAACGCTTCCATGCCCAAACGCCCGCTCGCCTGCCTTGTTCTTGCCCTGATCGCCCTGTCCGCCTGCTCCGGTCAGCCGCAACCCGTCAACCTGGAAACGGTGCACCGGGCGAACCAGTCTTCGCCGCTGGTGAATGCGGCGATGCGGGGTGACCTGGCCGCGGTCCAGGCGCAGGTGGCGGCGGGGGCGTCCCTGAACCAGATTAGCGCGGATGGCACGCCACTGACGGCGGCGGCCGGTGCCGGGCATGACCGTGTTGCCTGGTACCTGTTGCAGCAGGGGGCCGATCCCAATCTGGCGGACGCCCGTGGACGGACGCCTCTGGTTGCGGCTTCGGCCGAGGGTAGCCAGCGTCTGGTGAAGCTGATGCTGTCCGCCGGGGCCCGGGTCAATGCCAGCGGCGCTGACGGCACCACTGCGGTGGCGGCCGCCGCGGAGGCGGGCAACTTGTCGGTGATGCGCACGTTGCTGGATGCCGGCGGCAACGTCAATATTGCGCACGACGGGGAGTCCCTGCTGATGCACGTGGTGCGCAATGGCGACCTGCTGATGACCGAGGTGCTGATCGCCGCCGGGGCCGATGTCGGCTATCGGGCCAGCGACGGCGATACCGCCCTCGCCGTGGCCCGCCGGCACAACCTGGATGACATCGAGATGCTGCTGGTGCAGGCGGGCGCGCGATAAGAATTTTCGTGCACTCCGAATTATTCTTTTTCCAACGTTCTCGCGGGGCTGGCTTGAGCTCTATTTCCCTTCTAGCTGTTGGTTTTTCGCTGGACAGGGCTGGGTGCTCAGAGGGCCATCCATGGCCGCCTAATTGGATCGGAGACATCCCTGTCTCCTGCTCCAGCCCTGCCGGTGCCCCGCTTCGTTGGAGGTTGGAGCTGGCCGCCGCTGAGTCCTGTTTTCCGGGGGCTGTCTGGAGTGGCTTTCGAGCAAGATCTTGCTCGATCGGGCAACTTTTCGCTCGATTTGAGCAAAATCTTGCTCGATCCGGGATGTGTGGTTTTGGCGTTTTCTGGCTAGTCCGCTGTTTTTGCTGCTGTTTTAATTTCTGGCACGGAATGTGTTGTTAGGGGGAGGTCCTTTTGAAGGGACTCACCCTTATTCA
>NZ_SJDL01000017.1 GCF_004327985.1 Marinobacter halodurans
AGATTTAACGGTATCTCCCAACTCTCCGGTTATAGAGACAGCATAGCCTTCAGCACCAAATATTTTTGATTTGGAGGATTTCCATTGTTCTAAGTACGCTAATAGCTCATTCATGGTGAAACATAACATTTGTATATGAGTCGTCACGACCGTTTTTCCAACGACTCATATTTCATTTCCAACACGTCTCCAACCTAGGCAGAAAATCCCCTCAGGTCAATAACTTCCCATTATTCTGCTTTCTGGTTTTCCAAACAAAAATGATCATAAAGACCACTATCCTCATTTTCTGTCGAAGCGGCAACCTGCTGATTTAAAAGCCGAAGTCATAGATTTTCAAAATTCCGCCCAGTTCATGGTCGCAACGACTGTTTTTCCGCTTGCCAAGGCCTTGCGGGCCGGCATAAACTGTATATTTAAACAGTGCTTGCGCAGTTCCTGTCCATGCCCCGAACCTTCTACCGCCGAGGCCCGGATCACCGGGCCGGTTCCGATGTTTCCTTCCTCGATATGCGTCGCCGTTTCCAGTTCCGGTCGGTGGAGATCGGGCGGTGGGTGACGGAGCCGGAGAAGGCGCGCAGTGCCGGGCTGTTCTATGACGCGCTGTGCGACCTGATGACGATCCTGGGCGGGACGGAATCGTTGATTTCCCTGCGGGGGACACTGGGGCTGCAATACGGCATTGGCGGGCAGCGCGGCGTGTCGGCGCATTACACGCCGGCGACACGGAGCTTTTCGCTGGCCAAGAACGCCGGGCCAGGGAGTATCGCCCATGAATGGTTCCACGCTTTCGACCACTACATCTGCGACAAGCTCTATGCCGGCAGCCCGCCCGGTGCGTTTGCGTCCAAGCGCTGGCTGGGCAAGGAGCAGGGCGTCGATCATCCGCTGAACCAGCGCCTGCAGGCCTGCTTTGCAGCGGTGATGTTGGATGAGAGCGGGGATGCGCCCAGCGATCTGTTCCGGCAGTCGGTGAAGGCCGACAAGGCCGCAGGCACGTTGTATTTCAGTCAGCCGGAGGAGCTGTGTGCCCGCGCGTTCGAAGCCTTTGTGCAGGATGCCGACTGCAAGAATGCGTTCCTGGTCCGGGGCACGCGCGAGACCGAGGAGGCCAGGATGGGGCTGTATCCCCGAGAGACGGAAAGAGTACGGATCAATCGGGCCTTCGCGGACTATTTCGGGGCGTTGGGGCGGGCCCTGAAGGCAACTGGGGCGTCAGCCGTATCATAGGAGGATGTTTACCCAGGCCCCCGGCGAGTCCCGGCACGGATTACCCTCGACAAGGGCCCGCTCAAGTGACCGAGTTCCGGCATGGACGGTGGTGGTTGATCTCGACCTCAGCGGCAACCGCTGAGCAGTGCCCCCGGCAGGGTACTAGACTGAAATCATAGACCCGGGAAACGGGCGATCAACCACAGGCGAAGGAGTGAGGTAATGTATGAGCGTATTGTCCTGGCATTCGACGGATCGTTGGAAGGGCGCGCCGCTCTGGGCGAAGGCATGGCGCTGGCGGCGTTATGCGACTCGAAAGTGTACCTGCTTTCGGTCCTGGAACTGACCGGCTCCGCTGGATTCGGTGAGGGGATTCACCCGATCGACGACTTCGACGACGAACAGCTGGGCTACCTGCGCAAACTTGTCGACGAAGGCCTGGAGCAGTTGAGGGCGTCGGACGTCCACGATCCGGAAGGCCACGTAGCCTTCGGCGATCCGGTGGAGCACATTGCCGGGCTGGCGAAGGAGGTCCGGGCGGATCTGGTAGTGGTCGGCCACCGCCACCAGGGACTGTTGGCGCGCTGGTGGCAGGGCTCCCTGAGCCGGGCGCTTCTGGACGAAGTGGACTGCAGTATCCTGGTGGCGATGAACTGACGGATGCGGGGGCATCGCAAGACCTCGCAGGTTCGCACCATTGACCCCCCACGCGTCTGGCGATGGGCTGGGGCGCGGAGGAGGGAGAGAGGGGGACGGTTAGTCGGACTTCTGGAGCGCTCCGGCAACCTGCCCCCGTGGTTCCGTGAGCCAGAACAGCACCCCGGTGCCGCCCAGTGCTATCCCCAGCGTACAGGCGCCGGTCCAGCCGGCGAACTGGAACAGGTAGGCGGCGCCTGCCGAGCCGGCAGCGCCACCCAGGAAGTAACAGGTCATGTAGGCCGTGGTGATGCGGCTGCGCGCCTCAGGCCGGATCTGGTAGATGGCGCTCTGGTTGAGGATCTGGTTCCCCTGTACGCCCAGGTCCAGCACGATGATGCCGACAATGATGGCCGTGAGGTGATGCGGCAGTATGGCCATCAGCCCAAACGACAGTCCTATCAGGGCCTGGAACAGGCCGGTGCCGATCCGGGAGTAGCCCTTGTCGTGCAGGCTGCCGGCCAGGTTGGCGCACAGCGCCCCCGCCACACCCAGCAAACCGAACAGGCCTATCACCGAATCCGGATAGTGGTAGGGCGCCTGCGCCAGCAGGAAGGGAATGGTCGTCCAGAACGCGCTGAAGGAGGCAAAACCCAACGCGCCGTAGAGGATGCGGCGGCGTAGCAGGGCTTCCTCGCGCATCAGCGCCAGCACCGACAGCAGCAACCGGCCGTAGGGCATCCGCGATTGCGGGGGTTCCTCCGGCAGCAGTTGGCGCAGGGCCAATGCCTGGAACAGCATGATGCCCGCCGCGATCCAGTACACGGTGCGCCAGCCCAGCAGGTCGGCGATGCTGCCGGAGACCACCCGCGCCAGCAGGATGCCCAGCAACAATCCCGTCATGACCCGACCCACCACGCGGCCCCGCTCGGCATCGCTGGCCATGTGGGCGGCGAACGGCACCAGGATTTGCGCCACCACGGCCGTGATTCCGGTCACCAGCGCCGCCAGGATGAACAGGCTGCCGGTAGGCGCCAGTGCCATGCCGATCAGGGACAATACGGTAACGCCGGTAATCACCGTGATCAGCCGGCGCCGCTCCAGCAGATCGCCCAGCGGGACCAGCAGCATCAGGCCCGCGGCATAGCCGAGCTGGGTCATGGTGATGATGATGCCGGCGGTGCCGCGGCTGATGTCGAAGTCCCGGGCCAGGGTGTCCAGCAACGGCTGCGCGTAGTAGATGTTGGCCACCGCCAGGCCGCAGGCAACGGCCATGACGAAGGTCAGCAGGTCATTGGGACGCAGGTTGGGAACGGCCGGATTTTCAGACATGACGGTCAGTCTTCCCTGGTATTGGCGGTGGATGGTGATCGGAATCGGGATGTCAGCGGGCAGGCACGGGCTGTCGAATGGCAAGCAAGGCCGCCGCTATGGCAGAGAGCCGTCCAGTATACCTCACATACGGGCGAGGCGAGCGGATCGGCCATATTGCCGGAGTCATGGGCCGGCGGCGTTTGGGCGGGGATCAGGTCGCCGCTGAATACTGCATGGTCAGGCCGGGCTTCTGGATGAAGTAGCCCTGGAAATAGCGGATACCCCGCTCCCAGAACCGGGACAGGACCCGGGCATCCTCGACCCCGGTGACGATGATGGGGGTGGACCCCAAAAAGTCGTGCAGTTCGTTGATGAATCCGTAGAGCTCTGCGGTCTGCTCGCTGTGCCGACCCAGTTCGGAGCTGAGCTTCACGAAATCCACCGGTCCCACATCGCGCAGCATCTGGATGATGTTACTGTCCGGCGTGACGTGTTCGATGATCACCCCGCAACCGAGTTCCTGCAGGGTGCGGAACAGTTTGCGCGCACGTGGCACGTCCTTGACCACGATGGGTACGGAAAAGGCAAAGTAGATCCGGCGCTGGCCCTTGATGCCCGATCCCCGGATGACGTTGGTGATGAACGGCTGCATCTGCTCCACGTCTTCCAGCGGAGAGGACAGCTTGACGATCACGGCCTGTGATGCCGAGGCCCTGCCTTGCAGTTGGACGAGGCTGGCAACGGCACTCTCGATCACCCAGCGGTCCAGTTCGTAGAAGTTGCCGCGATTGCCTGCCGGTAGCCACGGCAGGAACTGGTGCGGCATATAGACCACCTGATCGTCATCCACCAGCCGGATCAGGGCTTCGGACAGGGTTTCCTCGTTGTCCATGTTCATCACGGGCTGGAAGTGCAGGGTGAAGGCCCGGGCGTCGATCAGGCTGCGAACCTGGTCGGTCAGCCCGCTGTGATTGGCTGCGCTCTCCTCGCGATGCCATTCCAGGCTGCCGCCCCCGGTCTTGAGGGCCTGGGCGCAGGCGGACTCGACATGGCCCAGAACCTGGTCCAGGTCCTGGGCGTGGTCCAGGTGCATCACTCCCATGGCCAGCGTCACCGGCTTGGTATCCTGGCCCGGTGACCAGCGCTGCCGGTTCAGCTCGGCATGGAACTGCTCGATGGCGCTCCCGGCGGATTGGTCCTGCGGTATATCAAACAGCAGCAGGAAGTAGCCGCCGCCCAGGTTGCAGCCGCGGCCATGGATTCTTGAATGGCTGGCTAAGTAGGACTCCAGCTGCCCGTTGAGATTGAGCATCGTCCGCATGCCATGGCGGGCTTTGAGGTATTCCTCATTGTCGATGGCCAACTGGAGCAGATAGTAGGGGGACGATGTCGTCCCGGGGTCCAGCGAGGCCATGCGCTGCTCCAGCCGGTTAATGAAATAGTCCTGGTTCTGCAGGCCGCTCGGCCCATGACGCTGGCTGAGCAGGTCGATCCGGGCGCCGATCAGTTGGGCCTTCATAATCTGCGCCTGCAGGCATTGCAGGAATGCCTCGTCGTCCAGTGGCTTCTGGAAGTAGGCGTTGCCGACGATGCTGTCCTGGCGGTGCCGGGTCTCCAGGTCCCTGGAGGCGGACACAAAGATCAGCGGGATCGTCATGTAACGCGGATCCTGGCGCAGGATGCGCGCCAGCTCGAAGCCGTTGCAGCCGGGCATCTGGTAATCCAGCACGATCACGTCCGGCTCGAACTGCTCGATCCGCTCCAGCAGGCGCACCGACTGGGACAGGGTGTCCGCCTCATAACCGCGGTCGGTGAGCAGGTCCTGGTAGTAGTCCAGCAGGTCCTTGTCGTCATCCACCCAGAGGACGCGCGGGCGGACATTGCGGGTGGTTTCGTGAATCTGTTCGATACGCCGGGCCAGGAAGTCCATGTCCAGCGGTTTGGTCAGGAACACATCGGCGCCCGCCTGCAGGGCGCGCATGCGGGCCACCATATCCGTTCGCGCCGACATGATGGCCACGGGCACCTTCGAGCCGACGTGGCTTCGCAGCCGATCCAGCCAGACCAGGCCTTCCAGCGGACCCTGCGGAAAGCTGACATCCAACAGGATCATCTGGTAGGCGCGTTCCTTGGCGTGCCTGGAATAGGCTTCGGGATCGGCAAACGTGTGCACGGTGTAGCCCAGGTCCGCCAGGCCGCGGTCGAGCTGGGCCGCCTGGTCCGGATCGTCCTCGATGACGGCGATGTGAAATTCGCCCCGGTCGGTGGGGCGGGTTTCGGTCGCCGGGGAGGCGGCCTGGTCGCCGTTGGCCACGGCGTCGTCAATGGCCCGCTCCAGGCGGGCCAGGGCGTCGGTGATCTGCTGGCGTTCCAGGGCGTTGGCTTCCAGGTGGAGCTGGGCATCCTCCAGGCGCTTTTCCAGTGCGCCGGCGGCTATGGTGATGGCCGGGAAGTGGAACGTGGAGCCGCTGCCGGTCAGCTTGTGCACGGCATGCACCATGTAGTTGAGCACTTTGGCGTCCCAACTCACGTGCCGCAGGCGATCCCAGGCGGTACGGATCTGGCGGATTCGCTGCGGCAGGCCCTGGATATACTGCTGTCTGAGCTGGAGGAATTTCTGGTCGGCGTTGCTGTCAGCCATCGAGCCTGTTTCCTGCCTTACGGTGTTCTGATTGGGGCGGAGGTTTTGAACGGACTGCGAACGCGTTCACAGTCAGACCATACTAGAAATCGCCGGTGAATGAGCGAATCTTTCACAGAGTTAATGCTGACTGAGCGGGCTTTCGTTGGGGCCCAAATCCAGCGATACGGCCCCATGGATGGTCGGGACCTGGGCGGCGGAGCATGACCGACATCAGCCGAGCGTCGCGTCCAGGAACATCATTACCGCGAAGCCACCCAGCAGGGAGAACGTGGCCAGCGTGCGGTAATCGTTGCGGTGGGTTTCGGGAATGATCTCGTCGCTGATGATGAACAGCATGGCGCCGGCGGCGAAGCCCAGCGTCCAGGGCATGATGGGCTCGGCCAGCCATACCATGCCGGCACCGAACACGCCGCCGATGGGTTCCACCAGACCGGTCAGCACGGCCAGGGCAAAGGCCTGCATGCGCGAGTGCTGGATCGTCAGCAGGGAGATCGCCACGGCAAGTCCCTCCGGAATGTTTTGCAGCCCGATACCGATGGCCAGGACGATACCGTTGCTCAGGTTGCCGCCGCCAAAGCCGACGCCGACCGCCATACCCTCGGGAAAGTTGTGCAGGGTGATTGCGATGATGAACAGCCAGATGCGTTTGATCTTCGCGCCCTCCGGCCCCTCGCGCCCGAGGGCGAAATGCTCATGGGGCAGGCGCTGGTGGATCTGGTAGAGCAGCACAGCGCCCATCATGACGCCGGCGATGACCAGCAGGGCGGCCATCCAGGTGTGGCCGGTGAGCTTTTCGCCGTATTCCAGGCCTGGCAGCAGCAGTGAAAAGAACGAGGCAGCCAGCATCACGCCGGCGGCGGCACTGAGCAGGCTGTCCTGCAGCCGGTCGGACAGGCTCCGCACGAGAAGCACCCCCGCCGCGCCCAATGCGGTGCCGTTGCCGGCCAGGAAACTGGCGATGGATCCCTGCCAGACGATACTCAGATCCGTAAACATGCGACTCCTGTTTACCGCTGGATTGCCGTGCCCCGACGGTACGACCGAGTATGGCACCCTGGACCGGCAACCGACGACTATCGCCACGATAGGGGCGCTATTACCTCCTGTTACGTCCTGCAACCAATCACTCACAGATCTGGCGGGCGCATCTGCCTATTTTTTGAGCATGCTTTGCCCGATCTTCCTCCGGTGAGGCTGCCCAAGGACAACAATACAGGACCGCTCCCGGCAGGTCCCAGGAGGTAATGGAATGGAAACACCGGTCGATGACCTGGACCAACGGCTCCAGGATGCCAATGATCCGCTCACTGACATCATGCCCGCCGCCATCACCCTGGCGATGATGTGCCGCCACCGCACCATGGCAAACTGGTTGCGGACCGAATTCGACGGCTATGGGGAAGGTGATCAACTGCCGCCATACCGGATCGGTTTGCCCGGCCACCTTGTGGCCCGCTCGCCCCAATACGGATGGATTCCCGCGCCCATCGACGATGAACAGAAAGAGACGCTGGGGCACCAGAACCTGCACGAGGGCGTGAAGTCGCTGGAGAAAACCTGCCTGGCCTGCAAGAAAGGCAGTGGCCATCGCATCACCTATGACCCTGAAAAGCTGGCTGAACTCCAGAGCCGTATCAATCTCAGCGCCGAACTGGCCATTACCGTATCCCGCGACACCTACTCCGATCTGCTGCGGGTGATCCGGTCGACGATCTACCTTTGGACCCAGTCCCTGATGGGAGCCGGTCTCGGTGGCGCCCATAACTCCCTGTCGGCCAAGGAACGCGAACAGGTGGCTCATCTGGACGACCCCACCCAGTTCTGGCGTCGGGCGATCACCGAGGTGGACACCCTGCCGGTGCCCGGTGTGCGGAACGTCGGCTTTCTGGAACGGCTGTTCGGCGGGGCCGGATAAAGGGGCGGCTACCGTCCAGGCGTTCAGCGGATCCGCGAATCAATCGGAGGCTCCCTGGGGGCATGGCGATTTGGCGCGTTCGTGCTAGATTAATCGCATGCGATTCCGGATCACCCACAGGCGCATCACCTTTGCCCTGCAGCTTGTGCTCGCGACGGAGGCGGCCTTTGCCCTCTGGGAAATGCACTGGCTGACCGCCGGCTTTACGCTGCTGATCATCGGCATCACGTTCTTTCCGGCGCTGCTGGAGCGTCGGTTCCGAATCTTCGTGCCACCGCAACTCCAACTGCTGGCCATCCTGTTCGTCTTTGCCTCGCTGTTCCTGGGCGAGGTCAGGGACTATTACACGCGATACTGGTGGTGGGACGTGCTGCTGCACACCAGCTCAGGCTTCCTGCTGGGGATCGTCGGCTTCCTGCTGGTGCATATCCTCAACGAGATCGAACGGATCGACATGCACCTGAAGCCCGGATTCGTGGCCTTTTTCGCGTTCATGTTTGCGGTGGGTTGCGGTGCCCTGTGGGAAATCTTCGAATTCACCATGGACCAGGTATTCGGGACCAACATGCAGAAGGCGATGCTGGGCGACCCCTCCGGCCTGACCGATACCATGTGGGATCTGATCGTGGACACCATTGGCGCCCTGGTGATTGCCGGGCTGGGCTATCGCTTCCTCAAGCACGGCCGGCGCGAGTCGTTCCTGGAGCGCTGGATCAATTCGTTTATCGAGCGCAATCCGCAACTTTTCGGCAACTGACTGGCGTCAGACAGCCTGGGGCAACGGTGGCACCGGGTCCAGCGGCGTATCCGGATCCTTGGGGGTCTCCATCCGGTGCAGGTAAGCCAGGATGGCATCCTGCAACCGGGTCCCCCGGTTGAGGCCCTGGTTGCCAAACAACCGGTTGAACTCCAGCACGTAGGGGTGCTCTCCCACCATGGCGATATCGAACCCGGCGTGGTCAACGCCCAGCTCGCGGGCCAGGGTCAGGGCCAGCTCCACCGCGGCGTCCGGCACCTCGGCGGTGTCGATCCGGCCGCCCCGCGCCACATTGTTGTAGAACCCCTGCGCCGCCTGATGCCGCCAGTAGGCGGTTACCACCTGATCGCCCACGATCACGACCCGGATGTCCCGGTCGATGGGCAGGTATTCCTGGGCGTAGAGCACCGGGGCCGACTCACAGTAACGCTGCCAGTCGGCACGGTTCTCGATCAGCCACACGCCTTCGCCCATGCTGGCCTTCGGATGCTTGGCCACGAACGGCAGGGGCATGGTGTCCCAGATCAGTTCCCGCTCCTGCGGGCCGTTGGGTTCGATCAGCGTCCACGGCGTATTGCCGGGGACCACCGTCTGGAAGGCGCGGGTCATCTCGATCTTGTCGTGGCCGATGCGGTAGCTGGCCTCGCTGGGAAATACGCGGCAGCCCAGGCCATAAACCAGCGCATTCAGTTGCCAGTATTCCGGGAACAGCACCCAGTCCGCATCGGCCAGGGCGTCCTTGTGTTTCAGGAAATGCTCCGGTTTGACCACCGTGGTGTCGGGGAAGCCGAGAGTGCGGAAAACGTCGAACGAAATACAGCGCATGGCAATGGAGCCGGTAGCCAGAATTGAGCGCATTTTAAGCAGAATGCGCCAAAAGGGAAGCGCGTATTTATACCGGGGGCCGGGTCAGGTGTTCGAGGTCGTGGTGGTCCGGTGCCGCGCCTCGAAATCCTCCAGCTCCACGTTGATGGCGTTGGTGGAAATAATGATCTCGTACAGTGAATAGAGCAGGGACAGCGACAGCAGCACCAGGCTGATACCGAAGCAGATCACGCCCAGCGTGTGGGCGCCCATGAACAGGGCGAACATGGAGATGGTGCAGAGCAGGAAACTGAGCACCCCGCAGGCCTGCATGCGTTTGGTGAGGGTGATGCGCTTGCGCAGGCCGCCGATCTGCCGCGCCAGGACCTGGTACTCCCGCTCGGTTTCCATCTGCTTGAGCTGACGAATCAACTGCGCCAGTACCAGGAACCGGTTGGTGTAGGCCAGAAGCAGCAGCGAAATGGCGGGAAACAGCAGGGCGGGGGTCGTCAGTGACAAAGTGGGCTCCTTGGAGAAGGTTTGCGTCGCCCGCCTATAGTGTAAGAATTTGACGGTGCCGTCGAGAGACGGTCGGGCCGCGGGTCGGTGCGACGGATCCATGACATGTCTCCAGTGAGGCCTCGTTGACGGATTCCCGTCTACTCGGCAAGGTTAAAGGGACACAGGACAAACAGTGGGTAAATCAGGCAGGACGCACTCGTGTCCCGCATGAACGGAGTCAACCAGGGAGGATCCACCGTGTCGATGGCCATGTTGCTGACAGTTCTAGCCGTAATGGGGTGTGGGCTGATTGCCGGACTTTTTTTCGCCTTTTCCACAGCCGTGATGGGAGCCTTGGGCCAGCTCTCTCCCGCAGCGGGTATTACGGCCATGCAACGGATCAACCGGGTGATCGTCAACCCCCTGTTCCTGGGCGTGTTTTTTGGTACCGGGGCCCTGTGTCTTCTGTTGATGGTGATGGCGGTGCCCTGGCGGGGTGAGACGTTCTGGCTGGTGCTCGGGGGCGCGTCCTACCTGGTCGGCAGCCTCGGTATTACCCTGATTTGCAATGTTCCCCTGAATCACAGACTGGCGCATGTGGCGGCCGAATCCAGGGAAGCGGACATCGTCTGGGCGGATTACCGGGAGCGCTGGGTCTGGTGGAATCACCTGCGGACGGTATTCTCGCTACTGGCCACGGCGTCGCTGGCGCTGAGCCTTTAGAGGGTGCAAAAGCTCCAGGGAAATAGGTTGGGCTGACGCAGGAAGCCCAACAACAACCTACGTGCTGACCGACGCTCGCGACGCTTTTGCAACGCCTCCCTTAACCGGAAGGCTGGTCGGGGTGGGGCCGGGCCATCTCCCGGTCCTGCAGGACGGGGAGATGGTGCGGGCCAAAGATACCGACGTTGTTGACCAGGATATCGGCGGTGGGCTCGGCTTTAACCAGCGCTTCGCAGCCCTCGGAAGTACCCACATCGGCGGCAACGCCCCGAACCTCGGCGCCGGGCGCGTTTTCCCGGACCTTGGCGACGGCGGCATCC
Source organism: Marinobacter halodurans (assembly GCF_004327985.1). Classification (GTDB taxonomy): domain Bacteria; phylum Pseudomonadota; class Gammaproteobacteria; order Pseudomonadales; family Oleiphilaceae; genus Marinobacter_A; species Marinobacter_A halodurans. The sequence continues at coordinate 10,827 of NZ_SJDL01000017.1, forward strand.
ACCGTGGCCTGTTTGCGGCCGTTGACGACGACGGTCGCGCCGCAGCCTGCCAGCCCTTTGGCGATGGCCAGGCCGATGCCCCGGGTGGAACCGGTGACGATGGCGACTTTGCCCAGAAGATCAATATTCATGGCAGACTCCTTTCAGGTTGGGGTTGCAGACTTGAATGTCCGGATGAATCAATCGGACAGGTCTGACTCCAGCAGGATGAGGGATACGGCCGAATCTGCAAACCCCGTAGTTTGCCTGAGGACCGGTGCCATGTGGGAGGGGACGCCAACGCCGGGAACCGTTACAAGCGAACCACGCCCGGAACCTGGCGGGGAAGACGCGGTGCGGTGGTCAGCCGCCGCGGTAAACCCGCGGCACCCGCTGCGTGATGCCGGTGAACAGGTGATAGGCGATGGTGTCGCAACAGGCGGCCACCTCATTGGCGCTGAGGCATTTGCCCCAGAGCTCCACCTCGCTGCCGGTGCCCGCGTCGGGCAGGTGGGTCAGGTCGACGGTCAGCATGTCCATGGACACCCGACCGGCCAGCCTGGTGCGCTGCCCGTCGACCAGCACCGGCGTGCCCTCGATCGCCTGGCGGGGGTAGCCGTCGGCGTAGCCCATGGCGACCGTGCCAATGCGGCAGCGCTGCGTGGCGACGAAGCGGGCACCGTAGCCGACCTGCTCGCCCGGTTCGACCCAGCGTGTGGCGATGACCCGGCTTTTCAGCGTCATCGCGGCCTGGAGCCGGCGGCTGTGGGGACTGTCCTTTTCCAGGGGGGATGCCCCGTAAAGCATGATGCCCGGACGCTGCCAGGCCTGGCGGGCTGGTTCGTGATCCAGCAACCCGGCGGAATTGGCGACGCTGGTTTCCACGTCCGGTGCTCGCAGTTCGGCGGGTATTCGCTCGATCTGGTTGGCCACGGAGATGCCCTCGGCGGCTTGCAGGTCCGCATTGGCCAGGTGGCTCATGACCACCACGCGCGCCACCTGGGGCAGCGACTGCAGACGCCGGTAGGCGGTCACCGCCTGATCGGGGGCGAAGCCCAGCCGGTGCATCCCGGTGTCCACCTTGAGCCAGACTGTCAGCGGTCCCGACAGCGCAGCGTCAGCAATCTGCTCCAGCTGTTCCTGGTTGTGGACGACGGCCCAGAATCCCTCGCGGGGGATGATTGCCAGTTCGCTGGCTTCAAAGAAGCCCTCCAGCAACAGGATCGGGTGCGTGAGGCCGGCCTGTCGCAGCGTCAGGGCCTCTTCAATGGAGGCGACGGCGAACGCTCCGGTCTCAGCCGCCAGACTGTGGGCGACCCGGGTCGCACCGTGTCCATAGGCGTCGGCCTTGACCACCGCCAGCGTGTTGCTGCCCGGCGCCAGCGATGCTGCGAGTCTGAAATTGGCGCGGATGCTGTCCAGGTCGATTTCGGCGACGGCCGGTCTGGCCATGGGGTTACCTCATGTTGTCGATGCGTGCTGATCGTTACGGGTTCATGACAGGTAGCGCTGGATGGACAGACCGTCTGTGGAGATCTCCGGCGTCCTGCCGTTGATGACGTCGGTGACCAGCCGGGCTGAGCCTTGCGACATGGTCCAGCCCAGGGTGCCGTGGCCGGTGTTCAGGTACAGGTTGCGCAGGGGCGTCTCGCCGATCACCGGCACGCTGTCGGGCGTCATCGGGCGCAAGCCGCACCAGAAGCTGGCGTTTTCCAGGTCTCCGGCGCCCGGGAACAGGTCATTGACCACGAACTCGGTGGGCTTGCGGCGTTTTTCCTTGAGGCTGAGATCGAAGTCGGCGATCTCGGCCGTGCCGCCGACCCGGATACGGTCGTCGAAGCGGGTGACGGCCACCTTGAAGGCTTCGTCCATTACCGTGGATTGCGGGGCGCGGTCGGCGTCCAGGATCGGCAGCGTCAGGGAATAGCCCTTGATGGGGTAGATCGGCAGGCGCAGACCCAGCGGGTTCAGTAACATCGGGGTGTAGCTTCCCAGGGCGACGACAAAGGCATCGGCCTGCACCGGGCCGTGGGAGGTGTGCACGGCGCTGATCCGGTCTCCATCCTTTTCCAGGGCTTCAATGGTGGTGTTGAGCCGGAACCCGACGCCGGCGTCGGCTGCGTGCCGGGCCAGCGCCTTGGTGAATTTGTTGCAGTCACCGGTTCCGTCCTGCGGGAAGCGCAGCCCGCCCACGAACTTGTCCGGCACGTTGGCCAGGGCCGGTTCATGCCGGACACAGCCGGCGTGGTCGATCACTTCGTGCTCCACGCCACACGCACGCAGCGACGCGAGATCCGCGCCGATGGAATCCATCTTCTGCTGGTCGCGGAACAGCTCGATGGTGCCCCGGTTGCGATGGTCGAAGTCCAGCGGGAGCTGCTGCGTGAGCTCGGCCAGGCAGGTCCGGCTGTATTCGGAAATGCGCAGCATCCGTTGCTTGTTGACCTGGTAGGCCTGTTCGGTGCACTGCCCCAGCATGCGGAACAGCCAGCTCGCTGTGCGCGGGTTGATGGAGCTTTTGCTGACCAGGATCGGTGCCATGTCCTGCATCATCCACTTCATCGCCTTGAACGGCACACCGGGCGCCGCCCAGGGACTGGTGTAACCAAACGACAGCATGCCGGCGTTGCCGAAGCTGGTTTCGTCCGCCACCGCCTCGCGACGCTCGATCACGGTGACCTCATGCCCCGATTGGGCCAGGTACCAGGCCGTCGATACACCGGCCACGCCTCCGCCCAGAACCGCAATCTTCATAGCCATGAACTCCCATCTGTTGTACTGGCGGCAAACGTGTTGTCGCCTCTTCAACGGAATTTTAAGGGAATTCATGGATGAAAAAGCTTCAAAAAAAGCATTTGTTCAGTGTAATAACCTGAAAAAATCGAGTTATGCAGTTTAAAATGCTTTACCTGTTGCTATCGGAATAAAGCCGGCGCACCGGCGTGGATTAAGGGGTCGCGGCGGCGACGACCGACATCTCCACCAGGATGGGAGGTCGTGCCATGCGGGCTTCGACGCAGGCCCGGGCCGGCTTCGGCAGCTCGGCAAACCACGCGTCCCAGACCTCGTTCATGGCGGCAAAGTCCTTCATGTCGTGGATGTAGATGGTGACCGACAGGATACGGTCGACGCTGCTGCCGGCCTCATCCAGCAGGTCCCGGACCTTGGCGAGGCAGCGTTCGGTTTGCTCGCGGATGTCCCAGGCTTCGTCCCCGGCGGTCTGGCCGCACAGGTAGACAACACCCTGGTGCTTGACGATGCGGCTCATCCGCTCGGTGGAATGGATGCGTTCGATATCGGACATGATGGGTTCCTCTCAATGAATGGGGGATGGGGTTGGCCCTATTCTAGTACAGGGAGGGGCATGAAAATGCCGGTTAAGCGCCGTTAATCCAGTGAAATCATCTGCCTTTGGTTATGATGACAGGCGGAAATTCCGATAAGGGCCCCGGGTTTCGGGCCAGGTTACGACAGGAGCAGCCAAGCCATGCCGACCACGACCGACCGGAAAAAACGCACCCTCGATCGTCTGGACCGCCGTATCCTCGCCGCCCTGCAGGATGATGGCCGCCTCAGCTACGTCGACCTGGCCGAGCGGGTCGGGCTCAGCTCCACGCCCTGCATAGAGCGGGTTCGCCGGCTGGAAAAGGAAGGCTATATCGAAGGCTATTACGCCCGCCTCAACCCGGCCCTGTTGGGCTTTTCGATGCTGGTGTTCGTGGAGATATCCCTGTCCTACCAGTCCCGGGACGCCTTCGAGACGTTCAACGAAGCGGTGGAAAAACTGCCGTTCATGCTGGAATGCCACCTGGTGTCCGGGGACGCGGATTACCTGATCAAGGCTCGCATCAGCGATATGTCCGAGTACCGGGCCCTGCTGGGGGAGATGCTGCTGGTGCTGCCGGGCGTGAAGAATTCCAAGAGCTACATCGTGATGGAAGAGGTGCAGGAGTCGATGCGTCTGCCGATCGACATCAGTTGATGCTCCCGCCCTGCGCGGGGCTGCGATCAGGCCGCGCCGTCGGCCAGGGAATCCGCGTTGCTGCCGGCATGGTCCGCGGCGTCCGCCGCCGCAAACGTGCGCGTCTCCCCGTGCTGCATGATCCGGAACCCGGCCGGCTCAAGGCTGGCCCCTTCCAGCGCCTGGTGCAGTCGCCGGGGCGGCTCGTCCATGGGTTCGTCGGTCAGCACGAAGGTGCCCCAGTGCATGGCCACCGATTGCCGGGCACCTATATCCTGGTGGATATGCACCGCCTCCTCCGGCGAGACATGGACCGGTGACATGAACCAGCGTGGCTCGTAGGCGCCGATGGGCAGCAGCGCCAGGTCGATCGGCGCGAACAGGTCGCCGATCTGGCGGAAGACACTGCCGTAACCGGTGTCGCCGCCAAAATACAGCCGGTAGCCGTCGATCTCGATCAGCCAGCTGCCCCACAGGGTGGCGTTACCGTCCCCCGGCCCGCGGCCGCTGAAGTGCTGGGTGGGAAGGAAGAAGACCTCGTCGCCCTCCGGCAGGCTCTGCGATTCCCACCAGCCCAGTTCAATCAGGTTGCGGATACCGCGTTTTTCAAACCACGGACGCAGACCGGTGGGAACACAGAAACACACGGCATCGCCGAAACGCCGGTGCAACTGCCGTACGGTGGTTTCGTCCAGATGGTCGTAATGGTTATGGGAAATCAGTACGCGATGGATGGTGGGCAGCGCTGAGACGTCCAACGGTGGCGGCGTGTAGCGTTTGGGGCCGACAAAGGAAAATGGACTGGCTCGCTCGGACAGGACCGGATCGGTCAGCACATTGAGCCCGCCATACTGGAACAGGAACGAGGCGTGCCCGAGCCAGGTCAGTTGGGGCGCCTGCGGCGGCCGGTTGAGCCGGTGGGCGTCCGGGTGCAGCAGGTGATAGCGCTTGCCCTTGGGAAAACGCCGACCCGGCGCCAGTTGCCAGCGCAGGAAATCGCCCAGCCCGTGGCTGACGGTGGGCTCGATGTTGCGAAAACGGCCATTGGCTCGACGGTGCTGTGCGGCGAGGTCGGCCAGTTTCTGACGGTCTATGGGCATGGTCCGGTGTCCTGCGGGAAGTCTCCTGCGAGCTTGCGGGAGCGGGCGTCGCAATGCAACCGGGCGCAATGCCCTCAGGCCGGTTGCCCCTGGGGCCTGAGGCTGACCGACACCGCCCCTTCCGGTGCCAGCACCGCCTGATGGCCGGGCAGCTCCACGGCAATCTGCGGAGGCTGGTCGTGCCAGTCGGCCTCCCAGTTGACCCGGGGGCGGTCCTCATCCGGATCGATCCGGAGGGTGATCGTCCCGAAACGGGTGGGCGCCGGGCCGAACCGGATCGGCTGCGACTGTTCCAGCCAGCGCGCGGGGATGCCGGCGCACAGGATCAGTCGATCGCCTTCCTCCCGTACGAAGCAGTTGCGGATCATCAGCACCCACTCGGCGGAGGCCCACACGTGGTGACCATCGCCCATGCAACCGCCGCCGGTGCCGGGATGGATGGCTTCAGGCCACTGGCCGGTGGGGGACGCCAGGTCGGCCACGGTGTCCATCAGGTCCAGGAAGCGCGGATCGCCGGCCCGCAGCAGCACCTGGGCCACATGCAGGGTGAGGTAGGCATTGAGCCCGGAGTGGATCATGTCCTGGTAGAAGGCGCCCTTGACGAAGCAGCGTTCCAGCAGGAACTCCACGCAGTCCAGCAGCCGCGGATCGTCGGGCTCGCAGAGCTGGGTCGGATAGCCCAGGGCCAGCGAGCCGATCGCGCCCGCGTCCAGGCGACGATAGGGCGAGGCGGGCATGCCCAGCCGGCCCAGGCGGTTCTGGCAACGCACCAGGCTGCGGTCCACCGCGCGGGCAAAGTCCTCGGCGCCGGTGCGGAATGCGCGACTCTCCTCCACCTCGCGTGCGGCCGTCAAATCCGCGGCGGCCTGCAGTCCGGCAATGCCCCAGAAGTCGTCCCAGAAATAGTAATCGTTGGGCCCCAGGTGTTCGGCGCTGAAGCCCGCCGGTAGCAGGCCGGCATGGGGCGCGTCCAGGTTATCGTCCAGGCGTTTGCGGATGATCCAGTGGGCACCGCGCTTGATCGGTCCCAGCCAGTGGGTATCGGGCTGCTGCCCGGTCAGGTCGAAATAGCGCTTGAGGACCCAAAGCACCTCGCCATTGGCATCCCATTCGCCCTCCTGGGAACGGAAGTAGCCGCGGGGCGTCTGGCGCTCGGGAAAGCGTGCCAGCGCCCGCTCGGCGCGCCGGGTCAGGCCCAGGCTGAGCAGGGCATTGATGATGAAGGCCGCATCCCGGAACCAGAAGCGCTTGTAGGTGAAGGGGCCGGGATAGACGTCGTCCGGCGAGTGCAGGATCAGCGAGGCGACCGCCGCATCGTACAGGAACTGGTAGCGGGGCTCGGGGCACTCCAGCCGCGCGTGATCGTCCCGTTCGTCGCGCCAGGCGTGGGGCGACGGCAGGCGCGTCGCGTGCTCGGTCAGGGGGACACTAGCGGTGATGTCGGTGGTCTCCCCGGCTTTGACCGGGAACAGGGCGGCCGCGGTCACCATGCCGACATCGCAGGCGCCCCGAGTCTGGTCGTCACGGTCCTCCAGGTGGATGTGGACATCCCCCTGCCGGTAATCGGAAACGTGGTGCGCTTCGGCCGGTTTACTGAAGGTGACGTGACGCTTGCCGTCGACGATCCAGGCGTTGCGATCGGGCGAGAGCTGAACCTTGTGGATGAAGCTGATCCCCTCGGGATTGTGGGGGCGCAGGGACAGCACCAGGCTGGCGTCGCAGTCGGCATGGGCCCTCAGGCGCATTTTGCAGACCGGCACCCCGTTCTCGACCGTCACCCAGGCGTGATTGGTCAGTCGCAGGCCATCCATCACGCAATCGGTGGTGACGCTGACGCCGTTATCCAGCGACTGCCACTGTTTACACTCCCGCATCCGCGAAGGCAGCAGGCAGCGGCCGTCCTGCGCCAGCAGCCAGCCGTCCAGGGACCAGCTGTCGAAGAACGGGGTCAGCAGGCCGCGGGGATCGACGATCGGCAGCTCATCGCAGTCCGGATGGCCGATGGCGGTCCAGTTGCGGTGGGTCAGGTTGATGTGGGTGATGGAAAAGGCGCGCGGCACGAACGAGGCGTCCTGCGGGTCGAACTGGCGTTCGATCCAGTAGGGCCAGACCCAGTCCAGGTTGTGCTGGATCACCCGGCTGTTGATCAGGCCGCGGGCGTGGAAGACCACCCCGGCACGCAGTAGCTCGATGGGTTCGCCCACTTCCGAGGGTTGGGCAAACTTGTGCAGCCGCGCCAGCAGGCCGATCGGGTCCAGGAAACCATGCTTGCGGGCCACGTAGCGAACGACAAAGCGCCAGGGCAGCCAGTTCAGCCAACTCACGGGGTATCCTCCACAATCTCTTCCTGTTCGGTATAGCGGGCCAGCGCCCGGCGAGCCAGCCGGTTGAGGTAGATGACGGCCATCACCGTGCCCACGAAACCGGCCCCGTAGATGGACCACTCCAGGGGGCTGCGACCGGTTTCCCGGATGCCCAGTGTGGTCAGGTCGGCCGCCAGTGAGCCCAGGTAGACGTTGTGCAGCGAGAACGGGATATAGCCCAGCAGGCAGCCGAAGAAGAAACCGCGAAACGAGACATGGGTCAGCCCGAAAAAGAAGTTGGACAGCTTGCTGGGGAAGAAGGGGATCAGCCGCGTCAGCAGCACGATCTTCCAGCCGTTCGGCGTCATCTCCTCGCTCATCACTCTCAGGTGCGCCCTGGCCAGGACGAATTGGCGCGCCCGCTCGCCGAACAGGTGGCGGGCGATCAGGAACGCCAGGCAGGCGCCCAGCACGGTGCCGGCAACCACGTACACCGTGCCCTTGAACACACCGAAGACGAAGCCGGCGCCGGTGGTGAACAGTACGCCCGGCAACAGCAGGACCATCACCACCGCCATGATCAGGATGAACAGCACGGGAGCCCAGGCCCCCTGGGCGTCGAACCACTGCAGCAGGTCCACCACACGTTCATGGATGCCCAGGGCATACAGGATGGCCAGCAGGATCGCGACGAAGACGATACTGGCCACGATGCCCAGCAACGGGGACTTCTTCCAACCGGCCCGTCGTTCCAGTTCAGCCTGTTCCATGTATCGGGTCACCTCCTTGCCTGTGCCTTATAAGACCGGCCTATGGCTGTTTCTCTCCGCTGGATTCCTCGCTCTCTCCGTTGAATTCCTCACGCGTGATAACACCGTCGTCGTTATGATCGTGCTGTTCCAGTAAGGACGAGGGCTCGTTGTCCTTCGAACTCCGGTCGTCACCGGCGGCACTCGCGCCGTAAGGTGTCAGTTCGTCTCCGCTGAGCACGCCGTCGTTGTTGACGTCCAGCTGTTCGAAGGTGGTCTGGTCCAGGGCGCCGCGGTCCATACCCAGGCCCCAGATGTGGGAGTTGCTTTCCCGGACCGGCTGGCCGGTGGTGGCATCGCCCGCCCCCAGGGCGGGCAGGGCCAGCAGGCAGGTACTCAGTGCCAGTGTCAGTGTCGTCAATCCGATCCTCATGAAGCACCCCCTTTGAGGCTGTCGAAGGAAGCCATCGATAACGCCTTCTGGCTGGAGCCTCTCCTTTAACTGTGGTGCAGGATCCTGTCCTTCTCAACCCATGTTAATGAATAGCAATGGAAAAAGCCGATCCCGATCGGCGGCGGTGAGCGTCCGGGGAGGTCGTCCATGATGCCGCAACAGGAACTCACGGCTGTTGCTGCTTCCTCCCCGGAACCACGTTGATCACGATCCCGGAACTACGGTGATCACGATGGCGCGATCCGGCAGAAATAGACGGAGAACAGGGACTGGGCATCGCTCCACTCCGACTCGACCTGGAAACCTGCCGCCGTCGCCAGCCGGTCGAACTGGTCGAAGGTGTATTTGTAGGAATTTTCCGAGTGGATGGTTTCCCCCTCCCGAAAGGCGATGGGCCGGCCGGCGCACTGGACGGTCTGGTCGCAGTCGCTGCGCAGGTGCATTTCGATGCGTCGGGCGTCCGTGTTGTAGAACGCCCGATGGGAGAACCGATCCGTATCGAAGTCCGCCGGGAGGATACGGTTCAGGTGGGTCAGGGCATTGAGGTTGAACGCCGCCGTGACCCCGGCCTGATCGTTGTAGGCCGCGTCCAGCACATCCGTGTCCTTGTGCCGGTCCACCCCGATCAGCAGGCCGCCATCCGCACCCACCAGGTCCCGCACGGATCTCAGGAAGTGCCGTGCCATGGACGGGCTGAAATTGCCCAGAGTGGATCCCGGGAAGAAGACCACCCGGCGTCCGGGGCTGTCCGGAACCACCAGTTGATCCAGCTGCGAGAAGTCGGCGCAGACCGCCTGGACGTCCAGGTCCGGAAAGGCGCCGGCGACAGCCCCGGCCGATTTCAACAGGAAGTCGGCGGAAATATCCATCGCCAGGTAGTGGGCGGGTTGCAGGGCATCCAGCAGCAGGCGGACTTTTTCGCAACTGCCGCAGCCGGGTTCAATCAGCGTGGCGTCCGGGCCCAGGTGATCGGCAATCTCGCCGGCCTTGTTGCGCAGCACCATACGCTCACTGCGGGTGGGGTAATACTCGGGCTGCTCGGTAATCGATTCGAACAGCCGGGAGCCCTGTTCGTCGTAGAAGAATTTCGGGCTCAGCGTTTTCTGGCGCTGGCTGAGACCGTCCAACACTTCGGCCACCAGGTCGTGCCGGGGCGGGTGCATGTTGGTGTAGGTGACTTGGGGGGCGATGGCGGTAGCGGTATTGGGCATCCTTCAGCCTCCATTGCGGGCCAGGCGCAAACCGCTGAACTGCCAGCGGTCCGGCGGATAGAAAAAGTTGCGGTAGGTGGACCGCACCTGGCGGCGATCGGTGACGCAGGAGCCACCGCGCAGCACCAACTGGTTGCACATGAACTTGCCGTTGTACTCGCCGATGGCACCCGGTGCCGGCTGGTAGCCGGGGTAGGGGCCATAGGCGCTGCTGGTCCACTGCCAGATGCTGCCGAACAGCGTGTGGTCACCGGCGTGTCCGGGATGGTAATGGCCTCGTTCGACGAAGTGGGCCTCCTCCCGGGCGCCGTCGGGTTCGGCCTGCGCGGCACACTCCCATTCGAATTCGGTGGGCAGGCGGGCACCGAACCAGCGGGCAATCGCATCGGCTTCGTATCCGCTCAGGTGGCAGGCGATGCCGTCCGGGTCGAGCGGTTGCAGGCCATGCAGCGTGAATTCGAACCAGGCGTCGTCCTGGCGGATCCAGTAAAGCGGCTGGGTGGCTCCGGTGCCCTGGATATGGGTCCAGCCGTCCGCCAGCCAGAGCGCAGGCTGGTGATAGCCGCCGTCGCGCATGAAGGCCAGCACATCGCCGTTGGTCACCGGGCGACTGGCGAGTTCGAAAGGCTCCAGAAATACCCGGTGGCGCGGCGTCTCGTTATCGAAGCAGAAGCCATCCTGCGGTGTCGTTCCGATCTGGCGGATGCCGCCGGAATACGACTGCCAGGCCAGCTCGACGGAAGGCGTGGTTGCGTCGCGGGCCGGGGCCTCGATATAGGTCGGGAACAGCGGGTTGCAGGCGAGGTTGTACTTGAGGTCGGTGAAGAACAGCTCCTGGTGCTGCATCTCGTGTTGCAGACCCAGCTCCGTGCGTTCGGCAATGGTCGCGCGGTCCGGCAGGTCCCGGGCCAGCAGGTCGTGCATCGCCGCGTCGACGGCGTGCCGGTAGGCATAGACCTCCTTCACCGTGGGTCGTGACAGCAAACCGCGCTGTGGTCTGGGGAACTGCTCGCCCACACCGTTGTAATAGGAGTTGAACAGATACTCGAAGCGGGGGTGAAACGGTTGGTAGCCCGGCAGGAACGGCTTGAGCAGGAACGTCTCGAAAAACCAGGTGGTGTGGGCCAGGTGCCACTTGGCGGGGCTGGTCTCCGGGATGGCCTGCAGGCCGTAGTCTTCGGTTTCGAGCGGGGAGCAGTAGTGTTCGAACAGGCGGCGGACGTGATCGTATTCGGTATGCAGGTCTTGGGCAGGCCGGTCTTGGGGGGCCCGGTCAGCAAGCTCACTGGATATCGGCATGGTGCACTCCTTTGCAGGGGCATCGTGGGATGAATGGCTTGTCTTATTAACCGTCGGCGATGTGGCAACGGCATGACAGGCCATGCCTCTGTCACTTCCCGAAAGCCGGGATCGCAGGAAGTGTTGGCGTGTTTAAGCATAGATGGTCAGACGGCATCGAGCCGTTCTGACCAGTCTACTCAGCCTGGAGAGGCTTTAAAGGGAGGTTACCGGAACGCAACGTACCGAAGCCGACAGGTGTCAACCGTTCCGATGCGGCTACAGCCGCATGGCCGTATCGCTGGCCCATTGGGTCGAGAGGGACAGCACACCGGTGCCCTGCAGGATCGACCAGGCGATGCCCAGCACCGAGCTGCTGTCGGTGGCAATGTACCACTTGGCCTCGCGGGCCCGGTAGCGGCTCTTGTGGTAGCCCAGCGCGCGGAAGGCGTAGAGTCGGTTGCCGTGGTTGTAGAGAAGCTGGGCGACCCGGCGGATCATGGGCCGGTCATGGGCCATCGACTCGACGTTGTAGAGCGGGGCGATGCCCAGGGAGACTTCATTGACACCTTCATCGCGGAACCGGTCCATGGCCTGCAGGATGATGTAGTCCAGCAGCCCGGTCGGTGCCCGCTCCTGATCCTGGCGCAGGATGTTGGCGGTATAGCCGGCGATGCGTCCCTCGCGGAAGTAGGGATCGAAGAACACGTAACCCACCAGCGAGCCATCCAGGTAGCCGTAGAATTTGCGCACGCCCCATTCCTCGCCCATCACCGGTGGCCGCGTCAGCAGGCTCAGCTCCCGGGTGCCGACGGCCTTGGTGCGGCGCCACTGGCTGGAGATGGTGGCGACCTGGTAGGCGTCCACCTCCTCCCAGGGCTGTTCGTGGACGGTCACCGGACTGCGGCGATGGAGATTGGCAGCATGGCGCAATTGCTTCTTGTGCTTGCCGGCCAGCGAGAAATCGGACAGGTCGATGCTGAACTCCGTCCCGAATTCGTTGATGCGGAACCCGAAGGCGGCCAGGTCGCGGCTGACCGCTGCATCGATGCCCACGAACAGGTGGCGGCCGGGTACCTGCTTCAGGAACCGGCCGAGCAGCCAGGGCCGGGCCCTGGCATCGCAGACCGGATTGGCGAAAACGATATTGAACCGAAAGCCGGGTATCCGGACCACCCGGTAGGCGATGAACCCGACGCTGGGGGCGCCAAAACGGGGTGTGTCCTGCTGCAGCGTGAAGTAGGCACTGGACTGGCTGCCGTAGCGGGCCAGCAGGGCCTGACAGTCCGCCAGGGTGAGATTGCCGTCGCAATCTTCATTCGGCGAAAAAGACGCCTGCAGTACCGTCGAGGATGAAGGTAGCGAGGTCATTCGGAACGTCCTGTTTCGTGTTGGTCGTTTTTTGATCTTTTTGTTTATTTTTACACTCCTGTCTTCCGGGCGTATAGCGTCAACCTGATTCGATTGCCGGATTCATGACCAGACGCACACTATATGGCCCAGACTTGTCATTTGTTAGGAATATCTATTGTCAAACAATGTGATCTTTAAGGGCTGGTTAATAAAAGCGGTGCCGCTATGCTTTAACCCATTGGAGTGGCGCCGGTAAGGTACCTGGCCACTGTCGAATGGCTTCGACGACGGTGTAAGGGGAGGTGGAGAATGGAGCGAATGAATGTTTGAAGGATTTACCAGGTGTGTGTTGGCGGTACTGATGGCCGTCGTGCTGGCCCCGCAATGTGTGGCGAGCGAACAGTTGCGCGAGCGGATCGAGGCGCTCCAGGCCGGCTATGCGGCCGCCGCTGGCGGCGAACCGCTGATTGCGACCCGCGCACTGGGCGACTTCTACGAGGCGCGGGGCTATACCCGTGCCTGGATCCGGCCTGAGCTGCAGGATGCCTGGATGAACGTGTTGGAGGGTATTGCCAGTGATGGACTGGCTCCCCGCGACTACCATGCTGAGGCCCTCGCCAGGCTGCTTGAGGACGACGGGGCATCACTGGCTCCGGAGTCACAGGCCGACCTTGACCTGTTGTTGTCCGACAGCTTCCTGCTGCTGGCGTCGCACCTGCTCGATGGCAAGGTCAATCCGGAAACGGCCGATCCCGAGTGGAAAGCCGACCGGCACGAGCGCGAGCTGTACAAGATGCTGGCCCAGGCGCTGGATAGCGGCAACCTGGTGGCGACGGTCGATGCCCTGCGTCCGTCCCAGGGCGGCTATCTGGCGTTGCGCAGCGCCCACAGCCGGCTGGCGGCCATGGCCAACATGGCTTGGCCACCGATTCCGGATGGACCATCGCTACGGGTTGGCGACAGCGATGAACGGCTGTCGGCGATCCGACAGCGCCTGCGCCTGCTGGGAGACCTGGATGCCCCGGAAGCGGGGGAGCCGGTTGCTGATAACTATGACGCCCTGCTGGAGTCCGCCATGAAGTCGTTCCAGCGTCGTCATGGCCTCGAGGACGACGGCATCATCGGGCCGGCAACCCTGGCGATGGTTAACCTGACACCGGCGCAGCGGTTGGAAATGGTGGATCTCAATATGGAACGCTGGCGCTGGCTGCCGGACACCCTGGGCCCGCGCTATATCCTGGTCAATATTGCCGCCTTTGAGCTGGAAGTCGTGCAGGACGGGCAGGTGGTGCTGGAAAAACCGGTGATCGTCGGGCAACCCTACCGCCGCACGCCGGTGTTCAGCGACCAGATTCGCTACCTGGTGTTCAACCCAACCTGGACGGTACCGGCCAAACTCATCGTCCAGGACAAACTGCCGCAGATCCTGCAGGACCCGGGTTACCTGGAGCGCCTCGGGTTCCAGGTGTACCAGGGATGGGGAACGGACCGTCGGCGGGTGGCTCCGGCTGGTGTGGACTGGACCCGGGTGTCCGCCCGTAACCTGCCGTACCAACTGGTGCAGGCGCCGGGGCCGCAGAACGCCCTGGGGCAGGTGAAGTTCATGTTTCCCAACAAATACGACGTGTATCTGCACGACACACCGTCACGGGAGCTGTTTGCCAAAAAAGCGCGAACCTTCAGTTCCGGATGCATAAGGCTGAAGGATCCGCTGGAACTGGCTGAACTGCTGTTGAAAGGAAAAGCCGGTTGGGACGACGCCCGCATACGCTCCGTCCTGGCATCCCGGGCGACCACCACGGTCCTGCTGGATCATCCGATGCCGATCCATCTCCAGTACTGGACCGCCTGGGTCGATGGGTCTGGAACGCTGCAGTTCCGGTCGGATGTCTACGGCCGCGATCCGGCGGTGCTGGCGGCATTGCACAAAGCCCGTACGCCAGGCACTGCAGCGCAATAGGCGTGGTTCAGTGGCACCGTCCGGTTCATTCGAAGACGGGCCACTAATCGGGTTCTGCGACCAGTTGCGCGCCGTTCTCGTTACGCCAGGCCATCATGAAGATGCCCAGTCCTGCAGCGGCCATCGCCGCGCCAACGTAACCGGTGGACTGCCAGCCCAGTCCGGCGGTAATCGCCATGCCGCCGAGCCAGGGGCCGAGGGCATTGGCCACGTTGAACGCAGCGTGGTGAGAGGCGGCCGCCAGCGTCTGGGCCTCGTTGGCCACGTCCATCAGACGGGTCTGCAGGGCGGGACCCAGGGCCGACATCTGCGCCACCAGGAAGCAGATCAGCAGCAGACTCCACACCGACCCCGTGGCCAGCGGAAACAGCATCAGCATGCCAATGGCCCAGATCAGCAACAGGCCGACACTGCGGAATTGCAACCGGTCGAACAGCCAGCCCCCGAGGATATTGCCGACAAAGCCGCCCAGGCCGAAGACCGCCAACGCAATGGGAATCCAGAACGGGTCTACGCCGGTGACGTTCAACAGGGTCGGCGCCAGGTAGCTGAATACGCAGAACATGCCGGCAAAGCCGATGGCGCCGATGGCCAGCGCATACCAGAGCTGCGCTCCGCGGAAGGCCCGCACCTCATGCAGCGGACGGTTGCGCGGCTCGTCCCGGTTCAGCGGCAGGAAGAAGAACACCAGCACGGCGGTCAGCGCGGCGATGCCGCCCACGAACAGATAGGCGTAGCGCCAGTTGAGGGATTGCCCCAGCACAGTCGCCAGCGGGTTGCCGATCAGCAGCGCCAGCGTCAGCCCCATCATCACCCGGCTGACCGCCTTGGCCCGCTGGTTGGCCGGCACCAGCGAGGCCGCCACCAGGGCTGCCACGCCGAAATAGGCGCCATGGGGCAGGCCGGCGATAAAGCGGAAGAGCATCAGCGAGTCATAGCCCGGCGCGAGGGCGCTGGCGATATTGCCCAGTGCATAGAAGGCCATCAGCAGGATCAGCAGATGACGGCGGAACAGTCGCGCACCGAGAATCGCCAACAGTGGCGCGCCGACGACCACGCCCAGCGCATAGGCGCTGATCAGGTGACCGACTTCGGGCTCGCTGACGCCCAGGTCGCTGGACAGGTTGGGCATCAGCCCCATGATGGCGAATTCACCGGTCCCGATACCGAAACCGCCCATGGCGAGGGCCAGTTCGATCAGCAATACCTTGAATTTTGAAAACTCATGCAGTGGCGTCTGGGCCGACATGGTGTCCCTACTGTGTCAGGAAGCCCCGCAGTGATCGCGCGGGTGGGATCAGGGGCAAAATGGAAGTGATCAGGATACGTATTATCCGTGTGAGCCGGTCGGAGCGGTATAAGCGATTCCGCGAATGCCGGGAGGTTTGGCGGTTCCCGGCATTCGCTGTACTCCATTGGGGCCATTGCCCTGCCGGGCGGTTCGGACCGCTTCGATCGTCGAAGTCTTATCCGGCCGGCCCTGGTCAGGAGTCGTTCGGCTTTGAGCCCTCAGGCGAAGTGTCCGGTCCGCTGGACATCGGATTTCCCATGCTGCCTGTCGGCTGTACCGGCGCTGCGGTACGGATGTGAATATCCCGTTGCGGGAAGGGGATTTCCACTCCGGCTTCGCGCAGGGCCCGGGTGATGGTCGAATGCAGTTCGTGGGACAGGGGCATGAAGTCCATCAGGTCGCGGACGAAGGCGCGGATCTCGAAATTGATGCTGCTGTCTCCCAGCCCCACGCAGAAGACCGCCGGTGCCGGGTCCTCCACCACGCGCTCGTTATCCAGGGTGACGCGGTAGAGAACGTCGCGCACCTTGTCGACGTCGGATCCGTAGGCCACGCCCACCCGGATGATGACCCGGGTGATCGGGTCCGACAGGGTCCAGTTGGTGAGGTCCTGGGTAACGAAGGTCTTGTTGGGGATGATCTGCTCCTTGCGGTCCCAGTCCATCAAGGTGGTGGCGCGGATGCGAATACGGGTGACCGTCCCGGTGATGCCGTCGATCGTCACGGTGTCCCCCACACGGATTGGACGTTCGAACAGCAGGATAATGCCGGAGACGAAGTTGGCGACGATTTCCTGGAGACCGAAGCCCAGGCCGACACCCAGCGCGGCCACCAGCCACTGCAGCTTCGACCACTGTACCCCGAGCACGGCCAGGGAAACGGTCACGCCGATGAAGACGATGATGTAGGTGGCCAGCGTCGTGATGGCGTAGCCGGCGCCGGGTTCGAGGTTGAGGCGGCTCAGGATCATCACTTCCAGTGTCCCCGGCAGGTTCTTGGCCGCCACGATGGTGCCCGCCACGAACAGCAGGGCCACCAGGACGTCACCCAGGGTGATCGGCAGGTCCTCGCTGTCGGCCCCGGTGCTGATGCTCCACAAGGTGACGTTATCGAACAGTTGCAGGGCCGGGATCACGTCCTTCCACATGAACCAGAGGCCGGTGGCCGCAATGGCCAGTGCCAGGATGCGCAGCAGCGACGTACTCTGCTGGCTGATGTCCTTGAGGTTCATCTCCGGCATGTCCAGGGCCGGTGGCACCCCTTCGCCGGTGGATTCGGCCGCTTCCCGGGCCTCGGCCATCCTGCGTTCGTTGGCGCGCTGTTCCAGCAGTCGCTCCAGGGTCAGGCGACGCTCCCTGACCGACAGCCCCCGCAGGCCCAGGTAGTAGAGCAGGGTGACGAACGCCAGCCAGCAGATGGAAATGAACAGGCTGCCCTCCAACTGGACGGCGGTATAGTGGTAACCCATCAACGAGGCCAGCGCCAGCAACAGCGGCGTGCCCACGGCCAGCAAGTGCAGGAGGCGCAGCGTGCGGTCGTTCGTTCGCGCATGACGTACCGCCGCCACCGAGCGGTGGGCAAAGGAAGCCAGTGCCGCCGAGGCCACCAGGAACAGGATGCGTCCCAGGCTGTCCCGATAGACTGAACCGTCGGCGGTTTCCAGGGTCGGCATAATGATGGTAATCGGGATCAGCACGGCCATCAGGATCGGGATTTCACGCCGGATAGCCTGCAGCGTCTTCGGGTTCCACTTGAAGTGCCGTTCCCCCAGCCCGGCCTGGCGGGCCACCTTGTGGACCAGGTTCAGCAACAGCATGATGAAGGCGGCCGCGCCGAAACCCTTGGAAATGGCGCCGAAGAATTCGTTGCCTTCCTTGATCAGTAGCGTCCCAAAAGACAGTAGCAGAACGCCGGGCAGCGACAGCAGCAGGCTGTAGAGCAGGGCCATCAGGGTCATGGGAAACTGGTCGCGGCCCACGTTGCCGACGTATTCGCCGCTATCGATCAGCGCCTTGCGGATGGTCCGGCGTTTGATCAGCAGGGCCACGACCGCGAGGATCAGCGCTGCCATGCGGAAGCCCCGCTCGTTGATCGAGGCACTGATCGCCGTCTTCATCGCCGACCACTGGAGCGACGACACAAACCAGGTGAGCGCCTGGTACAGCTGGCTGAAGGTGTCCTTGCCGACGACTTCGGCGCTGGGCAGCCAGAACAGGCGCTGCTGCAGCAGTTCCTGGTAGGCGTCGACCCGGTCCCGCAGTTGGGTCACGGTGCTGTAGTAATCGTCGAGGACTTCGATGTGGTCGGTGACCGCCTTGTGCAACTGGCGCAGCAGGTCGGCCCGCTTCTGGCGCAACCGCCCCCGGGCATTGTTGTCCGGGTTCATGATGGCCTCGTACTCTTCCAGGCGCAGCTGTTCTTCCCGCGCCGCGGACAACTGGTCGCGGATGCCTTCGGTCAGGCCTTCGGCGATGGTCTGGCGGCGCAGGCGGTCGAGCCGCTGGCGCAGCAGTCGGGCGTAGTCATCGGTCAGGTTCAGGCCGGCCTTTTCCAGGCGCAACTCGAAGGTCTTGTACTCGTCGTCCAGGCGCTTGAGCAGGCTGTCGGCGTAGGCGAGCCGGTCGCGGCTGCGCTCCAGCGCCCCCAAGCGATCATCGAGTGAGTTGCGCAGGGACTGGATCTGCTGGCGGATATCGGCCGTCTGGGCCGAGGGCAGCTGGCTCTGGAGCGGCTCGCCGACGTCGTCATCGATGGCCGGCTGCACCGGGTTGGGTGAGGGCTTGGGCGGCGGTTCTTCTTCCTTGGTCTGATCCTTGCCATCCTTGCCCTGGCTGTCGCCGGATGCGTCGTTCTCCTGCGAGGCGTCGGATGCTTCATCCTGTTGGGCGGCCTTGTCACCGCTTTCCTGCTTGTCCGGGTTGCCTGAAGACGATTCCTTTTCCTGGCCGGAATGGGGCAGGAGCTCGGTCAACGCCGACTGAGCGTGAGCGGTTGTCACGCTGAAACACACCAGCAGGAGCAGGCAGCGCAGCAGCCATAGCGCTGGAGAGACCTGTCGGCGAGAGAGTCGGGACTGTCTTAACATCATGAATTGGAAGCGTCCTGTGCCCGTGAGCCCCCACTAGTGTAACCAGAAAGACTCGCGGATGAGAGCCGGCTGCCATGAACAGGTTGTCAGGGAAGGATCCGGCGCAGCCGGCTGGGTAACGGGATCAAACCCGGTGCATTATCCGACGGACGCAATCTCGTGGGCACTCAGGCGGCGGAAGTCGCCGGGCGCCAGGGCCGGGTCCAGCTGGATTTCGCCCATGCGTTCGCGATGCAGGGACGCTACGCGGTTGCCGACCGCGGCGAACATCCGCTTTACCTGGTGGTAACGGCCTTCATAGATGGTCAGGCGGGCCTCGCGCCCGGCCAGCGCCTCAAGCTGTGCCGGCGAGGTGGTCAGCCGCTCGTAGGGCAGGTAGATCCCCGCAGCGAACTGCGCCGCCGTGTCCGGCGAGATGGGATGGACCGTCGTGACCCGATAAACCTTGGGGTGCTTCACGCGGGGTTCCGTCAGCCGGCGGGACCACAGGCCATCGTTGGTCAGTAGCAGCAGGCCGGTGCTGCTGCGGTCCAGCCGCCCGCCGATGTGCAGGTCCGCTCGCAGGGGCTCCGGCAACAGTTCCAGGACGGTGGGGTGCTGTGGATCCGTGGTGGCGCTCAGGTAACCGGCCGGCTTGTGCAGCATCAGGTAATGGGCCGTCCGGGACCGGAGCACGGTGCCATCCAGCGTCAGCCTGCTGAACCGCCCCACGGTAGCGGTGGGGTTGCGTTCGGTTATCCCGTCCTGGCTGACCCGGCCGCCGGCAATGGCCTGTCGGGCCGCTTTGTGGCTGCAGCCGGTGTGCTTGCTGATAAAACGGTCGAGTCTCATGACGGCGATTATGCCACGGACGGGCGGATCGTTGGTTGCATAAGCGATACATCTTTTCACAGAGGGGGCGTCGCTTATCGACTAATATCCAAAGCGATGCGCCGGCCAGGAGTCGTCGCTGTGCTGGATTTAAAAGGAAAACGAAGACACATCGAGGGATCGTTCAATGGATTTGGTGTACAAGCATGAGAAGCCGCTGTTCGTGATCGCGGCGGTCCTGTCCGGCCTGTTCTGGCTGGCACTGGTGGTGGGCACCTTTGGCATTGCGTTGCTTTACCTGCTGCTCGGCTACCTGTTTTTCCTGTTTGCCCATTCGGCATTCATTTCCCACCTGAAGGGTTCGGGGGTGCGCATCAGCGAGGCGCAGTATCCGGACCTGCACCGCAAGCTGGTGGTCAACTGCGAGAAGATCGGGCTGACAAAGGTGCCGGAGGCCTACCTGCTGCGGGCGGATTTCTTCAACGCCCTGGCAACCAAATTCCTGGGCCGGCACTTCGTCGTGCTGTTCACCGACGTGGTGGATGCACTCGACAGCCAGCCCGGTGCCATCGACTTCTACATCGGCCATGAGTTGGGGCATATCCATCGGAAACACCTGTCCTGGCGCTCATTCGTCATGCCGGCATCGATCCTGCCGGTGCTGGGAGCGGCGCTGCGGCGGGCCGAGGAATACACCTGCGACCGCTACGGGGTGGCCTGCTGCGAGTCGGAAGATGACATCAAGGCGGCGATTGCGGCGATTGCCGCCGGCGATACCCGCTGGAAAACCCTTAACGTGGACGCCTACCTGAGCCAGGTGGAAGCGACCAACGGCTTCTGGATGTCGTTCAACGAACTGACCGGCGACTATCCCTGGCTGAGTAAGCGCATGGCCGCCGCCATTGCCCTGCACCGGGGCGAAACCGTGCGCCAGCCGCGGCGCCACGGGTTTGCCTGGTTGCTGTCGCTGTTCGTGCCCCGGGTCGGTGGTGGCGCCGGAGGGTTTGCATCATTGATGATCACCGTCGCCATCATTGGCATTCTGGCGGCGGTTGCCATTCCCGCCTACAAGGATTATGTCGAGCGGGCCCGCTATCAGGATGCCTACGGCCAGTTGCAGCAGGTCCAGGGCGACGTGAGTCGGTATGTCCAGGCGAATAACGAGTGGCCGACGTCGGTGCAGGCCCTGGGTTATCCGGGGGAGGTGATTCCCGGTAACCATTATGAGGTGGATGTCTATGACGACGGCATTGTCGCCGCCAACATGGGGACGGACAGTTTTGGAGAGCCCCGCTACCTCGTGCTGGAACCCGCGGCGACCGACAGCGGCCTGCAGTGGCGTTGCTACGGCCAGAACGCCGAGGCCAAGTTCCTGCCGCCGGCCTGCCGCTGACCCCGTCCCGATGAGGCGCCTCTCCGTCAGGGAGCGGGCGCCTCGTTCGGCAGGACCGCAACCGCTTCCACCTCGAACAGCATGTCGTCCAGGGCCAGACGCGGCACCGGAATCAGTGTTTGTGCCGGTGTTGGCGCCGATCCCCAGGCTTCCCGGATCTCGTCGGCCAGAACGCCCAGCTTGTCTTCATCGTGATCCACCACCAGCGTTGTCAGTTTGGCGATGTCCGACAGCTCGCCGCCGGCGGCATTGAGGGCCACCCTGAGATTGGCCAGCGCCCAGCGGACCTGCAGGTGAAAGTCGCCGGGGAGTTCGCCGTGGACGTTCTCGCCTCCCTGGCCGGCGATGAACACCAGACGGCTGCCCGGGGCAATCACGGCGAGATGCGAATAGCCGTTCTCCGTGGGGTCGTAGAGTCCTTCCGGATTGGACAGGTGCAGTGGAGCATCGTTCTGGTGACTCATGCGGGCGACCTCCCGTTGTCGGTTTGCAGAGCGTTCCTCATGGAGTCTGGTGCGAGATGGGTCAGGTGATCCAGCTTATTCGGGTTGCGGATCACATAAATGTTGGTAATCCGGCCGTCATGCAGGGCCACCGAGGTGGCTTGAAGGATGCCATCGGCCTCCAGGGTCAGGATGCCCGGCAGGCCGTTGAGGGTGACCCGTCGGGACCAGCGGGGAGGGTAGACTTTCTTGCGCGCCAGGCCCGCGAAGAAGCGGCTGATCCGGTCTGATCCGTAGATCAGTCGCAGGGCCGCCGAGCGAATACCACCGCCATCGGTGTGCAGCACCACATGCTCGGCCAGCACCGCTCTGAGGGTCCCGGTGTCGCCGGAACGCGACGCGGTGAAGAAGGCTTCGGCCAGGCGCTCGCCCTGGTCCGGGTCGGCCTCGAAGCGGGGGCGGGCAGCCTGCACGTGGTGGCGGGCCCGTTTGGCCAGTTGGCGGCAGGCCGACTCGCTGCGATCCAGTGCTATCGCCACCTCCCTGAAATCCATCTCAAAGACGTCGTGCAGCAGGAACGCCGCCCGCTCCAGCGGCGAGAGGCGTTCCAGGGCCAGCATCAGGGCGAAGGACACGTCATGGGCCAGGTCGTTGACTGCATCCGGGCCATCGGACTCGTGCACGACGGGCTCCGGCAGCCAGGGGCCGACGTAGGTCTCACGCTGGTGCCGGGCCTCCTTCCAGCGATCCAGGCAGAGCCGGCTGACAATGGTCGACAGGTAGGTCCCCGGGCTGTCGACACCACGGGTATCCATGCCGTGCCAGCGCAGGTAGGCCTCCTGCACCACATCCTCGGCGTCGGAGACGGTGCCGAGCATGCGGTAGGCCAGGCCTTTCAGGGCGGGTCGATGGGTTTCGAAGTCAGTGGCGGATCCCTGGCTCATGGTGCGTTTCCTCGACTACGCGGTTGCTTTTGTTCGAACCGATGCCTTGGGAGTCCGGGCGCCACCGGTCGCATGAACCCGGCGGAAACCGACGGCGATCCGGTTCCAGGTGTTGATGGCGCCGATCAGAAGCGTCAGCTTGACCAGTTCTTCCTCCGTAAACTGGGCCCTGGCCTGCTCGAAGTCGGCATCCGGGGCCCCGGTATCGGCGATCCGGGTCAGTGATTCCGTCCAGGCCAGTGCGGCCCGCTCGCGATCGCTGAACAGCGGCGAATCCCGCCAGGCGGCCAGCACGTGCAGGCGTTCTTCCGTTTCGCCGGCCTCGCGGGCATCGCGGGTGTGCATGTGCAGGCAGTAGCCGCACCCGTTGATCTGGGACGCGCGAATCCGCACCAGCTCCACCAGAGCGTACTCCAAACCGCAATCGTGGAGGTAGCGTTCCAGGCCGACCATGGCGTCGATGGCTTCCGGTGCGGCGGTGAAGGGATTGAGTCGGGATTGCATGGGTGTTGCTCCTTTTCGGTTGGATTCACCGATAAGACGATTCAGCCGGACCGAATGTGACATCGACATAGAAAAACTTGCCTTTTCTCCGGGTGGCGCGTGCGTTAGCGTTAACAGGAGACCAACCATACCCTGCCAACCGGGAGAGGCCCATGAAACTCGATGGATCCTGTCACTGTGGTGCCGTTCGCTTTGCGGTGGAGTCCGCGCATCCCTATCCGTTCAATCTCTGTTACTGCACGATCTGCCGCAAAACCGGCGGGGGCGGTGGTTACGCCATCAACCTGGGTGCCGACTACAACACCCTGAGGGTCTGGGGCGAGGAAAACATTACGGTTTACCATGCCCGTATGGCAGACGCCGAGACCGGAACCATCGGGGAAAGCTCGGGCCAGCGCCACTTCTGCAAGGTCTGTGGCAGTGCCCTGTGGCTGTACGATCCGAACTGGCCGGACCTGGTCCATCCCATGGCCTCGGCGATTGATACCGAGCTGCCCGAGGCGCCGGAACGCACCCATCTGATGGTGGCGTTCAAGCCGGAGTGGGTACCCCTCAAACCGGGGCCGCGGGACCGGGTTTTTGACGAATACCCGGACGAATCCCTGGCGGAATGGCACCAGAGACTGGGGCTGGAGGATCGCTGATGCCGGTAACGCCGGTATCCGGATGACGGGAGAATTACCGCTGTGTTGGAACGCTTGCCCCACCGGTTCAAATGGGCAAGTATCGAAAGATTCGTGGACACAAGGAGGGTTTCACCATGTCGAGTAGCGCTGAGCTGCAGAAAACCATTGAAGACATGATCGATGCCGAGCGTGGCATTCTTGCCGCCGACGAGAGCACCGGCACCATGACCAAACGCCTGGCGGCCGTGGGCGTCGACTCCACCGAAGAGAACCGGCGCTGGTATCGCACCATGCTGCTGTCCACGCCCGATGTCGGCAAGTACATCAGCGGCGTGATTTTCTATGAGGAAACCCTGGGCCAGAAAGACGACAACGGCACGCCGCTGGCGGAGTTGGCCGCCTCCCAGGGCATCGTGCCCGGCATCAAGGTCGACAAGGGCAAGGGCGAGCTGCCGGGCGCTCCCGGTGACATGATCACCTATGGCCTGGACGGCCTCGCCGAACGCCTGGATGGCTACAAGGCCCAGGGCGCGCGCTTTGCCAAGTGGCGTGAGGTCTACCCCATCACCGACCATAACCCGACCGCACTGGGGCTGACGGCCAATGCGGAAATGCTGGCGCGCTATGCGGCCGTTTGCCAGGCCGCCGGCATCGTCCCCATCGTCGAGCCGGAAGTGCTGATCGACGGCAATCACAGCATGGAACGGGCGGCCGAGGTGAACGAGCAGGTCTGGCACGCGGTGTTCCATGCCCTGCACCAGCATGGCGTGGTGCTGGAACACATGATCCTCAAGCCCAGCATGGTCACGCCCGGCAAGGATCGCGGACCGGCTGCGCCGGAGGAGGTAGCGGAGATGACGCTGCGTATCCTGCGCCGGACCGTGCCGGCGGCCGTGCCCAGCATCAACTTCCTGTCCGGCGGACAGACCCCGGAGCAGGCCACGGCCAACCTGAACGCCCTGAACCAGCTGCGCGACAGGGCGCCGTGGCAGCTGAGCATGTCCTATGGCCGGGCTTTGCAGGAGCATGCGATGCAGGCGTGGGGCGGGGATCCCGCCAACCGCGAGAAAGCACAGCAGGCCTTCTTCAAGCGTGCCCGCCTGAACAGCCTGGCGCGGCAGGGACAGTATCAGGCCCAGCAGGAACAGGCCGCCTGAGCCCTGCCGGGACCGGCGGCTTACAGGGCCGCCGGTCAGACGCGCTTTGTCAGCAGAAAGACCTTGCCCGTGTAGGGATAACACGGGTGAGGCACCACCTCCCGCGACTCCACAATCCGGTACTCCAGGCGCTGGTAAAGCTGCATGGCGCCTGGACTCTGCTCGAACACTTCCACACTGGCGAGGTCACAGCCCTTCGCGTGGGCCCACTCCGGTACCCGTTCCATCAGGGCCGTGCCGATACCCTGGCCACGAAAGGCCGGATAGGTGGCCAGCATGTTGATGTAGTAGGAGCCCGGCACGCACTGTTCCAGTTCCACCAGCGGACGGATGAAATCCGGCAGGTCTTCCAGGTCCTCGGCGGCGTCGGCATCGGGCAGGCGGTAGCCCAGTAGCATGCCCATGACTCGCCCTTCGCCCACTGCGAGATGGGCATTCCTGTAGGAAAAGTTCTGGCCGGGGCTGGCGGCTCGCTCGGCACCGTATTCCAGACTGCTCTGATCCGGGCGGCGCGCCAGGTCCCAGAAATGGGCGGGAATCCCTTCACCGGCCATCAGGGCGAGTTCGGCTATGGCAAGGCCGTGGTCGGGCGTAGCGCTGATTATGTCCATATCGGCGATTCCTGCGCAGCGGGCTTACCCTTGTTATAGCCCGCTCCGGGCCGTCGGGCCAGATGGTGCCGGTGACTCAGGGGGAAGGATTGGGGGTTGCGACCGGGACGTCGTCGGGGCGGCTGCTCCAGAATGGGTAGGGCAGGCCCGCCAGGCGGTTGAGGGTGAAGGCCTGCAACAGGAGCATGGTGACGCCCGCCATGAGTACCGGCAGTTGATCCAGTCCGGGCATCAGTCCCAGGGAAACAATCAGCGCCGTGGCACCGGCGGGCGGGTGCGGCACGCGCAGCCATACCATGGCAAAGCCGGTGGCACCCAGGGAAACGGCGGCGGCGCCCACGCGGGCCGGATCGACTCCGGTGGCCATCGCCGACGGAGCATCGGCGATGCCAAACAGGTGCAGGCTGGCGTAGCCCATCAGTGCACCGATCAGGTGGCCGCACAACGTATTGCGTGGGGACGCCGGGGCGGCCATCGGGACGTGGAACAGGATAAACGCCGTGGCGCCCAGGGACGGAAAGATGAATGCCTGCTGGGTGATCAGGGCGACAAAGGCGATCAGCGCAATGCTGACCGTCCCGTTGAGGAAACTGAAACCTGCCATGACCGCCCGGTGGCTGTAGCGTGCGGTCAGCCGTTCCAGGTGCAGTGCCCGTAGCACGCCGGACACCAGTTGCCAGCGCAGTCGTTCGTTGCGGATCCCCATTGATCATGCCTGAGTAAAAAAGGGCCGCAACCATATGCCCTGGTTTGGTGCAAAATCAAGTCGGAAGCCGGGATTCAGTTGACCCGAATCATGACATGCCGGGGGCAGAATGGTCCGGGCTATCGAACCTGTTCGCTCATGGATGGCTCGCCGTCCGGATTCGGGCGGGAACCGGAATAGAGCAGTTCCCGGAAGCGACACGGATGATGCAGGCCGAATCCCTGCAGGTAATCCACGCCCACCTCCCTGAGCAGCTCGGCTGCGGCGGCGCCCTCGACGCATTCGGCGACGGTCAGCTTGTCCAGCGTGCGGCCGATGTCGTGGATGGCCCGCACCATGGCCAGGTCGTTCCGGTCACGGGTGATGTTCCGGACGAACGAGCCATCGATCTTGAGGCAGTCTACCGGCAACTGCCGGAGATAGCCGAACGACGACAGGCCCGTGCCGAAATCGTCCAGCGCAAAGGTACAGCCCAGTTGCTGCAACCGCGTCATGAACGCCCGCACATCGAGCAGGTTATGTACGGCGGCGGTCTCGGTAATCTCGAAACAGAGTTTGCTGCCCGGCACATTATGGGCGTTGAGCTCGTCGAGGATAAAGTCGGCCAGGTCCGGATGATCGAGCGTGCGCCCCGACAGGTTGATGTGGCAGGCGTCGAGCGCGTCCAGGTGCTGGCGGGCCCGGGCCAACTGCCCGATCACTTCGCTGATGACCCATCGATCGATCTTGTGGACGACGCCAAAGCGCTCCGCGGCGGGCAGGAAAGCGGCGGGCGAGACCGTTTCCCCCTGCTCGTTGGTCAGCCGTATCAGCACCTCATAGCGCAGGCCCTGGCGATTGTCTGCGGCTGGCAATATCCGCTGTGCGTCGAGATAGAAGCGGTTTTCGTTCAAGGCGGCCTGAATCCGGTTGATCCAGGCCATTTCGCCACGCTGCAGGTGTAATTGGCGGTCGTCGGAGGAGGACACGTAAACCCGGTTGCGACCGCCTTCCTTGGCCATATAACAGGCGATGTCCACCGAACGCAGCAGTTCCACGACATCCGGCGCCCCGGCGGAGATCGGGACCACGCCGATGCTGGCGCCGACGCTGTGGGTCTCTCCCTCCCAGGTGAAGGCGATGGAGGTCAGCGCCTGGCGGAGTTTTTCCGTTACGCCGGCGGCCGTCTCCAGGGGGCAGTTCTGCAGGATCAGGCCGAACTCGTCGCCGCCCAGGCGGGCCAGGATGTCTCCCTCCCGCAGGCGCGATTCGGCGAGCCTGGCCACGTCTCTGAGCAATTGGTCGCCTGCCGCATGACCGGAGGTATCGTTGACGACCTTGAACTGGTCCAGATCGAGGAAGCACAGGGCATGTTCGGAGCGTTCCGCCCGGGCGCGGCCGAGTGTCTTCGCCAGGCGGTGTTCGAACTCACGCCGGTTGAACAGGCCGGTCAGGGCGTCGTGGGTGGCCTGATAGCTCAGCTCCGAGGCCAGTCGGCGGGACTCGGAGATATCTTCCAGCATCACCACGAAATAGGTGGCCTCGCCGGCCCGCCGGTTCACCATCGAAACCGTGAGCCGGGCCCACAGGTGTTCGCCGCTGCCCTTCTGCAGCCGCTGTTCCAGTGTGTAGCTGTCCATCCGACCCCGCAGCAGGGCCCGATGCGGCCCGGCATCCATGGGTAGGTCCTCGGGATGGATGCGCTCCATGAATGGGGTATGCAGCAGGCGATCGTCCGGTGTGTCGAGGATCTGGCAGGCTGCCTGGTTGGCGTCGATTACGATCCCCCGGGAATCGATCTGGAGGATGCCCACCGCGCTCTGCTCGAATATGGAGCGGAACTTCTGCTCGCTACGTTGCTGGATCTGCGCCAACCGGGCACCCAGGCGCCAGGCCACCAGCGCCAGCAGGATCAGTAGCACCGCGCTCACCACGGACAGGGCGGTCGTGGTCCAGCGTGCCGCTTCGCCCATGTCCACCCGGAACCGGCGGGCATAGACCTGCAGTTCCTGGTTGACCTCATCCAGTCGTGCCTGGACCGTACGGATCTGGTCTGTGTCTGGGCTGGACGAGGCCCACATCCCGGCGAGCGACTGGGCGATCCGGTTGAGCTCGAGCAGGTATGGATCCGTATCGCGCCAGGCTTCGACGGCTTTATGGAAGACCCCGAGGTCGGCAAAGTAGCGGAACAGCCTGATCATGCCGGCGAGGTCGTCGGGGTGGTTGTCGCCCCGCAACATGCCCTGGCGGGCGGCCTCGTAGTTCAGCGGGCGCTCTTCCATGGCGAGACGGGCGTCCATATCGCCCAGTGGGATATCCAGCCACTGGCGTGCGAGACGCAGGTCTTCCGGCCGGCCATGGGCGGCGTAGGCGTCCAGGTAGGAGACCGCCGTCAACTGGGCCCGCGACCAGATACCGTTGCCGCCGACATAGCCGGCAATGGCGGACTGGATCTGCACCGCGGAAATCGTAAAGCCGACCGCCGTGACCAGCAGAATGATCAGGCAGGTCACCAGTCCAGCCGTTTTCAATCGATGGGGCCGTCTGCCACGGACAGACGTAGATGCCATTCAGGCCTCCTTGCATAACGACGATGCGGTCAAACACCCCGGCATCCCTGCGCAGTCAAGGGCAGGATCGAACCCGTTCAGGTGCAGTACGACCCTGTGCCCGAACTTGTACTAGAACTGTAGTCCCAAATGACAAGGATTGCGGCGTTCTTGACACAAGTTGACAGTTGGCGCCGGGTCTGTGGTCATTGCCCGCGACGCGTTATGATAGAGGCATCTGCAAGCCAGCCGGGAGAAACGTTATGGCCGGAGGATGGGCGCGAGACGGCGCCGTTCAGGATCAGATCGACAGCACGGTGGAAGAGGCACTGGAGCGGGCGCGCCGCCAGTTGCCCGAGGGCGAGAGCCTGACCCATTGTGAAGAGTGTGAGGCCGAGATCCCGCCGGCCCGGCGTGAAGCGTTGCCGGGCGTGCGCCTCTGTGTCCAGTGCCAGGCCGAGCACGACCGGAACGAACGCCCGGTGGCCGGCTACAATCGGCGCGGCAGCAAGGACAGCCAACTGCGGTAGGTGCTTCCTAACAGGCCTGGGCCAGGTTTTTTTCCTGGCCGGATTCCCGGAGATAGACGCTGCCGGCGCGCATGCCCTGCTGATAGCCCTGGTCCAGTTTGGCCGGGTCGGTGGTCAGGCGTTCCACCGGAAATTCATCCGGCGGTGCGATCACCCGGACGCGGCAGTCGTCGGGTGGATGGTCGATGAAGTCCAACGTCGCGTTATAGCGGTACGGACGGGTTCGGATCGCCTCGTAGAGTGCCGGGTGGGCACCGAAGAGAGGTCGCATCAGGCCGGGAAAGCGTCCCGGCTTCTTGCGGAATCCACGCGGCTTGGACAGGACCACGGTGATGTCCCGTGCCCCCTGCTCGTAGGCCCAGCGCACCGGGATCGAATCGGCGATTCCGCCGTCGGTCATCGGCTCACCGTCGATCCGGGGGAAATCCCGGAAGGCCACCGGAATCGAGCAGGAGGCGGTGAAGACATCGTGCAGGTTGTCCCGGTCAATCCGATAGTAGCGGGGCTCGCCGCTGTTGATGGCGGTCGTGCCCACCCACAGTGGAATCGCCTGCCGGTGGAACCGCTCGAGATTGAGCCAGACCTCGGAAAAGGACTGCTGCCAGAGCCAGCGCACGTCGCACAGGTGGCCGCCGCGCAGGAATCGTCGCCAGTTGATGAATTCCGGCCGGCAGGCGTGATCGGTGATCACCCGGTAATTGCGGCCGAAATCGCCGGCCAGGTAGCCAATCAGGTTGGTCGAGCCCGCCGAGACGCCAACGGTGAAATCCCAGGGAACATGATCGTTGGCCAGGAAGGCATCGAGCACACCCGCGGCAAAAATGCCGCGCATGGCCCCACCTTCGACAACCAACGCTTGCCTGGAGGGCGTTTCACTGGATACCGCGTTCTCAGCCATGGGCTTCTCCTTGCCTGGGTGACGATCGCTATCATGCTAACGATTGGAAAGGCTCGTAGAAAATCGGCAATGGCTATGGCTGTGATGGATTTTCTACCCGGCGGATGACCGAGATCAACGGTTGGAGCCGTCAGAGAATTTCCACGCCTTCGCACTTGTAGTGACCGAGAAAGGTATCCTCCTGCAGGACATGGCCGTCCAGATCGAAGCAGAACAGATAGGTTTCGGTATGGTCGCCGATTTCAACACTCTTCAGGCCGATGCATTCATTCGCCCGCCCGGGCACCAGTTTGAAGGAAGACACCCCACGCTCGGGAACGCGCTCACCCACGGTCAGCGTGCGGATATCCTCGAAATCCTCGTCGGCAATGATCAGCGTATTGCTGCCTTTCTCCCGCTCGTCCACCGGCTCATCGAATGGCTCATGGGAGATCTTGCGGGGGAAGAACAGCCATTCACGGCGTTCCGGGTGCCACTCCGCCGCCTCGTGGATGACATAGCCGTCTTCGCCAACGCCCAGGGCATCACGAATCCGCCGGTAACGAGCCTGCCAGTCGAGGCTTTCGAGCCGATAGTCCCGATCCAGTTGCTTGACCCATTCCTCGGCGGGTTTCTTGCCGTGACTGCCGACGACCAGGCTGTCGTCCTTGAGCGTCGCCCATTCGCTCTTGAAACCCTTGAAGCATTCGTCGCCGCTGCCGGTCATCAGGATCTGGCGGGGCACCAACTGGTTGCCGTTGCGGATCTCGCACACCAGCCCCGTGCGGTCGTCGAAGGTCAGCAGGCGTTCGCCGAACATGACCAGTTCGGAGAATTCCGCGCCGCGGCCGCCTTCGGCAATCAGGCTGATCAGTCGGTGTTCGCCCCCGGCTTCCGGCGCGATCTCTTCCAACTGGTAGCTGTCGCCGCGCCGGTGCAACCGGTCATAACGTAACGTTGCCTGCCAGGCTACCTGGCCATCCTCCAGTTCCACCTGGGTGTCGTGATCCTCATCGGTGATGATCACGAGGGTATAGGTGTCCCGGTCGGCGGAATAGCGGTTGAGCCGCTGTTGATCGGCTGGCTGTGCGGACATGCGTCGGTTCACCTCCTGGTCGGATCGTGGGGTGGACAGCATTTTCCACACTGGCGCGGTCGCTCGCGGGCGTCAAATTAAGGGATTGTCAGGATGACCCCGGAGGCGAGCAAAGTGATCAGGCTGCCTGAGCGAGCGAGAGGTCGCAAGCCGCCTCGACCCGCCGGACGGCGTTTGGCAGGCCGGCCCGTCGATTGATAAAACCCGGTGATAGGAGCAATCTGTACCTATGAAGACCGCCCGGCGAGAACGCCCGGTCAGTGACGAACCTCCGAGGAGGTGAGCATCATGAACAGGTCTAAACAGTCCGTCGACAAGAGAACCGAGTCAACGGGCCGGCAGATGCCGGAATTCTATATGCCGGCCATGCCACCGGTGGCCCTGACTGAGGAAATGGATCACTGGTATCGACTATGGCGTAGGCGTCGCCACCTCCGCCAGTTGCTGGTGCTGGACGATGCTGCGCTCGAGGCGCTGGGTTTGAAGCGCGAGGATCTTGAGTGGGCCACTCACCGGCCCTGGCGGGAAGACGCTTTCGAAGCGTTGCGTGAGCGCCGGGAACACGCGCACTGAAACGTGTCCCGGCCGTTGCTCCCGCTTATCCACGCCTGCATGAAACGCAGGTGGCCGGCGGCGACCATGGCTGGGTGTATCGCCGCCGGAACGGTCCGCGGGTAGGGGTGGTCAGCGAATCACTCGAAGTGACCGTGAACCGCGTTGACGATGTCCGAGAAGGACCGGGCGCGGGCGCCGCTGTCCAGGGCAATATGCAGGCGGCGGGCCACCAGGCTGGCCGAAATCAGACCACACAGGCAGGTGCTGCCGGGGTTCTCGGAATCGTCCTCGAAGACCAGGAAATGGTCCGTGTTGGCCCGGTTGAACGTTTCCACCACATCGCCGATACGCATATCGTGCAGGTTGCGGATGTGGATGCTCGGGAACTCGCTGGCCGGACGCATGATGTCCCTCACATGGACTTCTTCGACGCCGACACTCATGGCGTGGGCCTTGGACATGGCTTTCTTGCCCAG
Source organism: Marinobacter halodurans (assembly GCF_004327985.1). Classification (GTDB taxonomy): domain Bacteria; phylum Pseudomonadota; class Gammaproteobacteria; order Pseudomonadales; family Oleiphilaceae; genus Marinobacter_A; species Marinobacter_A halodurans. The sequence continues at coordinate 42,810 of NZ_SJDL01000017.1, forward strand.
GATGTCCTTCAGCGAAATGATTCCCACAAACTCGCCCCTCCGGTTGACGACCAGTTTCAGCGGGACATCCGCGGTCTTCATCATGATCCGCGCCTCGGGGATGGGGGTATCGGCACTGATGGTGGCCGGGCGCTTCTTGCGGAAGTCCCGCATCACCGCCGTGGCCGGATCATCCGGTGTCAGCTCGGGGGACAGGTTCGGCTCCACAATACGCTGGTTGCCAATCACTTCGCTGGTGGGTAATGCACGGTAATTCATCATAAAGCAGATACTCTCAGCTTGATTTCGTTGGGTGTCCGGCAGGCGCGGGAACGGCGCCATAAGCCGGTAACGGCAATCACGGAATCAGTGCTGAGCAGGAGGACCCTGGGGTTGGACCGGGTAGTAGACTTCCCTGGCCTGTTTGGCGGGTTGCGGCGTGTTTCCCGCCAGTTGCTGCAAGCCAACCAGCGCTATGACGCCAGTCGTGAGGATAAAAACGAAAAAGTCGCCTGGGGACGGGCCATCGTCGGCCAGATCGCCGGTCATATCCATGCTGAAACCGCTGACCACCGCCTGATCCACCGCCAGGTTGGACGGATGGGACAGGGTACTGCCGATGGCGAAAAGCGATATCGCCAGAACGATCAGTATGCGTGTGACTGCGGAGTTCAGCATTGCGTCTACCTTGTGGCCGACTGCATGGAGACCTGGAAACGATACCCTGTTTTCAGGTTCTACTTTAAGTATAGGGGCGAACCCCCGGGTTTAAACAGCGTAGATTTACTTATTTTGTAATAGTTTATATCTATAAGTGACAATCAATCGGGTGCAGGTGCCCCAGGGTGCACCGGTTGTGAGTGGCAGCCGGCCTGACTGGCATTCTGTCCCCTGTCGTGCAGGTTGCACAATCTTTGTTGCGCCGACCATGCTTGTCCCCATCGCCGTCAGTATGGGCGGTGCGGCCGCCATCAACCGGGCGTTCGGCAGGTTCGTCAATGGCGGCATCCACCTCTCTGGAGACATGATATGACCTCACAAGCAAGTGCCATTACCCATGCCCGGTTGCCGGGGCAGACCGGCCTGTTCCGGCTGCCGATCACCGGCGGCCGGTTTGGGACGCCACAGGCACTGGAGCCGTCGGCGCCGGTGGCAGAGGGGGAACTGGATGCCGGCGGCAACCTGGTGACGCCACCGTTCGTCGAGCCCCATATCCACCTGGACGCGGCCCTGACGGCCGGTGAGCCGCGCTGGAACCGCAGCGGGACGCTGTTCGAGGGGATCGAGTGCTGGGCCGAGCGCAAGCCGATGCTGTCCAGCGACGACGTCATCCGACGGGCTGAAGACACCCTGCGCCTGTTCGCCGCCCACGGCATCCAGTATGTCCGGACCCATGTGGACGTCACCGACCCCTCGCTGGTGGCCCTGGAGGCCATGGTGGACGTGCGCGAGCGGGTGCGCGAGTTCGTCGACCTGCAGATCGTGGCCTTTCCCCAGGAAGGCATCCTGTCGTTCCCAGGCGGTCGTGACCTGATGGGCAGGGCATTGGAAATCGGTGCGGATGTGGTTGGCGGTATCCCGCATTTCGAACATACCCGGGACTATGGCGCGGAATCGGTGCGTTTCCTGATGGACCTGGCCGAACGTCACGACCGGCTGGTGGATGTCCACTGCGACGAGATCGACGACCCGGCCTCGCGCTTCCTCGAGGTGCTCGCTGCCGAAGCCCTGGCCCGGGACTACGGAAGCCGGGTGACGGCCAGCCACACCTGTGCCATGCACTCCTACAACGACGCGTATTGCAGCCGGCTGTTCCGGTTACTGACCCGGGCCGACCTCCGTCTTGTGGCACTGCCCACGGAAAACCTTCACCTGCAGGGCCGCTTTGACGGCTACCCCAAGCGTCGCGGGATTACCCGGGTTCCGGAACTGCTGGACGCCGGACTCAAGGTGGCGATGGGGCAGGACTCGATCCGTGACCCGTGGTACCCGATGGGCAACGGCAACCTGCTGCGCACCCTGGATGTCGGACTCCACGCCTGCCACATGCTGGGTATGGACCGGATCGAGACGGCGCTGGAGTTGATCACCGACAACGGGGCCGCCGTGCTCAACCTGCCGGAGTACGGCATAAAGGCGGGGCTGCCGGCCCGTTGCGTCGTGCTGAACGGGGCGACACCGTATGATGTCCTGCGCAACCAGTCGCCGGTCCTGGCCTCAATCCGGGATGGGCGGGTGCTGGTGGAGCGGGAACCCACCCCACTGACGGTCAGCGGCTGGCCCACCTGACGTGGTCGACCGTTCACGTTGGCCGGTTGTCATATCCGGCCAACCTGTACAAAGTGTGACCGGTTGGCAGAAAGCCATGGTGTGACGCTTCCTATACTCCGGAAATCTCCCCGCGGTCTGTACCGGCACAAGTGACCGGTGCATTGGAGACGTTCTTCTGGGCGACAGGGAAAATCGCCAGCAGTCAGAGGCTCGAGAACAGCAACCCTCTACATGTCTGACTCAGGGATGAAACGCGATGCAACCATCCAACCGCATGGCCTATAACGTGCCAATCGTCTCGATGCGCTATGCGCGCCGTTTTGTGCGCTTCATGGAGAGCAAGGGTATTGGCCGGCAGGCGCTGCTGAAGGAGAGCGGCGTTGATCCGGCCCAGCTCGCCAACCCGGATGCGTTCCTGTCGATGAACCAGGTTATCGGGATCCTCAACCAGGCCGAATGGCTGATCCAGGATGAACGCACGCCCTTTGAGTTTGGCCAGCAACTGGATTTTCCGGCCCATGGCCTGCTCGGCTATGCGCTCCTGGGACAGCAGGAGCAGGATCAGCGCAAGCTGGTGAGTATGATCGTCCAGTACCTGCGGGTGGGCCTGCCGGTGATGGAGATGGAGTTGAGTTCCACCGGCACCAGCCTCTGCATTCGACTGCGGGACAACTGGGACCTGGGGGATCTACGGGCCTTCATGGCCAAGATCTACATGGGCAGCATCCACGCGTTGGCGTCGCAGGTCTGTCGTGACTTTCGCTTTGAATTCGATTTTCCGACTGCCCTCAGTCCCCGCTGCTGGCAGACGCTGGCCCGCGGTGCCGAAATGCAGTTCGGCAGTCGTTTCAACCAGGTCACCATGCCGCTCACCGGTCGACCGGTGGCCGACGGGGAGCGGAACCTGGCCTATTCTCTGGCGCGGGCCCGCTCGCGGGAGGAAATGGAGCCGGACTCCGTGCGTGAGATCGTCACCCGCGTCCGTGAGCGCCTGATGAACCATCCGGGGCGCGGCGGCGACCTGGATACCGTGGCTGCCGACCTGGGTATGAGCCCACGTTCGCTGCGCCACCACCTGGCCCTGGCGGGGACCTCGTTTCGTGACATCCGCAACGACATCCGCCGGACCTACGCCAACCGCTACCTCACTGAAACCGACCTGCCGCTGGAGGTGATTGCGGACAGGATGGGATTCAGCGATCAGGCCAGTTTCACGCGCGCTTTCCGGCGCTGGACCGGTCAGACTCCGGGCGAAGTGCGCCGCCGCCGTCGCTGAACCCTGCTTCCCGGAATTTGATCCACTTCACGATTCCAGCGAATCGCCCGCGCGCTTTCCTTTTTTGTCAACGTTCTTGCCGTTTCTGGCAATGACCGCCCGGGGACCCAACCCGCCTAATAACCGTGATGCACTGTGCCCGAAGCGGGCCGTGCGAATAGCCCCGGCTGCTTTCACGGGGCCCTGGCAGTTGTCTGTCGTGACGAATGCAGACGACAAGGAGACGCCGCAAGATCGGACCTCATCGATGCAGTCTGCGAGCCCTACAAGAACAGTAAATACGCTCACTTAGAGGACGAATCATGAATTCGACGACTGTACGCAGGAAAACGCGCCTGTTGCCGGCCGCCATTGGCGCTGCGGCACTGATGGCGGCCAGTGGCGCTGCGACCGCCGAGCCCGTATCCCTCACCCTGGAATACACCTGCCCATTCCCGCTGATCGGGGACCAGCCCATCGTGGCCGAGATCTCCTCGGACATTCCCTCCGAGGCGACGGTGGGTGAGGCGATCGGCCCGTTCCAGATCGAGGCCATTACCACCGTCAACGAGACCTCGCGCACCGGCCTGAAGCTGGTGGGTTCTGCCACGATCGAGGGAACGGCCACATCCACCAACATCATCAGTACGGTGACCGGCGACCAGGAAATCGTGGTGCCGCTGACCATTCCGCAGTCGGACATCCCCGACACCAGCGGGTCCTTCACCATTCCGGCCTCCGGCGAAGCCCCGGCCCAGACCTTCACCACCGACCAGGTGGGCGAGGGCACCATCAACGTCGGTGGCCTGGTACTGGAGATGACCGCCCGCACCGCGGACGGCAGCATTGCGCCGGACCCCATCGGTCAGTTCACGGCGGACTGTACCCAGGTGGCCGACCAGGACACGGTCCTGCAGACCTTCCAGGTCGTCAGCGGCGAGACGGATCCGGACCCGGCCATTGCCGTGGCGCCTGAGGAAGTGGACTTCGGCGACGTGCAGTCCGGCCTGACCGGCGAACAATCGGTGACGGTCTCCAACGAAGGCGGGGCGGCCCTGGGTATCAACGGTATTACGCTGGGTGGCGCCAATGCCGATGCCTTCATGCAGACCAATAACTGTACGACGGTCGCACCGGGTGAAAGCTGCAGCGTCGACCTGACCTACTACGCCAGCGGCGAGGGTGACCAGACCGCCACGCTGACGATCCAGTCCGGCGATCCGGATAACCCGACGGTCGAGATTCCGCTGACCGGCACCAGCTACATGCAGGCCCTGCCGGCAATCAGCGTGGAGCCGGCCAGTGTCGACTTCGGCACCATCCAGGTGGGCACCAGCAGCGAGAAGACCGTGACCGTCAACAACACCGGTTCCGCGGTCCTGAACGTAACGGCCATCTCCCTGGGTGGCGCCAATGCCGGCGACTTCATGCAAACCAGCGACTGCGCCACCGTGCCCGCGGACCAGAGCTGCACCGTCACGGTGACGTACACCGCCAATACCGCCGCGGTCAGCTCGGCCACCCTGACCATCGAGTCCGACGACGCCGAGAACCCGGCGGTGGATGTGGCCCTGACCGGTGAAGGTGACGATGGCAGTTCCGGCACCGTCGACTTCCTGCTGGACCTGGAAGGCAGCACGCATATCAAGGCCTCCGACTCCAGCCTGCCGCTGACCGGTAGCATCGACGCGGTACTGAACCTGGCCACCGGCATGTACACCGCCGACCTGAATATCGAACCCACCCAGGGCTCGTTCCGCATCCTCAAGCTGTTCAAACGCCTGAAGGCAACGGCGAACGTCGAGTTTGAGCCGGTCGATGACACCACCGGTACCCTGATCGACGGCACCTTGACCGCCAAGTCCACGCTGTATGTGCACGTGCCCAAGGTCACGGTCAACCTGTTCGGCTTCCAACTGCCGATCGGTGGCGGCGAAGAATGCCGCACCGTCGAGCCGGTCACCATCGACATGCAGACGCCGGACGGCGAAACCTTTGCACCGCTGGACGGTGGCAACCTCACCGGCACCTACGCGCTGCCGCCGCTGGAGCATTGCGGTGGTCTGACCGACATCCTGAACCTGTTCCTGGCAGGGGAAGGCAACACCATCGACCTGGCGCTGACGCCAAACCTGTAAAGCAGCACCGGGCGCCCCGCGGGGCGCCCGGATGCCCGCGGTAGGGGCCAAGAGGGCCCCGATAACAACAAGCAACGAGGGAACATCACGATGAAAAGCCTGAAACCCACAGCCCTGGCGCTGGCTGTATCCGGACTGCCCCTGGCGGCGCAGGCCGAACTGAAGGCGCTCGACGACTCCGCGATGGGTGGCATAACCGGCCAGGCCGGCGTCACCATCGAACTGGAAACCCAGGTCAACATTGGCGAGGTCCGCTATACCGATGAAGGCACGCTGGCGGTCAGCGACGTCTTTATCGGCGGTGCCAACCGCGACGACATGTTCTCGGAACTGGGCTTTGCTATCCCCAACGAGGCCACCGACCTGATCGATAACATCAAGATCAACATCGACGTGCTGGCGGACGGCGATGCGGCGATCGATGTCTTTCCGCTCTACGGTTCTCCGATCGACTTTGCGGTGCGCACCGGCGCCTGGGAACTGCGAGGCGATACCGACAGCACCTTGCTGATGGATAACCTCTCGATCGAGGGTCTTGCCACCGAGATGAAAATCCGCGTGGACACCGCGACCGACAAGCTGAACCTGAAAACCCGCTTCGCCATCGACGACATGGATGTGGACGTCCCCTTCATGGCTGTCGGCATTCGTGACCTGGAGCTGACTGGTGCCGGCTATGACGACTCACCGAACATCGTCACCCTGGGGGCGATTGCTGACATTGACGTCTACAAGGCGCCCAACGGGGCCGGGAACGACAGTCTGGCGGTGGATCTCAACACCTTCGATGCGGACATGAACATCGGTGGCGTGCTGGTGGGGGGAACCTCCATCGGCTCGGTGGCGTTTGACGACCTGTCGATACAGAACACGCAGATGCGGATTTACGGTCACTGACCACCAGGGCACCAACAGGCCTGATCCCCTGGTGCTGTCGGCCAGGGGATTTTTTTTGGGGAGACGCCGTGCGCACTGGGGTAGCGGCAATACCCGATGCGGGCAACGCCTCAGAGGGTTTCTGGAATTCCGACGACCTCTTCAACATGATGAACTATTATTAATGGTGAGTGAGAACCCAGGGACGGCCACCCATTTTCCGGCACAGGCCAGACGGGAGGTTGGCCTGGCGTCCCCAGACCAGGGAGCCGCGCATGCTCGCGAATCGCACTGAGAGTCAAAGGCGACCCCGCGGTATCCGGCGGCTCCCCGGAGGTTTCTGGTTTGAGTGCGTTTCCCTGTCGCATTCTGGCTTGCGTGTTTTTTTTGCAAATCGCCCTCTGCGGGGCCGCCAGGGCTGAGCCGGTCGATCACACCGCGGAAGGCCCGGTTCTCGTGGCGGCGCTGGCCGAAGTGGATTACCCGCCTTTCTACTACACCCGGGAAGGTCACCTGACCGGTATTTCCGTCGATGTGATCAACTACCTGGCGGACAAACTGAACCTGCGCATCGTCTACCAGCGCTTGTCCTGGCCGCGGGTCCTGCAATCCCTGGAGCGTGGCCATGTCGACCTGGTGACCACCTTCTACTACACACCGGAACGGGCCCGGGATGTGATCTACGTTCAGGAGCCCCACGCCACGGAAGTCAACGCCTTTTTCACGCGTATGGATTCCAAGCTGACGTTCGACGGCGACCTCCATGAGCTGGAAGGACACATGATCGGGGTTATCCGCGGCTATACCTATGGCCTGGCCTTCGACGATGCGGATTTCCTGCACAAGGATCCCGTGCTGGATGAACGGACGCTGGTGCGGATGGTGGTGGGAGGGCGTTTTAACGTCGCCATAGGCAACCCCTTTGCCATCCGGCTCGAGGCCAGGCGCCAGGGTGTTGAGGACCAGATTCGCCTTATTGATCCACCGGTGGATCTCAGTCCGATCTACATGGCCATCAGCCGCCAATACCCGGATGCCAGGGCGCTGGCCGATGCCTTCACGGACACCATACGCAGGCTGAAGGCTTCCCCCTACTATGACGAGCTGCTCAGGCGCTATGACCTGGATGAACGGGCAGAGGAGTGATGCCGGCACCCATGAGCGTGCCGGCACCGTTCAGGGTCAGTCGACGCGGGCAGCGGTCCTGTTCGGCCATGGGAAACTCCTCGGGAGCGGGAGGAATTTAACGCGCCAGATAATGGTCTGCCAAATAGAGGTACCGCGAAACTCTCAACCCTTGGCGACGGCAGCCCGTGTCTCTAAAGTGGAAGCATCGAAAGAGAGTGCTGTAAACGTTTCAGGAGTGTAGGTTGGGCTGACGCAGGAAGCCCAACAATAAGGGGGCACCGGACGTCTCCGTTATCGCATATAGGATTGGACCATGAATTCTCAAAAACCGGCTGGTTAGAGAAGATTGGCCGCAAACCCTGTGTGTTGGGCTTCCTGCGTCAGCCCAAACTACGCGTCGCTCGCAACGTCCTCGAATGTATTGGAGCTCATCTATGACCACCGACCCTGCCCTCGAAGTCAATGAACTCTCCCGGCAGGCGGGCGAGCAGCTGTCGGCTTTTATCCAGCATCATCCCAATCTGTTGATCCTCACCGGTGCCGGCGTCAGCACCGATTCGGGCATTCCCGACTACCGTGACGGGAAGGGCGCCTGGAAACGCAAGCAGCCGGTTCAGCACCAGTCGTTCATGACGCAGGATGAGGTGCGCCGGCGCTACTGGGGACGTAGCCTGATCGGCTGGCCGGTGATCCGTAACGCCCGGCCCAACCCGGCCCACTTCCTGGTGGCCGAGTTTGAACGGCGGGCCCACACCCGCCTGGTGGTCACCCAGAACGTGGATCGCCTGCACCAGCGGGCCGGCAGCCGGTCGGTGCTCGACCTGCATGGCCGGGCCGACGAGGTCATCTGCATGGACTGCGGGTATCGCTGCAACCGGGACGAGGTGCACGAGCGCTGCAGCGACATGAACCCGGACTATCGGCATTTCACGGCAACGACCGCGCCGGACGGGGATGCCGACCTGGAGGTGGATTTCAGCGACTTCCGGGTCGCCGATTGCCCCCGCTGCGGCGGTATCCTGAAGCCGGACGTGGTGTTTTTCGGGGACTTCGTGCCCAAGCAGCGGGTGACACAGGCTTTGGATGTGTTGCGCGAGAGTGATGGCCTGCTGGTGATTGGCTCATCGCTGATGGTGTATTCCGGGTTCCGCTTTTGCCGCTATGCCCGGGAGTGGGGCAAGCCCATGGCGACGCTGAACCTGGGGCGCACCCGGGCGGATGATATCTCGACCCTCAAGCTCGACGCCCGGATTGGCGAGACGCTCCAGGCTGCGCTGGCGCACCTGCCCGTTCCCGCTTACGGGCCCGGCACCGGATCGAAATAGCGGGTCAGCTCCAGGATATTGTGCTCCTTCGTACGTCGGTAACGTTGCTCATCGGTTAACTGGCGGACGAGCGGCGATCCGGTGCGGGCGGATGGGGCGCCGCATTTCGGGTAAGCATCCGTTAACGGGTCGAAAGGGCGGCCATCGTCGATGAACCGGAGCTGTACCCGGCCTGGATCGAGCTCCAGTTCAAGGTGCAGGTGAAGGGTTTGATGCCGGGTCTTCCCGACGTGGAAGATATCCACCGCCACGCACCCCAGCACCTCCTTCAGATCAGCCGCTGCCGCTTCCGGTGCGCCCGCTTCGGCGAAGTGACCGCCCAGCCAGCGCAGCGCATGGGGCAGGTCCGTAGCGTCCATCAGTTGCAGACTGAGGGTTGTGGTCGTCATGAGTCGCTGCCTGTCCGTGCAGTGAGCCGGTTATCAACGTCTTCCTTTGGGGCATGCGGCAGATGTCTGTTTCCCACCAGTGTAGAGGATGTCCGCCAAACCGGCAGGTAGCCTTCCTAATCCAGGGCCAGGCGGACGATAAAGATACTGCGGGGCTGTTTGATGTGGGTGGTGAAGATCACCAGCCGGCGGATTTCGTCCATATCCATGGTGCGGCTCTTGGGTGCGTTCCTGATGTCGGACATCGGTATCTGGAAACGGTTCAGGCCGGGTTTGACATGCAGTCGCCGGTTGAAGCGGTCGCTGTAGACGCCATGGCCGCGGTCATGGACGATGTCGTTGACCCGGATGGTCATATCCAGCGGCGTGTCGTCCGGGTTGAACAGGACCACTTCCAGCGAGTCGTAACCGCGCCAGTCTTCCGGCAGGTTGTCCAGTGAGGCGCCCGAATAGAGGTTGATACCCAGCAGGTCCATGCGCAGGCTGTGGTGGAAGCCATCCACATCGCTGGCGTGCTCCTGGGTCCGGTGGACGCGGCCCCGCCAGTAATGCAGCGGGTGGGGATCGTCGAAGTTGTACAGCGTCGGTAACTGGTTGGCGATCCGATACTGCTGTTCCGCCACCGCGGCGACGGTCTGGAGTTCCAGCAGCAGCAACACCGCCGCCGTCAGGCGCAGTGTCCAGTTGAGGACCCGGCGCCAGCGGATCGCCGGTGGACGATAGCCCCAGGCCAGTACCAGCCAGGTACCGATCAGGTTGCGGAAGATGTCGTGCCAGTCGCTATCCCGTCCGACGTTGCCCTGGATCAGCTCAATAATGACGCCCACTCCGGTGACGAACGCCGTGCAGGCAAGCCACAGCCAGGCTCCGCTGAGCCACCGGCGCGGGCGCACGGCCAAGGTAAACAGCGTGAAGAAAAGGATATGCCCGAGATTCCAGGCCGCTTTGAACAGCGGGCCGGATGACCAGTCGGGGCCCCCCACGAAGAAAAACGGCAGGAGGATGAGTGCGGCAATGGACGCCGGCCAGTTGTATTGGGAGCGGGCTAACATGGAATGCGATCGTACTGTAAAGCGAGGCATGCTGTCCCGCATCTGACTAAACTTTAAGGCACCACGGATCAACGCCTGGGCGGTTCCCGGCGTTCAGGCGATTATCCGGGGCTCTTCGCGGCAGGATCAAGGCGTGGCCGGGCTTGATCCGGATGATTCCGTGCCGTTGCGGCGGCGCCACGTCTCCTGTAGTGGTTAGGAGGCTACCTTGTTGGTGGGGCTGTCAGCGAAACGAAACGGGGTTCGGGCAATCTAACAATCAGGCGGTCTATGCTTCGTCTGTGGTTGTCATAGACACAAGCTGGGTTAACGGTAAAAACAATCTAATTCAAAATCACAATAGCTGGAAGTTATTTTCAAGGGGGTATTCAGACCAGTCGCCCGTTACAGAACCGGGCCACGGCAGTAGGAGCTACGCGTTATGGATATGGCTACCAAGTCAAAGTCGCCGTACCTGTCCGAGAACAAGTCTGTCCATCGCCTGATGGAGGACCTGATGGCGCGGGCGGGTGTCGAGATTGGGGGAGAGCGTCCCTGGGACATGCAGTTGAAGGCACCGGGCGTCCCCGAGCGGATTTTTGCTGGCGGCAGCCTCGGTCTCGGCGAAAGCTACATGGACGGAGAGTGGGACGTCGAACAGCTCGACGAGTTTTTCCACCGGATCATTCGCGCCCGCCTGGAAGAGAAAGTCCGTCCCTCCACCGTTCTGTGGCAAGCCATCAAGAGCCGGCTGGTCAATCGCCAGACCCAGCGCCGGGCACACCAGGTGGGCGAACAGCACTACGACCTGGGTAACGATTTCTACGAGGCGATGCTGGATCGTCGCATGACCTACACCTGTGGCTACTGGAAAAACGCGACCACCCTTGATGAAGCCCAGGAAGCCAAGCTCGATCTCATCTGCCGCAAGCTCCAGCTGGAACCCGGTATGCGCGTCCTGGACATTGGCTGCGGGTGGGGCAGTTTCATGGCCTATGCTGCTGAGCATTACGGGGTGGAGTGTGTCGGTGTCACCATCTCCCGGGAACAGGTGCACTGGGCCCGGGAACACTACCCCGACCTGCCGCTGGAATTCCGCATGCAGGATTACCGGGAAGTCGACGAAACGTTCGACCGGGTGGCCAGCGTCGGCATGTTCGAGCACGTTGGCGACAAGAACTACCGCACCTTCATGGAAGTGGCGCACCGCTGCCTGAAGGATGGTGGGCTGTTCCTGCTGCATACCATCGGCAAGAACGAGCGCAAACCCTATTCGGATCCCTGGATCGACCGCTACATCTTCCCCAACGGTGAGCTGCCGTCCGTCGGCCAGATCGGCGATGCGGTGGATAACCTGTTCGTGGTGGAGGATCTGCACAACTTCGGGCCCGATTACGACCGCACCCTGCTGGCCTGGTACGCCAATTTCGAGGCTGCCTGGCCGCAGTTTGCCGACCGACTGGGTGAGCGTTTCTACCGCATGTGGCGCTATTACCTGCTGTCCTGTGCCGGCATTTTCCGGGCCCGGGACATCCAGCTCTGGCAGTGGGTGCTGTCCAAGGGCGGAACGGACGACGTCTTCCCCCGTTACAGTTAGCCAGGGGCCCCCTAATCGTCCAGAAGCGCCAGCAGGGGCCGATCACTGCCGTACACATCCGGACGGTAGGTGATCTGTCCGCTGGCGTCGGCTTCCGCCGTCCAGTAGGCCATCAGGATATACACCCCGTGGGGCAGGGGAACGTTATGGGATTCGCCGGAGGCCAGCGCGTTGTCGAACTCGCGTTGGCGTTCGGGACTGGCATCCCGGAACAGCAGCCGGGTGAGCGTCATGGCTCCCTGGACCCGCACGCAGCCGGAGCTGTAGAAACGGTTGGGCGAGCTGAAGAGCCCGGCGGCCGGTGTGTCGTGGAGGTAAACGGCGTAGGGGTTGGAAAAACGGATCGCCACCCGACCCAGCGCGTTGCCGGGGCCCGGATCCTGGCGAAACGTCAGTCCCTGTGGGTGATTCCAGTCCACTTCGCTCTGTTGCCGTTCCTCGCCGGAGCGGTCAAGGATGCGGATGTTGCGGTCACGGAGGTAATCCGGGTCGCGCCGGATGGCGGGCAGGGCGTCCTTCAGGAAAATGCTGCGGGGCATGGTCCAGTGCGGATTGACCGTGACGTGGGTGATCACTGACTTCAGCTCCGGGGTGGCCCGTTTGGGGCGCCCGACCTGGGCCTTGCCCGACCAGACCCGCTCGCCGTCTTCATAGAATTCGATCCGCGCGGCGGCGATATCGACTAACACCAGCGTTTTCTCCATGTCCCGCGACAGCCAGCGCAGCCGCTCCAGGTTGGCCCGGATCTGCTGCAGGCGTTGCTGCGGGCTGACGTTGAGCTGTTGCAGGGTTCGCCGGCCAACCTTGCCGTCGACCGCCAGACTGTGACGTTGCTGGAAGTGGCGGACGGCCAGTGACAGCCCATCATCGAAGGACCGGCTCATGACATCGGGCCGCGGGGGAAGGGGCAGGTAGCCCTGGGCCTGGAGCCGCTGGCGTACCCGTGCCACACGATCCCCGTAGTCGCCGGTTGCCAGTGTCGGTCCATCCGGTATCCCTACCCAGTGGTCCGGCAGGGTGGTTCGGGCCCGGGCATACCCCTTGCGCAGGTTCCGGTAGCGATCCGTATGGGGCCGCGCGTCGGCGAAGGCGCGATCCATGTCATCCAGGCCGGCGATCGCCTGGTCCACCAGTGGTCCGGGATCGTCCACCGAGGACACGTTGGCCGAGCGCCAGATGGGCGGGGCCTCCTGATGGAACGCCTTACCGTAGCGCAGATCGGACAGGGCCCGCAGATAGGCGTCGGTTGCCAGACGCCTGTCGCAGTCGGGCAGCTGTCCCCAGGTCGTCAGGTGAGCCAGCGCCTCCTGCAGTTCCGCAAGCCAGTAGTCGGAGGGTGCCAGACCATCGTCCGTGAGGGATTGCAGATGCTGGATGAGCCCCCTCAGGTGTGCCGGTTCGGACCAGGGTGACGAGTGACCGGTTTGCGTCGCGAAACGCGCCATGGCCTCCCTATGGAAGTCCGACGTGTCCGGCAGCGCCTCGCATCGATCGGGATTAAGGCGATGTAATGCTTGGGCCTGTGCCGCAAAAAGAGCGAGGCAGAAAGCAGTTACAACGTAACCGGCCAGTGTCCATACGTTCCTGAGTGTACGAATTTTGTGCAACTGGATTCTCATCTCAGAAATCCTTGGATAAAATGCGTCATCCTTTCGGGGCACCGCATCGCTTCAGCTCCGGAAGCCGCCACTGGCAAAGTCCATGCGGATTCGAACGCACCCGAGGGAGAGAATCATGATCGACAGACGCTTGCAACGCGTTCTGGCAGTCGTTTTGGGCGTACTGTTTTCACAGCTTCTGGCACTACAAAGCCATGCAGCGGCCTTCGACAAGGCGCTGTACAACAAACTCAGCAAGGCCGCTCCCAATCTGAGCCATAAGGTGCTGCAACAGGCGCTACAGGCTTCCGAGTGTGCCGTCAGCCACGGGATTCGCTCGCCGAAGCGTCTGGCCGTGATCGATTTCTCCCTGCCTTCCTCCGAAAAACGTCTCTGGCTGTTGGACCTGGAAACCGGGGCATTGGTTCTGCGCGGACTGGTCGCTCACGGCAAGAATTCCGGAATGACCGAGGCCACGGCGTTCTCCAACGTCGAGGGCAGCTTCCAGTCCAGCATCGGCCTGTTTCAGGCCGGTGAAACCTACCGTGGCCGGCATGGCTACGCGCTGCGCCTGGACGGTCTGGAAAAAGGCGTCAACGACCTGGCCCGGCAACGGGCCATCGTGATCCACGGCGCGGAATACGTGGCCCAGTCCTGGGTCCAGCGCTACGGCCGCATCGGCCGCAGCCACGGCTGCCCGGCCGTGAGCAACAAGGTGATCCGCCAGGTCGTGGACAATCTCAAGGGCGGCCAGTTGGTCTTCACCTACTATCCCGACCAGGAGTGGCTGCAATCCTCCAGTTTCCTGCACTGCGGCTCCACGCGTATGGCCGGTGCCGACGACCGGGGCGACGATAGCAACATCTGATGGGCAAGGCGGCGGGCCGTGCCTTTGGCCCGCTCCCGACTGCGTCCGTCCTCCTAATTCCCTTTGCCCGATTTCCTGAAATCCTCCCGCCTGGATCATCGGGGCCATTTGTCGGTCTCTCCCTCAAACCATAGTCAATACGAGCGGAGTCTGGCCATGGTTGCAGTGCCTGCCGTTCGTGGAATCCGGTCAGTTCCGGTCGTGACGCATTGAAAAGGATGGCCATGAACGCGTCGGGAAGCAAAGATCGAGGAGACCGGCGAAAAGAAGATCCGGGTCCGTTGCACGCTGACGGCCGCCGGCAGGATCTGCGTCGAGAGCGATGTGCTGGCGGTGCGGGTGCCGGCTAGCTGGTTCGAGTGCCCCGGGTTTCCTCATGCCGACTCGCGTCGCAGTTGCAATCGGGTTCCGTTAGACTTGGCCCCTGATCGAATACAATTGCCCGTCAGAAAAGGACACCCATGGCTTCGAACTCTTCATTACTTCCGGAGGTGGTCCGGATTGCCGAGGCGGCCAGCGCCAGGGTACTCGAAATTTACGAGACCGATTTTTCCGTCGATCACAAGGCCGACAAGTCGCCGATCACCGAAGCGGATATGGCCTCCCACCACATCATCGTCGAGGGCCTGCGAGCCCTGACGCCGGACATTCCCATTCTTTCGGAAGAATCCGCCAATGCCCCCTGGGACGAGCGCCGTTACTGGACGCGCTTCTGGCTGGTTGATCCAATCGATGGGACCAAGGATTTCGTCAATCGCAGCGGTGAGTTCACCGTCAATATTGCCCTGGTCGAGCAGGGCGAGCCGGTAATGGGCGTGGTGACAGCTCCGGCGCTGGGCGAGGTTTACTGGGGCCTGAAAGGCGAGGGTGCCTGGAAGCGCGACCGGGCAGGCAAGACGCTCAGGCTCAGCGTCGTCGAACCGCCGGCCAGCAAGCGGGTGGTGGCCAGCAAGAACCACCTGAACGACGAAACCCGGACCTTCATTGAAGCGCTGGGCGAGCACTGTCTGGTCCAGGCCGGCAGCTCCCTGAAGTTCTGCCGCATCGCGGAGGGCGAAGCTGATATCTATCCCCGCCTCGGCCCGACCTGCGAATGGGATACCGGAGCAGCACAAGCCGTACTCGAAGCCGCCGGAGGCAAGGTGCGCAAGCTGGATGATTCGCCCATGGAGTATGGCAAGGAAGACGTGCTCAACCCTTACTTCGTGGCGTCCGGCAGTTGGTATGAGCCGGGCGGCGCTTGAATAGCCGGCCCGGTGAGGAATTGCCCTTCGCGGGACAGGGTAGGGGGAGACGCGGCGGGGACTCAATCCACGGATCCCACTTGCCTTGCTGTATGAATCCGTTGCCGGCCATCACCGCCGCCGGAGCGCTTTCCTGGGCGGGTATCAGACCCGCTCCTGCCACCTCTCGGTCCCCTAGGGACGATGTTGCTCCTTACGGCCGATGATATAGAACACCAGCGCACCCAAGCCGACCAGGATCATAACCCAACCAACGTTTTCGGCCATGTCGGTGTTTTCGGCACCGGGTGCCATCAGGGCCACGATGCCGACGATGATGCTGAACACCGCACTTAGGAAGAGGACAATCAGACTTTTGCGGGGCTCTTCGGTGACGACTTTCTTGGGATTATCCATACTTACCTCCACTCGCTTCCGGCGAACGCGGCGCCCGATGCAAAATCATTCGAGCACCGGGCCTTTGGCCATGGGCGACTCGCCCTTTGGCCTGCTCGCGAACGGCGGCTTCTGATAGTCATTGTTGTAGCGCAGAGTCCAGGATCAAGGGCTTTCGCTTTACAACTTCTGTAGACACTTTACGCCGTTCGCCGGGGGCTGTGGGCCAGGATGACGTAACCGAAATGTTGTTACCGGACTGCAGGCTTCAACGTGTGTAGGGATATCTGACGGAAACAGAAGCGCTTAACCGGCGATGCATGCCGGTAGCGGCCAAGCGAGGGTGGAGAAATGGACACGAATGTCGATTCACACCGGTCTCCGACATCGGTCGACACGGATTCTTGCTGGGGAAGTGAGGGGGAATGGCCGGGCCCCGAAGGAACCCGGCCGGACTGGATTACACCAGGTTGTAGATAAACACGATCGCAACCGCCACCGGTGTCAGGAAGCGGATGGTGTTGTACCAGAGATTGAAGCCGGCTGCTGGCAGGTTCAGCTCGTTCTCCAGTGCCTGACGGGACATGAACCAGCCAGTGAACACGGCCACCAGCAGGCCACCCAGCGGCAGCAGGATGTTGGCCGTCAGGAAGTCCAGCAGGTCGAAGATGGTCTTGCCTTCGAACATGGCGAACATACCCAGCGGATGGATATCCGACCACAGGTTCAGGGACAGGATGGAGGCAATGCCCAGCGCCCAGCAGGCAATACCGGCGCCCAGGGTGCTGACGATACGGTTCATGCCTTTCTGCTCTTCCAGCCACTCCACCAGGGGCTCCAGCAGGGAGATGCCCGAGGTCCAGGCGGCAAAGATCAACAGGATGAAGAACAGCGTGCCGAAGAAACTGCCCATGGGCATCTGACCGAACGCGAACGGCAGGGTCTGGAAGATCAGGCCCGGCCCGGCTCCCGGCTCGAGGCCGTTGGCAAAGACGATCGGGAAGATGGCGAGACCGGCCAGCAGGGCGACGACGGTGTCGATGATGGACACGGTGATGGACGTCCTGGCAATCGAAACGCCCTTGGGCAGGTAGGAACCGTAGGCCATCATGACCGCCATGCCCAGGCTCAGGGTGAAGAAGGCGTGGCCGAGGGCAATCAGGACGCCCTTGGTGGTCAGCTTGGAAAAGTCAGGCTCGAACAGGAACGCCACAGCATCGCTGAAATGGCCGGAGGTCATGGCGTAGCCCACTACTACCAGCAACAGCACGAACAGCGCCGGCATCAGGATACTGACCGCCTTTTCCAGGCCGGCGCTGACGCCGCGTGCGACAACCACCATGACCAGCGCCATAAAGACGGTGTGCCATAGCAGAAGGGTTCCCGGATCGCCCACCAGGCCCGAGAAGATCGCCCCAATGGCGTCCGCGTCCTTGCCCGCAAGTTGGCCGGTGGCCGCGGTGCCCACATAGGACACGGCCCAGCCGCCGATGACGGAGTAGAACGACAGGATCAGGAAGGCCGCCAGCACGCCGACGGCGCCGACAATGGGCCAGGCCCGGGAGAGGCCATCGAGCCTGGTGATCTGGCGCAGGCTGTTGACCGGGCTGTGTTCGCCACGGCGGCCGATCATGACTTCCGCCATCATGATGGGAATGCCGATCGCCGCAATACAGACCAGGTAAACCAGAACGAAGGCACCGCCGCCGTTCTCACCGGTGATGTAGGGGAATTTCCAGATGTTTCCGAGGCCGACCGCGGACCCCGTCGCGGCCAGGATGAAGGCCAGACGTGACGACCAGTGGCCGCGATTCTTTGTGCTTGCTCCCATGACGCCCTCTGCGCTGCCGGAAGGAGTGGTAGACATAAGCATAGTCTCCTGCGAATGCATTGTTGTTGTTGGTCATCCCCGAAAGCTGCGGGCAAACGGTGGGCTAACCGCCCGGTGGCACCACAGCTTCCTGTTCTGTGCGATCCTGCTGCGAGGGAAGCACCTTAAAGGGCCTCCGGGTCCAGTGTCTGTCAGGGATTCCCAGGGGACCGAGGCCAGGGTCTGGCCCCGGCCTCATCAACGGCTAACTCAATGATTTCAGCTCACTTTGGCCAGCTTGCCGGTCGTGTGCCGAGGTTGAGCGGGGGTATGGCGGAAGCGCTCCTCCGCCAGAAGGTTCGCGATGGTACCCGTTGGCAGGCCCTCGCGGCTAGAGCGCCGGAAGATTTCGTCCAGGGTGTCGCCGATGGACTCCACGTGGGCACGGACCTTGTTGTGGTCGTGGTCGGTGCGTTCATGGAAAACGTCGATGATACCGCCGGCATTGATGACGAAATCCGGCGCATACAGGATGCCGCGCTTGAGCAGCGCCGCATCGTGTTCGGGGTGTTCGAGCTGGTTGTTGGCCGCGCCGGCCACCACTTTGGCCTGCAGCTTCGGAATGCTGGTGTCGTTGAGCACGGCGCCCATGGCACAGGGAGCCACCACGTCCACCGGCAGCGTCAGGATCTCGTCGGCGGAGACCGGTGTTGCACCCAGTTCGTCGACCGCGCGCTGCATCTGGTCCTGGTGAATGTCATAGACCCACAGCTTGGCCCCCGCTTCCTTGAGGTGGCGGGCCAGTCGGAAGCCGACGTTGCCGATGCCCTGGATGGCCACTTTCAAACCCTCCAGGTCGCTGCGGCCGAGACCGTGCCTGACCGCCATGCGCAGGCCCACGTAGGTGCCGTAGGCGGTAGCCGGTGACGGGTCGCCGTTGCTGGGCAATCCGTCGAAACCGATGTGTTCCTTGATGCCGGCAACGTGCTCGGTATGACGGCCCATGACCTTCAGGTCAGCGACGCTGGTGCCGGAGTCCTCGGCGGCAATGTACTGGCCACCCAGTTTCTCCAGGAACCTGCCCATGGATTCCAGCAGGGCCTCGGTCTTGTGCTGGCGCGGATCGCCGATGATCACCGACTTGCCGCCGCCCAGATCCAGGTTGGCCAGCGCCGACTTGTAGGTCATGCCGCGTGACAGACGCAGCACGTCGCGCAGGGCTTCCTCGTCGGTGGCGTAGGGGAACATGCGGCAGCCGCCCAGGGCCGGGCCGCGCGAGGTGTTGTGGATGGCCACGATAGCCTTGAGGCCGGTTTCCGGGTCGCAGAAAAAGGACAGGTGTTCGTGGTTATCGAACTCAGGATGGCTGAATACGTTCATGGCGTTTCACCTTACTTCCGGGGCCGCCTGTACCCTTGTGGGGCGGACAGGAGGCTGGTGGTTTTTCGGGCGACAGTGGGATTGCCATCTGCCGCCTGCTTTTAAGTTTAGTCTGCTTGAGCCCCTTGGGGTTCAGACGGCTTTGCCAGCGATCTGGTGCTGCCGCTGGCTTGTCGGGTTACGCATAGCGAATCACCGTTGGCTGGGTGTGCGCAGGCACGACCGGTTATTGCTGGACGCGACGACACGAAAACCGGGGCGTCATCACCTGTAGGGCGCGATGGCGGCGTGGGGACTCGGTGTGATTCGTGGTGATGCGTCTTGCGACGAAGCGTCTGTCAGGGGCGATCGACGAGCGATCAGGGGCATACGGGATAGGGTGGACAGCGCCTTGAACAGGCACGATCCCATCAGGGGTGCGGTCGATTGATTCATTGTTGAAATCCTTTCCACGTTGCCGGATCTCGGCTGCCGTGGTCGTGTTGTTCTTGTAAGCCCGCTTGTGGCCGGGTGATCGATTTCAGTGTCCTGCTGGTTACCCTCGTGAGGTGCAGGACAGCGAATAACCTAGAGGGTTCGGCAGTCGGCGTCAATGCCCAGAAACTGACCAGTCTGTAACGCATCGTCACCGCACCGGGGTGCCCGTGTGGATAGTCCCAGGAAATACAGGTGGTTATAAAAATGAACAACTCGTCGAAACAATTCCGGCGGCCCACCACTTTGGACCAGAGGCGCATGAGAAAAGCGTGTGCCGGGAGAAACCGGCAAGAGGTCGGGGAATAGTTGCCGATGTGAATATTAATCCAGGGTATCGACGTATACACTGCCTTGTTTTCATTGAGGTTATCCGAGCCGGGTGCTATGTCTGATCTATCCGCAGTCCAGTATGTCCTGATTGGCCTGATCTTCGTCTGGAGTGGCTTTGTCCGCTCGGGGTTGGGGTTCGGCGGTGCCGTGCTGTCGCTGCCGTTCCTGCTGTTGGTCCACGACAACCCGTTGGCTTTCCTGCCGATCATTGCCATCCAGTTGCTGGTGTTTTCCGGCCTGACCATCGTCATGAACAACCGCAAGAGCCAGGCGGCCAGGCAGCCGCAGGGTGGGACTGTGGACTGGCGTTACCTGGGCCGTATCCTGGCCATCATGATCGTTCCCAAGCTGATCGGCGTTTTTGGTCTGGTGACCCTGCCACCGACGATCATGAGCACGATCATTTTTGGCATCGTGACCGTCTATTCCATTTCCTACCTGTTGGATCGCCCCTTTCGCAGCAGGAACAGGGTGGTGGACGTGGTCTTCCTGATGCTGGGCGGCTATGTCAGCGGCACCTCGCTGATCGGCGCCCCACTGGTGATCGCCGTGGTCGCCCAGCACCTGCCCAAGGAAAAGCTGCGGGACACGCTGTTCGCCCTATGGTTCATCCTGGTCACGATCAAGATGGCGGCCTTTATCGCTGTCGGTGTCGACCTTGAGTTGAAGCAACAGCTTTGGCTGCTGCCCTGTGCGGCGGTGGGGCATGTGATTGGCCTACGGTTCCATGACTACATGCTCAAGGCGGAGACGCCGGTCTTCTTCCGGGTACTGGGGGCTGTCCTGCTGGTGGTCAGCTGTATCGGGCTGTGGAAGGGGCTGGCCTGAAGCGTCAGTGGTCCCCGGCGTGATCGTGCCGCTGTCCGGCCCGTCGAGCAGGTTGATATAGGGCGCGTAGATGGCCTGGCTGTCGACCTTCCTGGCCGCGTTATTGAGACGTTCAATCAGTGCGGTCTCTGCTCGCCTGACGGCAAACCCGGCATCGATCTGTTTGACCAGCCGGTAGTAGACCGGCTTCGTGGTTTGTTTCCGGATCTGGCTGACCACGGACATGCGTTCAAAGATCACTGCATTGACCCGCCCGGCCAGCATCATGTTGACCACCCTGGGTAGCGACCCCTCCACGAAACAGTCCCGGTCGAGTCCCGTCAGTTCGGAGATAAACGCCGAATTGCCGAAGGGCGTGCCGATCAGTATTCGACGGGCCGCTTCTGGTTCAAGGTCGTCCGGGTCCGGGCTGAACACGTCCATCCTGGTGGGAACCCGGTAGTCCAGCTCGATGGCATAGTCATAGAAGCGTTCCGTCTCCAGACCGAACGGGGTGTGGCCGATCAGGTCGACGTCACCGGCCATCAAGGCCAGTTTGGCCCGGCTGTAGGGCATGATCGACACGTGCAGGCGCATGTTCGCCTGTTTTGCGAGCGCCCGAAGCCATTCGACGCTCTGCCCGGAGCCGTCTTCCCGGATCAGCGGGGGGAGGGGTTCCAGACCGACACGAAGGGTTTCCTGCGCCTGTGTGAAGATCGGCGCGGCCAGGATGCAGGCAGCAATGAGGTTTATTAACCTTTTGATGCGATGGTGTTTTTCAAGAGATTTGGTCATGCTGAAAAGCATAGCAGGCGCCCTTGGTGCCGCCATTTCTCCACCCTGCATGCGGATACGATTGGCCCGACCGACACGGTAGCTTCCGGGGGGCATGAGCGGTATCGGACTGCCATGTCCTGTTGTCTCCCGGGCCAGGCGGGAATTTTGGTGACCTGCTTGCTCTCTCATCATCTGTCTGGGTGTTTTTTGACCCAGAACATATTCCCACGGCGCCGAAGGTATAGGGTCCAATCGTAGGTTCTTTTTTTAAAACCACCTAACTCAGTGGATTGCACGTATTCAGCCAGGTTCTCAAGAGGTGGTATCCAGTGACACATTGGGAAATTCAATTTTACGATTTATTCATAATTGATCTAAGCTTATAACAAAATGCAACCCTGGCTGCGGCCAGAAGGTGGATCGCCATGACGACACAGATACCTCAAGTGAAAATGTTCTTTGACGAGCCGACCAACACGTTCAGCTACGTCGTGCGCGACCCGGCAAGCCGGGCTTGCGCCATCGTCGATTCGGTCCTGGATTTCGACTACGCGGCGGGCCGCACGAATGTGCGCTCAGCAGATGCGATTATCGACTACGTTCGGAGTAATGACCTGTCCGTCGAGTGGATCCTCGAGACCCACGTCCATGCCGACCATCTGTCGGCATCGCCCTACCTGCATGAAAATCTGGGCGGCCGGACCGGAATCGGTGCCCACATCATCGAAGTCCAGGAAATATTCGGTAAGGCGTTCAATGCCGGTACCGGGTTTGCCCGCGACGGCAGTCAGTTCGATCGCCTTTTCCAGGAAGGCGACACGTTTCGGATCGGCAGCCTGGAAGGGCGCGTCCTGCATACGCCCGGCCACACACCGGCCTGCTTGACGTATGTCATCGGTGACGCGGCCTTTGTTGGCGATACCCTGTTCATGCCGGACTATGGCACCGCACGCTGCGATTTCCCGGGGGGCGATGCCCGCACGCTGTACCATTCCATCCAGAAGGTGTTGTCGCTGCCTCCGGAGACCCGCCTCTTCCTGTGCCACGACTACAAGGCACCGGGGCGTGAGGCGTATGTGTGCGAGACGACGGTGGCCGAACAGAAAGCCCACAACGTCCATGTCCATGATGGCATTTCCGAGGACGACTTCGTGCGCATGCGCCGGGAGCGCGACGCCACCCTGGGCATGCCGCGACTGATCCTGCCGTCCGTGCAGGTGAACATGCGGGCGGGCCACATGCCTCCGGCCGAGGACAACGGGCAGGTTTACCTGAAGGTCCCGCTCAACCTGTTCTGAGAAGCCTGGGGTGTATTGACCCATGAGACGGCAGTGGTTGCGGAGCCGAAGGACATGCCATTAGCCGCGGGCTTCTGAAGCGTCGGACAAGTAGGTTAGGCTGACGCAGGAAGCCCAACAGAGGCCATCCCGTAGCAGAAAGGGTGACCCGACAAAGAACAGGCTCGGAAAGGGGCCAATGCGCGCGGTGAATGGAAACCCAAGAGGGCATGAGTGGGTTACCGGAAGAGAGTTGTTGGGCTTCCTGCGTCAGCCCAACGAATGCCGGCCGTCGCTCGCAACGCTTTTGCAACACCCTCTTTAGCTTCTGAGGCGCCGAAGGTGCCCCGGAAACACATGCCAGGAGCAACACGATACCCACAAAAAAGCGGGTGCCCATCATCGATGGCACACCCGCTTCGGGTTTAGGGCGATAGGGCCGGCTTACTCCGCCGGCTCGTCGTCCGCCTTGTCGTTGGCCGGCTTGTTGCTGGCCGTGTCGGCTGCCTGCTTGTCATCAGCCGCTGCCACCAGCAGCTTGTCGGGCGAGGCCGCTTTCTCCAGCGTTTGGCCCAGCGTCGCATTGATCCGGAACGTCCGGTCCTGGTCGGATACGGACAGGAACCAGGGTTCGGCTTTGGGCTGCTGGCCGGCTTTGGCCTTGGTCTTGTCCGCCGCCGTGTTATCCGTTTCCGCCTTGGCAAACGTATAGGTCACCGACTTGCCGTCCTGCTTGTCGAGCTTGATCGTCAGGTTAGGCTGGGTCAGTGCCTGCTTGGCCGCATCGGCATCGGCCAGTGACTGGATGCGCAGGCCGGACATCTGGCCCGCCAGGGTGGCCGCCGCCTTGGTATCCAAGGTCTTGCCGCTGGGCAGGCCGTCCACATGCCATGGGGCCGGTGCCCTGGTCTTGTCCGCCTTGTCGCCATCATCCTTGCCTGCCGGCTTGTCAGTGGTCTGCGTCAGCTTCAGGTCGCCGACCTCGATGGCGGCGATCTTGTCGATGGGCGTGGTCAGGATTTCCTTGTCCAGCCAGCTGTCGCTGTCGACCGGTGCCTGGTAGGCGGCCAATTTGACCCGGTAGATGTTGCTGTCGCCTTTCAGGCGGGCGTAGGACTGGTCGGCGCCCGGTGAGCTGCCGAGGTAGACCGTGGCCACATCCTTACCATCGCGGCGCAGCACCAGGCGGCGCTTGAAGTCGTCCTTCGCCACCTTGAAGCGGCTTTGGGCGTCAGCCGACGTGGCCACTGGAATACCCTGCCTGGCGGCAACCAGCGCGTCCACCAGTTGGTTGGCCTGGTCACTGTTGGCCGGGAAACCATCCAGTGAGGGCAGTTGCCACTGGTCGTCCTGGCGCTTGAGCGTCAGGGACGATTGGGGCCCGTCGGCGATGACGATTTCGTCCAGGTTATCCAGCGACGCGCTCAGCAGGGGCTGATCGGGTGCCACATCGCTGATGTCCTTGTGCGACATATTCAGGCCGAAGGCCAGCAATACCTGGACCCCCAGCAGCACGGCGAGTATTCGAACCGTTTTTGCCATCCGTTAAACCTCCGCAAGAATCCGTTGATAGCGACGACGGTCGCCGGCACGCACACTACGACGCCACAGCCAGACCAGTAGCAGCGCGAGCGCCGCCAGGCCGTAGTTCAGGTATTCCCAGAAGCGCTGGGTGTCGTTGTCCATCGGCACCAGGGTGCGGGCAAACTGGGTCTGGCCGCGAATGGCGAGCAGGCCCGGATCCTCCAGCGACCAGTCGATGGCGTTCTGCACCATGTCGATGGGCTTGGTGTAGACCGTGCCCAGTTCCTGGGACACCAGGTTGAGCATGGTGTCGGACGCAAAGGCGTTGCTGGCGATCAGCACCAGCCGCGATGAATCCGGCGACTGCTTGATCACACTGGTGAAGGTCGGCTTGTCGGCCTGCTTCTTGCCCTTGGCGTTCTTCGTGGCCTTGCCGCCCTGGTCGTCCGCGGACTGGGCCAGTGGTGACTGGCGGTCGGCGTAGTAGGACTGGAACTGCCCCTTGATCGCCACGGCCAGCGTCTGCGCTTTGGGCTCGCCCTGGGTGGCGAAGCCGAGCTGCGGGTACTGGTTCATGTTGGGGATGGCCTGGGTGCCGTCGGTGGTCCAGGTCTGCGGCGAGCTTTCCAGCAGGCGGGTGACCTTGCGATCGCCCATCGTTTTCTTGTCGATGGTGATCGGTGACGCCCAGCCCAGGGTCATCTGGTCCAGCGAACGGGTCACCGGATGCTTCGGATTCAGCTCGTCGCCGCGCAGGTCCGGGAAGGGCGCGTAGGGCACCATCTGGATCTCGCGGAAGTTCATGCCGCCCACATTGCGGGTGACCGGGACCGGCAGTGAGGAACTCTGGGCATCCAGCACCATTTTCTTCTGGATCGTGATGCCCATTTGGGCGAGCCAGTCTTCCAGGCCGGACTTGGTTTTCTCCATGCTCAGGGAACGGCCGGCGCTGACCTTGAACGGGGAGGTGGCCATCACGATCCGGCCGCCACGCATCAGGAACTGGTCGATGGCAAAGCGCTGCTTGTCATCCAGGTCCTGCGGGGCGAGCACCAGCAGCAGGTCGGTCTCCGCCGGTACCTTGCCGTCGGACAGTTGGCTCTGCTTGACGCGGACATTGTCCTTCAGTGCGGCCATCAGCTTCTGGTATTGGGACTGCGGCGGCATACCGCGCATCTGGCGCATGCGGGCCATCGGGTCCTGCGGTGCGACGACGGTGACCGTCTTCAGCACCCCCGGCGTCAGCCGTTGCAAGGCCGCTTTGACGGAGCGCTTCATGGCCGCTTTGTCCAGAGTGTCGGGCAGGGGCACCGGCACCACGTTGTCGCCGCTTTGCAGGGTCATGTTGAACCAGAACGGCTGCGGGTCGGTCAGGCTGGCGATGCGCGGCTGATAGCCGTACTGCTCGGTGAGCTGATCGCCCAGTTTGCCGCCGTTGGCGTCCGGGTCCTCGATCTGGATGGACAGTTTGTCCTCGTGACCCTTGGCCATGTCCTTGAGGATATCGGTGACGTTGCCTTTCAACTGGACCAGTTCCTTCGGCAGTTTCTGCCCGGAGGAGAAATAGCCGTGGAAGGTGACCGGCTGGTCGAGGGTCGCGAACGCGTTGTCACCGGCGCGATAGGTGCTGACCAGCTTGTGGATGGTGCGGGTCAGCTCGTATTCCGGACTCTTCAGGGCGACGTCGAGCTTGTTGTCGCTCTGGGACTTCACGTCGATCAGGTCGCGGAAACCGAGCACTTCATACTGGTCGCCGTAGGACACCACTACGTTGAAGTAGGCGTTGACCACGGAAGACTGGTAACGGCTGGCGGTCTGGAAAGGCACCGGCTTGATGCCATACCGGGACGCCGCCTGTTCTTCCACCGCATGATCCTTGGTGGGATCGAGGAACTGCACCTGGACGTTCTTGCCGCCGGCAATGGCGTATTCCTGCAGCAGGTCGCGGATGCGGGGGACCAGCGGTGCCAGCAGCGGATGGGTCTTGTCCGAGAAGTAACCACGGATCACCAGCGGTTCGTGCAACTGGTCCAGTTCGTGGTAGGTGGCATCGGACAGGGAATACATCTGGCTCTGGGTGATATCGGCGCGGGCGCTGCTGACCGGGGTCAGCCAGGCGTTGGCGACGACGAAGTTGGCGATGGCCAGCATGCATACCCAGGTCCAGCCCCGGTGGCGGCGATTGGGCGGGTTGCCGGCCCAGCGCATGCGCTCCAGGCTCAAACGGTTCAGCACCAGGAACACGCCGGTGATGGACAGGTAGTAGTACAGGTCGCGCAGGTCGATCACGCCGCGGGTGATGGAATCGAAGCGGCTGCCGGTGCCGATCTCCTCCAGGAAATGGGCAACCTGGTGACCGAACAGGTTGGTCAGCAGGCTGGAACCCAGCAGGTAGAAAATGCCGCACACCAGGGTGGTCAGGATCAGCGACACGATGGGGTTGTCGGTGCGGCTGCTCATGAACAGGCCGATCGACAAATAGGCCGCGCCCAGGAACAGGGTGGCGACGTAGCCGCCGATGACCGGACCCCAGTCCAGCGGGCCGATGAAGGACACGGTGATGGGCAGCGGCAGCGTCATGGCCAGCGCCAGCACCAGCAGGCCCATGCCCGCCAGGAACTTGCCGCCGATCAGGTGCAGGGGGCCGACCGGGGAGGTCAGCAGGCTTTCCACGGTGCCGGAACGGCGTTCCTCGGACCAGCTGCGCATGGTCAGCGCACCGATCAGGAAAATCAGCAGCAGCGGCATCCACTCGAACAGTGGGCGCACGTCGGCGATGTTGCGGGCAAAGAAGGCCTCGCCCCAGAACACCACAAACAGGGTGACCGCCAGGAACACGCCCAGGAACAGGAAGGCGGCCGGTGAGGCGAAGAAGCCCCGGAATTCCTTGCGGGCGATCGTCATCAGATCATGCATGGGCGGTCTCCTCGTTCACCTCGGCAAAGACTTTCTCCAGGTCACGGCGCTGGGGTTCCAGCGCGTGTAGCGGGATACCGGCGCGGGTCAGGGTCTCGACCACCTTCGGCGCACAGTCCAGCGGTGCATCCAAGTGGTAGCGCCCGGGCTGGTCGTCCACCGGGGTCAGCGCCTGGATCTCGTCAAGGGACGTCAGGTGTGGGCGCGGGTCGCCTTCGACGCTGAGCAGCAGGCCGCCGGATTGCTGCAGCTCCTCCAGCTTGGCATCGACGACCAGTTCGCCTGCGCGCATGATCAGCACCCGCTCACAGACCGCCTGGACTTCCTGCAGGATGTGGGTGGAGACAATGACCGTGGCGTGCCTGGCCAGGTCCCGGATCAGGTCGCGCATCTGGCGGATCTGGGTGGGATCGAGGCCGTTGGTGGGTTCGTCGAGGATCAGGATGTCCGGCGAGTGCAGCAGCGCCTGGGCGACACCGACCCGCTGGCGGTACCCTCGCGACAGGGTCTGGATGCTGGCCGTGGCTTTGGCTTTGAGGTCGGCGCGGCGGATAGCGTTGGCGATGGCCTTGTCGCGCTTGTCTTCCGGCACGTCGTGCAGCGCCGCCTGGAAAGCCAGGTAGTCGATGACCGTCATCTCCGGCCAGACCGGGCAGTTCTCCGGCAGGTAGCCGATGCGTTTCTGCATCATGCGGGTATCCGGGCCGAGCACCAGGTTGTCGATCTTCACGGTGCCGGCTGTGGGTTCGAGATAGCCGGTCAGCATCTTCATGATCGTGGTCTTGCCGGCGCCGTTATGGCCCAGCAGACCGACCACTTCACCGTGACCGATCCGGAAGCTGACATCCCTGACCGCCGTCAGGTCGCCGTAGCGGCGAGTCAGGTTTTCCACCTGAATCATGTTGGTTCTCCGTCGATTCCATGAGTTGGGAAATGGGGGGTCGGGCAAGTCCCTGCCAGCGCAGGGCTGATGTCAGATCGGGGGCGGTGGGGGAGGGTGGTAAAGGAAGCCGTTGTTTGTCGATAGAACGGTCGATCTTGCATCAGTCATCGCAGATTCCGTGATTCCTGTTATTTGAAAATGTGGCGGAACCGGCCGCTCGGGGTTCCGGGAACGGTCCGGAATGGAAGGACTGACACGTTTCGGCGAAGTTCCTGATGGCAATTGAGCGAGATCAACTGTCGCCAGGAGCGGCTGTTGGGAAGGGCCGGGCAGGAATGCCCGGCCAGTCGGTCCTGTTGTCGTCCTGCTTGCAATTTCCGCACAAAAACCCAACGCTGTTAGTGGGAGCCTTTGTCGGAGACTCACAAACCTGTCGAGCCCTCCCCGCCCGGGGGCAAGGAGTTCAGCATGGTGACTTCCAACAACTCGGCGTTGTTACTGGTTGATATCCAGAACGATTTCTGCACTGGCGGCAGCCTGGCGGTCCCCGGCAGCGGTGAGATTATGCCGGTCGTGAACGCCGCCATCACCGATGCCCAGGACAAGCGCTGGCCGATCATCGCCTCCCGTGACTGGCATCCGGTGGATCATTGCAGCTTCAACCACCGCGGTGGTCCCTGGCCCGTGCACTGTGTCCAGGACACTCACGGTGCGGCCTTCCATCCGGAGATGGATCTGCCGGCCACGGCGATTCGTGTCAGCAAGGGCACGGCTTTCGAGACCGATGCCTACTCCGCCTTCGATGGCACCCAACTGGAGCAGTTCCTGTCACGTCGAGGCATCAAGCACTTGCAGGTGATGGGGCTGGCGCTGGATGTCTGTGTCAGGGCTACCGTGCAGGATGCGTTAAAGCTGGGATTCGATGTGGAGTTGCTGGCCGCAGGCACCCGCGCCGTGGATGCCGACCAGGCAGACGACGTGCTGAATCAGCTTGAGGAAGCCGGTGCGACGGTGCTTCGCTGAATCGGTCGTGGTACGCCGTTGCCCTGACAACCAGAAACCGGATCCGGAGGAGAATGTTTATGGTCGAAGAGAAAGACCTGGCACTGCTGGTTGACCTGTATGAGTTGACCATGGCACAGGCCTATTGGGCGGAGTCGATGGACGACACCGCCGTTTTCAGCCTCTTCTTCCGTAAACTGCCGCCACATCGCAATTTCATGCTGGCCTGCGGTCAGCAGCATATTGCCCGGATCATCGAATCGCTGCGCTTCTCGCAGGAACACATCGACCGCCTGCGTGGCATGGACCGTTTTGACGACGACTTCCTGGACTGGCTGCGCCGCTTCCGGTTTACCGGATCCATCCATGCGCTGCCGGAAGGGACGCCGGTGTTTCCCCAGGAGCCGCTGCTGGAGGTCGAAGCGCCCATCGCCGAGGCCCAGTTGCTGGAAACCCTGGTCATGAACTACGTGCACCTGGAAACCGTGCTGGCGTCCAAGGCGGCGCGGCTGGCCCTGGCCGCAGACGGCAGACCGGTGATCGATTTCGGCACCCGTCGCATGCACGGACTCGATGCCGCCTATCGGGGTATTCGCGCCTTCCGTATGGGCGGCCTGACCGGAACCAGCAACGTGCTGGGGGGACTGGATTTCGACCTTCCCGTCCGCGGCACCATGGCGCACAGTTTCGTGCAGGCCTGCGCCGACGAAATGGCAGCCTTCCGGGCCTATGCCCGGCTGTATCCCGGAACGACCCTGCTGGTGGACACCTACGACACGGAAAGCGCGGTCGCCGACATCATTGACTGGCTGAAAGCCGAGCCGGACGTGGACATCGGCGCGATACGCCTGGATTCCGGTGACATGGCGGAGCAGGCCTTCCATTGCCGCCGCATGCTGGATGAGGCCGGACTGACGCAGATCCGGATTCTGGCCAGCGGCGGCCTGGACGAGTACAGCATTGCCGAATACCGCCGCAACGACGTGCCCCTGGATGGTTTCGGCGTCGGCACCGCGGTGGGGGTATCCAACGACGCACCCACGCTGGAGTTGGCCTATAAGCTGACCGAATACGCCGGCAGACCACGCATGAAAAACTCGCCCGGTAAGCAGTCGTATCCCGGGCGCAAGCAGGTCTATCGCTGCCAGGACAGCGCCGGCCGCTCTATCGGCGATCGCATTACGCACCGGGAGGAGGCGGCCGACGGCACGCCACTGCTGGTGCCCACCCTGCGTGCGGGCCGGGTGGTCGCCAATGCTATCGCGCCACTGGCGGATGCCGTCGCCTACTGCCACGAGGCGGTCACGGCCTTGCCGGAGGCCCAGCGCCAACTGGACGACGCCGAGCCTTATCCGGTCACCATCAGCGACCGGCTCAAGGACCTCCAGGCCCACACCCTGGAGAGGGTGCGGCCCCATCCGCCAGCCCCTGACGATTGATCGGGTGCGTCAGGCGCTCTGGCGGACGCCCGTCAGGGCCTGCTCCGGGCCTCGCAGGGAACACACCGTGTGCAGTTTCTCGATCTGGCGGCGCAGCGTGTCGATGGAGCGCTGACCGCTGAGCACCATGTCGATGGCCAGACCGTCGGCGTCGGTGCGCACCTGCATTTCCTCGATCCGGAAGCCGCGAATGCGGGCCACCTGGCACAGACGCTCCAGCGCCGCCGGCTCCGGTCGCATACGGCAGGAGAGGGTGTGGGTCTTGTGATCGGCTGAACTGGTCATGCTGCACTTTCCTTGTTTTTCGCGGAGGTTGAGGTTGGGCGCTGGCTCTCGTCCAGCATGTCCCGGTTCGAGGCGCCGGGTTTGACGATCGGCCAGACGTTTTCCGAGCGATCGATGCGCACGTGCAGGAGCATCGGCCCGTCGTAGGCCAGGATGGTCTGGATGCCCCGGCGAACCTGGTCGGTGCGCTGGATCGCCAGGGTCGGGATGTCGAAGGCCCGGGCCAGGGCCAGGAAGTCCGGGTTGTCGTCCAGGTCGATCTGGCTTTCCCGGTTCTCATAGAAAAGCTCCTGCTGCTGGCGGACCATGCCCAGGCACTGGTTGTCCATGATGATCAGCTTGATGGGTAGCTTGTGCCGGCGGATGGTGGCCAGCTCCTGCGCGTTCATCATGAAAGAGCCATCGCCCGTCACGTTGATCACCGGCCGGTCCGGGAACGCAAACTGGGCGCCGATGGCCGCCGGCAGTCCGAAGCCCATGGTGCCGAGGCCGCCGCTGCTCAGGTGGTTGCGGGGGTGATCGAAACGACAGTATTGCGCGACCCACATCTGGTGCTGGCCCACATCGCAGGCGACGATTGCATCCCGCGGGGCAATATCGGTCAACTGGCGCATGAATTCGGGGCCGGAGATCGGCGCATGGGGATCTTCGTTGATCGCGGTCTGGAAACCCTGGGTCTTGCGCCAGGTCGCGCACTGTTGGCGCCAGTTCTCGATGGTCAGCGGCTGGCGGATCAATGCGTCTGCCATGCTGTCGAGGATGTCCCGCAGTTCACCCCGGATGGCCAGATCCGTTGCCCGCAGCTTGCCGAGCTCGGCGGCGTCCGTATCGATATGGATGACCTTCGCGTTGGGCGCAAAGGTGGCCACGGCGCCGGTGGCCCGATCATCGAGCCGGGCGCCGACCACCAGCAGCAAATCGCAGGTGTCGACGGCCATGTTGGCCGCCTTCGAACCGTGCAGGCCGAGCATGCCCATCTGGTCCGCGTTGTCGTAGCCCGGGTTGCCGATGCCCTTGAGTGTGACGACGTTGGGCAGGCGCGACGCTTTCGCAAATCGTCGGAAGGCCGATTCGGCATGGGCCAGGCTGACGCCGCCACCGCTGTAGAGCAGCGGCATGTTAGCCTCGCGCAGCATGGCGAGCGCTTCGTCGATCTCGGCCGTCGGGTCCGGCAGTGGGGTGGCGGTGGTCGGCGCCGGGGCTTTCGGCTCGCCGATATCGGTCAGCAGGATGTCCTTGGGAATGTCGATCCAGACCGGTCCCGGGCGGCCGGAGCCGGCCAGTTGCAGGGCCTCTTCCAGGATCGCCGGAATCTCCGGCGCCTCGGTCACCAGGTAGCTGTGCTTGACGATGCCCAGCGTCATGCCGAGCACGTCCGTCTCCTGGAACGCATCGGTGCCGATCAGGCCGGAGGGCACCTGGCCGGTGATGACCAGCATCGGGATTGAATCCCGGTGGGCGTTGGCCACGCCGGTGATCAGGTTGGTGGCGCCGGGGCCGGAGGTGGCCATGCACACGCCGGTGCGGCCGCTGGCCCGGGCGTAGCCGTCGGCGGCCAGGGCACAGGCCTGTTCGTGCCGGCAGAGCACATGCTCGACACCCACATCCTCGGCGACCAGTGCGTCGTACAGCGGCATGATGCAGCCGCCGGGGTAGCCGAATACGGTGTCGATCTGGTGACGCTGGAGCGCGTCGAGTATGTGCTGTGCGGCGTTCACGTTCGTCTTCCTTCTCTTTTGATTTTTCGAAGCCAAAAAAAAGCCCCCGGGACCTTTCGGTGCCGGGGGCTTTCGGTGTTCTGACGGGTTGTTGGTCTAGCTCATCCTGTCATCCACGCAAAAGCCCCCGGTTGGCACCACGACCACCAGGACTAGCTTTACGATGACGACGACAGGATTGAAATTCATGGAATCAGTCTTTTGACCACAACAATTTGATTGGCAAAAACATAACCTGAGGTTCTGCCTGGGAGCAACCCTTTTTTTTACAGAAAGGGAAAATTTGGGACATTGCGCAGATGGTATCAGGCTTTTTCAGCCCTTGGATTTTTTGGGTAGTAACGGTCCGGCAGGCGCTCGATGTGGGGGAAGAAGCGCGTGTCCTTGTAGGGCATCTTCATGAAGCCGGACACGCCCAGCCCGGTGATCTGGTCGACGGCGGACAGGATATCGTCCAGGTACCGGCGGAATTCCGCCTCCCGGTCGGGATCCAGCAGCCGGTAGTGGCTGTGGATCTTCAGGTGCCGGGGCAGGGCCTCGAAGATGATCATGCCGGTGTGGTGGATCGTGTTCAGGGCTTCCAGGGCC
Organism: Marinobacter halodurans; assembly: GCF_004327985.1. Lineage (GTDB taxonomy): Bacteria > Pseudomonadota > Gammaproteobacteria > Pseudomonadales > Oleiphilaceae > Marinobacter_A > Marinobacter_A halodurans. Next base: position 76,097 of record NZ_SJDL01000017.1, read on the forward strand.
TGGATGATGGTGTCCGGCAGGACCAGGAACTCCTCCGGGTCCGGGCCGTCCTCGAAGTAGGAATGGACCCGCGAGTCGTCCTCGATCTCCGGGGCGGCGCTGACCTCGTAGGGCAACTGCATCTCCGGTGTGATCCGGAAGGGCTGGTCGGGATCGTCCCGGTCGATGTGCAGGGTGTCGCGGGCGTTGAACAGGCAGCTCTTGAAGATCCCCTGCCGGTAGATGGCCTGGGCCAGACTGACCATGTTGTTCACCGCCGTGACGAACGCGTCCCGCAGCGACGGATCGTGCAGGTTCAGGGACGTATCGACGTAGATACCCTCGGTTTCCCAGCGAATCGCCAGGCCGCCCTCCACCGGGTACTGGCCGAGTCGGCTCACCGCGGCGAGGAAGGCCTTTTCGGTTTCCCCCATGCCCTGCATGAAGTTCTTGTAGTAGCGGTCCAGCTGCACATCGTTGACGTCGCTCAGGGTTTCCGGGGCGCCTTCCTCGCGCAGGAACGCCTTGCGCGAGCTGTAGACGACCGTATCGATCTCCCGGTCGGAGTGGCGGGTCCAGACGGGCACCATCGGGCTGGGCGGCGAATCCGGCAGGTCGATCATGACGGTGCGCGCCATCCGCGGCATTTCCCGGAGGTAGTAGTCACCGGCCTTGCGGCGCGTGTCCGGATCCGGGTCGAGCAGGCCGTCGAGCATACGCGCAAACTCCATGGGTAACCCCAGCGACGTGGCCGGAATGGCCCGATGGCCGAAGCGGCAGGACTGACCGGAGGCCAGGGCATAGAGCGTCCCGGCGGCGCCCTGTTCGTCGAAGCGCGGCGACGACAGCCCGCCGTGGAGCTGTTCCTCGCCGATAAAGTAGACGTCTCCCAGGCGCGCGTTGGTCTGCTGGAGGTTATCGGACATCAGCTCCATGACGTTGGCGGTGACGAACTGCTGGTTGGCGTCCAACTGTGCGTACACGGCAGACCCCCAGTCGATCAGGGCGATGTTCTCGGTCTCGGCGTCGAAGACGAGATTGGAAGGCTTGATGTCGCCATGGACGATGGGGCGGCCGGCGGGACCGGACTCCAGGCGCAGGTTGCGCAGGATATCGGCCAGTTGGTCGGCGATGCGCATTACCAGGCGCGGCCGCAGGCGGCCCTCGCGCAGGGACACTTCTTCCAGGTTGATCCCGGGCGCCCGTTCCATCACCAGGATGGGCTGGTTGCGGGCGCGCTGGAAGGCAATCAGTCGCGGCACGCGGGGGTGCTCGACCTGTTCGAGGATATAGGCTTCATCCTCAAGCCGGTCCTGCAGGTGCCGGGGCAGGTTGACGCGCGTGAACTTGAAAACGTGCTCCAGGTCACGCGCGCCTTCCAGGGCGAGTCGCCCGGAAAAGACAAAGCCATAGGCGCCCTTGCCGATCATCTCGATGTCGCGATAGCCCAACTGGCGGAGCTGGTCGGTACACAGCGCCACCCAGTCCTTCAGCTTTTTGGCATCGTCCTGGCTGAGCAGGTAGATCGACTGCTCTTCCGGGATGTAGAACTGTTGCAGTTGGGCCTGTTGCGACATTCGGGGCTTCTCCAGGGCCCCGGCTCAGTGGCCGGGGCAACACACCATCAGCGGTTATCAGGCCTCATCAGCCGAGATGAAGCAACATGGTTTGCGGTGACTCCAGGTAGCGCTTCCAGAGGTTACTGAAGCGGGCCATGGTGCCGCCGTCGATGATGCGGTGATCGCCGCCCCAACTGGTGGTCATGATCGCCCGTTCCACCACCTGGCCATGGGCGTCGAAGCGCGGCAGGTGCTGGGTCCGGCCCAGGGCCACGATCGCCACTTCCGGCGCGTTGATGATGGGTGCGGCGTAGGTGCCGCCCAGCGCACCGATGTTGGAGATGGTGATGGTGCCGCCCTTCAGGTCCTCCTGGCTCACGCGCCCGGATCGGGCTGCCTCGGTCAGGCGCGCGACCTCATCCGCAATCTCCAGCAGGGTCAGTTGCTCGCAGCCCTTGACGTTGGGGACGATCAGGCCGACCTTGCTGTCCACGGCCATGCCGATGTTGCACTGCGGCTGGTAGTGGATTTCGGTGACCTCCTCGTTGATCTGGCTGTTGAAGATTGGATACTCCTGGATCGCCAGCGCCATGGCTTTCATGATGAACGGCATCAGCGTCAGGCGGCTGCCGCGGGCCTCGGCCTCCGGCTTGAGCTGTTGGCGCAGGGCCAGCAGGTCGGTGACGTCGATGTCCTCACTGAAATTGAAGTGGGGAATGGTCGACGCCGATTCCACCATGCGCTTGGCCATGACCGCCTGCATGCCCCGGATCGGTTCGACGCGCACCTCTTTTGGGGCGGTGCCGGCGCGACGGGCCTGGGGCTTGTCTTCCGTGGCTGCTGCAGTGGCGGCCTCGTGAGCAGAAGGCTGGGGATTTTCCAGGTGGTTCAGCACGTCGGCCTTGAGCACGCGGCCGTCCTTGCCGGTTCCCGGAATGTCGGCCAGCGTCAGCTCGTGCTCCCGGACCAGGCGCCGGACGGCCGGACTGGCCGGGATGCGCGGGCGTTCGCCGGATTTTGCCGGGGCGGGCGCCTTGCTCGCCGGTGCCGGTTCAGCGGCCTGGGGGCGGGACTCGGCCCGGGGCGCTTCACTATCCTCCTCCCGGTCACGGGGCACGAACGCGAACAGTGGGGAGTGGACCCGGGCCAGCTCGCCCGCCTGGTAATACAGCTGGGTAACGCGGCCGGCCTTGGGGGCGGTGATCTCCACCATGGCCTTGTCGGTGGTGACGTCGACCACCGGCTGGTCTTCCTCGATCTCGTCACCCTCGGCAATGCGCCATTCCACCACTTCGCACTCGACGATGCCCTCGCCGATATCCGGCAGGATAAAGTCCTCGGTCTCGCCGTCGGCGGACGGCGCGGTTTCGCCCTGGTGTTCGGCTTCGGCGGCCGGTGCGGCCGTCTCCGTCGCCTCGGCTTTTTCCGGTGCCGGGGCGTTGTCGCCGTCCACTTCCACCAGCTCAAACAGCGGCGCGTGGACCTTGGCGATGTCGCCTTCCTGATGATACAGACGCGTCACGCGACCCTTGTAGGGGGCGGGGATTTCCACCAGCGCCTTGTCGGTCATGACTTCGGCCACCGGCTGGTCCTCTTCGATGATGTCGCCTTCGCTGACCAGCCATTTGACCAGCTCGCACTCCACGATACCTTCGCCGATATCGGGCAGAATAAAATCACTCATGGTTACTCTCCTGTGCTGGAACCGATCTAGAAATCAACGCTTTCCCTGATGGCCTCGTAGACCTTCAGGTGATTGGGCAGGTGCTCTTTTTCCAGCACCAACGGGAAGGGCGTATCCATCCCGGTGACCCGCGCGATGGGGGATTCCAGATACAGGAAGCAGCGTTCCTGGATGGTGGCGGCGATTTCGCCGGCAAAGCCGCCGGTCAGCGGCGCCTCATGAGTGACCACCAGGCGACCGGTCTTCAGCACCGATTGCGCCACGGTTTCCACATCCCAGGGCAGGATGGTACGCAGGTCGATGACTTCGCAGGAGATGCCTTCTTTCTCGGCCTGTTCGACCGCCTGTTCGATCACCTCCATTTGCGCGCCCCAGCCCAGGACCGTGATATCGGTGCCTTCCTTGACGATCTCGGCCTCGCTCAGCGGCAGCTCGTATTCCCCTTCCGGAACCTCGCCGACCGACGCCCGGTACAGGCGTTTGGGTTCGAAGAAGAGGGTCGGGTTGGGATCGTGGATCGACGCCAGCAGCAGGCCCTTGGCCTGGTGCGGGTTGCGGGGCACGACGATTTTCAGGCCGGGGGTGTGGGCAAAGTAGGCTTCCGGCGACTGGGAGTGATACAGACCGCCGGCGATCCCGCCGCCATAGGGCGCCCGAATCGTCAAACCGCCCACGTTGAACAGGTTGCCGGAGCGGTAGCGGTACTTGGCCGACTCGTTCACGATCTGGTCGAAAGCCGGGAAGATGTAGTCCGCAAACTGGATTTCGGCCACCGGCGTGGCGCCCTGGGCCGCCAGGCCGTTGGCGAAGCCGATGATGCCCTGTTCCACCAGCGGGGTATTGAAACAGCGGTCCTTGCCGTACTTCTGTTGCAGGTGGCTGGTGGCCCGGAAGACACCGCCAAAGACACCGACGTCCTCACCGAAACACAGCACCCGGTCATTGGCCGCCATCGCGATGTCGAGGGCATCGTTGATGGCCTGCAGCATGTTCATCTTGGCCATGTTACGCCCCTCCTTTCTTGGTCTCTGATACCGCGCCGGCGCTCTTCGGATAGGCGTCCGGATACTTGCGGATATGCGCCTTCAGCTTCTCGAACTGACGGTTCAGGGACGGAGGGACCTCGTCATACACATCGGTGACGAGGGATTCGAGCGGGGGTGGCGGGCGCTTCTGGGCGCGCTTCATGGTTTCCAGCACTTCCTTGCGGAGGCTTTCCTGTAGCTGCTTTTCTTCGTCCTCGCTCCACCACTTGTGCTTCATCAGCCAGCGCTGCATGCGCAGGATCGGGTCTTTTTCGCGCCAGACCGCTTCCTCATCCTTGCTTCGGTAGCCGGACGGGTCGTCCGAGGAGGAGTGAGCGGCCAGGCGATAGGTCATGGTCTCCACCAGCACCGGCCGGTTTTCCTCGACGGCCAGCTTGCGGGCGGCCTTGGTGGCTTCATGGACGGCCAGGATGTCGTTACCGTCGACCCGGATGACATCCATCTTGTAGCCATAGGCTCGCGGCGCCACACCGTCGGCGGCAAACTGCTCGGTGGCCGGGGTAGAGATGGCGTAACCGTTGTTACGGCACAGGAAGATGACTGGCACCCGATGGACGGCGGCCATGTTCAGCGCGGCATGGAAGTCGCCTTCGGAGGCGGCGCCCTCGCCGAAATAGGTGATGGTGCAATGGCCGTCGCCGGCCAGCTTCTGCCCGTAGGCATAGCCGGTGGCCTGGGGAATCTGGGTGGCCAGCGGAGAGGAGATGGTCATGTAGTTGAGCTTGCTCGATCCGTAGTGAACCGGCATCTGACGGCCCTTGCCGTAGTCCAGTTCATTGCCGAACAGCTGGTTCATGAACTCATCGATGGTAAAGCCGCGATAGGCCAGGGCGCCTTGCTCCCGGTACTGCGCCATGATCATGTCGGCGTCGTCCAGGGCGGCGGCACTGCCGATCACGGCGGCTTCCTCACCCGTGCACTGCATGTAAAAGCTCAGGCGGCCCTGGCGCTGGGCGGCGAGCATGCGCTCGTCCAGTACGCGGGTCATCACCATCGCCTTGTAGATGCGAAGGGCTTTGTCCTTGTCGAGGTCCGGCTTCTTGCCGCCCTTGTAGAGCGTGCCGTCCTGTTTCAGGAGCTTGAAGGTGGGAATCCGGAATTCCGCACCGTCGGTAAACACCGGAGAGTAAACAACCTTGGATTTTGTTGTTGTCATAGTCCTCTTCCTGGGGTAATGGCTTGAGGAACAAAATGCCCCTTGTGAGGGCACCGTTGTCAGTTGAGCTTTCTCCGACCGCAGGTGCATGGGCCATACGGCGTCCTCACACTCTGACCATCAGGATAGCTCTTATACGCCCGCGCATCGGGTTTGGGTAAAACCGTCTGGACGGGCGCGAAGTTGACCTTAACGTAAACTGCGAGATTTGGACAGACTTTAAACGCGACATGATTGCCGGTGTCGGGTGAGCCCTGCGCAGGGCAGCGTTTCTACAAGCTCAACCATGATGATCAGGGGTATCTCCTTGATGCGTTGTTTCTTCCGATCTGCTGCAGTGGCACCCCATGACCATAGAGGCTACGCTTTTTGTTGCTTGAAAGGGACTTGAATTGCTATAAGGACGCTGACTTGAGCCGTTTCGACCGCATTTACCGTATACACGATATTCTCCGCAGTGCCCGTCATCCCGTACCTATGCGTCGATTTACGCAGGCGCTGGAAGCCTCCCGCAATACACTCACCCGCGACTTTGAATATCTGCGTGACACCTTGGGTGCGCCGCTGGTCTATAACCGCGAGCGCAACGGTCACGAATACGATCCTGAGGCGCCGGTATTCGAACTGCCCGGCTTCTGGATGAATCCCGGCGAACTCTATGCCCTGTTGGCCTGTGAGCAATTGCTGGAGGCTGTCCAACCCGGGATGATGGCGCACCGGTTGGCCCCATTGAAAGAGCGCATTCGTCATCTGCTCGGCGAAACGGGCCATGATGCAGAGCGCATCAGCGAACGCATCCAGGTTCAGCCTATGCAGGTGCGCAACTCGGCCCGACGGGTTTTTGACCCCGTGGCTGAAGCCACGCTTTGCGCCAAAGTGTTGGACATCAGTTATCACGGCCGCTCGAACGCGAGCGCGACCCGGCGCCGTGTTCACCCTCAGCGCCTGCTCCATTACCGCTCAAACTGGTACCTGCTGGCTCACTGTGAGCAGGCCGCAGCCCTGCGTCTTTTTTCGCTCGACCGAATCTCACACCCCGACATCCTCGATGAAGCGGCTATCCCGGTGGCTGCCGCTGACCTGGATGCGTACACCTCCTCCAGCTTCGGCATATTCGGTGGCGAGCCAAAGGGCATCGCCCACCTGAGGTTTTCGGACCACGCCGCACAGTGGGTTGCCGATGAGCAGTGGCATCCGGACCAGAGTGGTGAGTGGCGGAGCGATGGCTTCCACCTGGAAGTCCCATACGCGGACACGCGGGAACTGGTGATGGATATCCTGCGCTATGGGGCGGATGTGGAGGTGATGGGGCCGGGGGAATTGAGGGACGAGGTGGTTGAGCGGGTAAGAAAGATGGCTGGCCTGTACTGTTAATTTGGACAGTGGTGCGGGGATTGGTGCAGTAGCCAATGTAGGCTCACTAGCATGTTTTAAACTTTGCGAGGCAGGTGTCGTTTGAAGAATACAAAGTATATGGCCCACAAACGGCAAACTGACGGAGCTGACCAATCAGTGTACGAGCACCTGCAGGAAGTCGGTGACCTTGCTGAAGAGTTTGCTCGGAAGATAGGCCTAGAAGGTGCGGGACGACTGATTGGTCTCCTACATGATTTCGGGAAATACAGTTCACAGTTTCAGAACTATATCAAATCGGCAACAGGCGATTACGACAGGGATGATGACGATTACGTCGATGCAGTTTCACTGAAAGGAAAGATTGATCACTCCAGTGCGGGAGCTCAATGGCTGTGGAAGAAAATGAGGGTGTTTGGCGGTGCTGGTCAGGGAGAGCTCTGCGGTCAGATACTCGCGCTCTGTATAGCTTCCCATCATAGTGGCCTGATTGATTGTGTCGACCGGAACGACAGGCTTGTTTTCAGCGAGCGAATGGCAAAGCCTGAAGCAAAAACCCATGTTTCGGAATGCGATGCCAGCGCAGACAAGGAGCTTATTGAGCAGATCAAGGCTTTGGCGGATGTTGGGTTGGTAAAGGAATTGTTTGGCAAGCTCCAGAATCTTGCTGATTTCGACAGAGGAAGGCGCGAGGGTTTCACGATCGCCGAACATTTCAGAATCGGCTTCCTGACTCGCTTTCTGCTCAGTTGCTTGATTGATGCCGACAGACTGAATAGCGCCGAATTTGAAATGCCGGAAAGAGTTGTCGAGCGTGAAGCCAGGGTAGGTAATCAATCATGGCCGATAGCGATTGGCCGGCTGGAGGAAAAGTTGGCGCTCTTGTCGGCTAGGAACCATGTTGATGAACTTCGAAGCGAAATATCAGAAAACTGCCGGTCTCGAGCTGCAGGTAAGCAAGGCATATACACATTGACAGTCCCGACAGGTGGTGGGAAAACCTATGCCAGCCTGAGGTATGCACTGCATCACGCCCAGAACCACGGTCTGGACCGGATTATCTACATCATTCCTTATACGTCCATCATTGAACAAAACGCCCAGGCGATCAGGGATCTAATTGAGCGTGATTCCGATGACTTTCCCTGGGTGCTGGAACACCACTCGAACCTGGAGCCGGAGCAACAAACATGGCAGAGCAAACTGGTTTCAGAGAATTGGGACGCACCGATTGTTCTGACTACCATGGTGCAATTTCTGGAGACCTTGTTTAGTGGGGGAACCCGGAGTGTTCGTCGGCTCCACCAGCTCGCAAACACTGTGCTGGTCTTCGACGAAATACAGACCTTGCCGGTTAACTGCGTCCACCTGTTCTGCAATGCGGTGAATTTTCTGGTGGACCATTGTCGCACCACGGCTGTTTTGTGTACGGCGACTCAGCCGCTTCTGAACCAGTTGAGGAATCCGGACCAGGGCCAGCTTGTTATCCCCGATGATAATGAGCTGGCGGGCAATGTTGCTGAGAGCTTTGAGGCCCTTAGCCGGGTTAATATCGACAACGCATGCAAGCCGGGCGGTTGGTCACTGAATGAAGTTTCCGAGTTAATTATGGAGCAGTACCAGATCGTCGGCAGTTGCCTACTGATCGTGAATACCAAAGCCTGGGCCAAGTCGGTTTACGAAGCCTGTAAGGAGCATGTGGGCTCAGAGGCTCTGTTTCACCTGAGCACGAACCAGTGCCCCGCCCATCGCAAGCAAATGTTTGGCGTGATTCGATCCCGTCTTGACGAGGGGTTACCGGTTCTCTGTGTTAGTACGCAGCTTATAGAAGCCGGGGTTGATATAGATTTTGCCTGCGTTATCCGTTTTGTAGCTGGGCTAGATTCGATTGCCCAGGCTGCCGGAAGGTGCAATCGAAATGGCCGATTGAAAGATGATGCCGGCAACCTGCGAAAAGGGCATGTGTATGTCGTTAACCCGGATCATGAAACCACCGGCATGCTTGAGGATATTCAGGTAGGTAAGGAAATGGCCCACCGGGTGCTGTCAGAGGCACATGACGACTTTCTCGCGCCAGCAGCAATGAATCGATATTTTGAATATTACTTTTTCAACCGGGCTGGTGAAATGGCTTATCCGTTGACGGCCAAACAGGTGGGGAGAGAAACAAGCATTTTGAATCTGCTGAGCGCAAATTGCGGCTGCAATGCCGAGTATCCCGGACGTGCGGGACGAATACCTCTCATGAAGCACTCTTTCCAAGAGGCAGCAAGACAGTTTAAGGCGATTGATGCACCCACTGAGGGGGTCATCGTGCCATACGGAGAAGGCATTGCACTGATTAACGATCTGTGCGGTATAGGGAAAGAGTTTGATCCGGGAACCTACTACCGAAGGCTTCGTGATGCACAGCAGTTCAGTGTCAATCTGTTTCCGAACGTGTTTACGAAACTGCGGGAGGTGGGGGCACTACATGAAATTCAGGAAGGCTACGGTATCTATTATCTGAAAGAAGAACATTATAGCGAAGCTTTTGGCGTGAGCGCCGAAGTGGTGGCCAGCCATTCATTTCTGAGCGTGTAGAACGCGGGAGTTGCAACATGCAAAACAGTATCAGTTTCAGGGTTTGGGGGCGCTATGCCCTTTTCACTGATCCGGTTACCAAAATTGGTGGGGAGAAGTGTTCTTATCATGTCCCTACATACGAGGCGATAAAAGGAATTCTTAAGTCGATTTACTGGAAGCCGACGATTACATGGATTGTGGACCGGGTTCGGGTTATCAAACCGGTCCGGACCCAGACCAAAGGCACCAAGCCACTGGTCTGGGGCGGTGGCAACAGTCTGGCAATTTACACATTTCTGCGAGACGTAGAGTATCAGGTTGAAGCCCATTTTGAGTGGAACGAGCATCGCCCGGAACTCGCCAATGACCGGGTAGATGGGAAACATTTTGCCATTGCGAAACGCATGCTTGAGCGTGGTGGGCGCCAGGATATTTTTCTTGGGGTAAGAGATTGTCCTGGCTATGTCGAGCCGTGTGATTTTGGCGACGGTGTGGGTGCCTACGATGATCTGGATGAGTTGGGCTTTGGTTTGATGTTTCATGGATTCGACTACCCCGATGAAACGGGTTTTGATGAGCTTCATAGCAGGTTTTGGCGCGCGACGATGAAGACGGGGGTCCTTGAATTTCCGCGCCCGGAAGCCTGTGAAATTCGCCGGTTTGTGCGGGAAATGAAGCCCAAGAACTTTGAGGAAAACGTGAATTTTCTTCCGGTAGAGCAGGAGGGGGTCCTGTGAGCTGGATGGCGAAGCTGCATGAAACCTACGAGAGGGGTATGGAGCTTACCACCGCAGACGGTAACGCATTGATGCCAATTAGCCACACCCTCCAGAACGCCCACATCAATATAGTTCTGGATGATAAGGGCAATTTCAAACGAGCCAGCGTACTGGAGAAGACTCAGATCGTTCTTCCTGCCACGGAGAGTTCCGCCGGCAGGAGTAGTGGCGAGGCGCCGCATCCATTAGCTGACAAGCTTCAGTATGTGGCTGGCGACTATCAAGCTTATGGCGGAAAGAAGAAAGCCTATTTTGATGGTTACATTTCGTTACTCGAGGATTGGTGCAACTCGGAGTACTCCCACCCAAAGGCCATAGCAGTTTTACGTTACACCGAAAAAAGAACAGTTATTCAGGATCTTGTAGCGTCAGGTATATGTCAGGTGAACGAAGCAGGAAAGCTGCGTAGTGACTGGACCACTGAGGATGGAGAGATTCCCGGATTGTTCAGGGTGCTGCCAAAAGAGCAGGGAAAAACGGAACAGGGAAATGCACTGGTTTGCTGGACTGTTGAATCGGAAGGCGATGCAAATTCCCAAACATGGCGTGATGAGAGCCTTCAGAGAAGCTGGATTGAATACAATGCGCGAAGTGCCGGTAAACCAGACCTGTGTTATATCTCGGGGGATCAGTTACCTCGCGCCAGTAACCATCCCGCCAAGCTGAGACACACCGGCGATAAAGCTAAACTTGTATCCGCGAACGATACGGCGGGCTTCACATTTCGTGGTCGGTTCAATCATGCTGAACAGGCCGCTGGTGTCAGCCTGGAGGCCACTCAAAAAGCGCACAATGCACTCAGATGGCTCATATCACGGCAAGGGTATCGCAACGGCGATCAGGTAATGGTTGCATGGGCCATCTCAGGCAAGCAGATTCCAGAACTTCTCGCTCCCACTCATGAATTTGATCTGACTGATTTCGGCGTCGTTGATGCTCAGGACGACTCCGACAATGATCCAGTCATTGATCTGACCAAAGACCTCGGCCAACGTTTCGCGCAATCCTTAAGTCGTTATATGGCAGGTTACCGCGCAAAACTCGATCCGATAGAAAGTGTTGTGGTTATGGCACTGGACTCAGCTACCCCAGGGCGGATGGCTGTTACATATTATCGGGACTTCATGGCTGAGGAGTACCTGGGAAAGATCGAAACCTGGCACCGGGAGTTCGCCTGGCCACAACGGGTACCTCGAGAAATGCCAGGCAATGGTCGTAGCAAGCGAACCGTCATCACATGGCCGATTAGTGCCCCTTCACCCTGGGCCATCCTGAATGCTGCCTACGGTGATGTCATAAAGAGCAATGAGACGCTGAAGAAAAGTCTTTACGAGCGTCTGTTGCCTTCGATAACGGAGGGCCGACAAATTCCTGTGGATATCGTGAACCTGGCAGTCCGGCGAGCATCCAACCGGAACAGTTCTGAACGATGGGAGTGGGAGCGAAATCTGGGTGTTGCCTGCGCCTTGTATCGTGGGTTCCATGCCCGTCACCCCAAGCAGCCATTCAGGAGAGAATACAACATGGCTTTAGATACTGAATATCACTCCAGGGATTACCTCTATGGGCGCCTCCTGGCTGTCGGGGAGCGTATCGAGGAAATGGCCATGCTCGTGGCCTCAGAACCGGCACGATCAACTCAGGCGAGTAGGCTGATGCAGAGATTTGCTGATCGGCCGGCCTCAACCTGGCTGACAATCGAAAAAGCGCTGGTGCCGTATCAGCAAAGACTGAAAAGTAAGAGGCCAGCACTAGAGAGCGCATACAAGTCCATATTAGACAGCATCTGTTGTGCCTTCGATAGTCCCAAAGAGTTCAATAGCGATAAGCGGCTGAGTGGTGAATACCTTTTAGGGTTTCATTGCCAGCGCAAGTGGTTACAAGACTACAAACTGTCTGGCGGGCAATGGGTTGCCAAGGCTACGGCTGAGATCACGACGGAAGAAGGAATGGAGCAATGAGTACACTGTCCAGAAAAATTGATTTTGCGGTTGTTTTTTCAGTAAAAAACGCAAATCCCAATGGTGACCCGTTGAATGGAAACCGCCCGAGAACGGATTATGACGGGTATGGCGAGGTGTCAGACGTTTGCCTGAAGCGTAAAATCCGTGACCGTCTTCAGGGGATGGGTGAGGCTATCTTCGTGCAGTCGGATGAGAAGAAGCAAGATGGGATGACCAGTCTGCGAAATCGTGCGGAATCCGATGAGTTTGGCCTGGGCAAAGATGCTTTCAATGCCAAAAAAAGCGCGCCTGGGGAAACGGCAGCCCAGGCTTGTAAAAAATGGCTTGATGTCCGGGCTTTCGGGCAACTGTTTGCTTTTAAGGTGGAGTCCAAAGACGGTGTGTCCATACCTATTCGTGGGCCAGTGTCGATCCACCCTGCTTTTAGTATTGAGCCGGTCAGCATAACAAGCTCGCAGATAACAAAAAGCGTGAGCGGTGAAGGGGATGGCAGCAAGCGTGGGGCCGATACCATGGGCATGAAGCACCGCGTTGACGACTCGATATACGTTGCCTTTGGTGCAATGTCTCCTCAGCTCGCCGAAAGGACTGGGTTCAGTGATGAAGATGCGGATAAATTTAAACAGGTGTTGCCTAAGCTTTTTGAGGGCGATGCGTCGTCTGCCCGACCGGAAGGGAGTATGGCTGTTGAAAAAGTTATCTGGTGGGAGCATGCGAGTAAAGGCGGACAATACTCGTCAGCAAAGGTTCATCGGTCACTGAGAGTCAGTGAAGACGGAACGATATCCCTGGATGAGCTGGATGGACTTGCTCCGGAAATCATAGAGGGGTTTTGATCAGGGATGAGACAATGTTCGTCTGTTTCATACACGGGCCATGCCCTCAGAAGAATGTTTGAGAGAGGCCTGTCGAGCGAAGAAGTTGTCTATGTTATCCAGGCTGGTGACATGATAATGGATTATCCGGATGACCGACCATACCCCAGTCAACTTCGGCTTGGTTGGGTTAACAACAGAGCTATTCACGTGGTTGTCGCGCAGGAAACTGAAAGCTGTGCGTGCTACGTGATAACTGCCTACTACCCAACTCAGGACGTCTGGAGCGAGGACTTCAAAAGCAGGAGGTCGTGATGAAGTGTTTGATCTGCAAGCAGGGTGAAATTCACCCGGGAACCACAACGGTTGCCCTAACCCGGGGTGAAACAACCGTTGTTATCAAGAATGTGCCTGCCGACATTTGCGAAAACTGCGGCGAGTATTACCTGAGTGAAGAGATTTCCGGAAAGATTCTGGTCATGGCAGAAGAAGCGGTAAAGCTCAACCACGAAGTCGAGGTGATTCAGTTCGCCGCCTGACGAAGGCCCGCTGCACATGCAGGACGAAAAGCTCATACCTCTCTCGGCGCTGCAACACTACGCCTTCTGCCCCCGGCAATGTGCCCTGATTCACAATGAACAGGTATGGGCGGAAAACTGGCTGACGGCTCAGGGGCAAGTGTTGCATCAGAGGGTGGATAGGGGAGACCCGGAAACCCGCAAGGGAATCCGGTATGAGCGGGGCGTTCTCGTCAGTGCGGAGTCGCTTGGAATAACCGGCAAGTTGGACCTCGTTGAGATCGACTTGGCAACGAGGGCCATGAAACCAGTGGAATACAAAAGAGGTAAACCAAAGCAAGACAACTGGGACCGGATTCAGCTTTGTGCTCAAGGGTTGTGTCTTGAAGAGATGCGTGGTCAGCAAGTGGATTCAGGATCATTGTGGTATTGGCAAACCCGTCACCGGGATGATGTTCCATTTACTGAGCAATTGCGAGACGAAGCCCGACAGGTGATTGCGGATGTTCGTGACCTTCTCACCAGCGGTAAAACTCCCAAGGCCGCTTATGCGAAAAAGTGTGACGCTTGCTCCCTGTTCGACCTCTGTAATCCAAAGCTTTTGAACAGGGATCGAAGCGCCCACTACGTCGACGATCTGTTCGATGACGGGGATGCACAGTGAAAAAACTTCAAAACAGTCTGTATATCACCCGGCAGGGCGCATACGTCCACAAGGAGCGTGAAACTATTGTCATTGAGCATGAGCGCCAGAAACTGATGCAGGTTCCGATTCATTCTGTATCCGGGCTGTTCTGCTTTGGCAATGTTTTGGTATCCCCAGCGTTAATGGGCTTTTGTGGGGAGAAGGGCGTAAACCTTGCCTTTTTCACGGAGTATGGCCGTTTTTATGGCCGGTTGCAGGGCAAAAAAGCCGGGAATGTGTTGCTCCGGCGAGCTCAATATCATGCAGATAGCAAGACAGCGCTGGAAATTGCGCGTTCATCGGTGGCAGCAAAGCTGGTCGGTGCGCGGAATGTCCTGTTGCGCCACCAGCGCAATCATGGAATTTCTGGTTCGGTGGAACGTGCTGTCAAACATTTGGCTGCATCCATCAGGCTGGCGCGATATGTGGATAATCTGGATTCGCTTCGAGGTATTGAGGGAGACGCCGCAGCTACGTATTTTTCGGCTTTCGAAGAGCTCATCAATGAAAATCTAAGGGGTGACTTTCCATTTTCCGGGCGCAATCGCCGCCCACCCCGTGACCCCGTCAACGCCCTTTTATCGTTCGTTTATGCCATTCTCGGGCAGGATATCAGTGCAGCCTTGAATGGCGTGGGGCTTGACCCCCAGGTTGGTTTTTTGCACGCAGATCGGCCAGGGCGAGATAGCCTTTCCCAGGATCTCCTGGAAGAATTTCGGCCCTGGTTGGCGGACAGGCTTGTATTGAGTCTGATCAATCGAAGACAACTGAAAGCCTCTGACTTTATTACGGAGTCTTCTGGTGCGGTCAGGATGTCTGACGATGCGCGTAAACAGTTGCTGGTAGCCTATCAGGAAAGAAAGCAGCAGGAAGTGATGCATCCGTTTCTCAAGGAAAAAGTGCCGATAGGGATTGTTCCACATCTACAGGCGATGTTGCTTGCCCGCCATCTGAGAAACGATCTGGAACGTTACCCACCTTGTGTGCTCCGATAGGAACCCTACAATGATGGTATTGGTTACATATGATATTTCTCTGGAAGACACTGGCGGATCCGCTCGTCTGAGGAGAGTTGCCAAAGCATGTTTGGATTATGGAGTGAGAGTTCAATACTCGGTCTTCGAATGCGAAGTTGATCCGGCCCAATGGACTTTTTTCAAAGACCGGTTGCTGAGCCTTTTCGATGAAGAAAAGGACAGCCTGCGGTTTTATAAACTGGGGAAAAACTGGAAGAACCGAATCGAACACCATGGTGCCAAACCTGCACCCGATATATTCCGGGACGCAATGATTCTTTGAACGCTAACCGGCGGTGCTCATTAAAAACCCGGAATGTTAGCGAAAAGCCAGGGCTGTTGTGGTGCCTGGCTTTTTTCTTATGAGGTAAAACTTTTTCCAGTCAGAGGCCGTCAGAAATGGTTAGGATAGCGTTTTGGAGTGGTTGGTCGTTTATAAGTCAATAAGATAGGATGGGGCGGTCGCGCCCTCCGCGGGCGCGTGGATTGAAACATCAAGGCGCTGCTGCTCTGCCTGGCGCCATGGGGTCGCGCCCTCCGCGGGCGCGTGGATTGAAACCTGTTCGGAGACGCCCTGCTGTTAAGCGTGGGTAGTCGCGCCCTCCGCGGGCGCGTGGATTGAAACTGCGAACTGGACTACATGCATGAGCAGAAAATCAAGTCGCGCCCTCCGCGGGCGCGTGGATTGAAACCAGGGCAGGGGCGTGATTAGCCCCTACGACTATGGTCGCGCCCTCCGCGGGCGCGTGGATTGAAACCGGATGGAAGTGCAAGATCTTGGCATTGAGTGGCGTCGCGCCCTCCGCGGGCGCGTGGATTGAAACAGTAGTATTTGCTCAGGCTAATACTATAATACAACGTCGCGCCCTCCGCGGGCGCGTGGATTGAAACACCGTGGCCGATATCACCGGTGAAGCCGACCCATGTCGCGCCCTCCGCGGGCGCGTGGATTGAAACCCTAAAATCCAGATATACCGCGCCTTACCGCTTAGCGTCGCGCCCTCCGCGGGCGCGTGGATTGAAACCCCGGTCTGCGGACGTTAGCGCCTCGTCATCGGGTCGCGCCCTCCGCGGGCGCGTGGATTGAAACTGGGGAGTAAGGCTATTCGGAATGCGAGGAAGATGTCGCGCCCTCCGCGGGCGCGTGGATTGAAACCAGTGGCGCCAGCCGTTGGGGCAGTGGAATCCCCGTCGCGCCCTCCGCGGGCGCGTGGATTGAAACCGATGGGAGACCGAGGGCGACTCGCTGATCCTCGGTCGCGCCCTCCGCGGGCGCGTGGATTGAAACGGGCTCGTCGCCCTGACGACCGCGCAGCTGTCAAAGTCGCGCCCTCCGCGGGCGCGTGGATTGAAACGGGTCTCCGATCCATCTTGCGGCGCGTAAACTGGTCGCGCCCTCCGCGGGCGCGTGGATTGAAACGCCTCGGCCTGCGCGATCGCGTCGATGATCTGCGTCGCGCCCTCCGCGGGCGCGTGGATTGAAACTCGTTGGTCGCGCCGCCTTTCACGAACGGGACCGTCGCGCCCTCCGCGGGCGCGTGGATTGAAACGTTGGTGGTGATCTCGATGTTAGGCATTGGAAGCGTCGCGCCCTCCGCGGGCGCGTGGATTGAAACGCCGGCCCATTTTGCCTCAATGCCGACGTCGGTCGTCGCGCCCTCCGCGGGCGCGTGGATTGAAACTCGTTGGTCGCGCCGCCTTTCACGAACGGGACCAGTCGCGCCCTCCGCGGGCGCGTGGATTGAAACAGATATATTTTGAATTCGTTGATCGCTGCCTGGCGTCGCGCCCTCCGCGGGCGCGTGGATTGAAACATCAGGCCGTCGATCGTGTCGCGGATTGTCCCGAGTCGCGCCCTCCGCGGGCGCGTGGATTGAAACAAGGACGGCAGCGGGCACCAGGCATACCCGGCCAGTCGCGCCCTCCGCGGGCGCGTGGATTGAAACTACAAACTCGACCATGACGCCCCCGTTAGATCAGAGTCGCGCCCTCCGCGGGCGCGTGGATTGAAACATAAAGCCAGGGGGTAAGCCGTGAAGTTGTCCAGGTCGCGCCCTCCGCGGGCGCGTGGATTGAAACCACAAGATATTGGGGTGTAGTACCCAGTCCATCTGTCGCGCCCTCCGCGGGCGCGTGGATTGAAACCAAAAGGAACAAATCCGCGCCCTGGAACGGGACAAGTCGCGCCCTCCGCGGGCGCGTGGATTGAAACACGTAGGTCATGCGGTGGTATTTCGACGGGGCGGGTCGCGCCCTCCGCGGGCGCGTGGATTGAAACTACAAACTCGACCATGACGCCCCCGTTAGATCAGTCGCGCCCTCCGCGGGCGCGTGGATTGAAACAGGTTGCCCGGCCCCCAGTTATAGGCCGCCAGGGTCGCGCCCTCCGCGGGCGCGTGGATTGAAACATGTAGCGCGCCGCGTAGTGGATGGACGCCACCGTCGCGCCCTCCGCGGGCGCGTGGATTGAAACCAGGCCACACTCGCGTACCCGCATCCTGGCGTAGGTCGCGCCCTCCGCGGGCGCGTGGATTGAAACTCGCCCACGGAACTGGAGTGGCCGGCCTTCCAAAGTCGCGCCCTCCGCGGGCGCGTGGATTGAAACTACGGCAGCGAGAGGACGGAATATTGACCGCAGTGTCGCGCCCTCCGCGGGCGCGTGGATTGAAACCTGGTAGGTCGCATCCTTGCCCGGTGACACGTAGTGTCGCGCCCTCCGCGGGCGCGTGGATTGAAACAAAGGCCAGTTTGGTTTTGGTGACAAAATCCAGGTCGCGCCCTCCGCGGGCGCGTGGATTGAAACAGCTCCAAATAGCCGTTTTCGAGCGTTCCTGTGTGTCGCGCCCTCCGCGGGCGCGTGGATTGAAACACATGCTGCAGGGAGCCCATATACAGCGCGGCCAGTCGCGCCCTCCGCGGGCGCGTGGATTGAAACCAGAAAGACAGGCTGATTGCGGAGCGTCTTTCGCGTCGCGCCCTCCGCGGGCGCGTGGATTGAAACACGAAAAGCGGGAAGACGGCAGAAGCTGCGACAGTCGCGCCCTCCGCGGGCGCGTGGATTGAAACTTGATTGAGAGGATCTCGCCGATGCGATAGCGGGGTCGCGCCCTCCGCGGGCGCGTGGATTGAAACGCGGGCTCGCCCCCTCCCCTGCGGACCTGCCAGGTCGTCGCGCCCTCCGCGGGCGCGTGGATTGAAACGGGCGGGTACACAGGAACAGCGGGTTGGATTGAGTCGCGCCCTCCGCGGGCGCGTGGATTGAAACATAACGCGTCAGCCTGCACAACTCGCCCTCACGGGTCGCGCCCTCCGCGGGCGCGTGGATTGAAACCAGATCTTGAAGGTGACCCCCTTCTTCGTCTGGCGTCGCGCCCTCCGCGGGCGCGTGGATTGAAACCGAAGTGGACATTACCGGCCGCGTCGGTCCATTTAGTCGCGCCCTCCGCGGGCGCGTGGATTGAAACTTTATGAGGGCGGGCAGAACCAGTCACCTATGGAGTCGCGCCCTCCGCGGGCGCGTGGATTGAAACCTCGAGCTGGCGGAGCATGCTGGCGGTGATCTTCAGTCGCGCCCTCCGCGGGCGCGTGGATTGAAACTGGAATCTGGCCCTCGATACCGCGCGGTCAAAGCGTCGCGCCCTCCGCGGGCGCGTGGATTGAAACTAAAAACACCCGTCCCGGGCCCGCGTTGGGCGGAGTCGCGCCCTCCGCGGGCGCGTGGATTGAAACTTGCGGCCTGAAATCCAGTCATAAACCGTCTTCGTCGCGCCCTCCGCGGGCGCGTGGATTGAAACAACAAGTTGGATCAGGTGCGGGTGGCCCTGGAAATGTCGCGCCCTCCGCGGGCGCGTGGATTGAAACTTTTGTGACCGGCGCCTGTTGGCCTGCCGGGCGCGTCGCGCCCTCCGCGGGCGCGTGGATTGAAACTCCTGCCCGGCCGTGAACCCATACCGCCCCGCAGGTCGCGCCCTCCGCGGGCGCGTGGATTGAAACCTGGTTGATGCCGAAGGTGATCCAGAACAGCATGAGGTCGCGCCCTCTGTGGGCACGCGGAGGGACCGCTGCCAATTCCCATATTTACTCCTCGGCCACTCCGTTCCCCGCCTTCGCGGGGTGGGCCGTACTGACTTCGTTGCTGTTTGTTGTGAGCAAATAGTGCTTATTGCCAAGGTTAGGCCCGTCCGATATGGTTGACTTCGTTTTAGGTTGTCACCGTGCTCAGGATGAGTGCGACTCCTTTTCAAGTTCAAGGAAGAGACGATGCGTGATCATACTGGTTTGCAATTCACGGCCCGCCTTGGGTCGTTGCCCGACGATACCTTTGTCGTGGCCGCCTTCGAGCTGAAGGAGGCCTTATCCCGACCGTTTAAACTGACCCTCAAGCTGGCCAGCACCTTCGCCGACCTCGCCGCCAGCGATGTGCTGGACCAGGGCATGGAACTGGTGATCTGGCAGGACGGCCAGGCCCTGCGCAACGTCCAGGGCGTGGTGACGTCTTTCAGCCGGGGCGACAGCGGCCACCGCCGCACCCGCTATGAAGTCGAGGTGCGACCCGCCCTGTGGCGCCTGGGGCTGATGCACAACAGCCGCATCTTCCAGCAGCAGACGCCGGATGTGATTCTCGGCACCCTGCTGGACGAGCGCGGGCTGGTGGACAAGACCTTTGATCTCAAGCGCCCGCCCCAGGAACGGGAATACTGCGTCCAGCACCGGGAGACGGATCTGGCGTTTTTATCCCGCATTGCCGCCGAGGAAGGCTGGCACTACCGCTTTGACCCGACCACCGCCGGTCAGCCCATTGTGATCGCCGACCACCACCGGGACGCCCCGCAACTCCCGGAAGTGGGTTACAACGCCACGTCCGGCGGTTCCCACAAGACCCCCTGCGTCTTCCAGTTCAGCTACACCGAGACCGTCTCCGTCGCCGGTGTGGCCCTGAAGGACTACACCTTCAGGAACCCCGCCTACGCCCTGATGCACCAGGCCCATGCGGCGGACCTGGACAGCCAGCGCAGCGACTACGAGCACTACGACTACCCGGGCCGCTTCAAGGGCGATGCCTCCGGCCAGCCCTACACCGA
>NZ_SJDL01000018.1 GCF_004327985.1 Marinobacter halodurans
CGAAGGTGCTGGCCAGCTTGAGGGTCAGGGTAAAGGGCCGGGACAGGTGCTCTTCGAGTTCGAACTCGACCACCGCGAAGGTGTCGTCCGGCAGGCTGCCGAGGCGGGCCGTGAACTGCAGGCCGGTTGGCTGAGACATGAGATTCGTCCTTGATCAGTACTGTGTTGCTCTCTGCAACCCGCCGCAGTCCTGCGCCGGGAGACTACCAAAACACGCGAACCGGCATGTTATCCGCCCGAGCCGGACCCACTGCCAATCATAAAGCCACCACAGGTGACCGCATCGCCGTCCAGGGCAATGGGTTTGCCTTCCACCAGTACGGTGGGGTTGCCGCCGGCAATGGCGCGGGGATGGGTACCGCTGTCGGGCTTGGTGTGGGGCGCCAGTGGATCGCCCTGGCGGGCCACCGGCTTGCCGTCCATCAGCACGGTGCTGCTCGCGGCGATGACCGGCGTGGGCGGGTAGCCTTCATGATCGGTGCCGATATCGCCCAGAAGTACGACTTTCTTACCCATGTTGTCTCTCCCTGATGCGGCATCCCACATGGAATGCCGGTTCCTTCGCGCAGTGTGGCCCGGTCATGCCGGGCCCACAATACGACCTGTTGCCAAGCGCCCGCGCCTCAGTAGAGGCTGCGCGGGATCTGGTAACCCGCCAGCAGCTGCTGGGTGAACGGGTTGACGTTGCCGGCGGCGTGCAGCCGGTACTGGACGCTGCCGTCGTCGATGCGGAACTTGACGTCGATGGCGCTGGGGCTGACACCGGTGATGTCGGCCTTGTCCAGCAGCCGGAAGAACGCCCAGGGTCCGCGTGCAATGCGGCTGCGCGGCGAGCGGTTCACTTCCACCGGCACCAGGGTCACCTCGCTCTCGACGGTGTCGCGCAGCGTGTTCGGCCAGATCAGGGGAATACTCTGCCGTGGTCCATGGCTGAATTCAACCAACTGGCCGTCGATGTTCATGACGCTGCGCCGCTTGTTGGCGGACAGGTTCACCGGCTCCAATGCAAACTCCACGTCCAGGCTGCCGTTGCGGGTGAAGAACGCCTGCCGGATCTGTTTGGCCTGCTCCAGCGCCGTCATGACGTCGCGGCGGATCAGCGTCGCCCGTTTGCTGAGGGCGATGTGCTCCGGATGATCCTCCAGGAACAGTTTCAGCTTGTTCTTGTAGAAGGTATCCAGGATGCCGTCCGGCGCGAAGAAGCGCTCGAAGTCCTGCAGGGCCGCGTCACGACCGGCGTTGCTGTTGAACGGGTAGTTGCGCGCCAGGCCCTGCTGGAACGGCTGG
Organism: Marinobacter halodurans; assembly: GCF_004327985.1. Taxonomy (GTDB): domain Bacteria; phylum Pseudomonadota; class Gammaproteobacteria; order Pseudomonadales; family Oleiphilaceae; genus Marinobacter_A; species Marinobacter_A halodurans. The sequence goes on from NZ_SJDL01000018.1 coordinate 1,288, forward strand.
TAGACCTCGTCGTACCACTGCCGCTCGAGCTGGGCGATGGCCTTGTCCAGCACCACGCGCCAGCTTTCCGCGGCGACCTTGTTGAGCATGCGGTCCACCGGCGTCGGCATGGTGCGGGCCATGCGCTGCAGGGTGAAGATCGGGTCGGCGCCTTCCAGGGTCAGCCGGTCGCGGGCTGCGGCCAGGGCCGCCTTGCCGCTGTCCGGGGATTCCTGGATGCCGCGCAGGTAGTCGTGCAGCGAACGCAACACCGTCTGGATCTCCTCGATCTGCGAGGGCGTATCGCCTTCCTTCTGGAAAAGGCCGTTGATGCCGGCGAACTGCTGCTCGATGTCCTGCGCCATACGATACGCCGGCGATTTTTCCAGCGCCTCGCGGGCCTCCTCCGGCTGGTCGGTCTGGGGCGGATAGAGTTGGGTGTTGGCCTTGACCGATTCCAGCAGTTCCACCAGCGGCTCGCGGGTGCCGGTCAGGCTTTCCAGCACACGGACGCCGTCGTTGAGATCCTGGAAGTCGCGGATCGCCAGATGGTTCAGGGCGCCACGCCAGGTCTTGGCGTAATCCTCGGCGTAGTGGCTGCGCAGCTCCGATTGCAGGCGCTGTTCGTCCGCCTTGCTGAAGTCCACGTCGTTGCGGCGACCGAGGACCCAGGCGTCCACCAGGGCCAGTTCGGTGACCTGCTCGGACTCCCGTACGAAGTAGTGCTTCATGCCGTCACTGGTCAGCATACGCGGGATCTGCAGCGGATCGTCCTCGGTGTTCAGGACGCTGTCCACCGGCTTGTCGTGGTCGTCGATCTCGGTGAACACCAGCTGGAAGGCGGGACCGCCCTTGCCTTTCAGGTCCAGCGGTGCGGCCAGGTCACGCCGGCCACGGTGACGCAGCTGATCGTAGACACGATCCGGCGTGGCCATCTGGCCCAGTTCCTTCTGCGCCCACTTCACGCTGTTCTGGAACGGCGCCAGCGCGGTGTCGGCGGCGATGTCGCCCCGGGCCTGGCGGTCCGCCAGGTCGGTGTAGTTCATGGCGTATTCCAGGTGCTGCAGTAGGCGCTCCTGCACCGCGCGCTGGCCGGGATACTGGGACTGCCAGTAGCGGGACATGTAGTCCATGACGATGTCGTTGCGGCGACCGCTGGCGTCGTACAGCATGCGCAGCACCCGCAGGTGGGCGAGGCGATCGGCACTGCCCTCGGGCAACTGGTTCATCTCGTCCATGACGCCTTCCATCAGCGCCGGCAGGAACTGGTAGGAGAGCATGTCGAGATAGGACTTATCGACTTCCGGCCCCACCCTGTCGCCCTGGTAGAGGCCCATGTCGCTGACCGTCGGCCATTTGTTGCGATAGTCGCCGAACGCCAGGGTGGCGTCCCGCAGCTGGTTTAGCGGCGCCAGCAGGTTGCGGCCGGTGGGATCCAGGGTCTGGCCGATGCCGGTGGGCTGCCAGTCGTCCAGGAAGCCGTGCACCCGGTTCTCCACCTGCTGGGCGGCGGTGGCGTTCTTGATGAAGTAGTGGTGCCAGCCGGCGGTCATGCCCAGACCGGCAGCGACCGCAAGTACGGCCGCGGTGGCCATGGCGCGACGGCGCTGTTTGGTGACGCGGATGTTGTCACCCGCCAGCCCGGCTTCCGGATAGATGACCTCCGGGAACAGCCGCTCGCTGAAGAAGGTCATGGACTGGCCACCGCGCTGGGCCGGCTGGATGGCGTCCGCCAGGCCATAATGGCGAGCGGTCGCGGAGATGAACGCGTCTTCCGGCACCCCTTCCTGATAGACGGAGGTGAAGTAGACACCGCGCACCAGCGCCGGCGTGGAGAAGGCGTCCGCCGCCAGCATTTCCGTCAGGAACTGCTGGGTGACCGGCATCAGGCCCGCCACCTGGCGGCTGAAGGAATAGATCGCAGCCCGCTCTTCCGGATCACGGCTCTCGGACAACAGCTGCGGGACCCGCACGTTGATCTGGTCCACCAGCTTGTGGAACGCCGCCTCGAACTGGTCCAGCCACTGATCCGGGTCCTGCAGGGATTCCAGCTCGAAGGTGAAGCCCAGCGGCTGTTCCCGCTCGGCCTTGTTCAGCTTGCGGAAGAACGCGGTAAAGCCGTGCAGCAGGTCCATTTTGGTGAAGCTGACATACACCGGCAGGCGCGAGCCGATCTGCTCCATCAGCTCCCGCAGGCGGGTGCGCAGCAGCACCGCCTGGGTCCGGCGTTCGGCCTCGCCCAGCGAGCTCAGGTGGGCCAGGTCGATGGTCAGGATCACGCCGTTCAACGGCCGGCGCGGGCGGTGTTCTTCCAGCCAGGCGATGAAGTGCTTCCACAGTCGCGCCTGCAGGTTGCCGCCGTTGGCGGAGCCGCTGTCCTGGCTGAGCAGTTCACCGTCCGGGTCGATCACGACGGCGTCGTCGCTGATCCACCACTCGAAGCCGTTCGGGTTGCGCTCGGTCTGGCGGTTACGGGTGACGTTGGTCAGGGTAAAGGTCTGGCCGGAGCGCTGCACCAGGCTGGTCTTGCCGGCGCCTTCCAGGCCCATGGCCAGGTACCAGGGCAGCCGGTAGATGGCGTTGCGCCCACGGATGTTGTTGCGCAGGGACGACAGGTTGCGGTTGAGCAGCCGGGTCTGGCGCCGCTCGTTGACCAGGATCGGGTCTTCCGTCTCCTGGCGCGCCTCGGCCTGGGCCTTGTCCACCTTCTTCAGGCGACGGGACAGTATCCAGCCCCAGAACACGGCCACCAGCAGGACCAGTCCCAGGGTCGCCATGGCGCGGGTCTGCCAGTTGGCCAGCGGCACCTGGCCGCGCCATTCCCAGGTCGGCCCCAGCCACCAGATGGCGGCCACCAGCAAACCAAACCCCAGGGCGAGCGCAATGGGGCCACCGGTACGGATAAACGGCCAGAGCTTCTTGCCGATCTTGACTAACGTGCTTCGGATTTCCATGCCTTTACTTCCTGCTTTCCCTGATGGGTGGCGTTGCGATGCCGCCGGTTAAAACGGTGTCCAGCTTGCGTGTCGGTGCCGTCATGACAGGCGCTCCAGATGCGCCACCAGCGACGGTTCCCAGTCTTCCAGCGTGCGGCCGACGGTCTGGTCCCGCAGGTCGCCCACCTGTTGTTTGGCGAGGGTTTTCAGGCCGCTGTCCCGCAGCAGCTCGGCGCTCATCAGGCGCCAGTAGAACTGGGCCCGCGGTTCCTTGGCCTTGGCCAGGCCGTCTTCCAGTAATTTCATGGCCGGCGCCAGACCGTCCTGTTTGAGGACGTCCTGGGCGGTTTCGTAGGCCTTCTGCCAATCGGCACCCCGTGCCTGCTTGCCCGCGCCACCGGGGCTGCTGGTGAGCAACCACTCACGTACCGGCTTGGGCAGGAACGGCGAGCCGTCCGAAAAGGTCATGTCGGCCAGTGCCGGCAAACGCTCGACGAAATCCTTGAGGGCCGTGCGGATCGCCTCGGCGCACTTGGGATGACCGGTCTGCTCCGCCGCCTGGGCGCTCAGGTAGTGGCCCTCCAGCCAGAACGGGCTGACCGACAGGCTTTGCTCGATGCGGCCCCAGAGCGTCATGTCCGCGCCCCGGCCCAGGCTCTCGCGGTAATCGGACACCCGGTCCGAACTGACGGCGGCCAGGTCGCTGCGCCCGCCCTTGCGGGCCGGCGGTGTGGTGGTGATGCTGTGCCAGATGGCGAAGCGGCGGATCTGGTAACCCAGCGGCGAGCCGGGATCCAGGTCGGTCAGCAGATCCGCCACCCGCAGCAGGCTCTGGCGGGTGGCACGCTCGTCTTTCGGGTCCAGGGTCAGGTGCCCCAGGCCACCTGACGATGAACGGCTGGTCGTGGGGGGCGTCGACCTCGGGCTGGACGTTTCAGGCGGTTTGGCGGCCGGCACCGACTCCTCGCGCACCTGCCCGACTTCCGGCAGGTTGTTGACCGCGTGGCGCAGGTCCATGACTGCCTCGGTGGGCAGCGATTCGTCTTCGGCAAGCGCCAGCAGGCGGTCCAACTGGTCCAGGCAGAACTGGCGGCCGTCGCCGAGGCCGCTGTCGAAGCTGAGCCGGGTCACCTCGGCGCCGGCGCGCTGCATCATCTGGCCGAACAGCATGCGGCGCGGACGCGCGCCCTTGGACCCCGGGTAGGGCCAGGCGTCCTGCCACCAGCCCTGCATCACCTCGCACAGCAGGTGGATCGACAGGGCAAAGCGCTCGCCGCTGCCGCCGCGCTGCAGGGCCAGCAGCAGGAAGCCCAGCACCTTGAGGTCCTTGGTGATGTCCGCCAGCAGGCGCAGGGACTCCTGCTCCACCTTGGCCCAGTCGATGTCGCTGTGGGCCAGCGAGCCCATCTTCATGATTTCGTTGTCGAGGAATTCCAGGGTCGGATCTTCCTCCAGCCTGCTGCCCTGGGGCAATTCACCCGCCAGCGGCGAGAGCACCTGCTCCACGTATGGATGTTGTTCGACTGCCTGCATGCTCGCCTACGTCCTGTGTCGTTCTTGATCGTTTACCAGCCGCACTCGTCGCGCAGCGGTCCCAGGGCCTTGCGGAAGCCACTGAGGTCAAACATCAGCCCGTCCAGGGCCGCCTCGTCCGCCTGCAGGGACAGCTGCCCGGCATTCACCAGTTGGTGCAGGGTGCGGATGGCCGGCAGGCCGCGTCCGCCGCTGACCACATAGCCATCGTCCCGCACGCGCCAGGTCTGGGACTGGGTGCGCCCGTCGGTGTCGAGCCGTAGGGCTACCCGCTCGGCGGAGGTGGCCTTCGGCAGCATCACGGCAAACCGGGTGATGTTATTGTCGCAGCGCACCGTCAGCAGCGGCCGCGGCGGCACGGCCCCCAACGCGGGAACGGTCACCAGGTAGCCCGCATCCCCCTGCCCTTCAAGCGCACCGTCTTCCGGCGTACGTCGGGCTTCCTGATCGTAGGCCGCCTGCCAGACCACCGGCTTGGCCGCCGGTTCGGCGGCGGCCTGCTCGTCCGGGGTGCGGACCGGCGTGCCGAAGACCTCATCGAAGCAGGCCAGACGTTCCAGCCGGGCCACTTTATGGGTACAGGCCGCAGCCGCCGCCAGCGTCTCACCGCTGTTGGCCTGGGCCTGGGCAGAGCACGCAACCAGCGCGATGACTGCCATTAGAAAACGCTGACGCATGATTATCCTGTCTCCGTCACATTGAACTTCTGGCACTTGTGCGCCAGCGTGCGCTTGGGTAGCCCCAGGCTTTCTGCCGCCTGGGCCCGGTTGCCGCCATACTGGCGCAGTCGCGCACTGATGACGGCGGCTTCGAATGCCTGGGCGGCCGCGCGCAGGTCGTCGATGTCGCTCAGGACCGGCACGCCCGGCTGCGGAACGGCCGTGCTGTCAGCCTCGCCGGCCGGCGCTTCTTCCCGGCTGGCCAGGGCATCCAGTCGCAGGTCCTCTGCCTGGATGTCTTCCTGTTCCGGGGTCTGCACGCAGGCAAACTCGATCACGTTGCGCAGCTCGCGCACGTTACCGGGAAAGGCGTACGGCTTGAGGTATTCCAGCGCGTGGCTGCTGATCCCCAGCGGTCCACGGCCCTCGCGCTCACGGTAGCGCTGGATGAAGTGGCGGCAGAGCGGTTCCAGGTCCTCGGTCCGATCCCGCAACGGTGTCACCCGCACCGGGAACTGGCTGAGGCGATAGAACAGGTCGCGCCGGAACTCCCCGTCCTGGATCCGGGTCGGCAGCGGCTGGTGCGTCGCGGCCACCAGCCGGAAATCGGAATGCACTTCCCCGCGGGCGCCGAGTGGACGGAACTGGCGGGTTTCCAGCACCCGCAGCAGCTTGGACTGCAGCGCCATGGGCATGTCGCCGATCTCGTCGAGGAACAGCGTGCCACCGTTCGCCTGGGCCAGCAGCCCCTGCTTGGCGGCATTCGCCCCGGAAAACGCGCCTTTGGTGTGACCGAACAGTTCGTTCTCCAGCAGGCTGTCCGGGATGGCGGCGCAGTTGACGACGATGAACGGCCCGTCGCTGCGTTCCGAGAAATCGTGGATGCCACGGGCCACCAGGTCCTTGCCGCAACCGGTCTCGCCCTGCACCAGTACCGACAGCTGGGTGCCCGCGGCGCGGATCACCTGGGCGCGCAAATCGGCCATGGCGCGCGACGGCCCCACCAGACTCCGGGCCAGCAGGTCGCTCTTCTGGCGCTCGGTCTCGGTGTCCCGCAGGGAACTGAGGGAACGGCTCAACAGGCGCTGCTGCCAGAGCCGGTCGTCCCGGTCCCGGTGCGCTGCCCACTGCAGACCAATCAACGCCAGCAGGCCCTTGTATAAAGGCTGGCCGGCGATGTCGTCCCAGGCCGGATCCAGGCCACACAGCACCAGGACACCGAGAGTGCGGTTATTGCCCGCCTTCAGTGGCTGGATCCAGATGGAGTCCGCGCCCCGGCTGGCGTCGAACAGCCGGCTCAGACCGGCATGATCGAGCCGGGCGCAGGCCACGGACGACAGCGCCAGGGCCTTGCCCTCGCGCAGGACGTGGGCGAACGGGTGCGAAAAATCGTCGCACTCGAAACGCAGCTCCGCGTCCAGCGCCGGGCAGATCAGGGTGCGGCCGCTGGCCTCCAGTTCCAGCACCCAGCTCCGGCTCAGGCCGAAGACCTGTTCCAGTTGGGCGGTGGCACAGCCCAGCAGCGCCGCCCGATCCGGCTGGCGCAGCAATTCCACGGCCAGGTCGATACCGGTGTGCAGTTCCATCTGCATCCGTCCCATAGTGCGTCCTTAGCTTACCGTGCCGGTAAACCGTCCGTCAGCGATGCCCAGCCGGACTTCGCTGACCGTTTCCCGTGCCGCGAGTTTTTCCAGCAGCGCCAGCGATACCGGCGGCAGCAGCTCGCCCTCGATGATCGATTCCAGCATGCGCGCGCCGTTCTCACTGCGCGTGGCGCGGCTGCGGATGGCGGCCACCAGGCCGTCTTCCAGCACCACCTCGGTGCGGTAGCGGTCACGGATCTGGTCCGCCAGGCGCGCCAGCTTGTCGCCGACGATGCGGTCCAGCGTGTCCTCGCCCAGCGGCAGGTAGGGCACCACTTCCATGCGGGCCAGCAGCGCCGGCTTGAAGAAGTCCGCCAACACCGGGTAGAGGTCATCGTCCAGTTCGGCGGCGTCGAACTCACCCTCGCGCTCGGCGTGCTGGACGATGGTTTCGTAGCCCAGGTTGGAGGTGAGGAAGAACACCACGTTCTGGCAGTTGATCAGGCGGCCTTCACCGTCCGCCAGTTCGCCCTTGTCGAACGCCTGGTAGAACAGGTTGAGCACTTCCGGATGGGCCTTCTCCACCTCATCCAGCAGCACCACCGAATAGGGTTTCTGGCGGATCGCCTCGGTGAGGATGCCGCCCTCGCCGAAGCCGACGTAGCCCGGCGGCGAACCGATCAGGCGCGAAACCGTGTGCTTCTCCTGGTATTCGGACATGTTGATGGTGGTCAGGAACTGGCGACCGCCGTAGAGCAGATCCGCCAGTTGGACCACGGTTTCGGTCTTGCCCACGCCGGACGGCCCCACCAGCAGGAAGGCGCCCATCGGCCGGCCCGGACGACGCAGGTCGGCCCGTGCGGTCAGCAGGTGCTGGTGCAGGGCTGCGATCGCCGGATCCTGTCCCTTGATGTGGGCTTCCAGGTGCTGCGGCAGATGGGTAATCTTCTGCAGTTCGTCGGCGGTCATGCGGTTGACGGGAATCCCCGTCCAGTCGGCGATGACTTCGGCGATCTGGCGGGTGTCCACCAGGGCGTGCACCAGCGGTTCGTCCGCCTGGAGCTGGTCCAGCTCCTGTTGCAGGGCCGCGGCTTCCTGGCGCAGCGTGTCCGCATCCACCGTTTCGGTTTCAGCCTCTTCTGCCGTCTCGCCTTCGGATTTCGGCGCTTCCGGGGTCAGCAAACGCTCACGCACGTCGATCAGCTGGGCGACCAGCGCGCGCTGGCTTTCCCAGCGTTCCTGCAATTCAGCGGCTTCCGCTTCCAGCGCGGCCACCTGCGTGGTGACATCGTCCGTGCGTTCGGCATCGGTGTCCTGCCCCAGGTGACTCTGGCGCTCCAGCAGCTCGTGTTCCATCCGCAGCTGGTGCAGCTCGCTGCGCACGTGGCTGAGCCGGCGCGGCGGGGTGCTCAGGTTGAGGCTGACACGGGCGGCGGCGGTGTCCAGTACGTCGATGGCCTTGTCCGGCAGCTGGCGTCCGGCCAGGTAGCGGGCGGACAGGGACGCGGCGGCCGTCAGCGCGGAGTCGTCGATCAGCACCTGGTGGGCTTTCTCGTAGACCGGCCGCAGGCCCCGCAGGATGTGCACGGCCTGTCCGGTGGTGGGCTCGCCCAGCGCCACCGGCTGGAAGCGCCGGCTCAGGGCCGGGTCCTTCTCGAAATACTTCTTGTACTCGCGCCAGGTGGTGGCGGCGACGGTGCAGAGCTCGCCGCGGGCCAGTGCCGGCTTGAGCAGGTTGGCGGCGTCGGAACCGCCTTCGCTGTTGCCCGCACCGATCAGGGTGTGGGCCTCATCGATGAACAGGATGATGGGCGTTGGCGAGGCTTTCACCGCTTCGATCACACCTTTCAGCCGCTTCTCGAATTCGCCCTTGACCGAGGCACCGGCCTGCATGGCGCCCAGGTCCAGCGCCCACAGGGCCACGTCTTTCAGGCGATCCGGCACTTCGCCGGCGACGATGCGCAGGGCCAGGCCTTCCACCACGGCGCTTTTGCCCACGCCGGCGTCGCCCACCACGATCGGGTTGTTCTTGCGACGGCGGCAGAGGATGTCGATCATCTGGTCGATTTCGGCGTCCCGGCACAGCACCGGATCCAGCTCGTCGTTGCGGGCCCGCTCGGTGAAGTCCGAGGCGTAGCGGCTGAGCATGGACTCGTCGGCGGCCACCGCGGCCGGCTTATCGCCGCCGCTGTCCGCTACCGGCTCCTCGATGGACCCGCGGGTCACGGTGGCGAACTGGCGCTTGAGGTGCTCCCGGTTGAGGCTGTCCAGCTCCCGGGCCACACGGGGCATCAGGTAGCGGTCGGCGTTGAGCAGCAGCGCCAGGAAGATCGCGCCGGAACGCAGCTGGCCGTGCTCCAGTTCCGTGGAAGCCAGCAGCCAGGCGTCCTGGATCAGTTCGATCAGCAGCGGCGAGAACGACGGGTAGGCATCGGCCGTCTGCAGGCCACCTTCCAGGCTCTCACCCACCAGCGGCTGCAGGACCATGTGGTCGATCCCGGCCTGGTCCAGCATCAGGCGGATGTCGGAATACGGGGTTTCCAGCAGCTTGAACAGCAGGTGCGCCGGCATGATCTCGGCGCCCTGACGGGCAATGCACAGGGCCGCGGAGGCTTCCAGGCCTTCACGGCAAATCTCGTTGAGGCGCCCGATCAGCGCCGGTAATTCAACCCGAAGCATGTGCTCTCCTTGTCCTAATTCGGGAGTTGCGCCAGCACACTGAGCACGTCCTTGATGCGCTTATCCAGTGCGATGTCGTAGAGGGTGTAGACGGTGACCATGGCGGCCACGAACACGCCGAAGATGCTCCACAGCGGCAGGCCGGTGCGGAACCGGTTGCGCGACGGCGTGACGTGCTCCAGCGCGTTACCCAGGGTTTCCGGGACTTCCTCGTCGTGCAGGTCGGCAATCTGGCGATGCAGGCCGGCGATGATGCGCTCGTATTCGTCACGGCCGTTTTCCATCACCTTGTAGCGGCCCTCGAAACCGAGGCACAGCGCCACGTAGATGAACTCGAGCATATCCCGGTAGCGGTCCGGCTCCCGCTCCATCCGCGAGAGGATGGCGAAGACCTTTTCCCCGCCCCAGGTCTCGTTGTGGAAACGGGACAACAGTGACTGCTGGGACCAGGCGCTGTGGGCGCCCCAGTCCGTGCCCAGCACCGCCTCGTCGATAAAGGCGCAGAGCACGTAGCGGTACGCCACCACCGTCGGCCGTTCGTAGCCCTGCTCGATCAGCTCGCGATCGATGTCGGTGATCTCGTCCACCACCTGCTGGTAGAGCTGGGGGACCCGGCCGAAATCCGCCAGCCGGCGCACCCGGATCACCAGGCCCAGCAGCGGGATGGCGGCGTCCACCAGCCGGTTGTTCTCATAGCCCCGCAGGCGGAAGGTCTCATCGGCGGTCACTTCGCTGTTGGGGTTCTCGTCAAACAGCAGCTTGGCGGAGGTGTCCTCCTGCGGGGCTGCCACTACGCTGGAATCGTCCATGATCTAGCTCCTGATGGCCCAGAACTGCATCTCGATGCCGGGGAAGTCGCCCGCCACGTGGAAGGCAAAGCCACTGGCGTTGTCCAGCATCTGCCACGCCTGACTGCGGGCGTCGAGCTGGAAGTAGGTAAAGCCGGCGTGGTACGGCAACTGGCGCGGTGCCACCGGCAGCGGGACCAGCGGAACACCGGGCAACTGCAGGCTGATGAGGTCGCGGATCTTCTCCACCGAGCCCACCTTGCACTGCTGGATGAACTGCTTGCGCAGGTCGTCGGTCGGCATGTCCGCGCGTACCGCCAGGATGAATTCCGCCTGGCCCATGAGCTGGCTGTCCTGGATCGGCGCCACGGTCAGGCCATACTGGCGCTGCTGCAGCTGGATCGCCATCGCCCGCGGCTCCAGCACCGTACTCAGGGACTGGCGCAGCACCTGCATCAGCGGCGCGAACGAGGCCTCCGGCAGGTCATGGTCGTAGGGGGTGTATTCGCTGGGCAGGCGGCTTTCGTCGGTGAAGGTCACCAGCTCGCCACACAGCTCCAGCAGGGCTTCGTAGAGGCGCTCGGGATGCAGCTGACGCACCCGCGCCAGGTGCATGAAGCGCGGATGGGCCCGGTTGAGCATCTGCAGCAGCATGAAATCAGACACGTCGGCGACGCCTCCCTGGTTCGGCGAACCAACCCGTTCGGCGATGTTTTTCGCACGTTCACGCATCAGGCCGGCCATTTCGCCGACGAAGCGTTGCAGTTTGGGGGCTGCACGCACGCTCAGCATGGTGGGCATGAAGCTGGCATCCATCACCAGGCTCCCGTCCGGCCGCTTCTCCAGGATGCGGCCGATGGCGAGCGCGGCGTAGGCGCTGCGGTCATCCCGCTCCAGCATCAGGCAGGGCTTCACTTTGGCCATGTCGATGGCGTGCTGGTCGCCGTCGATGGAATGCAGGTCGCGGATGTCCTGGGTTTCCGCCAGGAAGCGCGCCGAGACGCCGGACTCCGGCCACTCGATTTCCGGCAGGCTGTCCGAGCCCAGCGGCAGGGCCAGGTACACCACCTGGTTGGCCACCGAGGAATCGGTGATCTCCAGGGGCTCGGGCATGGCGTCCTGCATCGGCAGGATGAAGCTGGTGCCGTCCGGGAAGATACCGTTGGCCCGCACCAGACCGATGCGGCCGAAGCTCAGGTATTCGTCGTTGAGCTGCAGGTCGCCGAACCCGTAGAGGTAGTCGGACACGGCAAAGGCCCGTTCGTTGATCTGCTGCTCGAAGTAACGTTGTTGCTGCTGGAAGTGCTGCGGCTTGATGAACAGCCCATCACTCCAGACCACGCGATTATGTCCCGACATACTTACTGATCCGCCTTCTGCATCATGACTTCGCGTTCACGCAGGTTCACCAGGATGTGGTACTGGCCGCCCTCGGGCTCCACCTTCACCACCTTTTTCCACTGCGACTCGTTGGGAAAGGCGTAGAACGCCACCACGCCGATGTACCGGGTGTCCGAGTCGATCTCGAACGGTTCGATGTACTTGAACTGGCCCGGCACCATCGAATAATCGCTGTGGTCGATGTAGTTGGCGCCCAGGGCTTCTTCGAGATCTTCGGTGATCTGGTCAAAATCCGCCGCCAACATCATCGAACTGTCTTCCATCTGGATGATTTGGAAGTTGATGGGCGCCGGCTGCATGGCGTCGTTCGGGTTCATGTCCGGTTCCGCCAGCATGGTGAGATCCACTTTCGACGGGCGTTCTTCCGGTTCACCCACCGGCGTATCCGGATCCCACATCACCTGGGCGGTCTTGGAGATTGCCTTGAACGGTCCGCTGCAGCCGGTCAGGCCGATCACGGCCGTCAACAGGATGAGATGAGCGATTTTCACAGGGTGGCCTCCCGCTGCAGTTTTCTCAGGTGGTGGTCGTAGGCCTGCTCGAACACTTCCGCGAACAGGCGCTCGAAGCCGCGCTGACGACTGGAGCTCAGTTCCTGGTAATAGTGGGTGTACATTTCCCAGGCCCAGGCCGGCTCGCTCTCGCCGGGCTTCAGGGCACGGCGATAGCCGTGGAAGCGCTTCAGCAGATTGTCCGGCGAGAAGGCGTGGAGGATGGCGTCGAGCGCTTCGCTAATGGCCGCCTGGGTGGCCAACTGGTGGTGACGCAGGCCGGTCAGGCTTTCGGTGACCGCGGCTGGGGCCGACAGGTGCACCGGGCTGCGCTCGCCGGCAAACAGGGTTTCCATCACCTGCGCGTAGTCCTGGCCCAGCCGCAGCGGGTTGTCCTCGATCGGCTGCAGCCGGGTGCGCAGCGCCTGGTGACGACTGTCTTCCCGCTGGTGCAGGTCCAGCAGTCCCTGGATGGTGGCCTTGATGGTGCGCCCAGCCTCCTCCAGGAAGCCCTGCATGGCGTCGCTGTTGTCGAAGCGGATGTCGCTGTCGAGCCCGCGCATCAGCGGCGCACCACTGATGTGCTGTCGGCTCTGCTCCGTGGCGTCGCCACGACTGATGTCAGTGCGGTCGTCTTCCATGCGCCGCTGTCCTCCGTTGATGACGGGCAGGCGCAGGGCCCGTTCCCGTTCGTCCATGTATGGGTCGCTGGCTTCCGGGGGTGTTCCGTACCACTGCGGATCGTCGTCGAGCAGCTTGCGTTCCTGCTCGGCGGCCAGGTCCCGGTCCTGGTAGCTGAAGCCATCCATCGGATCCCGCTGCTCCCGCTCGGTGGGCGTCGGGTCCAGGTGATCCAGCGGGTTGGCCCGCTGCGGTTTTTCCGGCTCGAATTCCGCCAGCTCGCCTTCCGGCGCATTCACCAGCGAGGGATCGTCCGCGGCTTGGTCGAGGGGAATCGAGGTGGGCTCGTCACCTTCGATCAGGTCCACCAGCAGCAGGTAGTTGCCCACCCGCAGCCGGTCACCGTCCGTCAACCGGGCCCGGCGCCCACGCCCCACCGGCATGCTGGCGCTGTTGACGTAGGTGCGCCCGGAACGGTCGATGACGCAGTAGTGGCCATCGATCCAGCGGATCTCGGTGTGGTTGGGCAACACACCGGTGCGGTGCGGCGACAGGCGCCAGGTGTCGCTGTCCGCCGAGCCGATGGAACCGCCGCGTTCGCCGAAGTCGCAGCCCAGGTCAGAGCTGACGCCGACGTCCGCGGGGTTGGAAATGCTCAGCCTGAGGCGTGTCTTGGTTGCTGTGTCCATAATTCACCGCCGGATCTGGAGACGGACGGCCTGCTGCGGCTCGCCCGGCGTTGGGTTAACGAAAGTGGTCCAACCCAGCCGGACATCCTTGCCCAGTTGCATGGGTTCGACGTCGTCGGACCGGATTTCCAGTTCAAGGTCGAAGGCCAACTGCTCGCGCATGCTGAACTCCACCAGTTTGACCAGGCTCTGGTGGTCCTGGCCGTTGGGCAGGAAGTCCATGAAGCGCTCGCGGCTCAAACTCTTGAGCCGCAGGATGAACTTGCCGCTGCGGTCGCGGATACTGTCGCCCACCAGGGTTTCCTGACCCAGGCAGCCATTGGCCCGGCCCAGTTGGGTCTGCTGGTCGGCGGGAATGGCCACCTTGCGCAGCACCCAGGGTTCGATCTCCACGTCCGGCAGGTCGAAACAGTGGGCCACGATACCGCTCACCACTTCCGGCGAGCGGCTGCGCCCGGCCATCAGGCCGGCGTAGGAGAGCATCTTCGACCAGTTGATCGGGGTATCGCCGCGCAGGTCGCTGTCGCCCAGGCCCACCAGCGAGAACACGTGCTCGGAGAAGGCGTCGCTGGCGCCCGGCCGGAAGCGCACGTAGTAGCGGTACTTGCGCCAGACCCGGTGGAACAGGGTCACCAGCCGGTGGTTGAAGAAATCCAGGAAGTAACGCCGCAGCCCCGACTGCTGGCCGTATTCCCAGGCCAGCTCTTCCAGGTAATACCCCGGCAGCGGCGACTGGGAACCGTGCAGACCCAGGAAGCTGACTTCCATCTGGTAGGGCGCGTACTCGTGCTCCGGCAGCCCGGCCGACAGCACGTCGCTGGCCGGGAATCCCAGGCCGGCGGCCGACGAGAAGCGAATCCGTTCGTGCTGCGGCGCGTCGTCGGTGGCCCGTTCCAGATCGTCGCCGTGCAGGCGGTGGATCAGGTCGACCAGTTGAAAAAAGTTATAGCGGCGAGCGTTCCCCAGGACGGGCTGCAGGCCGGCTACATCAGGGGCTGTTGCCCGGTCCGTAACGTCCATGTGTACCGCTCCCGGTTTTCGGAATTCACCACGTCCAGTAGGTGAAACGCGTTGATACTCGCGTAAAGTGCAAAGAAATGACTGAGTACTGTGCCGAACAGGTAGAGATCGCCTTCCGAGGCGAACGACTGCTGGTCCAGCGTCAGCGTCGACTGGATGCCCCGCACCGGCAGGCCGCGATACATGCGATCCACCGGCTTGGTGTCGATCTTCTGGATGCCTGCCAGCCGTTGCTGCGACACCCGCTCCGCCTGGCGGTCCACCAGGGCGCGGAAGTCATACACCCGCAGCACCGAGCGCAGGGCGTCCACGTCCAGCAGCGACAGGTAGTTCAGCGACAGGTTGGACACCAGGGTCCAGAGCAGGCTGCCATCCAGTGTCGGCCGCAGTGTCGCCGTCGGCCGGGTGATATTGCGGAAGGTGGCAAACGACGGCGTGCCCTGGGTCGCCTCGCAGATGTCCCCGATCGCCAACTGGTTCGGCAGTTGCCGGTTGGTGCAGGTGACGGTTACCGAGATGGCTTCGTGCTGGTTGAGACACAGCTGTTCGTCACCACGCACGAAGGAAATGTAGTGATCGAAGCCGTCGCCGCGCACACTCTCGCGCACCCGGACCCGGTAATAGAGGGCCGTCCGGTTGCGATCGCGCTCGATCTGGTGCTGGAAACTCTCGAACGCACTGTAAAGTCGCGGCTCACCCCGTTCCCGTCCAACCGGGTTTTCGAGCCAGCCTTCCACTTGGTCCACACTGAAAATCTCGTAGTGGGACACGAAGCGGCTGGACGGCTGCATACGGTACTCGGTCTGCCGGCCGCTGAGATCGATCGGCTCGGCCTCGTGGCTGAACAGATTGATCGCCGGCGTACAGTAGAGCTGGAAGTTCTCCGCCCGGACCTTCGCATCCGGCGGCAGCGTGCGATTGAAGCGAAAACGCAGCTTGAATTCGTCCGCCTGGACCGCCGGCAGGTACTTCTGCAAACCGATCAGGTCCATGAAATGGAACGACTCGGGGAAGCTCAGGTATTCCTGCAGGATACGGTAGCCCGGGTAGGCGTTCTTGGGGTACGGCAGCATCGCATCCTCAGCCGCAAACCCAACCTGGCGCAGACTGTCCTTGGGCAGTCGGATCACCTTGCCGTCCACTTCCATCTCGACGGCATCGAGGCAGTGGTTCATCCACAGGTAGAGCGTCTGTGCGGTAAAGGTGTCGCCGCCCAGGTAGAAACGCAGGCTGTCCATGCCCAGTTCCGACAGGGGCTGGTCGGTGTGCATCGCCAGGCTCAGTTCCACCGCCGACACTTCCCGTGACAGCTCGGCATGGGCATCCGCCAGCGTCATCGGGTACATGGCGATGTCCCGGCAGGTGCGGAACCGGCACTGGGTCTGGCCCCGACGATCGCCCACCATGCCGCTGCGCACTTCCGTGTGGCTGGGAATGGTCTGTTTCCCGCTGATGGAGTGCAGCTGCGGATCGAAGCGCATGATGGTGGCACTGGGGACCGGACGCAGGTAATTCGGCCAGAGCATGTTCAGCAGCGAGTGCGTCAGCTCCGGGAACTCGTCCTCCACCTTTTCCCGCAGTTTCCCGGTCAGGAATGCGAAGCCTTCCAGCAGCCGCTCCACATCCGGATCGGTACTCTGTTCCGACAGGAAGCGGGTCAACTGAGGATGGGCCTCGGCAAACTCGCGCCCCTGCAGGCGCAGGAAATTCAGTTCATCCCGATAGAATCTGTTTAACTTCACGACGTTACACCACGCGGTAATAGCGTTTGTCGTCCAACAGAAGATCGATCGTGGCTCGCTCTTCGACGTCTTCCACGCGCAGGTGGACGGTGACCTGGAAGCGTAGTTGCAAAGGGTCCGAGTCGTCCGGCAAGGTCGTCACCTCGACGCGCTTTACGCGCGGCTCGTAGTGTTCGATACAGTGCCGGATCGCGCTGCGGATCCGGATGTTCAGGTCCTGGGTACCGAGGGTGGCATCGTTGAAGTCCACCAGCCCGAGGGCCGGTGCACTGGCGCTGTTACCCGGATGGGCATTGAGCAGCCGAACCAGATGCCGTTTGATGGAGTCCACCACACCGGTGGATTCGCCCATTGCAGTCCCTGCGGGCTGGGCAGCCTGGTCGAGTCGTTCGAACAGGCTGCCCCGGGAGGCCTGAACACCATGGTCACCGGTGTCCCAGCTCACGACTTACTCCTTGTCGAGGCGTCCCACCAGAGACAGCTCGAAGTTGGCACCCATGTACTTGAAGTGCGGACGGACCGCCAGGGAAACCTGGTACCAGCCCGGATCGCCTTCCACGTCGGACACGGTCACCTGGGCGGCGCGCAGCGGACGGCGGCTGCGAACTTCCGCCGGCGGGTTTTCCTGGTCGGCCACGTACTGCTTGATCCAGGTGTTCAGCTCGCGCTCGAGATCCTGACGCTCCTTCCAGGAACCGATCTGCTCGCGCTGCAGCACCTTGATATAGTGGGCCAGGCGATTGATGATGAACATGTACGGCAGCTGGGTGCCCAGCTTGTAGTTGGTCTCGGCTTCCTTGCCTTCCTTGGTGTTGGGGAACACCTTCGGTTTCTGCACGGAGTTGGCCGAGAAGAAGGCCGCGTTGTCACTGCCCTTGCGCATGGTCAGGGCGATGAAGCCTTCGTCCGCCAGCTCGTATTCGCGACGGTCGGTGATCAGCACCTCGGTCGGGATCTTGGCTTCCAACTGACCGAAGGACTCGTACAGGTGCACCGGCAGGTCTTCCACCGCACCGCCGCTCTGCGGACCGATGATGTTCGGGCACCAGCGGTACTTGGCGAAGCTGTCGGTCAGACGGGTCGCCAGCAGGTAGGCGGTGTTGCCCCACAGGTAATGCTCGTGGTCGCCGCTGACGTCTTCGGTGTAGTTGAAGCTGCGGATCGGGTTCTCTTCCGGGTCGTACGGCGTGCGCAGCAGGAAGCGCGGCGCGGTCAGGCCCAGGTAGCGGGCGTCTTCGGACTCGCGCAGGGAACGCCACTTGGCGTAGCGCGGACCTTCGAAGACGTCGGCCAGTTCCTTGATGGCCGGCAGTTCCTGGAAGCTGTCCACACCGAAGAAGGTCGGTGCCACGGACGACAGGAACGGCGCATGAGCCATCGCGCCGACGGAGGAAACGAACTGCAGCAGCTTCATGTCCGGCGAGGACGGGGTGAAGGCATAGTTGCCCACCACGGCGCCGACCGGCTCACCGCCAAACTGGCCGTAGCCGTTGGCGTAGATGTGCTTGTAGAAACCGGTCTGGGTGACGTCCGGCGCAAACTCGAAGTCTTCCAGCAGTTCCGCCTTGGTGGCGTGCAGGATATCGACCTTGATGTTCTCGCGGAAATCGGTGCGATCGACCATGAGCTTCAGGCCGCGCCAGGAGGATTCCAGCTCCTGCAGCTCCGGTGCGTGCAAGACTTCGTCCATCTGCGCGCTGATCTTGCGGTCGAGCTCGACCACCATCTGGTCCACCAGGGCCTTATTGACCGGCTGACCTTTCTCGTCGCTTTTCAGCAGGTTGGCGATAAACGTCGCGACGCCGCGGCGCGCCACATCGTATCCTTCGTCCGCCGGTTGCATCCGGCTGTTGGCCATGACCTGATCGAGGAGGGAACCCTCGGCGGCTTCGGTCGCGGCGGACTGCTGTACAGCTGTATCAGACATACCACATCCCTTCAGTACGTATTGGGTCTTCGGATAAAGGCGAGCCGGCCTACCCGCATCCTGCGGTCAGAGATTGGGGGCTTCAGTCCGGTCGCCGGTTCAGTGAGACGTCGGCTCGAATCAGCCGGCTTCCGGCTCGCTTTCGCCCGTGGCCAGTTCCAGCTCAGCCAGCAGCTTCTCGCGCGCTTCGTTGTTGTCGAGCAGTTCCTGCAGCTTGGTGCGGAATGCCGGCACGTTGCCCAGCGGACCCTTGAGCGCCATCAGCGCTTCGCGCAGCTCGATCAGCTTGCGCAGCTCAGGCACCTGGCGGGCGATGCTGTCCGGGGAAAAGTCGGAAAGACTGCTGATTTCGAGGTTGACCGGCAGGTCATCGGCCTCGTCGTCGAGGCGGTTGGACACCGTCGTGGACAGCTTCAGACCGGCTTCTGTCATCACGGACTGGAAGTTGTTCTTGTCGACGGAAATGCTCTGGCGTTCTTCGAGCGAGGTTTCTTCGGGGTGGCCCTTGAAGTCACCAACAACAAACATCTTCAACGGCAATTCCATTTCCGCCTGTTGGTCGCCAGTTGCAGGGATATACTTGATATTGATGCGCTCTTTTGGCGCAACGGAACCTTCCTTAGCCATGAGGACTCCTAACTCCGTTTAGCGTTCTACTCTCCATGTGCGTACCGTCAGGTACGCTGTACGGTCGAAACTCTACACACCAACCCAGTCCCCCTCAAGCAAAAATTCGCCACTTTTTGGTTAACTTATGTACGCCGGGCAAGTTGTTGCCAGAGAGGGACATGAAAAAAACGTAATAATCAGTACGTTGGCGACATGTACGTAGTTGCCGCAGTCGCCAAAAGTGTGACTTACTTCCGCTTCCTGGGGGTCCAGGCCCAGATCATCTCGATGGTGATGGGCTCCTTGCCTTCCGCATCCTGGATGGTGACCTGGATCGGTGCTTGGCCCTTGTCTTCCTCACGCATGCGCTGCTGCTGTTCCGGCGTGACGCTGGCCTCCACCCGCATATCGCCGCTGGCGCGTTTGGTGTAGTCGGCATGGACCGTCTTGATGACCGGCACCTTGTCGTCCGGCACGTTGAGACCGACCAGGAAACCGGTGGCGGATTCCGCCAGCAACAGGGAGGCCACGGCATGGACGCCACCGATGTGGTTCTGCACCCGGCGTTTGTTGGCCAGGCTGATCACACAGCGGTTCTCATCCAGGCTTTCGATACGGATGCCTACGGTGCCGGTAAACGGCACGGCCCTGCCAAAAAACAGCGACAGGGCGCGGGACCGGGCAAATTCCGGCAACTGGTTGATGCGATTGACGATGCCGTGCAATCGGTTGTTCGCTTTCATGGGATCGATCTCCAGTGTCTGATAACACCTCTTTGGGCGTTGGTTTGCGGGCCCTTCATAGAGCCTCTGTGGTGATGGTTTGAAAACCAGACGCGACATTAGCCGATCCGGCGCTGCGGGGAAACAAAACGGCCATAGGACGAGCCGTTTCGGGGCAGTTATACTCATGTTCCAAAGGTATGCCACTTGAAAAAGAAGGGACAAGCATGAGTGATCTGAAGACACAATTCGACGAAGCCGTGAACTACATCCAGACCGCCGAGGGCGACTTCAAGCCGTCCAACGAGCTCAAACTGGAGTTCTACGCACTCTACAAGCAGGCCACCGAAGGCGACGTAAGCGGCAAGAAACCCGGCATGCTCGACGTGGTCGGTCGCGCCAAGTACAACGCCTGGGAAGAGGTGAAGGGCATGTCCAGCGAACAGGCCATGCAAAAATATATTGATCGTCTGGAATCCCTGAAAAACGGCTGATTCCAGTCACATAGCCAGCGTCACAGGGCCATGTGGCGCTGGCTCCCCCCCATTTTGGCCTTTCCGCACGTGAATCTTTCAAACGCCTGTCATAGAATGCGCGCACTCTAACAACAAGAACACACGTCGTACTGCGAGTAATCTTTCATGAGCATGACCAAAGCGCTGGACCAGAGTCAGTCCGGCCTGCTGTCGCGCGTTCGTCGCGCCATCCAGACCCACAAACTCAACCTCCGCACCGAGCAGACGTACCTGCACTGGATCACCCGGTACATGCTGTTCCACGATCTGCGCGATCCCGCCGAACTGGGCGAGAGTGAGCAACAGCTTTTCCTGGGGTATCTGCAGGAGCGCGTGCGCGTGTCCCAGGCCCGTCTCAACCAGGCGCGTCAGGCGCTCGCCTTTTTCTATGACGAAGTGGTGGGACAGAACTCCGTGAGTGCCGCCGCCAGTTGACCCGGCGTTGCCTCACCGTCCCTGAACGTTGGTGTTGAAGCTGTCGTAGGTGCGGTTTTCCGGCGGGCGGATCACGTAGTTGTTACCGAACGTTTGCCCGGGGACTTCCTTGGGCGCACTGAAGCGGATTTCGGCAGGAATTTCGTGGCGCCCCAGATCCGTGCGGTCGTCGCGCGGTTGCAGCGCCAGGGGATCCAGGTAGTAATCGTCGTCCGGACTGCTGACCGGCCGGGCCGGCACGCCGGCGGCGGGGGCCGCCAGCCCGCCCTCGATGGCGGTGTTGGACAGGGTCTCGGAATCCAGCGACTCAAACGGGATGGTCTTGACCGTGGACCGCTCCTCATAGCCAAAATCCTCGCGGGCCTGCTGGTCGGCGCCTTCCTGCTGCGCATGGGCCAAGCCCGTCACAAGAAGCGACAGCATGAAGGCGCGGGCAAGCAATTTGTGACAGCGGGCGGATAACATGGCCAAATCCCTGGAACCGATGTTGATTGGGGTCGCGTGGCGACTGTCTCCTATGGCGTCACGACGACAATAATTGGACAGTTTATCGCCAATTAAAGCAACAGTTTTAATTATTCGCCCATTTTGTGACGGTTATCACCGATGCCGATCCCCCCCCGCCTTAACCCGGCGTTAACCCCCGCTTCGATACGCTCACCCTATCCGAAACCGCCCGATAGCCCGAGGAGTCCCGTTACCGTGGCGCATCCCACATACCCCTGCCTGATGGCGATCGTCCTGGCGACCACCCTGACCGAACGCCTCGGCTGGCATTACCGCAACGATGCGGTTTCCGGCGGCCATTGCGTGACCTTCAGGCTGGGCGCTGCCAGTACCGACTGATCTGGTAGACTGGCGCCAACAGCCACAGCTCCGGGACAAGAGAGGGTATGCGCGCAAAACTGATTACCCGCGAGGGTTTCAACGCCCTGCAGAAAGAACTGGACTACCTCTGGCGCGAACATCGACCCGAGATCACCCGCAAGGTGCAATGGGCCGCTAGCCTCGGGGATCGCAGCGAGAACGCCGACTACCAGTACAACAAGAAGCTGCTGCGGGAAATCGACCGCCGGGTGCGTTACCTGAGGCGCTCCCTGGCCGAGCTGAAGGTGGTCGACTATGCCCCGGAGCAGGAAGGCCGGGTGTTCTTCGGCGCCTGGGTCAGCGTCGAGAACGAGGACGGCGAAACCCGCCGTTTCCGCATCGTCGGCTACGACGAGATCTTCGACCGCAAGGACTACATCTCCATCGACACGCCCATGGCCCGTGCGCTGCTGAAGAAGGAAGTGGATGACGAGGTGGAGGTGCGCACGCCCAAGGGGCCAGCTTATTGGGTGATTACGGAGATTGAGTATGTGCGGGATGTGGAGTGACTGAGGAGCTCGCTTCCTTATAAAAAACCGCCTTGGAGTCTGAAACCCATGGAGCCCACCGCTTCCGTCGCCCAAGAGGGCCGTCCATGGCCGCTTATGCGATGAGGACATCCTGTCCTCGGCTCCAGCGATGGACGCCATGGGTTTCGATCTGGCTCTTGGGGACGCCGCCGGGGTTTAGGTACTCATGGATGTGGCATCCCGGATCGTGGGCGCCAACGGGCGCCTCAGAAGCTAAAGCATCTGCTACATGCTCGAGTCGGCACCGAAATGTCGCCGACGCTTCAGCTTCGCAGCAGCCGTCAGGCTGACTTTATTTTCCATCGGCAACGCACGCCTCAAACCTTTTCCCGGCCATAAAAAAACCCCGCAAATTGCGGGGCCAAGGCTAGCGCTGTGCTGGAGGGAACAATACCTGGAGCGCTTGGCGTTCCAGATATTGTCTTACTCGACACTTTCCATTCTACATACCCGGGGTTACACCCAAGTGGCCCCGCAATTACACTTTTTTAAGGGGATGGCCGGGAACTTTCCGGCCATTCTAGGTTGAGCATTCTAGAAACCCGCCCTAGATTCAGCGCTCAGGTATGAAAGCGCCGTCGGCCGGGTTTCAGGCCCTCTGGCGACGACACACACGTAATGCGAGGTGCTCCCGGATGAATGTGAAAAAAGCGATCGACCTGGCCCTGAACGGGCTGGACGCCGTCGGCTACCGACTGGACCAGTACGGCGTGACCAGCAAGGTAAACCGCCACACGCTGATTGCCCTGGCCATGGCCGAGCAGAAACACCTGGAAGGGGAATGGGACAGCCTGCAGGCACGCTACGGCAGCCAGATTCGCCGGATCGAAGGGCTGGTCAGCCGCGCCCGGGGTCTGGCACGCATTTGATCGACCCAGCCCCGGGTCCGGCCTCTCACGATTGTGTCAGGCTGGACTCCTGGGGCGATTCCTTTTCCTCGGGCTCCACCGCCCCCGCCTGTTCGGCCTGCTCCTGGACCCGCAGCGCCTTGCCGCGAATCGGACGGTACAGCGGCAGGAAGACCTGGACGCACAGCCCTGGATTTTCCTCGCCCGGCCGGCGGTCACTCAGCTCGATACGGCCCTGGTGGATCTCGGTGACGGCGCTCACCAGACTGAGCCCCAGACCATTGCCCGGCTGCGATCGGCTCTTACCCACCCGGTAGAAACGCTGGAAGACATTGTCCTTCTCGCTGTCCGGGATACCGATGCCACTATCACTGACTTCCAGCACCGCCTCGCCGCCCAGTTCCTGCACCGCGACCCGGATATCACCCTGCTCCGGCGTGTACTTGATCGCGTTATCGATCAGGTTGCTGACCATCTGGAACAGCAGGTCGCGGTCCCCCTCGATCTTCACTTCCATGCTGATGGCCTGTTCGAAGGCCTGATCCTTGTCCTCGGCCAACGCTTCGTAGAGTTCGCAGGCATCCGCCACCAGCTCACCCAGCGAGATCACGGTCTTGTCGGCCGCATTACCGCGGGTTTCCAGACGTGCAATCCGCAGTAGGGCGTTGAAGGTGGCCAGCAGCTGGTCGGCTTCCGACACGGCTTTGGCCGCCTGGTCGCGAGCCTCGTCGTTGTCCACCGCCATCAGGGTGTTCTCGAGCTGGTTGCGCAGGCGGGTCAGCGGCGTGCGCAGGTCGTGGGCGATGCTGTCGGACACGTGCCGAATGCCTTCCATCAGGTACACGATCCGGTCCAGCATCTGGTTGAGGTTGTCCGCCAACTGGTCGAAATCGTCGTTGGTGCCGCGGGTGGGAATCCGCAGGGACAGGTGACCGTTCATGATCCGCCGGGAGATGGCGTTGATCACCTCGATCCGTTTGGTGGTGCTGCGACTCATCATGAAGCCGCCCAGCAATGCCAGGGCCAGCGTGATGCCCATACCCCAGTTGATGGCCCGCTCGATCAGGCGCTTGAGGGTGGTCAGTTCCTGGACATCCCGACCGACCAGCAGGCGCAAGCCACCCTGCACTTCGAACACGCGAGCCCGGGCCAGACGCTCGGAGCCCTTCCAGCCCACCTTGTCGTCCAGGGTGAAGTTGATCCAGCCGTTCTGGATCTGTGCTTCTTCCGGCCAGGTACTGAGGTTGCCGGCCAGCTTGAGGTAGTCGTCCGTGGCCAGCAGGTAGAGGGATTTGGCGTTGGGATCGCGTGAGACCCGCTCCCGGATGATGGTGATGAGGCCGTTGACGCCACGGCCCCGGTACTGCTCGGCCAGACCGGCGATTTCAGCCTCGATGGTTTCATCCGTCTGCTCGGTCATGAAACCGGCAGTTCGCCAGTAGATAAAGGCCAGCAGCAGGAATACGGAGGTGGCAAAAACCACCATGTAGAGAAGTGCCAGCTGAAAGGTGGAGGTTTTAAGCTGACTAAGTATCTTCACGCAACATGTATCCTGCGCCCCGCACCGTTTGCAGCAACGGCGTATCGAATTCCTTGTCGATCTTTGCGCGCAGCCGGCTGATGTGGACGTCGATCACGTTGGTCTGGGGATCGAAATGGTAGTCCCATACCTTTTCCAGCAGCATGGTCCGCGTGACCACCTGGCCGGCGTTACGCATCAGGTACTCCAGCAGGCGGAATTCCCGGGGCTGGACATCAATGTTCTGGCCGGAGCGCTTGACCGTGCGGGCCAGCAGGTCCATTTCCAGATCCGCCACGCGCAGGACGGTTTCCGTCTCCGGCGACTGCCGGTTGCGACGCACCAGGGCGTCGATCCGGGCCAGCAGCTCGGTGAAGGAGAAGGGCTTGGTGAGGTAATCGTCACCGCCACCACGCAGACCTTCCACGCGGTCATCCACGTCGCCCAGGGCGCTGAGAATCAGCACCGGTACGCTGTTGCCGGTCGCCCGTACCGTCTTGATGATGTTCAGACCGTCCATGCCCGGCAGCATCCGGTCGACAATCATGATGTCGTAGTCTTCGCTCGCTGCCAGCATCAGCCCATCCTTGCCGTCGGCCGCATGATCGACAACAAAATCGGACTCTTTCAGCCCCTTGACGAGATAGGTTGCAACATCATGATCGTCTTCAATTACCAGCGCTCTCACCGGTCAGGCCTCCCGCAATGCGTGAATGGAATGACTACAGAGTACGAACCGCTACATTAAACAGCCAGTTAACATCTTGTAAGAGGGTGTCGCAAATGGCGACGGTCAGCTCATGACGACGCACCCAGCCAGGACAGACTGGCCGAGGTCGCACCGCTGGGATGGTACTCCGCGCTGACCCACCCACTATAGCCCATTTCGTCCAGAGCACTGAAAATTCGATCAAAATTTATCTCACCAGTTCCCGGTTCATGCCGTCCTGGGTTGTCGGCGAACTGGATATGGCCGATAAAGGACAGATAACGCTGCAGGGACCGGATCAGGTCGCCGGACATGATCTGCATGTGATAGAGATCATACTGCAGCGCCAAATTCGGTTCATCAGCCGCGGCCAGGACATCCAGGGTTTTTTCCGCCGTATCCAGGAAGAAGCCGGGCATGTCCACCCGGGAGTTGATCGCCTCGACCGTCAGGGTAATGCCCGCCGGGGCCAGCTGCTGCGCCGCCCAGCGCAGGTTGGCCACGAGGGTGTCCCTGGCCACCCCCTCGTCCAGCCCCACCGGCTTCACCCCGGCCAGGCAGTTGAGCCGGGTGCACTCCAGTGCCCTGGCGTATTCCAGCGCCCGGCCGACGCCATCGCGGAATTCCTCAACCCGATCAGGCAGACAGCCAATCCCCCGCTCGCCGGCCGCCCAGTCGCCCGGCGGGAGGTTGAACAGCACCTGGGTCAGGTGACGGTCTTTCAGACGGGTCTGCAACTCGTGGGCGGGCCACTCGTAGGGAAACAGGTACTCGACGCCCCGAAATCCGTCGGACGCCGCCGCTTCAAAGCGGTCCAGGAAAGGCAGTTCCGGATACAGTAGAGTCAGGTTGGCGGCGAAGCGTGGCATGGCTTACTCCCGATTGGCCCGGGCCCGTGGCGGCAGGTCCGGATCGGACATCTGCACGCCATTGAGATGTTCCAGCGCCAGCAACAGGCCGCTGTGGTCGGCTTCGCCCTGGCCGTTGGCGATCAGGGACAGGTACTCGTCATGGGTGCGCTGGGCCAATGGCAGGGTCAGGTTCTCGGCCCGGGCCTCATCCAGGATCATGCGCATGTCCTTCAACTGGATGCGCGAGGGCGCCCCCGGTTCGAAGCAGCGATCGATCATGCGCTGGCCATGCAACTCCAGGATCCGGCTGCCGGCGAAGCCCCCCATCAGCGCCTCCCGTACCGCCGCCGGATCCGCCCCGCCCCGGGCCGCCAGCATCAACGCTTCGGACACGGCGCCAATGGTAATGCCGACGATCGCCTGGTTGGCCAGCTTGGCCAGTTGCCCGCTGCCCGCCGGACCGATGTAGGTCACCTTGCCCAGGGCCTCCAGCACCGGGCGCGCCTGATCCAGGGTCCCAACGGCGCCGCCTGCCATGATGCTCAGGCTGGCAGCCTCTGCCCCGACCGTCCCGCCGGAGACCGGTGCATCCAGATAGCCAACGTTACGGGCTGCACAGCGCGCGGCATGGTCCCGTGCCAGCGACGGCTGAACCGAACTCATGTCGATCACGATGCTGCCCGGCCGCAATGAATCGACCACGCCCTGGTTCACCAGGACGTCATCCACCACCGGGCCGTTCTCCAGCATGGTGATCACGATGCCGGCTTCGGTAACGGCCGCCGCTGGGGAATCCGCGATCGTGGCGCGCTCGGCGAAGGGATCGCACTTGCTGCGGGTCCGGTTCCACAGGGTCATGGCGTAGCCGGCCTGGAGCAGGTTCTCCGTCATGGGTGCGCCCATCAGGCCGATACCAAGGAAAGCGATATGGGGTTGTGTCATAGCAGCGGATGTTCCGGACAGTGGAAGACACTCGATGATAACGGATTGGCGAGCCTTCTGCCGCCGGCGACCTTAACCGGCACCAACAAAAAACGCCGCAGCCCTGTGGGGTTGCGGCGTTCGGTCGTTTCCAGCAATCGCTCAGATCAGGCGACTTCAGGTTCGCCCATCTGCAAGCGGATCTTCTTCATCGCATTCTTCTCAAGCTGGCGAATCCGCTCGGCAGATACGCCGTACCTGTCCGCCAACTCGTGCAGCGTGGACTTGCTTTCGCTCAGCCAGCGCTCACGCAGGATATCCTGGCTGCGCTCGTCAAGGTCCGACAGTGCGCTCATCAGGCGGCTGTTGGAATCCTCGGTCCAGTCGGACTGCTCCAGCTGTTTGGCCGGGTCGCTGCGCCGGTCTTCCAGGTAGTAGGCCGGTGCCTGATACGCGGTGTCATCGTCATCATCCATCGGACCGTCGAACGCCGTGTCCTGGGAGGCCAGACGCCCCTCCATTTCCCGCACGACCCTGGGCTCAACACCCAGTTCCGCCGCAACGGCGTTCAACTCGTCCTGATTCAGCCAGGCCAGACGCTTCTTCTGGCTGCGCAGGTTGAAGAACAGCTTGCGCTGCGCCTTGGTCGTCGCCACCTTCACGATGCGCCAGTTGCGCAGGATAAACTCGTGAATCTCGGCCTTGATCCAATGCACGGCAAACGATACCAGACGCACCCCGTATTCCGGGTTGAAGCGCTTGACCGCCTTCATCAGGCCGACGTTACCTTCCTGGATCAGATCCGACTGTGCCAGTCCGTAACCGGAGTAGCTGCGGGCAATGTGCACCACAAAGCGCAGGTGGGACATAACCAGACGACGCGCCGCTTCCAGGTCATTGTCCTGATGCAGGCGTTCGGCCAGTTCCTTCTCTTCAGCGGCGGACAGCATCGGGATGCTGCTTGCGGCCTGGATGTAGGCCTCAAGGTTCGCACCCGGAACCATTCGATCTGTCAGCTGTAAGCTCGTACCCATGCTTCTCCTCCGCAACGTGACGACCCGCTACTATAGCAATCATTGACTATGACCGCCAGATCGCCAGAAAGTTCCAGTTCCTGGGAATGAAACCTTCAATATCAATGTGTTGGCTCAGTTTCGACGTATCGGATCGACAATAAACCGGTCACCACCAACACTTTCGTCACTCTTTTGTACCGGTCACCGGAGAAATCGACTATACGGTGAACCCGAAACGGCTCCCGGATCAACCCGCCGTGCCGCGGGCTTCAATCTGATTGGGCTCGATCACCTCCAGATGGCGCTTCACCGCCAGCCAGGCGCCCATCCACCCCAACAGTACCGACACCGTCAGCAGGCCCAGGGTTCCATCCCAGGACAGGCCGCTCAGCTCAAATTCACTGCGGTACAGACTCGCCAGTCGCTGGACCGGACCACTCATCCACCACAGGGTCAACTGCAACAGGATGAAGGCCACGATACCGCCGCCGAGGCCATACCAGATGCCGGTATACAGGAACGGCCGCCGGACAAAGGCGTCGGTACCGCCCACCAGTTTGGCCACCAGGATCTCATCGCGCCGGTTTTCGATGGCCAGGCGGATGGTATTGCCGATCACCAGGATCACCGCCGCCGCCAGCAACAGCCCCAATGCCCACACGCCCCGGCCCAGCAGGTCGGTGATGGTATTGAGCCGCTGCAGCCAGCCCAGATCCACTTGGACCCGGGCCACGTCCTTCAGGTCTTCCAGCGCCACCATCAGCTTCTGCATGCCGATCTGGTTGCGGATGGACTCGTCCGGCGTCAGCAGCAGCGTATGCGGCAGCGGGTTTTCATCCAGGTAATCCAGTGCATCCGCCAGACCGGAAGACGCCCGGAATTCCTTCAGGGCCTCGTCCTTGGTGATCACGGTGACGTCGGTGACGTCCGGCCGGCTGGCCACTTCGGCGCGCAGGCGACTCAGGTCATCGGTGGTCGCGGACTGATCCAGATAGACCGTGACGCGGGCCGTGCTCTCCCAACCGGCGCTGACGCCCTGCAAACTGGTCAGCAACAGCAGCAGCCCTACCGGCAGCGCCAGCGCGATCCCCATGACCAACCAGGTCATCAGGCTGGCGACCGGTGCCCGCCACAGGCGCTCGGCGCTGTCACGGGCGGTCTTGCGATGGTGCAACAGGTAGCTGCCCAGCAGCTCCTTCCAGGCGGAACCTCTGGCAGCCGCGCCACGGGTCCGGCGTTCAGTGGCCATACAGCGCCTCCTCGTCCGGCATGGCGTCGCCCGAGGTCAACTCGCCATTGCGCAGGGTGAGTACGCGCCGGCGCATGTGCCGGATCAGGGCGATGTCGTGACTGGCGATCAGCACGGTGACGCCCACCTGACTGAACTGCTCGAACAAGTGCATGATGTCCGCCGACAGTTCCGGATCCAGGTTACCGGTGGGCTCATCCGCCAGCAGGAGCGGCGGCTTGTTGACCACGGCGCGGGCGATACCCACCCGCTGCTGCTCCCCGCCGGAGAGCTGGATCGGGTTCATCTTCTCTTTATTGAGCAGACCGACCTTGTCCAGCGACGCCCGCACCCGGCGGCCGATCTCGCGGTGCGGCACGCCGGTCACTTCCAGCGGCATGGCCACGTTATCGAAGACCGTGCGGTCGAAAAGGAGCTGGTGATTCTGGAACACGACGCCGATGTGGCGGCGGATGAAGGGAATCTGGCGGCGCGGCAACTGGTTCAGGCGCTGCCCCCCAACGACCACATTGCCGCCGGTGGGCCGCTCCATCAGCATGATGAGTTTGAGCAGGGTACTCTTGCCGGCGCCGGAATGACCGGTCAGGAAAGCCAGCTCACCCCGGTCCATGGCGAAGCTCACCGCCTTCAGGGCCGTGTGCCCGCCTTCGTAGCGTTTGCTGACTTTCTCGAACTGGATCAACTGCTTCGTCCTGTCTGGAAATACGTGCCCGGCCGGTCATCCAGGGACGACATCGTCGCCGGGGCACTCCCCCGTTTATTCGTCGAAAAGCGCCTCGACAAAGGATTCGGCCTCGAATGGTCGCAGGTCTTCGGCCTGCTCGCCCACACCGATATAGCGGATCGGCAGTTTCAGCTGGCGGGCCACGGCAAAGATAATACCGCCCTTGGCAGTGCCGTCGAGTTTGGTCAGGGTGATGCCACTCACGCCCACGGCCTGCTGGAACACCTGCGCCTGGCTCAGGGCATTCTGACCGGTTCCGGCATCCAGTACCAGCATGACTTCGTGTGGGGCCGAGTCGTCCAGTTTCTTCATCACGCGGACGACCTTTTCCAACTCCGACATCAGGTTGTCCTTGTTCTGCAGGCGGCCCGCCGTATCGGCGATCACCACGTCCACACCCCGGGACTGGGCCGACTGCACCGCATCGTAGATGACCGAGGCGCTGTCGGCGCCGGTGTGCTGGGCCACCACCGGCACGTCGTTACGCTCACCCCAGACCTGCAACTGCTCCACGGCGGCCGCTCGGAAGGTGTCGCCGGCGGCCAGCATGACGGATTTGCCCTCGGCCTTGAACTTGCGGGCCATCTTGCCGATGGTGGTGGTCTTGCCCACGCCATTGACGCCGACCACCAGCATTACGAACGGCTTCTTGCCGGTGTCGACGCTCAGCGGTTCGGTGCTGTCCACCAGCAGGCCCCGCAATTCGTTCTTCAGCGCCTCGCGTACCGCCTGGCCGTCCTTGAGCTGCTTGCGCTCCAGCTTGTCGGTCAGGGACTCGATGATCTCGGTGGTGGCGGTAATGCCCACATCCGCCGTCAGCAGGGTGGTCTCGATCTCCTCGAGCAGGTCCTCGTCCACCGACTTGCCGGCGCTGAACAGGTCGGAGAGACCGGACGTCAGGTTCGCGCGGGTCTTGCCCAGGCCGCTCTTGATGCGCTGGAAGACACTGGCGGACGTTTCCGCTTCCGGCTCGGGAGCCGGGGCCGGCTTCTCCGGTTCGGCAACCGGCTCAGGTGCGGCGGCCGGTGCCTCGGCCTCGACGGTTTCAGTGGCCGCCGGAGCTTCTCCGGCCGACGATGTTTCGGCGGGCGTGGCTCCGGCCTGGGGCCGGGGTTGACGCTGGGGAACGGCCTTGGGGCGCGGCAGCGCCCGACGGCGGTTCACCAGTTCCACGACAAATACAAGCACCAGCAGGACCAGAAGTCCTGTCATTATCCACTCTGCCTTCATCTTTGCAGTTCCGTCGGTCAAGAGGTGAGAAATCGAAGGTGTCACAACACCGGACGCGATGCCCGGGAACACGCCGTCAAAGCCGCGTATTCTAGCGACCCGACCAATGATCGTCCAAATTGGCGGCGGTTTTGGGTAGACTGCGCGCATCAAAGCAACCGGCGGAGCAGTACA
The DNA here is from genome assembly GCF_004327985.1 of Marinobacter halodurans. GTDB lineage: Bacteria > Pseudomonadota > Gammaproteobacteria > Pseudomonadales > Oleiphilaceae > Marinobacter_A > Marinobacter_A halodurans. The sequence goes on from NZ_SJDL01000018.1 coordinate 32,255, forward strand.
CCACCATGCCACGCAAGCCTAACCGAAAGAATGGCCGTCCCCCGGCCCGTCGCCGCGCCATCCAGGCTACCGTACAGGATACCGGTGAACTCCGTCTCATCGGCGGCGACTGGCGCAGCCGACGCCTGACCTTCCCAGCCGTTGGCGGCGTCCGCCCCACACCCTCACGGGTTCGCGAGACCCTGTTCAACTGGCTGATGCCGGTAGTGCCCGGCGCCCGCTGCCTGGACCTGTTCGCCGGTAGTGGCGTCCTGGGCCTGGAAGCACTGTCCCGCGGAGCCCGGGAAGCCGTTTTCGTGGATCATACCCGAGCCCTGTGCAATGCCCTGACGACCAACCTGGGCCTGCTCAACGCCGATACCGGCCGGGTACTCTGCCAGGACGTTGCCGGGTTTCTCTCCCAGGCTGCCGAAGCCCCTTTCGACCTGGTCCTGATGGATCCGCCGTTCCGGGAGAACTGGCTGGACCGGCTGATCCCGCTGATTGCCGACAACGGCTGGGTCGGCGAAGGCAGCTGGGTGTATATCGAACACGAGAGTGAGCGGCCACAGGTCGTCGTGCCGGCCAACTGGTCGCTGCATCGGGAGAAGGTCGCCGGACAGGTGTGCTACCGGCTCTATCAGGTCGGCGGATGATCCCGCACTGCGGTTCCGGCAGGCCCCGCTGAGGCAGTCTGCCGGAACCGCGCGCCGCTCAGATGGCCGGGCGCAGGGCGTAGGATTTCAGGTGTGCGGCGAAGTCTTCCAGGTAGCGGATGCCACTCTCTTCAGCCTCACGGCACCATTGGGCCAGCGCATGCAGCTTGTCCTGCGGCTTCAGGCCGCGCCGGCGCCACAGGGCCTGCAGTTCGTGGCTCTTATCGTAGATCTGGCGCAGCACAGCGTTGCGCTCCAGCAGCGATTCCAGCTTTTTCTGGTCATGCGGCTTGATCAGCGAACTCTCCCGCGACAGCAGCTTGCGGGCCCTGCTGTACAGCGGCTTGATGTCTTCTTCCATCACCTGCTTCTGCTGGCGCAGAACCGGCTCGAGCACACGCTTGCGATACTGGCGCATGATGTCGAACCGGTTGTTGGCAATCGCCTGCACGGTTTCCACATCCATATCCAGCTTGCCCGGTACGCGGTGGGCGATCGGGCGATAGCCTTTCGGCTTGGCCAGCCCGAAGAGCTGGAACAGGCGGATATAGCCCCAACCGATATCCACTTCGTACCAGCGACGCGACAGCTTGGACGAATTCGGATAGGTGTGGTGGTTGTTGTGCAGTTCCTCGCCGCCGATGATCAGCCCCCAGGGCACGATATTGCGGGCGTTGTCGCTGCACTCGAAGTTGCGGTAGCCGAAATAGTGGCCAATGCCGTTGATGACGCCGGCCGCCCAGACCGGAATCCACATCATCTGCAACGCCCAGATCCAGATACCGTTGACGCCGAACAGCGCCAGGTCGATCACCGCCATCAGCACGATGCCCAGCATGCGGTGAGGCGTGTAGATCTTGCGCTCCACCCAGTCTTCCGGCGTGCGCTGGCCGAAGCGTGCGAGGGTCTCCGGGGTGGCGGCTTCCTGGTACAGCTCGGCGCCTTCGGCCAACACCTTTTTCAGGCCTTTCACCACCGGGCTGTGGGGATCGTCTTCCGTCTCGCAGGTCGCGTGGTGCTTGCGGTGGATGGCGGTCCATTCCTTGGTGTTCTGGCCGGTGGTCAGCCACAGCCAGAAGCGGAAGAAATGCGCCAGCACCGGATGCAGGTCCAGCGAGTTGTGCGCTGAATGCCGGTGCAGGTAGAGCGTCACACTGACGATGGTCACGTGCGTGAGTCCCAGGACGACCAGAACCAGCTGCCACGCCGGCAGGTCCAGGAGACCGTTGTACCACATAGGATGTTTCCTCGAAGAAATAACGCGGGCGAAAAGACGATCCGTATCTCTCCGCGATGGAACCTGACAAATCCGAGACCGTGCGAAAGCGCGCCAAACGCCTTTGTCTCCGCACCGTCTCGCGCTCAGGAGCCTTTCTTATACTGCCTATTTGAGGAACTCCTGGACGTTCGCAGTCTAGCGTACAGCTGTAAGCTACAACAAGCCTCGCAGCCCAATCCATGTCTATTTTGTGACCAGTCGCGAGTGTTTGTAAGTCTCGATTACAGTCGGTACGAAAAGCCGGCCATGGGGCACCCGGGCGTTTGACTTCCCGCCCCCGTAGGCGACAATCCGCATCCTGAACTGCCCGTGACCGAGGAGTCGACCTTGCCTGAACTGCCCGAAGTGGAAACCACCCGACGCGGTATTGCCCCTTTCCTGGAAAACCGGGTGATCCGCAGTGCCCGGGTGCACGAGCCACGCCTGCGCTGGCCGATTCCCGACGATCTGGCCCAGCGTCTGACCGGCGCTACACCGCGGCAGGTAGACCGGCGCGCCAAGTACCTGCTGGTGCGGTTCGACGACGGTACGCTGATGATCCACCTGGGCATGTCCGGCAGCCTGCGCATCGTCAACGACGGCTCCCCCCGCCTGACCCACGACCACGTGGAACTGGACCTGGGCGACGACCAGTGGCTGCGCTACAACGATCCACGCCGGTTCGGCGCCTGGCTGTGGAGCGACGATCCCGAGGCCCACCCCCTGATCAGCCACCTCGGCCCGGAACCGCTGGATCCGGTGGCGTTTACCGGTCATCAGCTCTACCGCCAGTCACGCGGTCGCAGCACCGCCATCAAATCCTTCATCATGGACAGCCGGATCGTGGTCGGCGTGGGAAACATTTACGCCAACGAGGCGCTCCACATGGCCGGCATCCATCCCGGGCGGGCGGCCGGTCGAGTCGGACGGGACCGCATGGTGCGCCTGGTGGAAGCGATCCGGGAGATCCTCACCGCGGCCATCCTGATGGGCGGCACCACGCTGCGGGATTTCGTCAACAGCGACGGCAAGCCCGGCTACTTCGCCCAGTCCCTCAATGTCTACGGGCGTGGCGGCCAGCCCTGCCGCCAGTGCGACACGCCGTTGAAGGAAATTCGCCTGGGGCAGCGATCGACGGTCTTCTGTCCGCGCTGCCAGCACTGAGTCGCCGTTCGTGACACGGCACACCGGGTGACACAAAAGCGTTTGAAATCACCGCCCCTTGAGCCATAGTTACTGCATCCGAACCAGAAAACCGGCGTCCCGCCCGGATGGCCGGACGGCATTCCGGCCTTTTCAGGAGAAACAGCAATGTCCAAGTTGGCGCGTACCTTTGTCATGACCCTGGCCGTCAGCCTGATGGCCTTTTCCTCGTTGAGCTATGCCAATCCGGTCGAGGAGAAACCCTCCGCCTTTGCAATGACGGCCGATGCCCTGTTTGCCCGCCCCATGCTGCTGGCCACGACGATCGTGGGTGGCGCCGTCTATGTGGTCTCGCTGCCATTCTCCCTGTTGGGCGGCAACGCCAAGGAAGCCGGCCAGACGCTGTTCCTGGGACCGGCGGAGGCCACGTTTGTCCGCTGCCTCGGCTGCACCCAGTCCGGCCGCAAGCAGGAGACCGTCAGCAGCACCGAGTAACGTCGCGGCAAGGCCTTATTGCCCCAGCCCGCGATCTGCGTCAGGCTTGAGTATCATTCTCTGATACCGGGCCTGCCGCCATGATCGACTGGTCAGCACTGGACACCGTGTTCCTGGACATGGACGGAACACTGCTGGACCTGCATTTCGACAGCCATTTCTGGCTCGACCACCTGCCCCGCCGCTACGCCGAACTCAAGTCCATGAGTCATGAGGCGGCGCGCGAGCACATCATTCCCCAGATCGAATCCGAGAAAGGGTCACTGCAGTGGTACTGCGTGGACTACTGGAGCGATCGCCTGGATGTGGACATTACCGCCCTCAAGCTCGAAGTGGCCGATCGCATCGACTACCGCCCCCACGCGGAATCGTTCATGGGCGCGCTGCGCGAGAGCGGTCGCCGCAGCGTGATCGTCACCAACTGCCACCCCAAACCGCTGGCCCTGAAACTTGAAAAAACCGGCCTCGACCGCCATGTCGATCGGATCCTGTCGACCCACGACTTCGGGCGCCCCAAAGAGGACATCCGGTTCTGGGCCGATCTGGCAGCGGTCGAGCCCTATCGGGCCGAACGCACGCTGATGGTGGACGACAATCTGTCGGTCCTGGCCAGCGCCCGGCAAGCCGGCATTGGCCAGCAGCTGGCCATCCTGGCGCCCGACAGCCGGGAACCGGTGCGCGCGGCCCATGTCGGCACACCGTCGATTGCTCACTTTGATGAAATCCTGGCGGATATTTCACCCGTCCCCATGCCGGGTTGATCGCGTTATAATCAAGTAAGGATCGTCGGCGGGCACACCGACACAGATACACCCGGCAACCGGAGCATCATGAGTTCAGCAGAAACCAATGACCGGGTGCGGCTCGACAAGTGGCTCTGGGCCGCACGCTTCTACAAGACCCGAACCATCGCCAAGGAAGCCATCGAAGGCGGCAAGGTTCATTACAACAGTCAGCGCACCAAGCCGGGTAAACCGGTGGAGGTGGGCGCGCGGCTGCGGCTGAGACTGGGTCATCAGGAAAAGGAAGTCATTGTCGACGACATCAGCGACCGTCGGCGCGCGGCTCCGGAAGCGCAGAAGCTCTACCACGAGACCGCGGAGAGCGAGAAGAAGCGCGAAGAGATCGCCTGGCAGCGCAAGACCATGCAGGCCGCCCAGTTGCCACCGGCACGGCGCCCGACCAAGAAAGATCGCCGGGACTTGCAGCGTTTCCGGGATCAGCACGGGCTCTGACAGCAATCATTTGACGCCTTTTACCCCCTACTCAAGATGAGGTCTTGATTCCATGGCATTGGACGACCAGTTCCAACGATTCCTTTTTGAAGACAGCCAGGTCCGCGGCGAGTGGGTCCGCCTGTCCGGCAGCTTCCAGGAGATCATCTCCCAGTCCGCCTACCCCGAGCGCATCCAGCACCTGCTGGGGGAAACCCTGGCGGCCAGCGTGCTGCTGTCCGGCACCCTCAAGTTTGAAGGGACCCTGTCCATCCAGGCCCAGGGCGAAGGTCCGGTCCGCATGCTGATGGCCGAATGCAGTCACGACCGCGCGATTCGCGGCATTGCCCGCTACGACACCCAGCCGGCCGGCGAGAGCCTCGACGAGCTGCTGGGCGAAGGCCGCATGGCGATCACCATCACCCCGGACCAGGGCCAGCGCTACCAGGGTGTGGTGCCGCGGGAGCACGACAACCTGTCGGCCTGTCTGGAAGAGTATTTCGAGCGTTCGGAGCAGATCGACACCCGTCTGTTCCTGTTTGCCGACGGCGAACAGGCCGCCGGCCTCATGCTGCAGCGCCTGCCGGGCGACAAGGCGCTGGACGACGACCTGTGGCAGCGCGTCGGTCACCTGGCCAGCACCGTCAAGGCGGATGAAATGCTCGGACTGGACAGCCAGACCGTCCTGAATCGCCTGTTCCACGAAGAAACCCTGCGTGTGTTCGATTCGGAAACGGTGCGCTTCCAGTGCAGCTGCTCGAGGGAGCGGACACTGGCGGCACTGGAATCCGTCGGCCAGGACGAGTGCTACAGCATTCTCGATGAGCAGGAGACCATCGAAATGGACTGCCAGTTCTGTCACGCGCAGTACCGCTTCGACCGCAACGATATCGACCAGCTGTTCCATGGCCACTCGCTGCACTGATCACGGCAGGCTGAACCCCATCGAATCCGCCTGTTGCGGAATGTAACAAAACCGTTGCAAACCGGCTCCCCAAAGTTGTGCAAATTGGCCGTAAAGCCCTCAACCATGCACCTTTGAGGGCAGTCGTTTTTTAAGCAGGTCTCTGGCATAATAGCGCGCCTGTGCGAACCCGATTGTTCATAAAACCGTCAGTTTCTGAGCCGGGCCGTTCCCGGGACGACGTCGGATCGAACAATGCCGAAACCACCTAGGGCGAGGTTGAAGTGAGTAACACCTACACTGATTTGAGTGCAGCAAGACTGGTCGAACTGGCGCTGGAGCGCAACGAAGGCCGCCTGGCTGCGAACGGGTCACTGGTCGTCAAGACCGGCAAACGGACCGGCCGTTCTCCGATGGACCGCTTCATCGTCGAAGAACCCAGCACCTCCGACGCCATCCACTGGGGCCCGATCAACCGCCCGTTCGATGCCGACAAGTTCGACGCGCTGTGGGACCGGGTGGAAGCCTACCTGGCGGACAAGACCCAGTTTGTTTCCAACCTGCACGTGGGCTCCGACCCGGAGCACTACCTGCCGGTCAAGATGATCACCGAAACCGCCTGGCAGAACCTGTTCGGCCGCAACCTGTTCATCCGTCCGGACGGCTTCAATCCGGCGGACAAGCAGGAATGGCAGATCCTCAACGCCGCCAACTTCCAGTGTGACCCGGAGCGTGACGGCACCAACAGTGACGGCTGCGTCATCATCAATTTCGCCAAGCGCAAGGTGCTGATTGCCGGCATGCACTACGCCGGCGAAATGAAGAAGGCCATGTTCTCCGTGCAGAACTTCCTGCTGCCGGAAAAAGATGTGCTGCCGATGCACTGCTCCGCCAACGTCGGCGAAGACGGCGAAACCTGCCTGTTCTTCGGCCTGTCCGGCACCGGCAAGACCACACTGTCCGCCGATCCTGATCGTTTCCTGATCGGTGACGACGAGCACGGCTGGGGCCCGGGTACGGTCTTCAACATCGAAGGCGGCTGCTACGCCAAGTGCATCGACCTGAGCCGGAAGAACGAGCCGATCATCTGGGACGCCATCCGCTTCGGCGCCATCGTCGAAAACGTGGTGATCGATGACGAGACCCGCGAGCCGGACTACACCGACGTCTCCCTGACCGAAAACTCCCGCTGCGCCTACCCGCTGGAGCACGTGGAGAAGCGGGTCATCGAGAACCGCGCCGGTGAGCCGTCTGCCATCGTCTTCCTGACCTGCGACATGACCGGTGTCCTGCCGCCGGTGTCCCTGCTCAACAAGGAGGCGGCGGCCTATCACTTCCTGAGCGGCTACACCGCGCTGGTGGGCTCCACCGAAATGGGCTCTTCCTCCAAGCTGAAGTCCACCTTCTCCACCTGCTTCGGCGCGCCGTTCTTCCCGCGCCCGGCCGGCGTCTACGCCGAGCTGCTGATGAAGCGGATGGAAGAGTTCGGCAGCAAGGTCTATCTGGTCAACACCGGCTGGACCGGCGGCCCCTACGGTGTCGGCGAGCGTTTCAGCATCCCGACCACCCGCGCCATCATCAGCGCCATCCAGAACGGCGACCTGGAAGGTGCCGAAACCGAGCACCTGGACAAGCTGAACCTGGACGTGCCGAAAGAAGTCCCGGGCGTGGACAGCAAACTGCTGAACCCGCGCAACACCTGGAGCGACCCGGCCGAATACGACGCCAAGGCCCAGGAGCTGATCAACCAGTTCGTCGACAACTTCACCAAGTTCGACGTCTCCGACGCCATCGTGGCGGCAGGCCCCAAAGCCTGATCGGAAGCTGGTTTACGAGAAAGGCGCCCGTCGGGCGCCTTTTTTGTGCGCGGGTTACAGGAACGCTCTCAGGGGCAGGTCGGTTGGCGCGGACAAGGAAGCTCAACGGGCACAGCTATAAGTCGATCCCTCGTCCATACCTGATCGTTTATTGCGTTGGTCTGCGTTAACGCCGAGGTCTACTGGAAGCGAATGGATGCTCTTGCTGGAGGAGGGACAAGGACGTCCCGGTCGTATTAGCCGGCCATGGATGGCCGTCTAATACAGCGTAAGCAAGGGTATTCCTGCGTTTCCCTGGCACGAGCTGGCAACCCTGGAATTTGACTCACCACATTTGAGAGAGGCATGTCGGGGCCCTTACGGGCCCTCCGAAGCTAAAGCGTCGGCTACACAAGAGTCACTCCCGAGGAATCCTTGAATCACGCATAAAACGCCAACGGCACAAACGCCACCAACAGCAACGCAATGCCCATGACAATCAACGGCATAATGATCCGTTCATGGCGCTGGTAGAAGGTGCCGGTCTGGGCCATAGCCGCCGAGACTTCCGCTTCGCCCACCACCTGCCGGGTCAGCAGATGGTTGAGCGCCACCGGCGGACTCAGGTAGCCCAGCTCGAAGGCCACCAGCGTGGTCATCCAGAAATGGATCGGGTTGATGCCGCTGCTGTAGGCGATCGACGCCACGGTCGCACTGACCAGGATCACGGCACCAAACGCATCCATGATCATCCCCAGCACCACCAACACCAGCACCATCAGCACCATCGCCGCCCAGGGGCTGGCGAAGGATTGCGGGAACAGGGACATGATCTCGGCCCGCTCGATCACCCCGCCAATACTGACCGACAGCCCCAGCAACAGCAGCAACGCCCCGATTTCCGACGTCGTATCGTTGGTGGCCCCGCGGATACTGCGCTCGATGCCCTGATGGTTCATCCGCTCGCCGTCAGTGTGGCGGGCCCGTTTCAGGGTGATGTGCTCGTAGACCAGGATCGCCAGCATGATCACCGGCAGGATGCGCGGCGCCGAGAATTCGTCCATGCCCACGTCCAGCGCCCAACGGTAGAACAACACCACACCGGCGATGACCAGCACGTAGGGCACCAGCGGCACCAACTGGCGCAGCATGGCGGGCAATGCCTCGCCGGCCGGCGCCAGCTTGAGCGGGCTTTGCCGGTTGGCGCTCAGGGAAATGGCCAGGAACAGCACGGCGGTCAGCAGGAATACCCAGACGCCCCAGCCGAACAGATCGTCCGTGGTCACCTCCCGGTTCAGGTAGGCGATCACCACCACCAGCAGGCAGGGCCGCAACACCACGCCCAGCGAGCCGGACATGGCCGTGGCGGCCAAAGCCAGATGACGCCGCGCCCCGGCCGCCCGCAGTTCGCTGTAGATCACCGCACCGGCCGCGATCACGAAGATCCCGGACGCCCCGGTGTAGGCCGTCGGCACCGCCGCCACGATCACCGCGACCACCGCCAACATCTCCGGCGGCATGCGCCAGGGCCGGAAGACATTGAACACCAGCGTGGCCAGCCGCGTCTGCTTGAGCATCATGCCCACCCAGACATACAGCGCCACGTTCAGGAACATGTCCGACAGCTCCATCATCTTGTCGAGATAGACGCCGATGCCTGCAGCATGGCCCACCAGCGCAAAGTAGGTGCCCGAGATCAGGCACATGCCGGTATACAGGGGGACGGCCAGCCCGGCCTTGATCAGGTCGCCACCCGGCTGCAGATCCGCCGGCGGTCGGGCCAGGCGGTAGAGGCTGACCATCGTCAAGGCCAGGAAACCGGCGATCCACAGGTCGTGCAGGATTTCCCGCTCCAGGGTGATGTCGGCGCCCGCATCATGGGACGTCTGGCGATACAGCAGGCTGGAGCCCAGCAACATCACATTCGCCACCGTTTGCAGGAAATACGACAGGGTGTAGTCCAGGCGCGTCTCGATCGCCCGCATGGCGATGTGATGGCGGGTGAGCGTGGCGGTGGCGGCGCACAGCATCACCAGCACCACCAGGATATAGCGCTGGGACGTCAGCCCCAGGGCAATCAGGTCGGCGACGAAGCCTTCCACGGCCCGATAGGCCTTCAGTCCCGGCGTGATCTGCCCCTGCAGGCTGGCAAACTCCGTGTGCTTTTCCCGGCACAGGGTGACGGCGTTCTCCACCGCTGCCCGTACATCCGCCGGGTTGACCGTCTGCTCGCCTAACAGGCCCATCAACGGATCGTCCGCCGCCTGGCGGGACTCGGTCAGCTTGCGCTCAACCTCGGTGTCGATGTCCCGGTTCGGATTACAGCCAGGCTCTACCGGATCGGACCGCAGCTTGTAGTACCCGCTCCAGAGCTGCTCGCCACCGCGCAGCATCTGGTTGTGGATATCGCTGCTGGTGGAGAAGATCACCACCAACAACAACAGCAGGCAGGCCGGGAAGGAAGAAAACCACTCCAACCCCGTGCGCGTTGCTGTTCGTCGGGTCATCACGGTTGCAGACATCGAGATCGAGCCTTATCGGGTTTACGGTATTGTTCTGGCGGCACGCCCTATTCGGCAGCGAGGGCGCATTCCGCCCGCGTCGCATCGTCCTTGCAGCGGATCGCCCGCATCAGCTTGAGCGCCCGGGCGTCATAGGTGCCGGCATCGCGCAGGCTGACACGCACCTCGCCCAGCATGCGGTCGTAATCCGCCACCTGCTGCTGGGTCGGATGCATCCAGGTGGACGCCGGAATGTCCTTCTCCGCCTGCCGGATCAGGCCGTAGGCCTCGTCCACCCGGGACAGGGCGTAGGCCCGCATCCGATCGCCGTAGTCGTCCGGGAAACGGTCGCGGTGGTCGATCATCTGGAACGTCATCTGCGCCAATCGATACTGGTAGATGCCGCCATCGGGATTGACGCCCTTATAGAGCTCCAGCGGCTGGTAGGCCACGGCCGGTGCATAGGCCAGGTCGACGCTGCCGTTGTTGAACTTGCCGGCAAAGTTGGCGGAGTTGGCGCCCACCACGGAGGCGCCGACGTGGCGCACCATGGTGACGGCGGCATTGTCGTAATCCAGGGTGGCGATTTTCTTGCCCTGCAACTCTTCCACGGTATCGACGTTGCGGTCGCGGATGAACAGGTAGATGGAGCCGGCGGGTAGGATGCCCACGACTTCGTAGTTGTCCTTCTGCAGCAGGCTGGCGGCGGACGGCTGGGCCAGGGTCTGTAGCAGGATCCGCATCTGCGCCTCGCTGGTCAGCGCCCCCAGCGCCTCGATACTGCCGGTGAACTGGTTGTATTCCCGCGCCCGGGTGCCGGTGAGCAGCACCGAGTCGCACTGCCCCGCCTTGAAGTCTTCCGAGGCGATCTTCTCGTCGGTATAGGCGCGCAGGTCCAGGTCCACGCCCCAGCCCAGCGCCGTCGGCCGGACCGATTTCATCACGTTGAACAGGGGGCCGTTGGAGCCTACCGGGTCGAAGACGCAGAAGGATCGCTTGATCACCTCCGCATTGGTGGCGTGAACCAGGCCTGCGCCCAGCCAGAGTGTCAGGCCAAGGGCCGCCAGGGCCCGCTTTCCGAGTTGCATGTTGAGTGTCTCCGTCATTGTTATCGTTATGCGCTGCAGATGGGCTACAGCGGTGTCCCTGCATCACGACCGCTCAACGTGATGCCGGCGGGTCTTGCGGCGCCCGCCGACGGATTCCCCAACAGCCCGGTCGGACTACAGCAGGGAATCCAGGTCGATCACCTCACCCACCGGGGCCTCGTCGTCCCAGAAAGTGCCGAGACCGCCCATGGGTGTGCGGTGACCGGTGTTCTCCATCCACAACCGGTCGGAAATGGCCAGGATGTTGTGGGTGGCCAGTTCGTCGACCAGCGCCCACTCCGGATCGGCCGGCCGTTTCTCGATGGCGTCGGCATGGCGACGGATGACCGCCTTCACCCGCTCCGTGTCACCCTTGTTCCAGGCGGCGATGGCGTGGAACACGTGACTGATCCGTACGCCCTCGGCTTCCCCGATGGCATCGGAAGCCTGCAGCCGCTCGAAGGCATCCTCGCCGTCCGGCTGGGCACCCGGGATCATCGCCCACACGGTCGCCCGCAGGGCCATCGGCGCCCCCCACCATTTCTCGTTATCCAGGCAGCCGGAGGCGCGGGCGACGATCGAGCCAATGTTCTTGGGCACGCCCACCGGCGCGGTGGACTGGATTTCCGCGTTCAGCGCCTGCAAACCGGACAACAACCCGGCCAGGTAGATGAATTCGTCCATGTCCTCATCGAAGTCAGGACACTCTTCGGCCTCCGGGTCGCCATAGAAGGTTTCGAAATGGCGCCAGCCCTTGAAGTAACGCTGGGCCGCCAGGGCGTAATAGCGTTTCTGCAGGATGATGGCGTCCTCGGCCTGCTCCGGCTGGCGGGCCCGCAGGGCGGCCATGCTCCGGAGCTCCGCTTCCCGCGCCCGGTCCTCGGCACAGCCACCGGCCTGCAGGCTCATCATCACCGCGAGCTGGTCCGGATTGTCGGTGACCCGTCCGAAGGACATCAGCAGCGGCTGCACCGACTCGCTCATGGCGCAGGCCATCTCCAGGTCCCGGGTCTCCAGCAGGTAGGGCATGGTGTGCTCCCTGGAGAACCCCTGCATCACATCGCCGGTGGTGGAGTAGATCATGTGGTTGACCACGCCACAGCCGCCCAGGGAAGCGGCCGCCAGCACGGACAACACCGCGCTGCGGGTGCGGCGCACGATCGCCTGGCGCCAGAATGAACGGGAAGCATCAGCACGTGTTGTCATACTGCCTGTCACCTTTTGGGTTCGCGGGAGCGTCTGTCGACTCCCCTGTTTTTATTGGAGAGGTTGCGGAACCGCTACGAGGCTGCTGCTGTCCGACACTTCCGCGCCGTTTTTCAGCACCGTCCAAAGGCACCCTGACATGGCACCACCTGTAACGATTTGTTACAGACCGGAATTATCCTCAAGTCCGCAACGCTTTTGTGAGACGGACGCCTCAAAGCCGCGATGACGGCCGGGGCTCCGCCCGACTTCGGGATTGACAGCCTCCGCTGAAACGCTATATCTGTAGGGAGCCTATGGCCGGGCCGGTGTGCCCGGCAGCAGTCGGCGGCGCGTCCCACAGGGAACACCGCCTGTCCATCATCGAAGGAGAATTTCATGCGCAAACCCGAACTTGCCAGTGCCATTGCCGAACAGACCGGTCTGACCAAGGAAAAAGCCGCCGAGGTCATCACCGCCTTTACCGATCAGGTCTCAGCCGCCGCCGCCAAGGGCGACGACATTTCACTGATTGGCTTTGGCACCTTCAGTGTCCGTAAGCGCGAAGCCCGGACCGGTCGCAACCCGCAGACCGGCGCCACCATGAAGATCGCCGCCAGCAAGACGGTGGGCTTCAAGGCCGGCAAAGCGTTGAAAGACGCCGTCAGCAAGTAAGCGCCAGCGGCCGGCTGCCTAACCGTTAGCCGGCCCGCTTCCCCTCAACTGGATGCACACTCTGCCCGGGAGGCATCCACGCGACAGCGAATGGCTTTCATCAACTTGATTGCGCGCGGGTCGTAGACGCCCTGATCCAGCAGCGACAGGCGCACCTCCCGTAGCATCTGGTCATACTCCCGAACATCCTCTTTCGGTGGATACATCCACTCATCCTCGGGAATCCCGGCTTCGGCCTGGGCAATGATCTGGTAGGCCTCATTGATGCGTTTGGACGCCTCGTCACGCACCATCTGCCCGGCATCCTCGGGGAACCGGTCGCGGTGCAGGATCACCTGGAAATTCATGTAGGCCACCGCGTACTTGAACACGCCGCCATTGGGTTCGACGCCCTTGTAGAGCTCCAGGGGCGTGTAGGCCACCGCCGGCGCGTAGGCGATGTCGACGCTGCCGTTGTTGAACTTGCCGGCGAAGTTGGCGGAATTGGCGCCCACCACCGACGCCCCCACATGACGGACCATGGTCAGTGAGGCGGTGTCGTAATCGAGGGTCGCGATCTTCTTGCCCTGCAGTTCCTCCACCGTGTCGATATTGCGGTCGCGGGTGAACAGGTAGACCGCACCCCCCGGGAAAATACCGGCCACTTCATAGCGCTCGTTGGTCAGGAAGGGCTTGGCCTTGGGTTGGCTCAGGGTATTGAACAGCAGGCGCATTTCCTTTTCGCCCGGAATTGCGCCCATGGCTTCGAGACTGCCGGTGAATTTGTTGAACTCCCGCGCCCGGGTGCCGGTCAGCAGGACCGCATCGCACTGGCCGGCCTTGAAGTCCTCGGCGGCGACCTTCTCATCGGTATAGGCGCGCAGGTCCAGTTCGACACCTTCGCGCAGCGCGACCGGACGGAAGGTCTTGGTGATAGCGAACAGGGGGCCGTTGGCGCCCACGGGGTCGAAGACACAGAAGCTGCGTTTGATGACCGACTGCTCGTCCGCCTGAGCGGTTGCGGTCGCCAGCAAACTGAACGACAGGGCCAGGCCACCAACGAGATGACGCAGCCGGTATGGGCTGAACATGGGCGCACTCCTGCTTATTCTTGTCATGCTTCGTGCCCCGGCCGGGGGTTCGCTGACCAGCCGGGGTACCAATGGCATCAGAATAGGAAGGCCCCGCGGGGGTTTCGTTGGCAGGAGCGCCCGGGCCGGTGGGGCATTGTTGCCACCAGCCTGCGGCGACAGATCACAGCAGCCCGGATTGGCCGGCCTGCGGCGCCATCGGGCTATTCGGCGTTCTTGGAAGCGCCGGCGCCAGAACCGCCGGCTTTTGTGCCGGTCTTTGAACCAGTTCCGCTTTTCCGGGCCGATGAGCGCCGGTTGGGTGAGCTCCGGGTGGTTGTTTTCTTCTGCTCGGCCAGCTGTTCAAGCAACGTGTCCACCCGCTTTTCCAACGCCACCAGTTGGTGCTGCAACGCCGTCTGCTTGTCGAGGGAATCGGTGGAATTGCGGGAGATGGTCCAGAGCAACCAGACAATCGCCAGCAACAGCAGGAAAGACAGGAATCCCATGGTGATCTCCGCCAGTTTGGGTCAGAAACAGCCGGCCCTCGTGAGCCGGCCCATAAGCCAATCAGAGGCTTACTAAGTGTAGCAGGCCCGGAAGAAACGGCAGCCCGCGCTCCTCTCAGTCCTGGCGGGTGTACACCGCCTCCCCGTCGACCCAGGCCTGGTTCACCACGCCGGGCAGCTCGGTGCCCATCAGGGGTGCATGCTTGCCGACGGACAGCAGCGTCTCGGCCGTTGCTGTCCAGCGCGCCTGCGGATCGATCCAGCACAGGTCGGCCACCTGCCCCACCGACAGCGACGGCGGCGTCAGCCCCAGCACCTGCGCCGGACCGGTCGTCAGGGCGCGGATCAGGGCGGGCAGCTCGAGCTCGCCCCGCTCCACCAGGATCAGTCCCATGGACAGGACGCTCTCGACGCTGGACAACCCGGCCTCGGTGTCACCCAACGGCGCATTCTTGGCCGCCGGATCGTGGGGCTGGTGCTGGCTGACGATGGCGCCGATGGCACCGCTGCGCACGCCTTCGATCAGCCCCTGGCGATCCTCTTCGGAACGCAGCGGCGGCTGCAGGTGGTAGCGGCTGTCGAAATCGGCCAGCGCCTGCTCGGTAAACAGCAGGTGGTGCATGGCCACATCCGCCGTAACCGCCACACCGCGACTGCGGGCCTGGGCGACCATGTCGACACTGCGGGCGCAGGACAGCTGGCTCAGGTGCAGGCGCACGCCGGTTTCCTCGGCCAGCAGGATCATCTCCATCACGGCGGCAGTCTCGGCCACCTCGGGAATGCCCAGCAGACCCAGGCGCGCCGTCACCAGGCCATCGTGGGCGAAGCCGTCCGCCGCCAAGGCCTGATTCTGTGGGTGCAGCATCAGGGTGATGCCGAAGGTCCGTGCGTACGCCATGCAGCGGCGCAGCACCCGGGCGTTGACCAGGGTCTCCGAGCCATTGCTCAGGGCCACACAGCCGGCGCCGGTCAGGCCCACCATGTCGCTCAGCAGCTCGCCGGACAGCCCCTTGGTCGCGGCGCCCAGTGGCAGCACCCGAATCGGCGCGTCACGCTCGGCGACATCGCGAATGAGGTGGGTGATGGCACTGGAATCGTTGACCGGCGAGGAATCCGGAGCCGCGCAGACAGTGGTGAAGCCGCCACGCGCCGCCGCCCGACTCTCGCTGGCAATCGAGCCCTTCTGGCCGTTGCCGGGCTCGCGCAGGTTGCAATAGAGGTCGATAAAGCCAGGGGTCAGCAAGCCGCCCGCGGCGTCCAGAACCGAATCCGCCGCGGCGGCATCCGCCTCGCTGCCGGTGGCGGCTATGAGCCCATCCCGGATCAGTAGCGACTGCTGTTCGTCCCGACCGGTATGAGGGTCGATCACGCGGCCGTTCTCTATGCGCAGTGCCGGTGTGCTGCTCATGCCTGTCCCTCCGCATCCTGTCCACGCTGGGCCCGCTGCCCGCCCATCGCCATGGACATCACCGCCATGCGGATGGCAATGCCGTTGGTGACCTGGTTGAGGATCACCGAGCGCGGCCCGTCGGCCACGGCGGATTCGATTTCCACACCCCGGTTGATCGGACCGGGGTGCATGACGATGGCATCCGGCTTGGCGTAGGCCAGCTTTTCGGTGTTCAGACCGTACACTTTGTAGAACTCCCGCTCACTGGGCAGCAAGGCGCCTTCCATCCGCTCACGCTGCAGGCGCAGCATGATGATCACGTCGATGTCCTTGAGCCCCGAGCGCATGTCGTAGGCCACAGTGCAACCCAGGCTTTCCACGTCCGTCGGCAGCAGCGTGCTGGGGGCAATCAGGCGTACCTCTTCGGCACCCAGGACATTCAGCGCCTGGATCTGGGAGCGAGCCACCCGCGAGTGCAGGATATCGCCGACAATCGCCACTTTTAGCCCTTCGAAACCGCCCTTGTGCTGGCGAATGGTGAGCATGTCCAGCATCGCCTGGGTCGGGTGCGCGTGGCGGCCGTCGCCGGCGTTGATGATGGCCACGCCCGGCGTCACCGACTGGGCGATGAAATGCGGCGCCCCGCTGCGGGAATGGCGCACCACGAACATGTCGCTGGCCATCGCTTCCAGGTTGAGCAGGGTGTCGGACAGGGATTCGCCCTTGGAGGTCGCCGAGGTGCTGATGTCCAGGTTCAGCACGTCCGCCGACAGGCGCTTGGCCGCCAGTTCAAAGGTGCTGCGGGTGCGGGTGCTGGATTCGAAGAACAGGTTCACCACCGTGCAGCCCCGCAGCAGCGGGACTTTCTTGATGCGGCGCTCGCCCACTTCGATGAAGGAGTCGGCGGTGTCCAGGATGCGGGTGAGCAGCTCCCGGTCGAGGCCGTCGATGGTCAGGAAATGGCGCAGCTGACCCTGGTCGTTGAGTTGCAGCGCGCGCGCTGAGGCGTCCGTTGTCGTCATCGGATCAGGCTCCTTTTGCCGGCGTTGCATCGGCCTGGCGCAGTTCCACGCTCAGCGGATCCGGGCCCTTGAGCTTGACCCGCTCATTGGCTTTCAGCGTCAGGGTCTGCCCCACCACGTCCGGCTGGATCGGCAGTTCCCGGGCGCCCAGGTCGATCAGCGTCGCCAGGATGATGCCGGCGGGGCGGCCGTAGTCAAAGATCTCGTTCATGGCAGCGCGGATGGTGCGCCCGCTCATGATGACGTCGTCCACCAGGATGATGTGGCGGTCCTCGGTCTCGAAAGGCAGATGGGAAGGCCGGACTTTCGGATTCAGCCCAATCCGGGAAAAGTCGTCCCGGTAGAAGGAGATATCCAGCTCACCAAAGGGCTCGTCCAGGCCCAGGCGCTTGTGCAGGATATCGGCGAGCCAGACACCGCCGGTACGGATGCCGATCAGTACCGGCTGCTCAATGCCACGCTCCCTGAGGAGGCGGCGCAGGCCCTGCTCGAGATCGTCGAGCAACGCGTCCACGTTCAGCAATGCCGTCATTGTAGTCCCCCGTGCGAACAGCCGCGGTAGTCTACCACGAGGGCCATTGGAAGGTCAGCGCAGGCTCAGGCGGAGAACCAGGTCTCCAGGATGATCACCGCCGCCAGGTCATCGACGCCGTGGGTACCGAAATCGCGGGAGCCGCCCCGGGCCATGACCGCGCCCTTGGCTTCGAAGCTGCTGAGACGCTCATCGACCATTTCCACGGGATGATGGAAGCGGCCGTGCAAACGCTTGCCGAACTTGCGGGCGCGCAGGCACATCTCGCTCTCGGTGCCGTCCATGTTGAGCGGCAACCCCACCACGAACAGGTCGGGGCGCCACTCCTCCACCACCTTGGCAATCTCGTCCCAATCGGGCTGGCCATCCCGGGCCTTGAGCATCGCCACCGGCTTGGCGGTACCCAGCATTTCCTGGCCCACGGCGATGCCGATCCGGCGGGTACCGAAGTCGAATCCCATGACCCGGCGCTGGCCCACCTCAGGCATGGCCCACCGTGTCGGTCAACTGGTTCAGGTCGATGCCCATGGTGCGCAGGACTTCGGCATAACGCTGGTCGCTCTCCACGCGGAACAGCAGGTCGTGATGGGCCGGGCATACCAGCCAGCTGCTGGTGTTGAGTTCCTCCTCAAGCTGGCCGGAGGACCAGCCGGAATAGCCCAGCGCCATCAGGAATTCGGACGGCCCCTCGCCTATGCCGATGGCCTCGAGAATATCGCGGGACGTGGTCATGGTGAGCTGATCGGTAATCGCCATGGAACTCTGCCATTCGCCGAAAGGGCGATGCAGGATAAAGCCGCGCTCGGGCTGCACCGGGCCGCCCGCGTAGACTGGCTGGGTGATCTCGACGCCGTCCATGTCGAGCTGCTCCAGCACTTCCCCGACGGAAATATCCAGCGGCCGGTTGATCACCAGCCCCATGGCCCCCTCGTCATTGTGCTCACACATGAAGATCACGGTCCCGTGAAAACCCGGGTCCTCGAGATAGGGCGAAGCCACCAGCAGGCGGTTGCGGAGTGAATCGTCAGCAGTTGTCATAGGATCTAGTATTCGTGCGGATGCGCGCCGGTGCAAGCCTGGAAACGTGACAGGCCGCCGCCGGCAACGCGGGATCAGCCGGAAGACAGGCCCCGGCGCTGGAATGACCAGGTACGGATAATTTCCAGTTGGTCGAACTGGTCGCGCATTTTCTGGGAAAACGGGGCAAAGGGGGCGGACAGCCGCACGATCCGGATGGCGGCGTCATCCAGCACCTTACTGCCGGAGGAGTTCAGGATCTGGACGTCCTTCACGCTGCCGTCCTTCTGCAGCACCACCACCATGCGCAGGGAACCGTATATCCCGGCGCGACGGGCCTCCGGCGGGTAGTTGAGGTTGCCTACGCGGGTCACCTTGCTGACCCAGTTCTGGACATACCAGGCGTTGTCGGATTTGAGCGTGGAGGCCGCGGTCACCCGCTTGATCCGCGGCTTCCTGGCATAGGCGCGCTGCTGCTGGTCCAGGCGGGCCTCGAGACTGGCGATCTCCAGACTGCGGTCCATCAGGCTCTCTTTCTTCACCGGAGCCTTGTCCACCGGTTTTTCCTTCTTCTCTTCCTGCGCCGCCGGCCGTGACTTGGCCGTGGTGGTGACCACCTGTTTCTCAGGCCGGGGCTTGGGTTCCGGCTGGGTCTGCTGCACCGGACGGGGCTGGACGGGCTTGACCTGGCTGTTCTGTACCGGCGCCTGGTGCGTGGTGGTCAGCTCCTGCTTCTCCTGCTCGGTGCCGCTGCCTTTCTGGTTGGTCTGGGCGAGGAAATCGGCTTTGTCGGGGGCTTTTTTGTCATCGTGCTGGGCCAGGGTGATTTCCAGCGTCTCGGCGGCCGGTGCCGGGTCGTCCGGGGCAAACGAAATCCCCAGCACGATGACGGCATGAAGCGCCAGTGCCATAAAAAAGGTAAAGGAAAACCGATCGAAATCACTGACCTGGACAGCCATGCTCGCCACTTAATCAACCACTGACCACTGCATGAGACGCGAAGGTGCGACAGGACACACCTTCAGATGAGGTCCCAAGTTTGCTGCCTTCGCCCGCGCTTGTCCATCCTGCGCACAAAACGTCACAGGATGTAACCAGGGGGAGGTGGGCGCATTCACCGCCTGCGCTCCTCCCCAATCGGCCTCAGAGCCGCGCTTCGATGGCGTCCAGCAACTGGGACGAAATATCGATCCCGAACTCACGATCCAGCTCACGCACGCAGGTCGGGCTGGTGACGTTGATCTCGGTGAGGTAGTCGCCGATCACATCGATGCCGACGAAAATCAGCCCTTTCTCTTTCAGCGTGGGCGCTATGCGTTCGCAGATCTCCCGGTCGCGCTGGGTCAGCGGCCGCCCCTCGCCCCGGCCACCGGCCGCCAGGTTGCCCCGGTTCTCGCCCTGGGACGGAATGCGCGCCAGCGCATAGGGAATCGGCTCGCCGTCGATCATCAGGATGCGCTTGTCGCCGTCCTTGATGTCCGGCAGGAATTTCTGCGCCATGATCTGGTGGTTGCCGTCGTTGGTCAGGGTCTCGATGATCACGCCCAGGTTGGCGTCGCCTTCCTTCACCCGGAAGATGGATTTACCGCCCATGCCGTCCACCGGTTTCATGATCACATCGCCGTGCCGGGTGTAGAACTCCCGCAGGCGGTCGGCGGAGCGGGTCACCACCAGCGGCGGCGTACAGTCGATAAAGCGGGTGGCGAACAGCTTTTCGTTACAGTCGCGCAGCGCATTGGGCGGATTGACCACCAGGGCCCCCTGGTCGGCCGCCGCATCGAGGATATAGGTGGCCATCATGAACTCCCGGTCCACCGGCGGATCCTTGCGCATCAGGATCACATCCAGCTCCCCCAGGGCCATCTCGAATTCATCGCCAAAGCTATACCAGTCTTCGGGATCCATGCGGACGGTCAGCTCGCGTACCCGGGCGCGGGCTTCGCCGCCGTCCAGGAAGAGGTCGGGCTGTTCCATGTAGATCAGTTCCCAGCCCCTCTTCTGGGCCGCCCACAGCATCGCCAGCGACGTGTCCTTCTTGTAGTGGATGTCCTGGATGGGATCCATGACGATACCGAGTCTGACTGTCATAACGCGACTTCAACCTCTTTCTGGAAACAGGAACGGGTCAGCAGAGCAGCCCGACGCCCAGGTGCTATGCTGGCAGGCACAGCGGGCGCTTCCGGCGCGGGACCGATAGTAGTGCACAGGCATTCAGTATGCATTACCCAAAACTGCCGAATCACTACGCAAAAGCCGGCCCCACAAGCCCTCTTGTAAGCATAAGAGTACATTTGGTCACAAACTTATGCTTTTTCTCAAGCGACCTATAATCTATAAATAGTCAGGCTTTATAGAACGCCCCTTGAATGTGTGTTAAAAAGGCCCGTCAAATCTCCCGCTGGTCTCGTAAACCGGTCTGACGGCGCCAACGAAGCCGGGCTGGAAGCAAGGCCAGCTGCCGACTCGACTGTATGACCGGCTGGAATAGCCAGAGTGGTTCGAATCGGAGCTGAACAACAACGATCCTGTAGAGCGCAAGGCTGTTGGATAATGGATGACAACTTCGAAAACCTGAAGATTATGGTGATTGACGATAGCAAGACGATTCGTCGCACCGCCGAAACCCTTCTCAAAAAGGTTGGCTGTGAAGTCATCACCGCAACGGATGGATTCGATGCCCTGGCCAAGATTGCCGACACCCAGCCTGACATCGTGTTCGTCGATATCATGATGCCCCGCCTGGACGGCTACCAGACCTGCGCCCTGATCAAGAACAACTCCGCGTTCAAGAAGACTCCCGTCATCATGCTTTCCAGCAAGGACGGCCTTTTCGACAAGGCCAAGGGACGTATAGTCGGTTCCGACCAGTACCTGACCAAGCCCTTCAGCAAGGACGAACTGCTGAACACCATACGTCAGTATGTTCCCACGGCGGAACAGTAAACCGATTAATACAACGCATTTATCGAGGAACTCATGGCCCGCATCCTGATTGTCGACGACTCCCCGACCGAGGTTAAGAAAATCTCCAGCATCCTGGAAAAGCACCAGCACGAAGTGCTCTCCGCGGACAACGGTGCCGATGGCGTCGCCAAGGCTCGTGCCGAGCAACCGGACCTGGTCCTGATGGACGTCGTCATGCCCGGGCTCAACGGTTTCCAGGCAACCCGTCAGCTGACCCGCTCACCGGACACGGCTTCCATCCCCGTGGTGATCGTCACCACCAAGGATCAGGAAACCGACCGCGTCTGGGGGACCCGTCAGGGTGCCAAGGGTTATCTGGTCAAACCCGTCAACGAAGATGAGCTGATCAAGACCATCAACAGTCTGATCGCCTGACCGTTCCTATGGAGTAAGCATGTCCGCCCAGGCTGCCCCCTTTGCCGTACTGACGGATATCGCCCGGCGTAGCAAGGCTCTCGCTTCGGGCCTGCCGGCCCAGCAGGAAGCCATCGAACTGTGGAACGGTATCGGCTTCACGCTGGCTGGACAGCGCTACGTCGCTCCCATGGGCGAGGTTGTCGAAATTCTTCACGTCCCCCGGTACACCCATATACCGGGGGTTCGTCCATTTATGCTGGGTGCGGCCAACGTCCGCGGCCGGCTGCTGCCCCTGATTGATCTCGCCCACTTCTTCGACCTGGGCCGCAGTTCCCGCAGTCACCGGGAACGCCGTGTGCTGGTCATCGAGCGGGGCGACCTGTTTAGCGGACTGGTCGTCGACAGCGTCTCAGGCATGCAGTATTTCGCGCTGGAAAGCTTCACCGAAGATCCCGCGCAGATTCCAGACATCGTTCAGCCTTTCGTCCAGGGAGGCTATCGACGCAACGAAGAAACCTGGAACGTCTTCTCGACCTTCGCCTTGATGGACGATGAGCGTTTCCTGGATGTTTCTCAATGGTGATCAGGACGGCAGGGCCTGCTCACTGAATCCCCAGACCCGAAGGACCAACTTGCCGACATAAGGCCGGGAGCCAGAAAATGAAGAAAAGAGCCGGAAGATTCAATGCGGGTCAGGGTGCCAACAAACTGGTTGGCGGCCTGATCGGTGCATTGATCGTACTGACCGTCCTGCTCGTTGCTGTGCTGTTCATCATCAACCGCGACAGCCGCCACGACCAGGAATACATCGCCCACGCCAGTGAGCTGCGGGTCCTATCACAGGAGATCGCAAAGAACGCCTCGGAAGCGGCCGGCGGCACGCCGGAAGCCTTCGACCAGTTGCAGAGCTCCCGTGACCAGTTCGCCAAACTCTGGGGATACCTCACCGAGGGCCATCCGGAGACCGGCCTGCCGCCGAGCGACCTGGCTGCCAAGAGCGGCGTACAGGCCGACTGGAACGCCGTTCGTGAACGGGCCGACACCATCATCTCCACCCGCAAGGCGGTACTGGGCCTGCACAAGGTCGCCCAGACCCTGAACGAGAACATCCCCCAGTTGCAGGTGGAATACGACGATATCGTCCAGATCCTGCTCGACAACAACGCCCCGGCCGAGCAGGTCGCCCTGGCCCAGCGCCAGTCCCTTCTGGCGGAACGGATCGTGCGCTCGGTTAACAACGTCCTCTCCGGTGACGAAGACGCGGTCATCGCCGCCGACCGTTTCGGTCGCGACGCCAAGCTGTTCGGTCGCGTCCTTGACGGCGAGACCAATGGCAACGCTGCCATGGGCATCTCCAAGGTAAAGGATGACGACGCCCGCTACGGTCTGGACGCGGTTTCCGAACTGTTCGAGTTCGTCTCCCAGAACGTCGACGCCATCCTCGACGCCTCGCCGGACCTGTTTACCGTCCGCCGCGCGTCTAACGAGATCTACCAGAGCTCCCAGGCCCTGCTGAACGAAACCTCCACGCTGGCCGACCAGTTCCGTGACCAGGCCGACTCACGCCTGATCAGCCCGGCGCTGGCCTACATCCTGCTGGCTGCCCTGGCGGCCGTTATCGTGGTGATCGGCCTGACCATCTACCGGACCTCCCAGGCACGACTGGCTTCGACCCAGGACCAGAACGAACAGAACCAGAACGCGATCCTGCGACTGCTGGACGAGCTGGCCGACCTGGCCGATGGTGACCTGACCACCGAGGCCACGGTAACCGAGGACTTCACCGGCGCCATCGCCGACTCCATCAACTACGCGATCGACCAGATGCGCGGGCTGGTACAGTCGATCCGGGGTACCGCCGTCCGAGTCTCCTCAGCCGCCCAGGAAACCCAGGCGACTGCGATGCACCTGGCCGACGCCTCCGAGCACCAGGCCCAGGAAATTGCCGGTGCCTCCGCGGCCGTGAACGAAATGGCCGTGTCCATCGACCAGGTTTCCTCCAACGCCGCCGAATCCTCCGCGGTTGCAGAGCGGTCGGTTGCGATCGCGAAGAAAGGCGCGGAAGTGGTACAGAACACCATCCGCGGCATGGACAACATCCGTGAGCAGATCCAGGAAACCTCCAAGCGGATCAAGCGACTGGGTGAATCCTCCCAGGAAATCGGCGACATCGTATCCCTGATCAACGACATCGCCGACCAGACCAACATCCTGTCCCTGAACGCCGCGATCCAGGCCTCCATGGCCGGTGACGCGGGTCGGGGCTTCGCGGTGGTTGCGGACGAGGTTCAACGCCTTGCGGAACGCTCCTCTGCCGCCACCAAGCAGATTGAAGCCCTGGTCAAGACGATCCAGTCCGACACCAACGAGGCGGTTATCTCCATGGAGCACACCACCGCCGAGGTGGTCCGTGGTGCCCGTCTGGCCCAGGATGCGGGTGTTGCCCTCGAGGAAATCGAGAACGTATCGATGAACCTCGCGGAACTGATCCAGAACATCTCCAACGCGGCTCGCCAGCAGGCGTCGTCCGCGGCTCACATCTCCAACACGATGAACGTTATCCAGGAGATCACCTCGCAGACCTCCTCCGGTACCAACGCGACGGCCAGGTCGATCGGTAACCTGGCCGAAATGGCCGGTGAGCTGCGTTCCTCCGTTGCCGGCTTCACGCTGCCGGAGGAAGATCTGCCGGAAGAAGAAGAGGAAGACAGCGACGTTCCCGTAGTGAGCTGATAGCAGGGGTGCAAGTGACGACGCCGGATAGCACGGCCGAATCATGATCATGACCGAAACGCGCGACGACAGGTCCGCCGGTATCTGGACGCTGCGGCCCCTTCCCCAGATGGACGGGGCCCAGTTCCAGCAGTGGCAGGCGCTACTGGAGGAGCGGACCGGAATGACCCTGACGCCGGATCGACAATCGTTCCTGCAGACCAATCTGGGCATTCGCATGCGCGAAATCGGTTGCGAGACCTATCAGGACTATTACGAGAAAGTGGTTTCCGGCCCTGGCGCGATCGTCGAATGGGCCACCCTGGTGGATCGGCTTACGGTCCAGGAAACCCGCTTCTTTCGTGATCCCGACGCCTTCCGACTGGTCTCGGACTATGTCATGACCCGGCCACGGGACAGCCTGAAGAAACGTCCCCTGGAAGCCTGGAGCGTGGGCTGTTCCACCGGCGAAGAACCTTACACCCTGGCCATGCTGCTGGATCAGTGCATGCAGCAGCTCGATTTGGAGCCCCTTTACGGGGTCTCCGGATCGGACATCAGCAAGCCGGCCCTGGACAAGGCCCAGAGGGGCGTGTTCGGGAGCCGCAGGTTGTCGACGACGGAGCTGGCGGTGCGGGATCGCTATTTCCATCCCGCCGCCGGCGATGGATGGGAAATCGACCCGGCCATCCGGCAGCGAGTGTGCTTTACCCGGCTGAATGTGCTGGACCTGAACCAGGCACCGATGCATGGCATGAACATCATTTTCTGCCAGAACCTGCTGATCTACTTCCGCCGCTGGCGGCGCAGGGAAATCGTCAGACGACTGACCGAACGACTGGCACCGGGTGGACTGCTGGTGCTGGGACAGGGCGAACTGACGGACTGGCAGCATCCATCCCTGCAGCGGGTGCCATCGGATAGCGTACTGGCGTGGATACGACGCCAGACAGACGAAGAATAACCGGAGTGGTTATGGGCAATCACCATGACAGCATCGCCCTGGATTGGGTTAGGGGCGAAATTCAGGACACCCTGAAACAGGGTCAGCAGGCACTGGAAGCCTATGTCGACAACCGTGACGACACGGCACGCCTGCGTTTTTGCCTGAACTATCTCCACCAGGTGCATGGCACCCTGCAGATGGTCGAACTCTATGGCGCGGCCCTGTTGACCGAAGAGATGGAAAAGCTGGCCCAGGCCATCCTCAACGACGCCACCAGCAACGTCGATGAAGCCATCGAAGTGCTGATGCAGGCGATCCTGCAGCTGCCGCAGTACCTGGAGCACCTGGACAGTCACCGCGACGATTTCCCGCTGGCCCTGCTGCCGCTGCTCAACGACCTGCGGGCCGCCCGTGGGGAAGCCCTGCTGTCCGACACGTCCCTGTTCAAGCCGGACCTGTCCGCGGCGGAGTTCCGGGCCAACCCGGCGGCGTCCCAGCGTCTGCAGGATCCCAAGGTGCTGGGCCACGTCCGCAAGCTCCGCCAGATGTTCCAGTTCGCGCTGGTGGGCATCATCCGCGAGGCCGAGCTGGACTCCCATTTCGACTACATGGACAAGGTGATCCAGCGGGTCATCAAACTGTGCCAGGGAACCCCCCGGGGCGAACTGTGGCAGGCGGCCGGCGGTTTCCTGGATACGCTCAAGAGCCGGCACAACTCGATCAACTCCGCCGTCAAATCCCTGCTGCGCCAGTTGGATGCGGAACTCAAGCGTCTGCTGGACGAGCACGGCGACATCCTGCAGCAGCCGGTCCCCGAGGCGCTGTTCAAACACCTGCTGTACTATGTCGCCCGCGCCGACGACCTGGGCATACCCCGGGTCAACGATCTGCGCAGCCGCTATAAACTGGCAGAGGCCCTGCCCTCCGACGAAACCGTCGATGACGCCCGCCGGCGGGTGTCCGGGCCCGGTCGCGAGGCTATCCATTCCGTGGTCAGCGCCCTCAATGAGGAACTGGCCCGCCTGAAAGACCAGCTCGACCTGTTCGTGCGCGCCGAATTCCGCCAGAACAGCGAACTGGAAGAGTTGCTGCCAGGCCTGCAACAGGTGGCCAATACCCTGGCCGTCCTGGGCCTGGGCATCCCGCGCCGGGTCGTTACCGAGCAGATTGAGATCGTCCAGCGCCTCAGCCGGGACGATGATCCGGCCGACGACGGCATCCTGATGGATATTGCCGGCGCCCTGCTTTACGTCGAAGCCACCCTGGCCGGCCTTGAGAAAGAGCGCCAGACCCACACCGAGGACTCCGGCGGCGCAGTCCAGTACGGCACCCAGGAGCTGAACGACGCGAACCGGGCCCTGCTGCGTGAATCCCGCAATTCGCTGGAGCAGGTCAAGACCGCCATCGTCAATTTCATTGCCGCCCAATGGGACCGACGTGAGATCGAACATGTTCCGGGCCTGCTGCACAGTATCCGCGGCGGCCTGCAACTGGTGCCGCTGGAACGCGTCTGCAACATGCTGGCGTCCGCCGAGCGCTACGTCACCGATGTCCTGCTGGACGGCCAGCGAGTCCCGGACTGGCAGCAACTGGACACCCTGGCCGACATGGTGACCAGTATCGAGTACTACCTCGAGCGCCTGGCCGAAGGTATCGAAGACAACGAGAGCGTCCTCAAGATTGCCGAGGACAGCCTGCGCAGCCTCGGCTTCCCGGTGGGCGAAGAACCCACCTGGAGCAACCAGCCGGCCGCAGCGCCCGCCGAGGAAGAAACGCTCCAGGCCGCTCCCGAACCGGACGCACCGAAAGCCTCCGATGCCGATCTGGTGGACGACGAAATCCTCGAGATCTTCATCGAGGAAGCCGAGGAAGTCCTGACCACCATCCGCGACTTCTACCCGCGCCTGCGCCAGGATCACGACGATCGCGAGGCCCTCACCGAAGTCCGCCGTGCTTTCCATACCCTCAAGGGCAGCGGCCGACTGGTTGGGGCCACCAGCATCGGTGAGCTGGCCTGGGCGGTGGAAAACCTGCTCAACCGGGTGATTGACCAGAGCATTCGCCCCACCGACGAACTCTTCTCCCTGGTGGATACGGTCATCGAGCGGGTTCCTGGCCTGATCACCGAATTCCGTGACGGCAGCGCCGATGGCGACGTCAACGACCTGATCGCCCAGGCCGATGCACTGGCGACCACGCGCAAGACCGGCCCCGACAGCGAGGCCAGTGCGGAACCGGCAATCGACGAGGCCGAACCGGCCGCCGAAAGCGAACCCGGGGACGCAGCCGCTGAACCGGCCGAGCCCGTCACGCCGACGGCGGACGAAAGCCCGGACGATGACCTGATTGACGACGAAATCCTCGAGATCTTTATCGAGGAAGCGGGCGAGGTGCTGGAAACCATCCGGGAATACCTCCCCATGCTGCTGCGCCAGTTCGACGACCGTACGGCGCTGGCCGAAGTCCGTCGTGCGTTCCACACCCTCAAGGGCAGCGGCCGCATGGTTGGCGCCAGTGTCGTTGGCGAGCTGGCCTGGGCGGTGGAAAATATGCTTAACCGGGTGATCGACGGCAGCGTGTTCATGAACGACGACATCGCCCGCCTGCTGGACGATGTCGTGGGTGTCATTCCGACCCTGGTCAGCGATTTCGAGGCACGGCAACCGGCATCGCTGGATACGGCATCGCTGGAAGCCCGTGCGACCGCCCTGGCCAACGGCGAGATCCCGGAATCCAGCCGCATGCCGGAAGACAACGACAGCACCCATGTCGAACCGGAGACGGCGACGACCGCAGCCCCCTCGCAGGGCCTCTCCGAGCATGCCGAAGGGAATGAATCCGCCGACGAGCAACTGGTGGATCCGGTCCTGCTGGACATCTTCGAGAGCGAAACAGAGACCCACCTGCAGGCGCTCAAACAGTTCCTGGCCGAGGCCGAAGGTCGCGAAACCACGGCTTACACCGACGGCCTGTCCCGTGCCCTGCACACCCTGAAAGGATCGGCCCATACCGCCGGTATCGAACCGCTGGCCACCCTCATTTCTCCGCTGGAGAAATTCGTGAAGACGGCCCGCGCCGAAAACCACCGGGCGGACCGCGACGTGATGGCCCTGCTGGCCGATGCCTGCGATTTTATCGAGCGCGGCCTGGAGCAGATCCGCAGCGCGCCGCAGCAGCCGCTGGCAGGGACGGATGCGTTCCTCGAACGTCTCGACATGCTGGCGGCCCGCACCTTGTCCTCCAATCCGGTGGGCGCCGACGACGCCCAGGCCGAACAGCGGCCGGACCCGCAACTGATCCAGCTCTTCCTCAACGAAGGCCTGGATATCCTGCTGGATGCGGACTCCATTCTGGACGCCTGGGCGGCGGCACCGGGCGAGAATGAGCAGCTCGACAAGCTGGTGCTGGAACTGCGCCAGCTGGCGCGTGGCGCCGAAATCGCCGGTCTGACCGACGTTTCCAGCCTGGCGGATCGGCTGGAGCGAACCTATGCCGCCGTGTTTGACGCCAAGGCGCAGCCCGACAGCGACTTCTTCGACGTTGCCCGGGCCGGCCACGAGGCCCTGATCAACATGATGGACCAGGTGGCCGCCGGTCTGGCCACCAAACCCGACGCTGAACTGCTGGACCGCCTCCAGGTCCAGCTCGACCAGTTCCGGGAACAGGCAAATTCCAGCTTTGACCAGGAACTGGACGAGATCGACAGCAGCTTCGAGGAAGATCTGGAGCTGCCCACGCTGGAGGTGGTGTCCGACGACGTATCGGATGCCGCCGGGGCAGAAATGCCGGCGGGCGGTGACACCGAACTCGACCCCGAGTTGGTCGACATCTTCCTTGAGGAGGCCGCCGACCTGATCGAGGGCACGGGCGAACGACTCCAGCAGTGGACCGAACAACCGTCCGACACCGAATTGCTGCGCCACCTGCAGCGCGACCTGCACACCCTCAAGGGCGGCGCCCGACTGGCGGACATCCGCGCGATCGGCGACCTGTCCCACGAACTGGAAACCCTGTTCGAAGGCCTGACCGACAACCGGCTCAACGCCAGTGACGACCTCGAAGACCTGCTGTTGCGCAGCCATGACCGCCTCGCAGCCATGGTCGACGCTATCAGCGCCGGTGACCAGCCGCGCCCGGCTCCGGACCTGGTCCAGGAAATCCAGGCCTATATCAGCAGCCATGCCGGCAGCAGCGGCGCAACGGCCATCGACGAGCCCGAGGACGACCTCGAACTGCCACAGCTGGAAGTCACCGAAGCCGACGAGGCCGACGAATACGATGCCGCCGGGCCCGACGAAGACACGCCAACCGAAACAGGGGCGTTGCAGAACCTGGATCCGGAACTGGCGGAAATCTTCCTCGAAGAAGCCGGCGACATCATCGACACCACCGCCGAGCAACTGCACCAATGGCAGGCCAACCCCGACCAGCCGCAACTGGTCAAGGAGCTGCAGCGCGAACTCCATACCCTGAAGGGCGGCGCCCGCATGGCGGAAATCGCGCCGGTGGCGGACATCGCCCATGAAATGGAAACGCTGTTCGAGCGCATCGTCGAAGGCCGGCTGGCCGCCACGCCCGAACGCACCGACGTCGCCCTGCGTGCCCACGACCAGCTTGCCGCCATGGTCGACGCCATTGCCGAAAACGGCGAGTGCCCGGACGCGCCCGACGTCCTGGCTGCGCTGAAGTCGGCCCTGACCGACACGCCGGCGGCCGCACCTGCCACCGACGAAGCTGCAGAGGTGGAAGCCGCTGCGGACCAGGAAACCGAAGCGCCGGAAGCCGAAGCCGACGAGAGCGTGTTCGACGACGCGCTGCTGGTGGAAGCCATGGACCAGGCCGCAGCCGACGAAGACAGCGACGCCGAAGATCTCGACCAGGAACTGGTGAGCATCTTCCTCGAAGAAGCCTACGACTTGGTCAATTCTACCGCCAGCACGCTGCACAGCTGGACCGAAGATCCCAGCAACACCGCGCTGGCCGGCGAACTCCAGCGCGACGTGCATACCCTCAAGGGGGGCGCCCGCATGGCCGGGGCCGACGCCATCGGCGATCTGACCCACGTGCTGGAAGACCTGTTCGAGCGCGTTGCCGAAGGCCGTCTGGACGCCACGTCCGAGATGACGGACCTGCTGTTTGCCTGCCACGACCGGCTGGCCCAGATGGTCGAGCAGGTGGCGGCACAGAAACCCTGTGAACCGGCCACCGCCCTGATCGAACGCGTTCAGTCGATTCTCGCCGGCCGGACCGGCGAGACGCCGTCCGAAGACCGGACCGATACCGGTGCTCCACTGGAAACCCAACCGGAAGCCGAGCAGCCCTCACCCGCCACGGAGACCGTCGCGGAAGGCGAGACGCTGGATCGGGACGACGACCTGATCGGCATCTTCCTCGATGAGGGCGTGGAGATCCACGACGCCATCAAGGAGTGCCTGGCGCAGTGGCGCGACGAGCCGGAAACCCTGGGCGGGATGACGTCGCTACTGCAGGAACTGCACACACTCAAGGGCGGCGCGCGACTGGCCGACGTGGACCCCATCGCGGATCTGGCGGAAACCTGGTCCGAACGCCTGGAATCCACACTGGCGGATTTCGCCGACAGCACCGCCGCCCTGGCGCTCAGCGAAAGAGCGTCGAACCAGTTGGCGCAGATGCTGCGCGATATCGAGGAAGGCCGTGCACCGGTCGCGGACACCGGGTTGATCGATGCCCTGGCCCAGGGCATCACACCGGTGGACGACGAAGCCGCGACGACGGCCGACAGCAAAACCGCCCAGCCGGAGAGCGTCGATCCGGAAGTGCTGGAAATCTTCCTGGAAGAGGCCGGCGAGCTCCTGGACCAGATCGAGAACCTGCTGGAAGACTGGCGCAAGGAGCCCTCCAGCAACCATTTCAATCGCGAATTGCAGCGGGCCCTGCACACCCTCAAGGGCGGCGCGCGACTGGCGCAGCTGGTTGAGCTGGGGGACAAGGCCCATGCCTTCGAAACCCGCCTGATCGACCTGGGCGGCAATGAGCCGGATGGCGCCACCTGGAACGCCATTACCCGGGATCACGACATCCTGACCGACATGGTGGGCGACATCCGCAGGCGCTATGAAAATGCCGGCGATGGCCCCGTGACCCTGCCCGCCACGCCGGAAAACAAAGCGGACACACCGGTCGCACCGACACCCGCGACGGAGCAGTCGTCAGAGCCGGTAGGGGAAGCCAGGCCGGAGCCGCAGGCCAAGCCGCATCCCAAGCCCCAGGCCAGGAACCGCAAGGCGGATCCCGCCCGCGCGGCGCAGGAAACCATCCGCGTCAACGCCCCACTGCTGGACGAACTGGTCAACCTCGCCGGCGAGACCAGTATCACCCGCAGCCGCCTGGAGCAGCAGTCCAGCGATTTCAGCCACACCCTGGACGAAATGGCGGCGACCATCGAGCGTCTGCGCGAACAGCTGCGCCGGATGGACATCGAGACCGAGGCGCAGATCCTGTTCCGCGCCGAAAAAGAGCACGGACCGGATTACGGCGAGGATTTCGACCCGCTGGAGATGGACCGCTACTCGTCGATCCAGCAGCTGTCCCGGGCGCTGAGCGAATCCGCCTCGGACCTGGCGGACCTGCGTGAAACCATGTCCGACCGGACCCGCGATACGGAAACCCTGCTGGTCCAGCAGTCCCGGATCAACACCGAGCTGCAGGAAGGCCTGATGAAGACGCGGATGAACCCGTTCGCGTCCATGGTGCCCCGCCTGCGCCGGATCGTGCGCCAGATCAGCGGTGAGCTGAACAAGAAAGTCGAGTTCGACGTCCGCAACGCCGAAGGCGAGATGGACCGCAACATCCTCGAACGCATGGTCGCGCCGCTGGAGCACATGCTGCGCAACGCCCTCGACCACGGCATCGAAACACCGGAAGAACGCCGCAAGGCCGGCAAACCGGAAACCGGCGAGATCATCCTGTCACTGACCCGCGAAGGCGGTGAAGTGGTGCTGCGGATGATGGACGACGGCGCCGGCATCCGCACCTCGGCCGTCCGCGAGAAAGCCATCAAACAGGGCCTGCTGCGCGAAGACGAGGACCTGTCCGACCGGGAAATCCTGCAGTTCATCCTGCAGCCCGGCTTCTCCACCGCCGCCCAGGTGACCCAGATCTCCGGCCGCGGCGTGGGCATGGACGTGGTGGCCAGCGAGATCAAACAGCTCGGCGGCAGCCTGGACATCAGCTCGGTGCTCGGCGAGGGCACCACCTTCACCGTGCGCCTGCCGTTCACCGTCTCGGTCAACCGCGCGCTGATGGTGTCCACCGGCGAGGATTTCTACGCCATCCCGCTCAACACCATCGAGGGGATCGTGCGGGTCAGCACCTATGAACTGGAAGAGTACTACAAGCCCGATGCGCCGCTGTACGAATACGCCGGCCAGCAGTATCGCCTGCAGTACCTGGGCGGCCTGCTGCACAGCGAGCACCATCCCAAGCTGCAGGGTCAGGCCCTGCCGCTACCGGTCATCCTGGTGCGTGGTGCCGAGCAGCCCATGGCCCTGCAGGTGGACAGCCTGATGGGCAGCCGGGAGATCGTGGTCAAATCCCTGGGGCCGCAGTTCTCCTCGGTCCGCGGCGTGTCCGGCGCCACGATCCTGGGGGATGGTAACGTGGTCGTGATCCTCGACCTGCCGGCCATGATCCGCTCCGACATGCTGTCCGAGCGCCAGCGTCTGGCGGACCTGGAAGCGGCACAGGCCCAGGCCCGCCGCGAGGACCGCGAAACGCTGGTCATGGTGGTGGACGACTCGGTGACTGTGCGCAAGGTCACCTCGCGCCTGCTGGAGCGTAACGGCATGGTGGTCATTACGGCGAAGGACGGCCTCGACGCCGTGGCCCAGCTGCAGGACCACCGTCCCGACATCATCCTGCTGGACATCGAGATGCCACGGATGGACGGCTTCGAAGTGGCCAGCTTCGTGCGTCACGATGACAGCCTGCGTGACACGCCCATCTGTATGATCACCTCGCGGACCGGCCAGAAACACCGGGAGCGGGCCCTGGCGCTGGGCGTCAACGAGTATCTGGGCAAGCCATTCCAGGAAACCCAGCTGCTTGACACCATCGAGCGCCTGACCGGGAATCAGTGATGACCCGGGAAATGCTGCCGCCGGGGGTGGCTATCGTATCCGATAGCCCTCTCCAGCGGCGCCGGTTGCAGGATGCAGTCGGGAAATTCGGCCTGGACAGCCGCTTTACCGGGGATCCCGGGCGCCTGTTGGCGCAGCCGGCGATACCCGACGTCGAACTCTGGCTGGTGACCCTGGAAGACGAGGCGGATCACCCCGCGCTGTTCGATTTCCTGCTGGAAAACACCGACGCGCCGATCCTGTTCGGTGTGGACATCGCCCCGGCACCGGGCACGACCGATGCCTCCCGCTGGGAGCGGCGCCTGCTGGACAAGCTGGAACAACAGCTGGGCATGCTGGAACAACTGGACAGCGCCACCACGCTGGAAGCGCTGGATCAGCCCGGGGAACCGGCCACCCGCCGGGAGCGGCCGACCTGGATTCCCCTCGGCAAAACGGACGAACCGGCCGAGGAAGTGTGGATCCTGGGGGCGTCACTGGGCGGCCCGGCCGCCGTGAAAACGTTCCTCGACCATTTGCCGCCGGGACTGCCGGTAGGCTTTATCTACGCCCAGCACATCGACGGTAACTTTACCGAAGTGCTGACCCGGGTGCTGGGGCGCCACGCGGACTACAACCTGCGCCGGGCGGAACCCGGCCATCGGGTGCGCAACGGCGACGTGGTGCTGCTGCCGGTGGAGAACGAGTGGTTCCTGGACGAGGGCGGCCGCCTTCAGGAGAAAGGCACGCCCTGGCCCGGGCCCTACGGTCCATCCATCGACCAGGTCCTGCTGAACGTGGCCGACCATTACCGGGACCGCTGCCATGCTATCCTGTTTTCCGGCATGGGCAACGACGGGGCCATCGCGGCACCATTGCTGCATGCCTATGGCAGCCGCATCTGGGTCCAGAACAGCGACAGCTGTGGCAACAGCTCGATGCCGGACTCGGTCCGGGCCACCGGCTGCACCAGCTTCGTGGGCGATCCCGCGCAGCTGGCCCGAAAACTGATGCAAACCCTTGAAGAAGCCTGCCTGCTCAAGCGCAAGCAGGATCGCGACACCGCCTGAGGACGACACCATGGCCGACAACTCCCAAGTCCTTCCCTGCGTACTGATTCCGGTAACGGACCGTCAACTGCTGCTGCCCAACGTTTCCATTGCCGAAATCGTCGATTATACCGAGCCGGAAGCGGCCGAAGGCGGCCCCGAGTGGCTGATCGGCCACCTCAACTGGCGCGGCCTGCGTCTGCCGGTCATCTCCTATGACGCCGCCAACGGGGGGCAGGGCGCCCGGCCGGACGGCGCCCGCGGCCGTATCGCGGTGCTCAATACCATCAGCGACAGCCACCAGGCCATGCCGTTCCTGGCCATGGTGACCCAGGGGATTCCCAGCCAGACCAAACTGGCCGAACCCCAGATCCAGCAGGTGGACGGCGACACCGGACCGGCCGACCTGATGGTGGTGGACGTGGACGGCCATACGGCCTATATCCCCAACCTCGAATACCTGGAATCCCTCGCCGCCCAGTCTTTCGCAGCCTGACCGTGAGGCGACAGGCAACGGGGGCCTCGTCCGGCGGGCGAATGCGATGTTATAATATTGCGTTCATTGACCAACCGGACGCCCTATGTCTCAGACACCGCTGCCCTACCGCGCGCACAACCACCGGGCCTGCGTGGATCAGGCCCTGGCCGACGCCCACCGTATCTGCAACGACGCCCACGCCCGTCTGACGCCAACACGGGAGCGGGTGCTGGAGCTGATCTGGCAATCCCACAAGCCGCTGGGAGCCTACGACCTGCTTGGTGCCCTGGCCCAGGAGGGTCAGAATGCGGCGCCACCGACGGTCTATCGGGCCCTCGATTTCCTCCAGCAACATGGCCTCGTGCACCGGATCGCGTCGCTCAACGCCTTTGTCGGCTGTGCCCATGCGGGACATCGCCACACGGGTTTCTTCCTGATCTGCCGGGCCTGTCGCAACGTGCTCGAACTGTCGGCACCGCAGGTCGCCGCTGCGGTGGACAAGGCGGCGCAGGAGGAAGGCTTCGCCGCCGAGGACACCACCCTGGAAATCGCCGGCCTGTGCCCCGCCTGCCAACGGGAGAGCGACCATGACTGAGGCCCTGGTCACCCTGGACGATGTCAGTGTGACCCTGGGGGGCCAGAGCATCGTCGATCATGTGCAGTTGACGGTCAGCCGCGGCGACATCATCACCGTCATCGGTCCCAACGGCGCGGGCAAGACCACGCTGATCAAGGCCATCCTGGGCCTGCAATCCATCAGCAGCGGCCGCATCCGCCGCACACCGGGGCTGCGCCTGGGCTATGTCCCCCAACACATCCACTTCCAGCCGACGCTGCCGCTGACGGTGAAGCGGTTCATGGCACTCACGGGGGCGTCGCCCGCCAATTGCCGGGCCGCGCTGGAACGGACGGCGGTGAATCACCTCTATGAGTCTTCCATCCATCACCTCTCCGGCGGTGAAACCCAGCGGGTCCTGATTGCCCGGGCCCTGGTCCGCCAGCCCGACCTGCTGGTGCTGGACGAGCCCGCCCAGGGCGTTGACGTCAACGGCCAGGCGGAGCTCTACGAGCTGATCCGCGAACTGCGGGACTCGCTCGACTGCGGAGTCATCATGATTTCCCACGACCTGCACCTGGTGATGGCGGCCACCGACAAGGTGCTGTGCCTGAACCAGCACGTCTGCTGCAGCGGCTATCCGGAGCAGATCTCCCACGACCCCGCGTTCGTGGAACTGTTCGGCCGCCATGTGGCGGACAGCGTGGCCATCTATCACCACCATCACAACCACGACCACAACCTGCACGGTGACGTGGTGGACAACGCGCAAACGGAGACCTGTCACCACCATGCCTCCCATTGATTCCGTACTTGACGACTTTTTCTGGCGGGCCCTGATCGGTGGCCTGGGGGTGGCGCTGGTGGCCGGCCCGCTGGGCTGCTTCGTCGTCTGGCGCCGGATGGCGTACTTCGGCGATACCCTGGCCCACTCCGCGCTGCTGGGCGTGGCCCTGGGCACCCTGTTGCAGATTCAACTGAGCCTGGGCATTGCCGTGGTCTGTATCGGCCTGGCGCTGCTGCTGGTGATCCTGTCCCGCAACCGCAGCCTTGCCACCGATACCCTGCTGGGCATCCTCGCCCACAGCGCCCTGGCCATCGGCTTGGTGACCCTGAGCTTCATGCCCGATGTGCGCCTCGACCTCACCGGCTACCTGTTCGGCGACCTGCTGGCCATCAGCCGCACGGACCTGGCCTGGATCTATGGCGGTGCCGCCGTTGTGCTGGCGCTGCTGGGCTGGCTCTGGCGGGGATTGCTGATGAGCACCATCCACGAGGAACTGGCCAAGGCCGAAGGCCTGCCGGTGGAGAGACTGCGTCTGGGACTGATGCTGATGTTCTCGCTGGTCATTGCGGTGGCGATGAAAATTGTCGGCGTGCTGTTGATCACCGCCCTGCTGATCATTCCTGCCGCGACCGCACGGCGGCTGGCAAGCAGCCCCGAGCGCATGGTGGGTCTGGCCATGATCGGCGGCATGATCGCGGTGGGTGGCGGGCTGTCCCTGTCCTGGTTCTTCGACAGCCCGGCCGGACCTTCCATCGTGGTCTCCGCCTTCCTGCTGTTCCTGCTGGTTTACGGGCTGGTGCGGGAACAGCGTCACGGCTGACGCGCCCCTGCAGACGACGTAACCGCTGACGACACTGGACGCCAACTGCCCGACACACCTAAAGTTAGGGGATCCCCGTGAGGACGCTGCGGGGAATCCCGATACCCTTTATGCCGGCCAACGCCAGGGAACGGTGCGACGGTCCGGCAAACGGGAGCGTTACCTCATCAGGCAAGGGAGAGTACCCATGGAAAGGCCTGCAGGACGGGGCATGCACGTCTGGCTGCCACTACTGGTCCTCATCGTCGGTCTTCTGTGCACCGGCGCGGTAGACCACTGGACCCGCAAGAGCCTGGACAAACAGACCCGGGCGCTGCTCGAGAGCCAGCACGCCCATTTCACGGACCTGGTGCAACAGGCCATCAACGTCCGTCTGCAAACCCTGGACGTGCTGGCGCGGACGCTGTCCGGCCTCAGCGACCACAGCCGTATCTTCCAGAACCAGTCGGATGCCATCCTGCGGCGCCTGCCGGACGTGATCGACCTGGACCGGATCGTCACTCTTTCCGATGCCGAACGCGCCGTGGTGGAGCGGAACCTGTCCAACGCCAGTGGCCAGTACATCACCTTCGGCCAGTGGCAGGAAAGCGGGATAACCCGCGTCGCCCCGCGCCAAGCCGACTACCAGGTGGTGGTCCAGGTGGCCGACCGCCATCCTCCCAGCGCCATCCTGGGCCTGGTGGCCCCGTCCGTGCCGCACTGGCGCCAGCCCATCGAAACCGCCCTGCAACACGACAAGGTCTCCGCCACCGCCCAGACCCGTATCCAGCGCAACGGCAGCAGCCAGGTGGGCGTACGCCTGTTCCGTGCCCTGGAGGATGGATCCCTGGTGAGCCTGGCGTTTTCCCCCGAGCAACTGCTGCGCGAAGCGCTACCGGCCCAGATGGATCCGGCGTTACAGGTGACCGTGTTCGACCTGGACCAGCACGTCAAGATCCCGCTGTTTGCCACCGGCCGTCTGGAACAGCCGCGCCAGGCCCGGGCCCTGCGGTCAGCGATCAGCCTGGCGGACCGGGAGTGGATCCTCACCACCATCCCCGACCGGCACTATAGGGGAGAGCCGGTAGAACGGGTGAGGCAGATCATCTGGCTGGTGGGAGTCGCAGCGTCGCTCGGCACGACCCTCCTGGTAGGCCTGCTGTGCCTGCGTCTGACGCGGGCCCGGCACGACCACGCCTTCGTGACCCGGGCGCTGGAGACCGAAAGTCAGGCCCTGGAGAACAACCGCATCGAGAAGCACGCCCTGAAGCAGGCCCTGCAGAACAGCGAACAGCGCAGCCGGGACCTGGTGGAGATCGCCGGCAGTTGCATTGCGGAAATGGACGAGGAGGGCCGGATCGGATTCATTTCGGCCCTGGCCGTGGATTTCCTGGGTCAGCCCCCGGCCGCCCTGGAGCATCACCCCTTCAGTGACCATGTCATGCCGGAAGACCGGGAGCGTTTCAAGCAGGGCCTGGCCGCCGCCCGCCAGCAGCGGCGGCTGGTGCGCATGGACCTGCTGCTGCAGGACAACGACAGTGACGGGGTGCCGGTCACCTTGCGGCTCAAGCCGGTGGTGGACACCCTCACCGGCTGTGCCGGCTTCCGCCTGTCCATCCAGGCCCGGCCCGGGCAGCCGGAAGAGGACCGCTCGAGGGGACACTGATTAAAGACCCGCCGGGCTACAGGGTCTTGTGGGTGCCATCGCAGAAAGGGGCTGAACCGGTCTGCTTGCAGCCACAGAACCAGACCCACTCCTCCCGTTCGGCAACGAACTTCACCGGACGCAGGCCGGTGGCCTTGTGCGAGCCATCACAGAACGGCTGGTGCTGACTTCGTCCGCAGGCGCACCAGAAGTAGGTCTTGCCCGCTTCCACCAGGACCGCACAGGGTGTAGTACGGGCAATGCGGGGCGTATCGTCGGGCATAGGCGGCTCCCTCCGGACCGTGACTATGCCTCCAGTATAGCCGGCGTGCGCTCAGAGCGGCTGCACCACATCCGCGATCCGGCCCGAATCCACCAGCTCCAGGAAGGCCTCACCCAGACGCTCACTTTCTGCGATCGACTGGCGCCAGGCCTGCTCGCGCCCATCGTCGTTATCCAGGTAGCGCTCGAAATCCTTCCGGTCCGGCAGCTTGCGATCCGGGAGCCGGCCGAGGTATTCCCGCGACGGCGCTACCAGCACCACATCCTGCAGGCGGGTATGGTCGCCGCGACGCCAGGGCAGCGACTTGTCGAACCAACCGGGAATCACCCGGTCGGTGAAGTGGGGATAGAGCACCACGCCGGGCTGCTCGTAGGGGAGATCAAGGTGGTAGTCCAGCAACCCGCCGTCACGGTACATGCCTTCCGGGGCACCGGCGATACCGGCCACCCCGGACATCACCATGGGAATCGACGCCGACGCCAGCAGGGCCGCCAGCAGGTTTTCCCGGGTCAGCGGGACCTGATGGCTCTGGAAGTCGATCAGGTCGCCCAGCGGGGCCCGCTCGCGCGGATCGTGCAGGATGCCCCGTTCCATGAAGCGTCCCAGGTGCCTGCGGCTGACCATATTGGCGCTGATCGCCGCCATCAGGCCGAGCGCCAGCCGGCCGCGGGTATCGTGCTGCAGCATGCCCCGGCTGCGCACCACCACCACGTTGAGGCGGTAGTCCGGGTGATTGAGTATGGCGTCTTCCCGGCCTCCCAGCAGCTCGTCCAGGAACACCATGCTGCGGCGTGTCACTTCCGCCATGCTCACGCCCTTGGGAAAGCGCTGGCGGGTATAGAGATCGGACAGGCTCGCCAACTGGCTGACCGGATCGCCGGACGTCACGGCGGCAAAGCGCCAGCTGCCGATAGAGGCCCCGATCAGCGACCGCACCTGCCTTGCCCGGGGCAACCACTCGCCGAAGATCGCCTGGTCCAGACCACAGATGCCCAACGCCTTGGGTCCGCCGGCGGCACCGGGGATCACGTGGACATCTTCCGGTCGCAACCCGGCATCCTTGAGACGCGCATAGGCCCGGTGTCCTGCACGGACAGTCAGCACGGAGGGGTCTGGCGAAACGGTGGACATGACAATTTCCTATACGTCGACGGGCTGGGCGGGAGTCTAACGGACTCGATGCCACAGCAAAAGCCTGTTTCGCAATGAGGCCCCCGAACAGGCCGGTGCGGACCGGGGCCTGATCTGGCCCGGCCACTGCGTTATACTGCCCCGGAATTTATCCGGAACCGTTGCCCATGGCGCGCGCGAACCACGGCGAAGCAACCCGCAAGAAAATCATCCTGACGGCCCTCGACCGGTACGCCCGGCACGGGCTGGACGGGGTATCGCTGCGGACCATCAGCGCGGAATCCGGCACCCGCAATTCGGCCGCCGCCCACTATCATTTCGGCAGCCGCCAGGGCCTGCTGGAGGCCGTGGTGAGCTTCATTACCGACCACACCCGTCCCCAGTTCGAAAGCGGCTTCCGGAGTGTCGAGCGCGATCCCGCACCGACGCTGCGCGATGTGGTCCGGGCGGTCACCACCCCCTACCTGTCACTGACCCTCGCACCCGACTGGGGACCGGCGGCACTGCGCTTCATGGCGCACCTGCACGCGGACAACACACCGGACATCGTCGAACTGCTGAACACCCATTTCCGGCCCGACGTGGAACGCATCGAGGCCCAATTGTGCCGGGCCCTGCCCGACGTTCCCCGGGATGTGCTGCGGATCCGGCTGGCCTTCACCTTTGTCAGCCTGATCCATGGTGCCGCGGAGATCGACATGCTGTCCCATACGCCGTTCGGCAATATCCGGCCCGACGACCTCACCCTGTTCAATTACTTCCTGGATTTCATCGAGGGGGGGCTGGCGGCGCCGTCGTCCGATTGATCCCGGAGCTCCAGTAGCGGCCCCGGTTTTGAGCCCCGTTTACCGCACCACTTTCGCTTCGCAGGATTCATGCTATAAGTGTCGGTAACGTCCACCGGAAAGGACCCGCAACCTGCAGGAGCGCAGTGTGGCCAAGCGGTTAACCCTGAGATATACAAACACCAATCCGACGGAAGCCATCCTGGGCTTCCAGCGCCAGATCGTCTATCACGTCCACTTCTGGACCCTGGTGGCCGTCGCACCACTGGTGCTGGTCCAATGGTCGGAGCATCACCTGCTGCTGAGCGTGTTGCTGGCCATCTTCTGCCTGAACCTGGTGGCGGTCATCCTCTACCTGCGCCTGCGCGGACGCTATCTGTTCAAGGGGCGTTTCTTTGCCCTGTTTGCCATCGCCTGCACCGTCTACTCGACGGTCATTAACGGGCACAACGGTCTGTTCTGGGGCTATCCGGCCATTGCCGCCATGTTCTTCCTGCTGTCCCTGCGCGAGGCACTGGTCCTGAACGCGATCTTCATTGCCGTCCTGGCGGGCGTGTCTTTCCATCGCTTCCCGACCCCGGAGTTCTGGCGCATCACCTGCTCCCTGAGCCTGACCGCCACCTTTGTGGCGGTGTTTGCCTGGCTGGTGGGCCGAATGCAAAGCGAACTGACGGACCTGGCCACCACCGATCCCCTGACCGGCTGTCTCAACCGCTCCCAGATGGCCGAGGTCCTGAACCGCCAGATCCAGCTGCGGGAGCGTTATGAGCGGGTGGCCAGCGTGATCCTGGTGGATCTGGACCATTTCAAGACGATCAACGATCGCTGGGGCCACGCCGCCGGCGACGAGGTCCTGTGCGAGGCCGCCACACGCCTGCGCCGGCGCCTGCGGGATACGGACTTCCTGTTCCGGATCGGCGGCGAAGAGTTCATGGTGGTGCTGCCGGAAACCCGGCAGAAGGCAGCCGAAGAGCTGGCCCGCCAACTGCTCGACACCATCAGCGTGGCGCCGTTCAGCAAGGACATCCAGATCACCGCCAGCGCCGGGGTGACCGAGGTGGTCAAGGGCGAGACCTGGTCCACCTGGCTCAATCGCGCCGACCAGGCGCTCTACACCGCCAAGGACGCCGGCCGCAACCGGGTCATGATCATGCGGGGCTCGGAACTGGAAGCCGGCCAGGGCACGCCGGTACCTAACCCGTAAGACAGGCGCCGGCTACACCCGGGTGTGGAAATCACGCACCGCTTCGAACACCTGCACCGGGTTTTCGTAGTGGGGATAATGGCCAATGCCGTCCAGCGCAATCACATCCGGCAGAGGGATAAGCTGCCGATAGCGGTCCGCCATGGCAATGCCCGACACCGGATCAGCGGTACCGGAAATCAAGCGCAGGGGCTGCGGCGCGTTCTGCAGGGCGCCCACCCAGCGGTTGCGGTGGCAACGCCGTTCATCCATGTAACGGATCAGCCGGTGCAGGATGCCCCGGCCGTTGTTGTACACCAGCAGTTGCCAGAAGCTGTTCAACTCGCTGCGGCTGGGGCGGGTCTGGTGTCCGAACAGCTTCGAGAAGTTATGGTCGAACACGCCGCGGGTCAGCCCCCGGCTCACCAGACCGCCGAGAGGTCCCACCAGCAGCTTCTGGATCAGGATCGGCTGGTGCACCTCCGGGAACAGGGCGCCGTTGAGGAAACAGGCGCTGGCGATCGAAAACGGCAGACTGCCTTCCTGCTCGCGGGCCAGCAGCTCCTGCGCCACGCTGCACCCATAGTCGTGTGCCAGCAGGTGGACGCGCCGGATCCCCATGGCTTCCAGCCATCCCTGTTGCAGGTCGGCCTGGTCGATCAGGCTGTAGGGATAGTCGACCGGCTTGTCGGAAAACCCGAAACCCAGCATGTCCGCCACCAGCACCTGGTGGGACGGGGTCAGGTAGGACCAGATCCGGTTCCAGTCCCAGGATGCGGTGGGAAAACCGTGCAGCAACAGGAGCGCATCGCCACGGCCGTCGATGCGGCTGAAAATGGCATGCTCGCCGTAAGCGAACCACTTGCCGGCCTGCTGCCAGCGATGTACCGATATGTCCGAGTGATGACCATCTGCGGCTACGTCGAGAGAAACCACACGTTCCATATGCCCTATTTCGTCCTCGCTGCCCTTGTGCGTCAGTTGATACCCCGGAAGCTCCGATAACCTGTAAAGAATGCTTTACACCTTTGCCGAATCCGGCCAGTACGCCACTCCCTCTGTCCCATAGACTAGCGCATTCCCTTCCCGGGAAGCATTGCAGGACGGGTCGTTTCAGGCATCGGATCACACCGGGCGGGTGCACCGGCGATTCCTTAACCAAATGGTACGAAAACTGCTTGAGTTCCAGCTGTGGAAGTTGAATCGATGCGCCCCCATGTTTCGTATAGAAAGAAACTGGAGGGCCGTCAAAGGCGCCCACCCGGCTTTCCGGGCGTCGCGCAAACCGTGAGAGGTTTTGCCATGCGTACCATCGAACCAGAAAACCCGACCCGGCGGAATGACAGTCGTCTCAACCGCCTCTATTACCTGAAACAGCAGCAGCTGCAACGCTCCGGCGGACGCAGCAACAGCCTGCTGTATCGCGTGCTTGCCGCCGAGGCGGACGCCATCAGCAGCGCCCTCGGCAAGGAAACGACCGACAACGAGTGACCCGCCCGGGTGGTGGTCATCCGTAGGGAATTTGGGCTTCGGGCCGGAAATAGCTTAATCTTTTGAGGCTCGTCAATCGAAACCGATTGGCACTCATCCGGTTACCCCGACACCACGTACGTGCCTGAAGCCTTCCCTAGAGAATCGCGGAATGACTGACACCACCGAGACCATCGCCAGACACTTCGAACAGATTATGCAGGCCCTGGGTGAGGATACCGCCCGGGAGGGACTGCTCAAGACCCCGGAACGGGCCGCCAAGGCCATGCAGTTCCTGACCCAGGGGTATCGGCAGGATCTTGCCAGCGTGGTCAACGACGCCACCTTCGAATCCGATATGGATGAAATGGTGGTGGTCCAGGACATCGAGCTCTACAGCCTGTGTGAGCATCACCTGTTGCCATTCATCGGCAAGTGCCATATCGCCTATATTCCCCAGGGCCGTGTGCTGGGCCTGTCCAAACTGGCCCGCATCGTCGACATGTACGCCCGCCGCTTCCAGATCCAGGAGAACCTGACCCGCCAGATCGCCGAGGCCATCGAATCGGTGACCGGCGCCCAGGGCGTTGCCGTGGTCATTGAAGCCCAGCACATGTGTATGATGATGCGCGGTGTCGAGAAACAGAACTCACGGATGAAGACGTCCGTCATGCTGGGCAGCTTCCGCAAGTCCCAGGCCACGCGGACGGAATTCCTGCAACTGATCAACCACCCCTAGGATGCGGATCGATCATGACTCTACCCGCTGCGGTCGTCACCGGCGCCGGACGGCGCCTCGGCTATGAGCTGAGCAAGGCCCTGCTGACCCGCGACTACCAGGTATTTGCCCTCTATCGCACGCCCACCGACGATGTGGACCGACTGCGCGAGGACGGCGCCTCCATGATCCAGG
Organism: Marinobacter halodurans; assembly: GCF_004327985.1. Classification (GTDB taxonomy): domain Bacteria; phylum Pseudomonadota; class Gammaproteobacteria; order Pseudomonadales; family Oleiphilaceae; genus Marinobacter_A; species Marinobacter_A halodurans. Next base: position 76,825 of record NZ_SJDL01000018.1, read on the forward strand.
TCGACCTCGCCGACCGCCACAGCGTGCACCAGGCGATCGAGCGCATCCGCCATACCATGCCGTTGCGGGTCCTGATCAACAACGCCTCCCAGTTCGAGGAAAACCCGGAGGATGCGGACGCCCTGGCGGACCTGGCCGAACGGCTCTACCGGGTCAACACGCTGGCCCCCATGCAATTGATCGAAGGACTGGCGGACACGATGAAAGCCTCCGGCAGCGAACGTGCGCCGCTGCCGGTGGTCATCAACATCACCGATATCTTCGCCGAGAATCCCAATCCACGCTACGCCGCCTACTGCGCCACCAAGGCCGCCCTGGCCAACCTCACGCTGAGCTACGCCAAGTCGCTGGCGCCGGCGGTGCGGGTGAACGCCATCATGCCGGGCCCGATCCGCTTCCTACCCCGGCACACCGACGACGAGAAACAGGAGGTGCTGGCCGAAACGCTACTGGCGCGGGAAGGCGGCTTCGAGAGTGTCGTCAAGCAGGCGCTGGCCCTGATCGACAACGATTTCATGACCGGTGCGATGATCCCAGTAGATGGTGGCCGTCGCCTGGCCTAGGGTCCACTCTCCCAGGTGCAGCGTCCGACAGTCGTGAGGTGCCACCTGGTCCGCCAGCAGGGCCCGGAAATAGGGTTCCTGCACACTGCGCCCGTCGGGCGGGTGATCGGCCCGGGCTTCGAGAATGTCGATGTCGATGGTCCGGTCCTTGAGACTCGAGGCCGGGTCACTCCGGTCCCGGCCCAGGGTTTCCTCCACGCCATTGAACCAGGCCTTCAGCTCCCGCTCGGACAACGGCGATTGCAGGACCACCAGGGCATTGAGGAACCCCCGGTCGCTGTCGATGCCCTCGGGGCGGGTCGCCACCACCGGGCTGATCCGCAGGCAGCCGGTCTTCTGGACCAGGATGTCCAGCGCCCGCGGCAGGTTCTGTTCCGGGCAGATGTTGCTGCCCAGGCCACACAGGTACCACATGGTTGCCTCAGTCATCTCCGTAACAAACGCCAATCAATACGCTCGATCCCGCTGAACCGATTGCCACCGGGCCGCCGTTCACAGCGCAAAGGTCTGTCCCTGGCGGGCAAAACCGGCAAAATTCGACGCCACCCGGGCCTCGAAGTCGGCGAAGTGATCCTCGTAGCTCATCAGGTACATGCGCCGTCGCAGCGCTTCGGAATACGCCGATTCCAGCTCGGACAGACTGGCGTGCACCGGATTCCAGTCGGCCAGGGTGCAGTCGTGCAGGATTGTTTCGGGATCCCGTCGAACGACTTCATCAACGATCGGCCGGGTATCGCCGCTGAACAACAGGTGGCGGTTGATGCACAGGCCATAGGATGGCTTGTCCGGCGTGTGGTTGTTCTGGAAGAACTCCAGCTCCACGCCCTCGAATTCAAACGTGCCGTCCAGCCGGATCACCTCGAAGTAGTCATCCAGCGTCGCCGGCCCCTCGCCCACCTGACCCATGACGCCCCTGAGCGTCTGGTCCCAGAGCTCCTCGTAGACACCGGGGGGCAGGAACAGGCGCGGCTTGAAGCCATGGCGGAAGCGGCACTCGTAGGCCAGGCGTTCCAGGCCGAAACAGTGGTCGGCGTGGACATGGGTGATAAATACGCCGTCCACCTGGCCCGGGCCCAGCCCCAGATCGCGCAGGGCGAACTTGACGGTGTAGCCCGCGTCGATCAGCAAGCGGCGGCCGCCGGCGGTGATCATGGCGTTGTTGTTCCAGTGCGCCATCGCCTCCGAGTGGCCGACACCGGTCATCGTGAGTACTGCCATATGCCTACCTTCTTTGATGGGTCTGCGACTTGTATCCCTGCCGCAACCTGGGCCAGAATCGCTCACAACATCCGGCCGGTTCCTGAACACCGGCCACAATAGCCATTTATGCGAGTACTTGGAACCGGAACCATGGCCACACCCGACCAGCTTCGCCAGATTCTCGAAACCGTGCGCACCATCGCCCTGGTCGGTGCCAGTGAGAAACCCCATCGCGACAGTCACACCGTCATGGCCTTCCTCCAGGGGCGCGGTTATCGGGTGATTCCGGTCAATCCCCGCCTGGCGGGCGGAACGTTGCTAGGGGAGCGGGTCTACCCCAACATCACCAGCATTCCCGATAAGATCGACATGGTCGACCTGTTCCTGGCCAGTCACCGGGTCGGTGCCGTGGTGGACGAGGCCCTGCGCCGCAGCGACGCGGGTGTCATCTGGATGCAGATCGGCGTGATCGACGAAGACGCTGCAGCCCGCGCCGAGTCGGCCGGCCGGCAGGTGGTCATGGATCGCTGTCCCAAGCAGGAAATCCCGCGACTGGGCGTGCCGCTGGCCACAAACTGAACCACGCTGTCACTTTCCGACCCAAAGCGTTGCCTTTCTTTACACCTTCCCGCGATCCGGCTTGAGGCGGTACCTGAAGTTCGCCGGCCAAACCGGTCCAGCCGGGCCGTTTTTTCATCAAACGGTCTTATTCTTGCGGGATGCTGGCTGTAACCGGTCCCGGAGACACAGGCTGTCCGTCTCCCCGACGCCCCGATCCGTTATCGCCGGCGGTTGATCTGGATGACCACCCCCGGCGCACCCACCACGGAGGTGCATCATGGTCGATCAACTGGTTTCCTTCGCCAAGATTGTCGCTGTTACAACCCTGTTTATCGTCGCATCGGCCTATGCCGGCGGGCCGGGCCTGGGATTCTGACCGCACGCACGGTCAACCGGGCCGAGACAATTGTATAAAACATCGTTAAATGCACAGTGGCGCAGCCGATCCCGTGCAATACTTAGGAGTCCTTGATTAACTCTTGGGTCGCGTCATGCCGTTCAGACGTCAAGCCAGCCGCGAGCGCCCCGACCGGCGAGCCGCCGACAAGCTCATTCGCTCGCGGATACCGGTGGATCTGCTGGCCCCCGGCATGCGCATCATCAAGCTGGACCGCCCCTGGACGGAGGTCCCCGTCCTGTTCCAGGGCTTTACCATCGACCGCTCCGATCAGCTGTCCATCCTGCGCCAGTATTGTGAATGGGTCTGGGTGGAAGCGCTGTCGAGCGAATTGACACCGGTCCTGGATCAGATCGAGATCCAGCGGCGCCGACGCGCCGAGCCCCTGCCGGAACAGCTGCCGATCCAGACCGAGCTGCCCCGCGCCCGCCAGGTTTTCGAAGCCACCAGCGACTTCGTCCGCGACCTGCTGAACCAGGTCGAGGCCGGCATGGACGTCGACCTGTCGATGGCCCGACCGCTGATCCAGCGCTGCGCCGAGAGCATCACCGCCAACGCCAGCGCCATGTTCTGGATGAACCGCATAAAACACCGCGACGCCTACACGGCCGAACATTGCCAGCGCGTGGCGGTCCTGGCCATGGCCTTCGCCCGTTACCTGGGCATGTCCATGGCGGATATGGAAACCGCCGGGCTCTGCGGCCTACTGCACGATATCGGCAAGATGCAGGTGCCCCCGGACGTGCTCAACAAACCCGGTGCACTGACCCGGACCGAGATGGACATCGTCCGACGCCACACCCTGCACGGGTACGAACTGCTCCAACAGCAGCATCTCGATCCGATCGTGGCCACCGTCTGCCTGGACCATCATGAGCGGCTGGACGGCGAGGGCTACCCACGCGGCCTGCAGGCCTGGCAGATCAGCCGGTTTGCGCGGCTGATCGCCGTCGTCGATGTGTTTGACGCGATCACCAGCGATCGCTGCTACCGCGCCGGCCTGCCGACCACGGATGCCATGCGCATTCTCTACCGTGAACGGGGGCGCCAGTTCGACGCGGGAATGATCGAAGCCTTCATCCGCATGATCGGCATCTATCCCCCCGGCAGCCTGGTGGAGCTGAACTCCGGCGAAGTGGCTGTAGTGATTTCCAACCACCCCTCCTATAAACTACGCCCGCGGGTAGAGATCCTGCTGGGGCCCGACAAACAGTGCGTCCTACCCCGGACCGTGGATCTCAAGGACGATCCCCGCGCCCCGGACGGCCAGCTCTACACCATTGCCGCACCACTGCCGGATGGGGCCTACGGAGTCACTCTGTCAGGCCGCATCGACGCTCTGACCCAAGGAGCCTCCGCCTAGCTCCCCAACTGACCTGAGGTGCCGTGAGCTATCTCGATCATCTGCTGTTTTCGCTGTCGGTCACCGCGCCCATTTTCCTGGTGATGGCGACCGGCTGGATCCTGCGCCGCATCCACTGGATCGATGACGCCTTCGTGGAGACCGGATCGCGCCTGGTCTTCAACCTGGCCCTGCCGGCCCTGATCATAACCAGCCTGGTCAACCTGGACCTGGACAGCCTGTTCAGCCTCCGCCAAGTGGGCTTCGGCGTCGCGGTGACACTGGCCAGCTTTGTGCTGTTCTGGATCTTCAGCGCCTGGTGGCCGGGACCGGGACCGGACCGGGGCGTGTTCGTCCAGGGGGCGTTCCGTGGCAACCTGGGAATCATCGGCATCGCCGTGTGCGCCAGCCTCTACGGCAATACCGGGCTGGCAATCGGCTCGGTCCTGCTGGCCGGTATCACCCTGACCTACAACGTCCTGTCGGTCTATGCGCTGACCGCCAGCGAAGGCCGCCAGAGGACCTCCCGGCGTCAGATCGCACGCGGCATCCTCCTCAACCCGTTGATTATCAGTATCCTGTTGGGCCTGACCCTGGCCGCCTTCAGGATACCGGTACCGGATCTGGTGCTGACCAGCGCCGCCTATTTTGGCCGGATGACCCTGCCGCTGGCGCTGCTCTGCGTCGGCGCCACCCTGAGCCTGGACGCGCTCAGCCACGGAACGGTCGCCGCCTTCGTGGCCACGGCACTGAAACTGCTGGTCCTGCCCCTGGTCGGCACCCTGGCGGCCCTTCCCTTTGGTTTCTCGCCCTTGGAACTGGGCACGCTGTTCGCCATGTTCGCCTCGCCAACGGCCACCGCCAGCTACGTCATGGCCCGCACCATGGGCGGCAACCACCAACTGGCCGCCAGCATCGTCGCCCTGACCACGCTGCTGGCTCCCGTCAGCCTGAGCCTGGGCATCTACATCCTGCGCAGCCTGGCGCTGATCTGACACCCACCACGCCAGGCGCTTTTGGCGACAGATCCATTATTTTGGCACCACGATGCCGAGACTTCCCGCAAATTACTGACACCTCAATTGCAAATACTTGTAAACTTTACTGAAGTATTCGTTGTACTTGCCGAGAATGTGAAGACAGTACAACAGACAAAAGTCGTGTTTCAGGAGTTCCATGGAGAAAGAGACGTCCAGCGGGTACGCCAGACTCATGCGGGGGTTGGTCAGTCCCGCATTGCCGGCCGTGTTGCTGCTGACGTTCATCGTGCTGGCGGCCGCCCTCTGGCAGGGTATCCAACGCCAGGTTCGCCACCAGATGGAGTCAACCCTGGATGCCGAGGCCAGCGCCCTGTCCCGGGAACTTGCCTCCGATTTCATCGCCCATATCCAGGCCCTGCGCCGGATGGCCGAACGCCGCGCCACCAGTCCGGACATGGCCCGTGCGCGCTGGCAGGAGGACGCCGAGCACTACCTGAGGGATTTCCGCCACTACCAGGCCATCGAGTGGATCGGTCGGGACTACCGCGTCCGCTGGGTCGCTCCCCTGGCCGGCAATGACAACGTGGTGGGCTTCAATGTCGCCTTCAACGATCAGCGGCTGACCCGTCTCAAGCAAGCCACGCAGTCGGGCAACACCGATATCTCCGGCATCATCGAGCTGCGCCAGGGCGGTACCGGCATCGTCATATACGCGCCCATCGTCAGCCCCGACGGCACCAGCCATGGCTTCATTGCCGGTGTGTTCCGTATGGAAGGCCTGGTCGAGGCCATGATCACGCCCCGCATCCACGACAACTTCCGGGTCGACATCGAGGAGAACGGCCAGGTCCGCTACACCAGCCAGCCGGACAGCGCGACCGCCAATCACCTGTCGCGGGAATCGGTCCTGTCCGTCCCCGGCCTGGCCTGGACCCTGCGGCTGTCGCCAACCCGCGAGTGGGCCCGGAGCCACCAGGGCATCTGGCCGGACCTGGCCCTCGTCAGTTTCCTGGTGCTGGGGCTGATGGTCAGTCTGCTGGTGTGGCTGACGCAGGCGGTGTTGCGCCGCAACCAGGCCCTGGAGCACACCCGCCAGGCGCTGGAGCATGAAGTCTATCAGCGCGAGTCGGTGCAGCAGGATCTGGCCAGGATCGAATCCACCGACAGCCTGACCGGCCTGGCCAACCGCCGGTTCTTCGTGGAGGACCTGACCCATACCCTCGCCATTGCCGACCGCCAGTACCGGCAGGTGGCGCTGATCATGCTCGACCTGGACCGTTTCCAGATCCTCAACGACACCCTGGGACACCAGTTCGGCGACGAGCTGTTGATCAAGGTGGCCGAGCGGCTGAACGAGCTCAGCAGCGAACGGGTGCTGGTGGCCTACTCCAGCGGCGACGAGTTCATGATCTGCCAACAGCACATCGACGACATCGACGATGTCATCGCCCTGCTGGGCCAGATCAAGCAGTGCTTCGTCGAGCCGTTCGAGGTGCAGGAACAGGCCCACCAGGTCACCGCCACCATGGGCGTCGCCATCTACCCACAGAGCGGCCTGGACGCCGACATCCTGCTGCGGAATGCCGACGTCGCCCTCTACCGGGCCAAGGAAAATGGCCGCAACCACTACCAGTTCTATACCGAGGGCATGCAGGACCGGGAAGTGCGCCGGCTGGAGCTGGACAAGGATCTCAACCGCGCCCTCAGCGAGGATCAGTTGGTGCTGCACTTCCAGCCCCAACTGGATATGGCGACCCAGCAGATCGGCAGTGTCGAGGCGCTGATCCGCTGGCAGCACCCCACCCGCGGGCTGCTGCCGCCGGTGGACTTCATCCCGCTGGCCGAGGAAAGCGGTCGTATTGCCGACATCGGCCGCTGGGTGGCGATGGCGGCCTGTCGCCAGCTGGCCGCCTGGCAGGGCGGTCCCTTCGACCACCTGCGGATCGCCATCAACCTGTCGGGGCGCGAGCTGGAAGACCGCGACCTGGTCAGCAACATCGAACGGGCCCTGCGCGACAATAACGTCACGGCCGACAAGCTGGAGGTGGAACTGACCGAGGAAATCTTTATCGAGAACCTCGAACACAACCTGGACCAGCTCAAGCGCCTGCACCAGATCGGCGTGCACCTGGCCATCGACGACTTCGGCACCGGCTATTCATCGCTGGCCTACCTGAGGGACTTCCCGGTGGATCTGCTGAAGATCGACCGCTCGTTCATCACCCGGGTCACCGAACGCCACGACGACGCCATCATCACCCGGGCGGTGATCAACCTGGCCCACAACCTGGGCATCCAGGTCGCCGCCGAAGGCATCGAGACCGAAGCCCAGCTCAACTTCCTCGACACCCACCGCTGCGACCTTGCCCAGGGCTACCTGATCGGCCGCCCGATGCCGGCAGACCAGCTCGAAGACCTGGTCTGCCGCGGCTTCAGCCTGTCCGATCCGCTGCACCAGACCGATTGACCACGGCCGGTGAACGCAACACGGCATCGGTGCGTAAACCACGTTAAGATAGGCGCAAAACGTCCTTGGGGTGCTGCCAGATAGGCGCCCCACATCCTCGTTGGCCGGAGCCGTATGAGCACACCAGTCCCGCACTACCTGACCGCCGAGCAGGACCGCCAGGTCCGGCGCTGGGAGCGCTGGAACCAGCGCTACTTCATCTTCGCCTTCGTGGCCCTGATTGTCCTGCTGGTGTTCAGCAGCCAGCTCGGCCTGTCCAGCGGCGAGGACTGGGGCGCCCTCGGGCCCCTGCTGGCGGCCCTGGTCATCCCCATCATCGCCCTGCAACTGCGCCTGCGCTGCCCGGCCTGCAACCACCGCATCGGCTGGCAGGCCAAGCTGCAGGCGCCGGACCAGTGCCGGCACTGCGGTACCTTCCTGCGCGCCCGCCAATCCCGCTGACGCTCCCTCAGAAAACCCTTGACCTTTGAGTGGCTCATAGGTTTTAAACTTGCTCCTGAATCCATCGGGGAGAGAGTCCCATGAAGGTGAGCGAGCTGGCCCGGGCCGCGGGCGTCAATCCGGAAACCGTACGCTTCTACACGCGTGAACGATTGCTGCGCCCGGAGCGCAATCCGGACAACGGCTATCATGTCTACTCGAGCCAGGACCTCCAACGCCTGCAGTTCGCCCGCAAGGCCCGGCAACTGGGGTTCGCACTCAACGAAATCCAGTCCATCCTGGACGAAGCCGACCATCACACCTCGCCCTGCCCCATGGTGCGCGACATTTTCGAGCGCCGCCTGCAGGATGTGGAAGCCCGGCTGGCCGAGCTGGAAGCCCTGCGCAACCGCATGCGCGATGCCATGGCCGCCTGGGAGCATATGCCCGACGGCACTCCGGACGGCCACACCATCTGCCGCCTGATCGAGCATTGGGACGATTCCGAAACCCACGCCTCCGACACCGCTGAAAAGGTGGAGCACGCATGAACACGGCAACGCAACACCCGGTCCAACTGAGCATCGAAGGCGCTTCCTGCCAGGGCTGCGTACGCAAGATCCGGGCGGCCCTGGGTGATCTGGTGCCGGATCCGGAACAGGTGGTCGTCGACCTGGCGCAGCAACGGGTCACCCTGCCGGAGGCCACGGACGCCGAAACCGCGGCACAGAAAATCTCCGATGCCGGCTACCCGGCCCAACCCATCAACGCGGCACCGGCGGAGGTGCTGAGCATCAGCGGCGCCACCTGCCAGCATTGCGTGAACAGGATTCGTGACGCTGTCGCGCCGCTAGTCGGGTCTGGGAACGACGTGCAGGTGGACCTGGAGCAACAGACCGTCACCCTGCCCGCCGGCACGGATCCGGACAGCGCTGCCGCCCGTATCAGCGAGGCGGGTTACCCGGCGCACCCCGCGTCCGCCGGCACCCCCCTTCGGCTGGGGATCAGCGGGGCTTCCTGTCGGGGCTGCGTAAAGAAGATCCGCCAGTCCCTGAGCGAGTTGGTGGCCGATCCCGGGTCGGTCACCGTGGACCTGGAGCGCCAGGAGGTGGAACTGCCGGCAGGGGTGGACGGCGACGCCGCCGCCCGAGCCATCACCGGGGCCGGCTATCCGGCCCACGTGCTCGGCGCCGAAGCCGGGGCGCCAGAAGCGGATGAGGCCGGCGAAGCCGACCAGGGCCTGGTAGAGCCGCCAGCCCAGGCGGATCGCAGGACCGCCGCTACGCCGGCCGGCAACGACGACGGCGAGATCAGCCTGTCGATCACCGGCGCCACCTGCGCCTCCTGCGTGCGGACCATCGAAACCGCCATGCAGCGCGTGCCCGGCGTGACCGATGCGCGCATGAACCTGGCGGACCTGACCGCCACCGCCCGCGGCAGCGCCAGTGCCGATCAACTGATCCGGGCCATCAGCAGTGCCGGCTACGGCGCCAGCGAGATCACCGACCAGGACGCGATCGACGACGAAAAAGAGGCGGCCAGCCAGCGCGAATACCGTTCCCTGCTGATCAAGATGGCCGGCGGCCTGGGCCTGGGTCTTCCGCTGATGGCCTGGGGCCTGTTTGGCGGCACCATGGCCGTCAACGGCGATACCCGTGTGGGCTGGCTGATCGTCGGCGCCGTCACCCTGGCCGTGCTGGTGCTGGCCGGCGGCCACTATTTCACCGGCGCCTGGAAGGCGTTCCGCCACCACAACGCCAACATGGACACCCTGATCGCCCTGGGTACCGGCACCGCCTGGCTCTACTCCATGGGCGTCGTACTGGCGCCGGAGCTGCTGCCGGAAGCCGCCCGGCACGTCTATTTCGAAGCCTCGGCCATGATCATCGGCCTGATCAACCTGGGTCAGGCACTGGAGCTGCGTGCCCGGGGACGCACCTCCCAGGCCATCCGCCGCCTGCTGGACCTGCGCGCCCGCACCGCCCGGGTGATCCGTGACGGGCAGGAAGTCGACATCCCGGTGGAGGAGGTGCAAGTGGGCGATCACTTCCGTGTCCGCCCCGGCGAGAAAGTCCCGGTGGACGCCGTGGTCATCGAGGGCGAGAGCCGCATCGACGAGAGCATGCTCACCGGCGAACCCATGCCCGTGAACAAGACCGGCGGCGAAGAGGTGTCCGCCGGCACCATCAACAGCAGCGGCGCGCTGGTGTGTGAAGCCACCCGGGTCGGTTCCGAAACGGCCCTGGCCCAGATCATCCAGCTGGTGAAAAAGGCACAGGGCGAGAAACCGCCCATCGGCCGGCTGGCGGACCGGATCTCGGCCATCTTCGTGCCGGCCATCCTGCTGATTGCCATCGCCGCCGCACTGGTCTGGTACAACGTCGGTCCCGCACCGGCGGCGGCCCATATGCTGGTCGCGGCCACCACCGTGCTGATCATCGCCTGCCCCTGCGCCCTGGGCCTGGCGACGCCCATGTCGGTGATGGTGGGCGTCGGCAAGGCGGCGGAACACGGCATCCTGATCCGCCAGGGGGAAGCCCTGCAGCTGGCCGGCCAGCTCGACACGGTGGTGCTCGACAAGACCGGCACCATCACCGAAGGCAAGCCCCGCGTGACCCGGCTGGTGCCCGCTGACGGCGTGAGCGAAGCCGAATTGCTGGGACTGGCGGCCGGCCTGGAACAACACTCCGAACATCCGCTGGCCCAGGCCATCCTGACCGTCGCCGACGAGCGCGACGTCGAGCGGTCCAACAGCAGCGGCTTTGAGGCGCTCAACGGCAGGGGTGTCCAGGCACGGAGCGGTAACCATACGCTGCGGCTGGGCAACCGGCGCTGGCTGGAAAGCGAAGGGGTCGACCTGTCCGGTCTGCAGGACGCCGCCGATGCCATCTCGAACGATGCCGGGACACCGCTGTTCCTGGCCCGCGACGACCAGGCGCTGGGTGTGATCGGCGTCGCCGATCGCATCAAGGACGACTCCAGGGCCGCCATCACCCGCATGACCGACCAGGGCATCCGCGTGGTCATGCTCACCGGTGACGTCGAGGCCAGTGCCCGGGCCATTGCCCGCCAGGCCGGTATCGACGAGGTGCACGCCAACGTGTTGCCGGAAGACAAGGCGAATATCGTCAGGCAACTGCGGGACGAGGGCCGTCGGGTGGCCATGGTGGGCGACGGGATCAACGATGCGCCGGCACTGGCCGCGGCGGACGTGGGCTTTGCCATCGGCGCCGGCACGGATGTGGCCATCGAGAGCGCCTCCATCACCCTGATGCGCAGCTCGCTGCAGGGCGTCACCGATGCCATCGGGATTTCCCGCGCCACCGTGCGCAATATCCGGCAGAATCTGCTGGGGGCCTTTGCCTATAACAGCCTCGGCGTCCCGATCGCCGCCGGCATCCTGTATCCGGTTTGGGGCGTCCTGATGAGTCCGATCCTGGCCGGTGCGGCCATGTCGCTGTCGTCGGTGACCGTTGTCTCCAACGCCAATCGGCTGCGCTTCTTCAAACCCGGTAACCGGCAGGAGGTCTCCCCATGAGTGCACTATTGATCAATGGCGCCGGGCTGCTGCTCGCCGGCTTTATCGTCTACTGGTTCTGGCTGAGCGGCCCGTCCGGCGACGACTCATCCCATCACCATCACTGAGGCAACATCCATGAAAGTGTCACACCCACTGCTGCGCGCCGCCCTGTTCAGCGGCGCGACCATGATCAGCACCCTGGCCGCGGCCGGAGAGGCCATCACCGTCTACAAGTCGCCGGCGTGCGGCTGCTGTGAGGCCTGGATCAGCCACCTGAAGGAAAACGGCTTTGATGTGACCGCGCATGACACGGCGGACATCAACCGCATCAAGGTGGACGCCGGGTTGACCCGGAACCTGGCGAGCTGCCACACCGCCTTTGTCGGGGATTACGTGATCGAGGGACACGTGCCCGCCGCGGACATTCACCGCCTGCTCGCCGAAGCCCCCCAGGCCCGGGGGCTGAGCGTGCCCGGCATGCCGATCGGCTCACCGGGCATGGAGATGGACGGTCGGCGCGATGCCTACCAGGTGTTGCTGTTCAACCAGGACGGGCAGACCCGGCCGTTCGCCCACTATGACTGAGTGAGTGCTAGTAGCGATTGCTGTTGCAGTGGGCGCGGAATTCCAGCTTGCTGATCCGGTTGTCGCCGTCCGCGTCCATCACTTCCAGCATGCGGCGCCCGCCCTCAAACTCCGCCTTTGCCGGGATCGGTTCCATCGTGTCGGGGACCGATCCACAGCGCAGGTCCTCGCCGATGCCGCACTGGCGCAGGTAGACCAGTTCGGCCCGGTCGATGTAGTCGTTGCTGTTGCGATCGGCGCACTGGAACTGGCCCCGGGGGCCTTCCGCCAGCTGGCGTCCGGGCGCGGGCTGGTCACTCGTGGCGGCGCATCCCACCAGGAGGAGGCCCAGCACCGCGGACAGGAAAGCCGCAATGGGTTTGATCATGACGTCGAACTCCTTGCGTGGCGAATGTAAGGCCACCCACAGTATGGCTCAACCCGGGGGCACTGCCAGCCCGGTGGCAGGGCGCAAGGTCGGACCCAACCGGCAACGGACCGTGGCCCGCGCCGCCGGACCGGGGTGACGGTTTCACAATCGTCACCATTTCCCATCTGACGACACGCGCCATAACCGGTATACTGCCGGTCCATTTTCAAGTTCCCGCCAGTCAGGTTCCATCGCATGCTAAACGCCGACGCCCTTTCGCAGTTGCGCCAGCTCAAAACCGACATCGAAGCCAACAAGGTGGTCCATTCCGGCACGGTCAAGGCCACCAACGGCCGTTTTGGATTCGTGGCCCTGGACGACGGTCGCGACCTGTACCTGCCCCAGGACCAGATGCAGCGTGTACTGCCCGGCGACCGCGTCGAAATCACCGAACACGAGGGCGAAAAGGGCAAGACCTACGGGCAGGTGGACAAGCTGCTGGAATCGCCGCTGAAAACCTTCGTGGGTCGCTACAAGGTGCGCGGCAAGGGGCACTTCGTCGCCCCGGAAACGCCCGGCCTCAATCACTGGCTGTTCATCCCGCCCAAGCAACGGGCCGGCGCCGAGCCCGGTGACTTCGTCTACTGCAAGGTGGCCCGGCATCCGGTCAAGGACGGCAAGGGGCAGGCCGGCATCCTCCGCGTCCTGGGGAAACCGGACCAGGCCGGTATCGAGCGAGCGGTGACCCTGGCCCAGTTCGATCTCAACGAAGACTGGTCGGAAGACGCCAAGGCGGAGCTGGAGCAGCTTACCGAGGAGCAGGTCGCCAGGTTGGCGGAAAACCGCACCGATCGCACCGCGGATCCGTTCGTGACGATCGACAGCCCCAGCACCCAGGACATGGACGACGCCCTGTGCGCCGTACCCAATGCCACCGGCTGGACCCTGTCCGTGGCCATTGCAGATCCCACGGCGCTGCTCCAGGTGAATGGCCCGGTGGAACGGGAAGCCCGCCAGCGGGCCACCGCCATCTATTTCCCGGGCGATCCCCGTCCGATGCTGCACGAGTCCCTGAGCACCCAGCTGTGCTCACTGGTACCTGATGTTCCCCGCCTGGCGGTGGTCTGCGACATCCAGGTCAACAACGACGGCTCGCTGGGCGAGTTCAGCCTGCAGGAAGCGGTGATCCGCTCCCAGGGCAAGCTCAGTTATGACTTGGTCGACGGTGTGATCGCCGGACGCAGCGACGACGAGATCCAGGCCCTGCCGGAAGCGGTCAGTGCCAGCATCGACCAATTGGCCCAGGCCGCCAGCGCCCTGCGCCGCTGGCGTGACGAACACGCCCTGTTGAGCCAGGACCGGCCGGAATTCCGTCTGCGCCTGGACGAGAACCGGCATATCCGCACCATCGAGCCGTCCCAGCAGAACGAAGCCCACCGGCTGGTGGAAGAGTGCATGGTGGCCGCCAACCGGTGTGCGGCCCGTGCCCTGGAATCCCATTGCCCCAGTGGCCTGTTCATCACCCATCCCGGCCTGCGGGACGATCGTCTCGACAACATTCGTGAACTGCTCAACCGCTATGCCCCCGAGTTGGCGGAACTGGACATCACCAGCGCCGACGGTTTCCGCCAGTTGATGAACGCGACGGAAACCCTCGAAGCCGAGGTGCCGGTCAAATCCATCCTGATGCGCCAACTGGCCCGTGCCGAGCTGGCCAGCCGTCCGGCCCCGCACCAGGGGATGGGACTGCCCTTGTACACCACCTTCACCTCGCCGCTGCGCAAGTATTCCGACTTCCAGGTCCACCGTCTGCTGCGGGCAGCGCTGTGGCACGGCGACAAGGCCGACATGGGCGAAGACGCCATGGCCGAGCTGCAAGAGGCCCAGTTCAACGCCCGTCGGGCCGCCAACAGCCTGGAGCTTTGGCTCAAGTCGCTCTACGCCCCCCAGCTGGGCAAGCAGCGCTATGCCGGCGTCATAAGCCGAATCACCTCGGCGGGTTTCTTCGTGCGCCTGGACTGCAATGGCATCGAGGGCTTCGTCACGACCCGTGATATGAGCGGCAAGTACAGCTTTGATCCCGTCACGCTGCGCCTGACCGGCCCGGAAGAACGCATTTTCCAGCTGGACCAGCCGGTCACCGTGACGTTTGCCGGGGTCGATGCCGACAAACGCCAGGTGCTGTTCAAGCTGGCCGAGGCCGACGCGGGAGACACGGCCGAAACGGCATAACATTCTTGAAAAGACCGTTGGGGACGCTCATAGTCAGACTAACGTCCCCGAACAGCCTGGCACCACCAACCGGGAGGTGAACCATGCGCCCCGATGAGTTTCTCAAGAAGTACGGCTTTGACGAAGAGGACGACAAAGACCACAGCCTTCGCGGACGGGCACTGGAACATGCCCGCCACCTGAAGCGGCCCCACGCCGGAACGCCGCACGACTGGGAAGACTGGGAACGGTATCGGCAGGAACACCCTGAAGACATCGAAGAAGAAAAAGAAGAAGGCGACCGGTAACGCCGCACCGAGCCATGTGACCGTCACGGTGACAGACCCAGCGTAATCCGGCAGAGGCGAGAGTCAGTGTCCAGGGACAGCGAACACAGGGAAAACGACACGTTATTCCGGCAGCATATTCAGGCCGTCACCCGCCAGCTTCGCGAACGGCTGGCCAAGGGCGATGTCGTGCCTGTGGTCTCCGATTCCGACGATCCGGACATGCTCCGGTTGATGGATACCGTGCATCACCTGCTGGCGGTCATGGATCAGGCCCTCCACGACCAGCGGTACCTGGACACCGAAACCGGGTTCGCCAACGCCGATTATCTCGAGGAACAACTGGACCGCCGCCTGCGCGGCCCGGGCACACCGACGCTGTCCCTGATCCTGCTGAGCATTCCCAACCGCACACTGATCGCCGAAACCCTCGACGCCCGGGAAACCCGGCAACTGCGAACCGCCTTGCGCGAAAGGCTGCTGCGCACCCTCGACACCAACGAGCTGGTCGCCAGCCTGCCGGACGGCACGCTGGCCTTCATGGTGCCCATGAACGGCGAACCCAAGCTGCGCCTGCGTGCCCAGCACATCATGAACGCCCTGGATGATCCCTTCAGCCTCGGCGAGCGCCAGGTCTGGCTGTCTGCCGTGGCCGCTGCGGCACGGGTCCGCCCGGAGGGACCGGAGACCACCCACAGCCTGATCCAGGCTGCCCGGGCGGCCCTGGGCGAGTCCCGCAACAAGGGCACCGGCAGCTTCGTCCTGTTCGAGGACACCATGCGGGCCCAGCGTCATGGCCGCCTGGACATGGAGCAGACCATTCGCTCCGCCCTGCGTCAGGGCTGGCTGGAGACCTTCCTGCAACCGCTGGTGGACCTCCAGCATGGCAGGGTCACCGGTTTCGAGGTCCTGGCCCGGATCCGCCATCCCGAACGGGGCCTCATCTCTCCCGCGGTGTTCGTGCCGGTGGCCGAACGCACGGGCCTGATCCGACCGCTCAGCGACCAGATGATGCGACAGTCCATTCCGCTGATGCAGGACGCCAAGTTGCAGGAGCACTTCGGCGACGACTTCACCCTGAGCGTGAACCTGTCACCAACCCAGTTGCACGATCCCAACCTGGCGGATCAGATCCTGCAGATCCTCAAAACGGCCGGAGCCGATTCCCGACGCCTGAAAATCGAGTTGACCGAAACGGCCGTCATGGCGGATCCCAACGTGGCCATACACCTGATCCACCGCCTGCGCAAACACGGCATGGCCATTGCGCTGGACGACTTCGGCTCGGGCTACTCGTCCCTTGCGTATATCCGGAGCCTGCCGCTGGATCAGCTCAAGATCGACCGCAGCCTGGTGTCCGGACTGGACCACGACGGCGAGAAACGGGCCATCCTGGAGATGATCCTGACCCTGTGTGAACGGCTGGAGCTGGATGTGGTGGCCGAGGGGATCGAAACCGAAGCGGAACTGGGCTGCCTGCTGGGCATGGGGGCCCACTATGGCCAGGGTTTCCTGTTCAGCCAGCCGCGCTCCGTCGACGAATTGATGGCGCATGTACCGGCCAGCGGATTGCTGCAATCCGCCGCCGGCGAAGGTGTGCGCTGAGGACCAGAAGGGCAGCCGATCAGCGGCTGGCGTTCAGCGACTCCAGCATCTGGTCTTTCTCGGCCCAGAGACTGCCCAGCCAGGCCTTCATCTCCTTGCGGAACGCCGCATCCTCGGTGTAGTCCCGACCCTTGAGATGCGCCGGTATCGGCACCGTATCGATGCGCAGGCACACCGTGGGCACCCGGCCGCACAGGAAATCCCAGAAGCTGGGCGATCCGCCCGGGTAGGCGATGGTGACGTCCACCAACGTCTCGATGGCATCGCCCATGGCATCCAGCACAAACCCGGCGCCACCGGCCTTGGGCTGCAGCAGGTGCTTGTAGGGCGACTTCTGCTTGGCATGCTTGGCCGGGGTAAATCGCGTCCCTTCCACGAAGTTCATCACCGAAACCGGCGCAAAACGGAATTTTTCACAGGCTTTCCGGGTGGAGACCATATCCTGACCGCGCTTCTCCGGATGTTTGATCAGGTACTCCCGGGAGTAGCGCTTCATGAACGGGAAATCCAGCCCCCACCAGGCCAGGCCGATCACCGGCACATAGATCAGTTCCCGCTTCAGGAAGAACTTGAGGAACGGCGCCCGGCGATTGAAGACCCGCTGCATGGCGAAGATATCGACCCAGCTCTGGTGGTTGGACAGCACCAGGTACCAGCCTTCACGACGCAGCTTGTCGGCGCCCTGCACATCCCACTTTGTGCTCTGGGTCAGCATCTGCCAGCCAGTGTTACAGGCCACCCAGGCTTCGGAAATCATGATGATGATCCGGGTACAGAACCCCTGCCAGGGTTTGATCGGAATCAGCTTCAGCAGAGCCGGAATATAGAGCAGCACGCACCAGAAAACGGTATTGATCACGAGCAGCACAGTGGCAATGACACCCCGGACCGGGGCGGGCAGAAAACTCAGCATTGTTGTTATCCATTCAGGCAACGGGAAACCGGCGCTCATGATAACAAGCGACTGGCCAAAATGCCCGACGTGGATGCCCGGCCCGCCACTGATTCGTGGACCGGGGTCATTACACTGCGGCCCTATTTCGCCAACAGGACCTGACCGTGAACCTGATCCAGTCCACCCTGCAGCGGGGCGCCCGCATCAGCCGCCGGACCCGCGCCTACGCGGGCAATGCCTTCGACCGGGTGTTCCGCTCGGCGGAGATGGTGCTGGCCGGCAAGACCCCCTATGAGACACTGGCCGACGACGGCCTGGTGAGCCTGCGCTACTACCCGCCCCTGGAAAGCTTCAGCATCCAGTTGGGCGATGAAACCGTGCCAGTGGAGCCAACCACCCACCGCGTGCCCATCGTGATCGTGCCGCCGCTGGCAGTGAACATGCTGATCTACGACCTGTTCCCGCAGCGCAGCCTGGTGCGCTACCTGCGCGCCCGGGGTTTCGAGGTCTACCTGATCGACTGGGGGATGCCCACCCGGGAGCACAGCCACTACAACCTGCACACCTACGTGGCCGAACTGCTGCCCCGTTACCTGGATGCTGTGCGCCAGCACAGCGGCGAGCAGGACCTGAGCCTGCATGGCTGGAGCATGGGCGGCATGTTCACCCTGTTCTACACGGCCCTGAGCGGCGATCCCCACATCCGCAACGCGGTGGTGCTGGGCTCCCCCATCGACAGCCACGCCTCCGGACTGATGGGGCTGATGTACCGCCGTTTCAGCGATGTGGCGGGACTGGTGCGCCGCCATACCGGCTTCCGCATTCACGACGTGCGCCCGCACTGGTTGTACACGCCGGGGTGGGCCAACACCATCGGCTTCAAGCTGACCAACCCCATTGGCAGTGCCATGGGCTACTGGGAATTACTGCTGCGCCTGGGAGACCGGGAATTCGTCACCAACCACGCCACCACCTCGGCGTTCCTCGACCGCATGGTGGCCTACCCCGGCGGCATCATCCAGGA
>NZ_SJDL01000019.1 GCF_004327985.1 Marinobacter halodurans
CCTGTCTCTGGTCAGTTTGCTGGATACGATAAACCGGCTTCAGAGCCAATCATGAACCGCCGTGGTACGGAACCGTATGCCCGGTGGTGTGAGAGGACGGGGGAGGCAACTCCCCCTCCTACTCGATAAAGCGTCGTAGCGGGAGAGGATTGTCCGTTAATTTGGCAGGATCAGGCATTTATTCTGCGGCCAGGGCGCGTAATCTGTCCGGCAGCCGCGTGGACTTCCGCGTCTGGTGATCGAACCAGACGATCCTGGCATAGCCGTCAGCGTACTTGTCACCGGTCTCGCTGTCATGAAGCTCGTAGAAGGTCTCCAGACTGCTGTTGCCGGCCTTTCCGACGTAGGTCCTGATGGTCACGGTTGAGGGATAATTCAGCTCCTTCAGGAAGGTGGCGCTGGTCTTGATGATGACCGGCCCGGTGCCGTCCGGAAGGTTGCGCAGGTTCTCGGAATCCAGCCACGTGATACGGGCTTCTTCAAAAAAGCGGAAATAAACCGTATTGTTGGCATGCCCGTAGGCATCCATATCTCCCCAGCGCATGGGAATGTCCAGGGAGTGGACGAGACGACCGAACTCTGACATGGCTTGTCTTTCCTCATTGGAGCTGTTTGTTTCTGTTGCCCGCCAGCGTCGAGAGACGCGATCCGGGGCAGCTTCAATTGCGGTATATGCGGATGACCGTATCCGGCGTGACGGGCTATTTTCGATAAAACTTGTTTGAAGTCAAAATATCAGGCTGCTAAATGAAATTCCTGACTGCTTTCGCCGGAGCCCGCCACCTACGTGTCGTGCTGGTTATCGTGACCGTTCTCGCCGCCAATCAGGCGCTGGCTCAGCAAGATAAACACCCCCAGGATGCTCGCGATCCCTGGGAAGGGTGGAACCGAAACGTGTACGCGTTCAACCAGTTTGTCGACGACTGGTTCCTGCGTCCCGTGGCGAAAGGTTATCGCTTCATCACCCCGGATTTTGTCGATAAGGGGGTCACCAACTTCTTCACGAACCTGGGCGAGCTGAACAACTTCGCCAACAGCGTGTTGCAGCTCAAGGGCGAATCGGCGGTCGTCGCCCTGGGTCGTTTCACCTACAACACCACTTTCGGTCTGGGTGGCCTGATCGATGTGGGCACGGCGTTCGGGTTGCCTGAACGCCCGGAGGACCTGGGACAGACCCTCGGCTATTGGGGAATGGGCAGCGGCCCCTATCTTGTGCTGCCGTTCCTGGGGCCGTCCACGGGGCGTGACTTCGGGGGGCTGGTCGGGGACCTGACGGTCATGCCCAGCACCTGGGACTATATCGATAGCCCGGAAAAATACTACATGCGCGGACTGCAGGCCGTGGACACGAGGGCGGATCTCATTCCGGCCGAGAGCTTTATCTCCGGAGACAGCTACACTTTCGTCAGGAGTGCCTATCTCCAGCGTCGCCAATACCTGATCAACGATGGCAAAGTTGAAAATGATCCGTTTGCCAACGACGATGGCGACGTGATGTTCGAGAATTTCTAGGCAGAACCGGTAGCCGAGTGCAGGGTGTTGGCTCCAGCAGGGGACGATGATGATTGCAGCCGGCAGGATCGAGACGTACCGCAAGCGCCTGGCCCAGGCGCCGAACTATGAGATGTGGAAGGCCGCTGCCCTCGAGTTGGACTATCTCGAGGGTAACGTTGAGTGGAAAGAGGAGAATCCGTCCGATCTCTATCACTACGAGCTCATCTTCGACCGGCTGACGCACCTGCGGGAATACCACCAGAACCATGATTATGAGCGTCTTCGCCGCGCGTTGCGCGAGGGACTTCACCATGATCTGGGCAACATGGGCAATCCCGCGCTCTATTCCCGTTCAAGGGTTGGAACCAAGCACCTGATCGAGACCTACATCAATCAGGTGTGCGAATCCCTCGATTTTCTCTGCGACCAGGCCATCCCCGGCTTTACCCCCGAAGCCAAGCTGCGCTTCTTCGAGGACACGCTGACCAGTTATGGACGGCCGGCGCTGTTGCTCAGTGGCGGGGCTTCACTGGGAACCTTCCACCTGGGGGTCATCAAGGCATTGTGGGAAAGAGGGTTGCTGCCACAGACCATTGCAGGCTCCAGTGTCGGGGCGATCATGGCCGGTATCCTGGGCACCCATACCGATGCTGAAATTCCCGAACTGTTCAATCCTGAGACCCATCACCTCAAGGCCTGGAAGTGGAACGGGCTGCTGCGGGGCATCAACGGCCAGGGTTTTATGGACCAGAAACAACTGATGGCCAACCTGCGCGCCAACATGGGTGAGTACACCTTCGAGGAAGCTTACGACCGGACCGGACGCTCCATCAACATCAGCGTATCGCCGGTGCAGGCCAACCAAAAACCCCGTCTGCTGTGCGATTATACGTCACCCTACCTGCTGGTCTGGAGTGCGGCGCTGGCCTCGGCGGCGGTCCCGGCCATCTTCCCGCCCGTCACCCTGATGAAGAAGGATCTGCGAGGCGCGGTCTTGCCGTACATGCCGCGCCTGAAGTTCGTTGACGGGTCGGTCGTCAGCGACCTGCCCATAGAGCGGCTGATGCATCTCTACGACGTCAACTTCACGATCGTCAGCCAGAGCAACCCGCACGTGGTGCCGTTTCTCAATCGGCGCGGCCGGGACGAGAAACTGGGTCTGCTGAAGCTGCCCATGCATGCGCTGAAATCCGAGATGCAATTCCATGGCCGTGGTCTGTTCGATTACCTGCGAAAGCGGGTTCAACCGGAGCTCTTCCGCCAGGTTTCCGGGCATCTCTATACCATCATGGCGCAGCGTTACTCCGGCGATGTCACCATCGCGCCGCATTATTCATGGCACCACTACATCCAGATGCTCTCCAATCCCTCCCCGGTGTTTATCCGCCAGATGATGCTGGAGGGCGAGCGGGCCACATGGCCCAAGATTTCCATGATCCGATCCCACGCAAAGATTTCCAAGACGCTGGAGCGTTGTATCCAGCGCGTACGCGACCGGATGCAGGGCTGTCGCGGCGATCTGAGGCTGGTGTCGTCACAGGATACCTGAACATGCCGGTTGGCGCGGCCCGGATCACCTGGATCACAGAAAGGTGCCACAAGTGGTGACATGTGGTGACAGTGATGAGAACGGGACGGTATCATACAGGGTTCCTGGCTATATCCCGTTACAGACTGGACACCCATGTACTACGAGTTTTTCGGCTTTCGGGAACCTCCATTCTCGATCGCGCCGGACCCCCGTTATCTCTATTTGAGCGAACGGCACAAGGAAGCGTTGGCGCACCTGATGTATGGCGTTCAGGGGCAGGGCGGGTTCATTGTTATTACCGGCGAAGTCGGGACCGGCAAGACCACCGTCTGCCGCTGCTTTATCGAGAACGTGCCCGAGAATGTCGACATTGCGCTGGTGCTCAACCCCCGGCTGTCTGCCCGGGAACTGCTGTCCAGTATTTGCGACGAGCTTGGTATTCGCCATCCCGCCGGCAGTTCCATCAAGCGCCTGATCGACCTGGTCAACCAGCATCTGCTGGATGCCCATGCCCGCGGACGCCACCCGGTGCTGATCATCGACGAAGCCCAGAACCTGTCGGCGGATGTGCTGGAGCAGTTGCGCCTGCTGACCAACCTGGAAACGGCAGAAAAGAAGCTGCTGCAGATCGTCCTGCTGGGGCAGCCGGAACTGCAGGAGATGCTGGAAACCCGTGAACTGCGGCAGCTCGCCCAACGGATTACCGCCCGCTACCATCTCGATGCCATCGACCGCAGCGAGTTGCCGGCGTACCTGCGCTATCGCCTGAGTGTGGCCGGCCAGCGCAGCGAGTTCTTCAATACCTCACGGATGGCCCAGCTCTATCGCCTGAGCGGCGGTATTCCCCGCGTGATCAACCTGATCTGTGACCGGGCGCTGCTGGGCGCCTACTCGGAAGGCACCCATGAGGTTACCCGCGACCATATCGCCCAGGCGGCCCGTGAGGTCCTGGGGCGGCCCCATCCGCTCCTGCCGGTCAACAAGCTGAAGCTAGGCTATGTCGCGGCCGGTGCTGCGGGCCTGATGCTGGCGCTGATTCTTGGCTGGAATGCCGTTGACCCCTTGAGTCCCGGGTCGGCGGAACCCGTCGCTGGCGCGGCCGAGGCAGCGACGGTCCCAGAAGATGCACCGGCAGCCGCTCCGCAAGGGGGATCGGAAACCGTTGCTGACGTCGTGGCCGACACCACCGACCCGGTCGCCGAACAGGATCCCAACCCGCCGGCGGCGGACGGCCAGGTCGTCAAGGCGGTTGCCGAGCAGCCCTTTACCGGCAATCCCAACGGTGCCAATGGCGATGGCAATGTGCCGCAGAACTGGCTGTCGCTGGCCGAGGATGCCGGGCGCGATCAGGCCGAGGCCTACTCCCAGCTGTTTGCCCGCTGGGGATTCGATTACGATGTCCACCAGTATCACTACGCCTGTGACTTTGCGGAAACGGTCGGGCTGAGCTGCCTGCATCGCCGGGGTAACTGGCGCAGT
Organism: Marinobacter halodurans; assembly: GCF_004327985.1. Taxonomy (GTDB): domain Bacteria; phylum Pseudomonadota; class Gammaproteobacteria; order Pseudomonadales; family Oleiphilaceae; genus Marinobacter_A; species Marinobacter_A halodurans. The sequence goes on from NZ_SJDL01000019.1 coordinate 4,505, forward strand.
GTCGAACAGCTCAACCGGCCGGTGATCCTGAAACTGTTTGATGACAAGGGCGACCCGCGCTACGCCACGCTGATTGGTCTGGAAGGGGATGAGGCCAAGTTGATGCTGGGCGAGCAGACGCTCGATCTGTCGACGGACCTGGTGGATCGTTACTGGCTGGGGGATTATTCACTGGTCTGGCGCCTGCCGCCTTATCGCTCCAGTCTGGTCCCGAACGACGAAGCGGTCGGCGAGGAGGCTTGGCTTAGCGCCAAGTTGATGCAGTTGATCAGCACGCTGGAAAGCAACGTCAGCAAGCAGGACGAGCTGATGGCCGCCAGCCTGAAGGACCAGATAGCCTGGTACCAGTCGCTCAAGGGGCTGATCCCGGACGGCATTGCCGGCGCCAAGACCCTGATCCAGATGAATTCCGACCTGTACCCCTCGATTCCACGACTTTCACCCGCGCGCCGGCAGACGGCGGAGGTTCATTGATCGCATGTCGTATATTCTCGATGCGCTCCGTAAGTCCGAAAGCGACCGCCAACAGGGACGGGTGCCGGATCTAGCCCAATCCGTGCAGATGGTCCACAAACCCCGGCGCCGGTCGATACCCGTCGGCAGCTGGGTGGCGCTGGCGCTGCTGTTCAACGGGTTGATCCTGGCGGCCATTTTCTGGCCGGGAAGCGGGTTCCTGGCAACCTCCGTGGACAAGCAGGGGACCGTTGCCGCGTCTGTCAAGCAGACTCCGGAATCCAGCACCGCTGATGCGGCCAGTGAGAACGGGTCGCGCTCGGAGCCCTCCGGGGCCGCACAGGAGAAAACGGCCGACGCCCCGGAGGTGATTGAGCCTGAGCCTACCGTCATCAAACCCTCGACGCCGAGTCAGGAGCCCGCACCCACCTACGCCGAGAAGGCGTTCCCGGAGGCTGGCAGCGCCGCAACCGATTCCGACGAACCCACGCTGATCGTCCCGTCGCAGTCCGATGCCTCCACGCCCGCGTTGCCGGCTTCGAATTTCGATTTTGCCGATGGACCTCCGGTGGAGCACCTGGTTGAGAAACCGATCGCCTTCCAGCGCAAGATTCCCGACCTGCATTTCAGCAGTCATATCTACGCGTCGGATCCCGCTGCCCGGCGGGTGATGATCAACGGCAACTACCTGCGGCCGGGCGACAGTTTCTCCGGTATCCGGGTGGAGGCGATCACCTCCGACGGGGTGGTCCTGAGTGCCTATGGCGAGACCTTCCGTGTGGGTGTCGTCCGCGATTGGACCAGTCCCCGCTAATGGCCCTGAACGACGACGTCAAACAGCGTATCCAGCAGGGTTACCGGGATCTCCTGAACGGCAAGTCCGTCAAGGCCCGCTATGGCCAGCGGCTGATGATTGCTGAGATTGCCCGTTACCTGGGTGGGATTACCGAGGACGATGGCGAGCGCACATCGCCGGCATCGGCCTGCGTGGTGGAAGCGGGCACTGGTACCGGCAAGACGTTGGCCTACCTGCTGGCCGCCATCCCCATGGCGCAGGCGCTGGGCAAGAAGCTGGTGATCTCCACCGCGACGGTGGCCCTGCAGGACCAGATCGTACAGAAAGACCTGCCGGACCTGCGCCAGCACACCAAACTGGACTTCGACTGGACGCTGGCCAAGGGCCGGGGGCGATACCTGTGCCTGTCGCGCCTTGAGGGTCGCCTGCACGACGAGGGCGTCCAGGACAGCGACACCATGCCCCTGTTCCTGCTGGACAAGGAGCAGGAAGACGAGCCCGGCACGCGGGAGTTCTTCGAGGAAATGCTCGGTCAGTACGCTTCCCGCAACTGGGATGGCGACCGCGATCACTGGCCCCAGCAGATTCCGGATGACATCTGGCGCCAGGTGACCACCGATCACCGGCAGTGCACCAACCGTCATTGCAGCTATTTCGATACCTGTGCCTTCTTCGAGGCCCGCAAGGGCGTCGACGAGGTGGATGTGATCGTCGCCAACCACGACCTGGTGCTGGCGGACCTGGCGCTCGGGGGCGGGGCGATCCTGCCCAGGCCGGAAGACGCCGTGTTCATCTTCGATGAGGCCCACCACCTGCCGGACAAGGCGCTCAATCACTTCGCGGCCTCGGTGTCGCTGAACGGCACCCGCAGCTGGCTGAAACAACTGGCCCAGGTCATCGTCAAGATGAAGCCGCACCTGGCTCCGGCGTCCCATGCCTCCAAGACGCTCGACCGCATCAGTGAGGCATCCCGCGACTACGACGCCTTGCTGGGCCAGGTCTTTGAACTGGCCGACAAGAGCGTTGAGTGGACCTTCGAGGACGACCGGAACAGCGCCCAGTGGCGTTACCCCGACGGCGAACTGCCGGAGGATATGGCGCGGGCGGCGGTCGAAGCGGGTACCGCCAGCGCCACCCTGACTCGTCAACTGGGCGTGCTGGTCGATGAGATGCAGAAGGCATTCGATGAGAAGCGCGATCACGACGTGGACCGCCAGACCGCCGAGGCCTGGTTCCCGGTGGTGGGTGGCCTGCACAGCCGGGCCGAGGACCAGCACCGCCTCTGGATGGCCTGGCAGGCCGCCCGGGAAGAGAAGGGGCCGCCACCGGCACGCTGGGCGGTGCGTCAGCGGTTCGACCACAGCGAGGACATTACCTTCTACAGCAGCCCGGTCCTGGCGGACAGCCTGCTCTATGGGCGCCTCTGGTCGCGGGCCTATGGCGTGATCCTGACCAGTGCCACGCTGACGGCGCTGGGCAGGTTCGATCGCCTGCGAAGCCGTGCCGGCCTGCCGGAAGCCAGCAAATACCTGGTCGTTCCCAGCGCCTTCCGTTACGGTGACATGGCCTCGGTGGAGGTGCCCGCCATGTCGGCGTTGCCGACGGATGCCGACGCTTTCACCGAGGCGCTGGTGGAGCGTCTTCCCGAGCTCTGGGAGGACGGTTTGGCCACACTGGTCCTGTTCACGTCCCGCCGCCAGATGAACGCGGTGCGCGACAAACTGGCCCCGGCGTGGCCGGAGCTGATTACCACCCAGGACGACATGGCCAAGGGGGAAGTCCTGCGGCATCATCGCGAGCGCATCGATGCGGGGCATCGTAGCGTGCTGTTTGGCGTGGCGAGTTTTGCCGAGGGGATCGACCTGCCGGGCAACTACCTGCAGCATGTGGTCATCACCCGGCTGCCGTTTGCGGTTCCGGATGACCCGATCGATGCCAGCCTGGCGGAGTGGGTGACGGCTCGCGGTGGCAATCCCTTCATGGAAATCACCGTGCCGGATGCCTCGATTCGCCTGGTTCAGGCGGCAGGCCGCCTGCTACGAACGGAACAGGATACCGGCCGCATCACCATCCTGGATCGCCGGATCGTCACCCGCCGCTACGGCCAGCTCCTGCTGGATGCCTTGCCGCCATTTCGGCGGGTTATCACCTGATCCAATGGCGTCGGCCCGTGGCGGAAGCGGGGGCCGGCGTTACTTCCCGCAAACAAAAAAAAGGCGTTAATCCAATCGGAATAACGCCTTTCGAGAAACAGGGCTCTGACTTGATGACCCTGGAATAAGCAACACGGAACATGGAATCCAAAGGCCTGAAGTTTCAGATTCCGTGGTGAGGTTTCCCTCACCGTCGAAATAATAATAGAGGGAGTAGGGGCGTAGGCGGATCGTCCAAAGGGCGTAGTGGGGCGAATAAATTCGAATAAAGTGTGACGCTCGTCACAAAATACCCAGCCGGTCAGTCCAGTAATTCCAGCTGCCGCGCCCGCGCCAGCGCCTCCGTCCGGCTTTTCACCTGGAGTTTCCCATAGAGGTTGCGGATGTGCGCCTTGACGGTCGTGCCGGCGACATCCATACGCACCGCGATCTCCTTGTTGGCGAGCCCTTCGTTGATCAGTTCCAGGACTTCCGTTTCCCGCGCACTCAGGGGTTCGACCAGTCCTTCCGCCCGGGATGGTGCGGAGGGTGCAGCGCTTGGCGTACTGGCCGGCAGCAGCTCGAGAAGGTGCTCCAGGAAGGCGCCATCCACCTGTTGCCGACTCATCTGCCGGAGCAGGGAGTGGACCTGCGGGCTTTCTTCGACGAACGTGCGGTAAAGCTGTTCACGGGCCGCGCGCTTCAGGGCCTCTGACAGCACCGGGAGGGCTTCCTGCGCCTTGCCCTCAGTGGCCAGCGCGTCGGCATAGACCGTCAGCACTTCGATCAGGTGCTTATGGTGTTGCCCGGTTTCCGTCGACAGCCGCAGGGGCGTAAGCAGAGGCGTGGCCTCATCGGGACGACCAAGGGCGATCAGCACCCGGGCCGCCGTAATGGTGTCCTGCTCGGCGTTGAGAGGGTTGCGGAAACGGTCCGGGTGGCGTGCCTCCAGCCATTCCCGGGCGGCCTCCGTGTGCCCCTGGGCGAGCTGCACACGCGCCTTGAGGGCCGTCAGGTTCGGTGGTTCGAAGACGATGTGCTCCCGCCGTCGTTCGAGTACGGACAGGGCATCGTCAAGCGCCTGGACCGCCAGTCCGTAGTCGCCGCGAGTGAAGGCGAGCCGGGCGCGGGCGTACTGGATGATCACGTGCTGGCCCGGTTCTGTGCCGTTTTCCAGGTGACTCATTAACGGGGCCAGGTGGGTATCCGCCAGTTCCAGTTCGTCCCGCTCACGGTAGATCTCGATCAACGTGCAATTCTGCCAGCAGGAGATCAGTTTGGGCTGCTTGGGATCGGTGTAGTGGCGATCGATCCACTTGCGGATGCTGACACAGCTTTCCAGCGCCTGTTCGATCTGCCCGCGATTGAACTGGATCCAGGCCAGGAGCCCGCCGCTGGAGAGAACGGTCGACGGTTTTCGCTCGATCTGGCCGTGGGATACGGCCGACTGCAGGGCTTCCTCGGCGGCGGGCAGGTCACCCCGGCCGAAATAATCCAGTCCCAGACCGTAATAGGTGACGGACTTCAGGGGAATCTGGGTGTGGTCAATGTCCCGCAGCACCTGCTGCGTCAGGTCAGCGGCACTCTTGAGGTCGCTGCGGGTGCGGGCAAGGTAGGATCGGATCAGCGCCATTTCGCTTTGCAGGGCCAGGGCGCCTTCGGCATCCGGATGCGAGTCGGCTACGCGGCGATCCAGCAGGTCTTCCAGTCGCTCCAGTCTTGGTTCGATGGCATCCAGCCTGTTGGCGAAGAAATGGCCCCAGATCCGGAGCATCGACAGTCGCGGACTGCTTTCAACGGTGCCGTCCGGCAGCTTGTCGAGCCAGTCCAGCACCGGCAGGTGAAAGCCGCCATGGATCAGGTTGTTGCCGTGTTGCTCCAGCACGCCCGCCAGCCATTCCCAGTCCTGCAACTGCACCAGTTGGGCGATCGCTTCCTGGATGTGGTCGTGCTCCAGGAACCAGGTGACGGCCCGTGACTGCAGGGTCTGGATGCGCTCGGGCTGGGTCTGTTGCAGTCGCTGGAACAGGGCCTCCCGGAACAGGTCGTGATAGCGGAACCATTCGTCGCGGGTGTCCAGCGGAATCAGGAACAGGTTGCGCTGGCTCAGGGACTCCAGCATGGCCTGGCTGTCCGTCGATTCGCGCACGACGTTACACAGGGAGGCGGTAAGCCGGAGACAGCAGGCGGTATCCAGCAGGAAAGCCGCGACGGCCTGCGGCTGCTGGTCGAGGATCTCGCTGAGGATGTAGTCGTTGATCTGGCGTGACGTCTCGGGCACTGGGTTCGGGGGTGGTGTGCCGTCATGGCCGACACCGTCACGCTGGGAGAGCGCGCTCAACTGCATGGCCGCTACCCAACCCTCGGTCTTCTTCCAGATGCGATGGGCTTCCTTCTCGGACAGATCCAGCGCCATGCACTCATTAAAGAAGCGTCGGCACTCGTCCTCGGAAAAGGCCAGCAACTGCGGGTGGATATCGTCCACCCACTGGCGGACCCGCCACTTGGCCACCGGCAGGTCGGGCTCGGTTCGGGAGATCAGCACAACGGTCATCCCGGGCGGCAGATAGCCGATCAGGTAGGCCAACTGGCGATGGATGTCCGGATCCTGAATCTGATGGTAGTCGTCGATGACCAGGTTGAGCCCCTCGCCGGCACTGTCCACCAGGGCGTTGATCAGTCCGGTGATGGCGCCTTCCAGTTCATGGCTGGCGTAGGTATTGAAGGCCTTCTGGCAGGGTTCGAGCTGGGCGAAGCCGGCGTGGATCAGTGCCCCCGTGACGTACTGCCAGAAACGCCGGGGATCGTCGTCGTTCTCATCGAGGGAAAGCCAGGCGACCGGCAACGTCTGGTCGGCACACCACTGGTTGACCAGTGTCGTTTTCCCAAAGCCGGCGGGGCCAATCACCAGGTCCAGCCGCTTGCCCGGGCGCCGTTGGAGGATCTGCAACAGTCGCTCGCGGCGAACGGCCCGGGCGTCGGCGGCGGGTCTCAGGAATTTGGTGGTCAGCAACATCGGGTGCGTGCGAATCCGCTTTTCTGGTGAAGCATGGGCGATTCCTGGAACGATCGATGTCTGCCAGCGAGCGGCATTCACCGGTCGTTGCCTGTGGGCGGTCCGGCATGAGTACCGGCCGACTTACCGATTGTCGGCCTTAACGTAGGGAAGTCAAGATGTTGCCGGGCCGGATAGCCATTCGCGGTGACCGGTAGGACCCGCGGATCGGAGGCAAGTTCCGGGCCCGGTTCAGAAGAAGGTGTACTTCAGCCCGATCGCCATCAGGATGGCGGCCAGGGTGGATTGCAGCACACGGTTCGGCAGCTTGCGGGCGATCCGGGTGCCGATCTGGATGGCGGGGATCGAGCCAATAAGCAGCGCGCCGAGCAACTGCCAGTCGATGTTACCCAGTTGCCAGTGGCCCATGCCGGCGATAAAGGTCAGCGGCACGGCATAGGCCAGATCCGTCCCGACGATACGGACGCCGGTCAGCCGGGGATAGAGCATCATCAGGATTGCCGTACCGAACGCGCCGGCGCCGACGGACGACAGGGTAACGGCGACGCCCAGGAAAATGCCGGCCAGCGTGGTCAGTCCGTTGCGATGGCGGACCACGAAGCTGTCGTTGGTTTCCAGATCACGATGGCGCAGGAGCCAGGGCCGGAAAATCAGCACCACCGAGGTCAGGATCAGCATCGTCCCCAGCATGGACACCAGCAGGTTGCGGTAATCCTCCGGATTCGTGAAAAAGTGGGACAGGAGCACGATCGACAACAGCGACGCGGGTACGCAACCCAGCAACAGGCGGCGGACGATCGGCCATTCGATGGTTTTCTGGCGATGGTGGGTGAAAACGCCGGTCCCCTTGGTGATGGCGGCGTAGATCAGGTCGGTACCGATCGCGATATGGGGCGGGAATCCGAACATCAGCAGCAGGGGCGTCATCAACGACCCGCCACCGACGCCGGTGAGGCCGACGGCAAGACCGACACCCGCACCTGCAAGAATATAAAAGACGATATCCATAAATTTTGATCTACACTGAAATCCGTGAGCCGTCGAAAAACCAGCTGAACCGGCAGCGCTGGTGGCCTGGATAATGATGACAACAACGAGGAATGCCGCCGCCGGGAAATCCGTTGCATCCGGAGGGTTTCAACTGTAGACCTTTGGATCTATTCTTAAAAAGAATTATTACTTATATTTTTATGCAAATAATAACGACGATGGAGCGAGACGGTCGATGAAATTACAGCAGCTGCGCTACATCTGGGAGGTAGCGCATCATGATCTGAATGTGTCCGCAACAGCGCAGAGCCTGTTCACTTCGCAACCCGGTATTTCCAAACAGATCCGTCTGCTCGAGGATGAACTGGGGGTGGAAGTCTTTGCCCGTAGCGGAAAACACCTGACGCGTATTACCCCGGGCGGCGAAACCATTATTCGCGAAGCCGGGGAAATCCTGCGCCGAGTGGAAGGCATCAAGAAGATCGCCCAGGAGTTCAGCAACCAGCGGAAAGGCGACCTGAGCATCGCCACAACGCATACACAGGCGCGCTATGCGCTGCCGCCGATCATCCGGGGCTTTATCGAGTCCTATCCCGAGGTGTCCCTGCACATGCATCAGGGGACGCCCATGCAAATCTCGGAAATGGCCGCCAACGGCGCGGTGGACTTCGCCATCGCCACGGAGGCGCTGGAGTTGTTCAACGACCTGATCATGATGCCGTGCTACCGCTGGAACCGGAGCATCATCGTTCCCAGGGATCACCCGCTGACCCAGTGCCGGCCGCTGACGCTGGAGGCTGTCGCGGAGTACCCGATCGTGACCTACGTCTTCGGCTTTACCGGACGTTCCCGCCTGGACGAGGCTTTCCAGAGCAAGGGGCTGACCCCAAAGGTGGTGTTTACCGCGGCCGATGCGGATGTGATCAAGACCTACGTCCGGCTCGGGCTGGGGGTTGGCATCATCGCCAGCATGGCCTTCGACGAGAAGACCGACAGCGACCTGGTGGCCCTGGACGCACGCGACCTGTTTGCACCGAGCATCACCAAGATCGGCTTCCGCAAGGGCACCTTCCTGCGAGGCTACATGTACGACTTTATCGAACGCTTTGCGCCGCACCTGACCCGGGAAATGGTGGACGAAGCGACCCACCAGTCCAACCGGGCGGACGTTGAAGCCCTGTTCGAAGGTATCGAGCTACCCACTCACTAGTCGGTTGCCCGATTCGAAAACAAGGAAGGCGGGATGGATGTCCCGCCTTCTTTATATCGGTCAGGCTGCTTTCCTTACTTGTCGCTGGCAATCAGGTTGCCGGCGTGCAGTCCGCATTCCTTGTGAGTTGCTTCCTCCCACCACCAGCGGCCCTCGCGCTCGTGCTGTCCCGGCAGCACCGGGCGGGTGCAGGGCTGGCAGCCGATGCTGATAAAGCCTTTCTCGTGCAATTCGTTGTAGGGCGCCTCCGTCATGCGGATGTAATCCCACACGTCCTTGGAGGTCCAGTTGGCCAGCGGATTGAACTTGACCAGCTGTTTTTCCGGCGTGGAGAACGCATCGTCGACCTGCACCACCGGCACATCGTTGCGGGTGCCGGGGCTCTGGTCCTTGCGCTGGCCGGTAATCCAGGCATCCACCGTAGCCAGCTTGCGGCGCAGTGGATTGACCTTGCGAATGCCGCAGCATTCCTTGTGGCCGTCCTCATAGAAGCTGAACAGCCCCTTCTTGGAGACCAGTTCCTCCACTTCCGCCGCGTCGGGGAAGAGGACCTCGATATCGATGTTGTAGTGCTTGCGCACTTTCTCGATAAAGGCGTAGGTTTCGGCGTGGAGCCGGCCGGTGTCCAGTGTGAACACCTTGAGGTTGTCGGTCAGCTTGTGGGCCAGCTCGATCAGCACCACGTCTTCAGCCCCGCTGAAGGACACGGCGATCGAATCATAGCTCCCCAGCGCGTGCTTCAGGATCGCACGCGGTGACTGGTCGCTCAGTCTCTCATTCAGTACTTTTATGGATTCCATTACAGTCATCGTGTCAGTAGATGTGCAGAGAACATACCACCGGGACCGGCCAATCAAAAGTAACCAGCTTTCATAAGGTTATATCCGCGATGCAATTCCTGTCGCATTTTCATATGATAGGGCCCGCTCCGGCGCCGGCTGTTGAGGAGCCGAAGGTGTGTCGGAAGTGCTTGTTTTGAACCATTGCCCCTGCCGGGCTGATGACCGAATTGAAAGAGGAGTGTCCTGTGGAACTTGCCTGCCTGGATCTTGAAGGGGTGCTGATCCCCGAAATCTGGATCGCCTTCGCCGAAAAAACCGGCATCGAAGAACTGAAGGCGACCACCCGGGACATCCCCGACTACGATGTGCTCATGCAACAGCGCCTGCGACTGTTGGACCAGCATGGCTACGGCCTGCCTGAGATCCAGGAGGTCATCGGTACCCTCGACCCGCTGCCGGGTGCGCGCGAGTTCATCGACTGGCTGCGCGAGCGTTTCCAGGTGGTGATCCTGTCCGACACCTTCTACGAGTTCGCCATGCCGCTGATGGCGAAACTGGGCCACCCGACACTGCTGTGCCACAAGCTGGAAGTGGACGACAAGGGCCGGATCACCGATTACCTGCTGCGCCAGAAAGATCCCAAGCGACAGTCGGTGCGGGCGTTCCAGCTCTTGAATTACCGGGTGATCGCGGCCGGTGATTCCTACAACGACACCACCATGCTGAAGCAGGCGGAAGCCGGCATCCTGTTCCACGCGCCGCAGAACGTGATCGACGAGTTCCCGCAGTTCCCGGCCGTCCATAACTACGACGACCTGCGCGAGAAATTCCTGGAGCTGAGCGAGCGCTACTGAGTTCGCTTAGAGATTTTCCAGCGTCTGCATCAGGCGCTGGACCTTGGTGACTGACTCCGCAAACTCGTCCGCCGGGTCGGAGTCAGCCACAATCCCGCCGCCACCCCAGCAACTGATCCGACCGTTGGGTTCCGCCAGCAGCGTGCGGATCGCAATGTTGCTGTCCAGAGAGCCGTCATTCCCGATCGAAAACACGCTGCCGCAGTAGGGCCCGCGCGCGCTGGGTTCCAGCTCATCGATGATTTCCATGGCACGTCGTTTGGGGGCGCCGGTAATGGAACCGCCGGGAAAAGCGGAGAGCAGGGCATCGAAAGCAAGGGTATCTGGCTTCAACTCGCCGGTGACGGTGCTGACCAGTTGATGGACGTTGCGGAAGCTCTCAATCTCGAACAGCTTCGGCACCCGCACGGAATGCGGCTTGCAGAAACGGGACAGATCATTGCGGATCAGGTCCACGATCATCAGGTTTTCCGCGCGGTCCTTCCTGCTTGCCGTCAGCTCGTCCCGGTAACGGGCGTCCTCCTGCGCCGATTCTCCGCGAGGGCGCGTTCCCTTGATAGGTTTGCTCTCAACCTGCCCGTCGCGAATATTCAGGTAACGCTCGGGCGAAATGCTGAGCACCTGATAGCGCCCTGTATCGATATAGGCCGCGTGCGGAACGGGAATGGCCTGCAACAAGGTTCGATAGGCCGCAAACGGTTGTCCTTCAAAAGCCGCCGTGAACTGCTGCGCGTAATTGACCTGGTAGCAATCGCCGGCGTGTATGTATTCCAGGATGCGCCGGATGGCACGGGTGTAGGTGGCCGGATCCTGTTGCGGGGTAAAGTGTGAGGTCAGGTTAAAGGCGGGTGCTTTCACGCCGGCAGGCAGTTGGCCGTCAATCATGGGCCGCAGTCGTTCCCGTGTTTCCGCCGAGCAGCGGTTGTCAACCAGCAGTGTCGCCGGTTCATCGCCGTCTACAGGCAGGTTGAGAGCCCATTCGTAATGGCCGACCCAGCCCAGATCGGGGAGTGCGTCGGACCGCTGCCGCGCGCGGAATCCCGGCACCGTCATATCGCCCGCATCGTAGTTCAGCACGCCGACAAGACCGCCACTGAAAGCGCCTGCAGTAACGTCCTTATCTGTTCCGCGGGAAAAGCCGGCTTCCGCTTGGCGGATTTCACCAACCACGTCGTTCCAGGCTTGCGGATCCCGGGGCAACACCCAGCTCTTGATCGGCCACGCGGATATAAAGGAAGAACCGCCCGGCCGGGCAACGTGACAGAAGCCCGCCTGGGTTGAGAGGTGATTCACCCAAAGTGCCGCATGTTTGGCAGAAACGGAAAAAGATCTGGGGGAAGATGACACAGTAAACCTGAATAGCTTGCGATTGCCGGCGCGGATTGGAAACGCATGATACCGCAATCGGATGGGCACAGGTGAAGCTAAAAGAACAATTCAATGGAGTACCGCATGCGAATGATCCAGACCTTCCTCAAAACAGTCTTCGCGATTTTCCTCATTTCTTCCCTGGTTCCTCTGGCCGTCCATGCTCAGGACAAACAGAACGGGATGTCCGAGAAAGAGTTGAAGGAATACGTCCAGGGACAGTTCGAGCAGATGTACAAGCGCGCGATGGAAAGTGCGTCATCCCGGCTTGAGAAGGGCGAGCCCATCAAGGCTTTCTCGGTGGTGACGGATCGGCAGGGCAATGTACGTCTCGTTCGACTTGAGGAAGCCGAGAAAATGAAGCCGGACGTCGCCCTGGAAATCATGCGTCGCAGTCTTCGGGCGATGGTCGAAAACGGAAAGATCGGGGCGACCTGCCTCGTTTATGTGGCTGCCAACCCGAACAAGGAAGCGGAAGCGAAGCAGGTGCTCGTTGCCGAGATGGAGCATGTCTTCGGGCCGACGTTGGCTGAAATCACGCCGTTTGCCAGGGAAGACGGCAAGATGGTCTTTGGCAAGGCGGTGACCGTGAAGTCCAGGCACTCGATCTTCAAGGTGCCCGAAAAGGACAAAAATGAGGAGCCGGCGGAATAATCATGTTTTGTCAGACAATGCGATTATTGGGACTGTGAATGTGGTCACGGATTCAACAGCCCCGGCCCACTACTCTTTAACGGTGCGGACACAAAACAAAACAATCCGCATTGGAACAACAACAATTTTCCGTTAAGGAGAACACTATGAAAGGCCTGAAGAAACTTGTACTGGCGACTGCTGTTGCCGCCGCTCCGTTCGCTGCCCATGCCGAGCTGAAGGCTCTGGATGACGGTGCGATGGGTAATGTCACCGGTCAGGCTGGTGTGACCATCGAGCTCGAAACCAAGGTCGATATCGGTGAAGTCCGCTACCAGGACGAAGGCACCTTCGCAATGACTGGCGTCTCCATCGGTGGCGGCAGCATCGTTGATGATGGTAACGGTGGCATCACCACAGACGGTCTCCTGGACGACCTGAAAATCGACATTGACGTCGCTGCCGACGGTGATGCACTGATTCATGTTGGTAACGTCAATGGCCAGGTGCCCATCGACTTCGCAGTAGCTGTGAACGAAGTCAGCCTGCGTGGCGACACCGACAGCACCCTGCTGGCCTCCAACATCGGCATCGTCGGTAATCTGGGCAAGCTGGACATCCAGGTTGACACTGCAACCGACTCCCTGATCACTGATGTGGCGTTCAACATCACCAACATGGATATGGACATCGACTTCCTGGGTGTGAACGTTCGCGGCATGCAGGTCATGGGTGGTCAGTTCTTCGAGCAGGTTGCGGCTAGCGGCCAGCCGACTGATGCGGCCGGTATGTTCGCGGCAGCGACTCTGACCATCGCCAAGACCACGGCGGCCGGTTCTACCAGCGGCGAAGCTCTGGGCATCAACGTGTCTGACTTCACCACGGATATCAATGTGGCCGAAACCAACATTGGCGGCGCCAACATCGGTACTATCCAGCTGGATAACCTGACCATCAGCAACACCAGCATGAAAGTATACGGTCACAACTAAGTTGATCGTTACCTGAGTGATACAGCGCCCCGCTTTGCGGGGCGTTTTTTTAGTCCAGGAAAAAGTATCGTAGATTGAGTTGACGCAGGAAGCTCAACCTACACCCCTGGAGCTTTTGCGACACCCTCAGTGCCATCGGGTACAAGATCAATAGCCACAAAAAAGCCAGTTCGAAGACTGGCCCATAAGAAAAGTCGGTTTTGTATAAACGCTACTGCGCATCCGGCACCGGAATAGAAAGATCGAACCCGCCACCAGCCCGCGGTGTTAGCACAATCCCTGCCTCATTAATCGACTGCGGCACCTGGATCTGATCCACCCCCGGCACGTTGCCAATCGAAAAATTCACATTCTGCCCGTCGAAACCCAGGCTGAGCTGATCGTTCAGGAAGCTTTGCGTGAAGGGCTCATCCGGAATCTGGACCTGGCGACCGTAAACCAGGGTCGGAACGCTGGGAATGATGTAGGGCGCAGGCTGCGTTTTCTCGACCTGATCCAGCGGGAACAGTAGTGTACGGCGAATGAATTCCTGTTCGGCGTTGGCCAGGGCCGATTCCTCATCCTCATCGCGGGTCTTGCGTAGGATGTAGGCTTCGGCCTGTTCGTCGGATTCGAGGATGGCCGGCTCGCCCGGGGAAATGGTGAGCGAACGGATCACCCGCTGTTTTTCTTCCTCGGACTTCTGTCGGGCCCGCGGTACGACGATAATCGCGGAATCCTCGATGTACGTATCCACCATCTCGTCGGAGGTCATGGACTCGACGCCAGCCCAGGCGGGCAGCGTCACGGCGCCGGCAACGGCGGTCGCCAGTAGTGTGCGGGTTAACATTGCGGGGCTCCTCTGGGGAGAAACAGGACGTCCTCTGGTAGAGTATTTGAGGTGGAACGGGTGTTTTCAAGCGGTTTTTGGTGAATATGTGACCACGTTTGTGCGGCGGAGCCGGGATTTCTGAACAAATGATAAAAAGTTTGCGACAGCGCTGGCGCCGCTGGGTGAATCGGCGGATTCCCCGGGCGGACGAGCAGACGTTCACCCAGAACAACATCTTTATCCTGCCCTCCGGTGCCGGCGTGGTGTTCGGCGCGTTGCTGGTCATCATGCTGCTGACCGGCATTAACTACCAGAACAGCCTGATCTACCTGCTGACGTTCGTGCTCGGGGCGATTTTCGTGGCCGCCATGCATCAGACCCATCGTAACCTGGCGGGTTTGCAGCTGGCTCTGGTCAGCGCGGGTGAGGCCTTTCCGGGGAGCCCGGTCGTTTTCCGCCTGAGGGCCAGCGCCAGGCAGCAGTCGTACAGCCTCCTGTTGCGATCGGATCCGGAAACGCCTGTCAGCATCGATGTGGGCCCGGACGGCCCCGTGGAATTCGATATGACGACTGTGGCCCGTCGACGGGGCCCGGTCCGGCTACCGGACATTCGGGTGGAGACCCGGTTCCCGTTCGGCCTGCTGACCGCCTGGTCCTGGATGCGCCTGCGCAGTCCGGGCCTGTGCTATCCGAAACCGGTGACGCCACCCTACGATGCCGGAGGCGACGATGACGGTGACACCGCACAGTCGAAGAAAGCCGCCGATCCCGATCATGCGGATATCCGGCCCTGGCGGCGAGGGGACCTGAGCCAGCGGGTACTCTGGAAGCGCTATGCGCGAACCGGGGAGATGGTGATTGCGGAATGGGAAGGCGAGCAGGGCAATCCCGTGTGGCTGGATTATGATGCTTTTCCCGGGGCCGACAGGGAGTTGAGGTTGAGTTATCTCGCGGCCCTGGTGGAGTCCCGAAGCCACGCCCATCAGCCCTACGGATTGCGGTTGCCTGGCTTGAAGATCGATCCGGACACGGGCCCGGTACACCGTCAACAATGCCTGCATGCGCTGGGCTCCTGTGGCTTTGAGGCGCCGGAACGCGGTGTGTCTTCAGCGTCATCCGCTGCGGCGGATTACCTCGGGAGCACGGTATGACGGAGACGGTGCCGAAAGACACCATTCCGGCCAAGGCGCTGGTCTGGTTGCTGGTGAGCTTCGGGTTGCTGCTGGTCCCGCAATGGGACCGCCTGCCGCCCTGGCTGATTGCGGCCTGCTCGGTGCTGGCCCTCTGGCGTTGGCTGGGACAGGGCGGTCGGTTCGGATTGCCGGGCCGATGGTTGCGGCTGGTCATCATGCTGGGCCTGATTGGGGCCTATGTGGCAACGGTGCATGGCCGGTTCACGGTGGAGACGGCGGCGTCGTTCTTTGTCCTGGCGGTCGGGCTCAAGTGGCTGGAAACCCGCACGTCCCGGGATTTCTACGTGTTGTTCTTCATCCTTTGCTACCTGGCCGCGGTGAATTTCCTGTTCCAGCAGGGCGTGCTCTGGTCGCTGTTGAACCTGACAGCCACTTTCGTACTGCTGGTCGGGTTGCAGTTGCTGAACGCGCCGCAGGCGCCGAATGCGCTCAAGGCTGGCTGGAAACGATTGGGCGGTCTGCTGCTGAAAACATTGCCACTGGTGGTGTTGCTGTTTATTTTCTTTCCGCGCATGGCGCCACTGTGGAGCGTGCCGCTGGTATCCGGTCAGGCCAGAACCGGTCTCTCCGACCAGATGGCGCCCGGCAGCATCTCCAGCCTGGCGCAGAGCAGCGAGCGGGCCTTTCGCGTCACGTTTGGGGGCGAGATGCCTCCACCGCGCGAGCGTTACTGGCGTGGGTTGATTCTCGACCGTTTTGACGACGGCAAATGGACGCAATGGCAGCCGGAACCGAGCCGGCCCGCCGGGCGGGTCCTGTCGGACGGCGGCGTGGGAGCGCTCAAGGCTGACGAATACGATGTGCTGATGGAGCCGACCTACCAGCGCTGGGCGTTTGGGCTGGACGATTCCCGGGCGGTTTCCCGGAACGTGGAAGAAACAGCTAACGGATTATTCCGTTTCCGTCGTCCGGCGGATACGGCTGTGCGTTACCGACTGGCGCGGACGGACCCGAAATCCAATGTACAAACGCTGTCCCAACTGGATCGACAGCGCTACCTGCACCTGCCGCCGAAGGGTAATCCTCGAGCGCGCGCACTGGCGCAGTCGTTACGTCAGGAGCACGATTCGGATCGGGGTTTCGTAAACGCCATCTTGCAGCGATTCCGAAATCAGGCCTACTTCTACACGCTCAGACCACCCAAAATGCCGGATAACAGCATTGATACGCTGTTGTTCGAGGCCAAGCGGGGCTTTTGCGCGCACTACGCGTCGGCTACCGCGTTCCTGCTGCGGGCGGCCGGCATTCCGGCGCGCATTGTTATGGGCTACCAGGGCGGCAGTCCCGGCGAGGATGGCCGGTATCTGATCGTTCGCCAGTACGATGCCCACGCCTGGGTGGAAGCGTGGCTTCCGGATCGGGGCTGGGTCCGGGTGGATCCCACCGCGGCGATCTCGCCGGCGCGCATCGAGTCCGGCCTGCGCGAAGCCGTCGCCGATGAAGGATCCTTTCTGGAGAATGAGTGGGCGTCCCCGGCCAAATACGGCGATATCGCCCTGGTTCAATGGATGTCCCTGAAGCTGGATGCCATCAACTATCAGTGGCAGCGCTGGGTGGTGGGCTACCAGGGGCAGACCCAGATGAACCTTATGTCCCATTTGCCGGGCAACCCGTCGCTGCGGGATCTGGGGTATCTGTCTGCCGGGCTGGTGGGCGTGGCGGTGTTGCTGGCGGCCGCGTGGTCACTCTGGCGCCAGCGCAGTGGCCAATCAGCGGATCCGGTGCAGCGGCTGTTCAACGACTGGCTCCGGCTGTTGAGGCGCCAGGGCTTGGAGCCCCGGCCCGCCCGGACGCCTCTTGAGCTGGCCGCACAAGCGGCCAAAGCGGACCCGGAACGCGCCCGCATGCATCTGGCTTTTGCCCGGGCGGTCAACAATCACTATTATGGCTCGGGTTCATTCACTCCCGAAGATCGGCGCCGGTTGCGTTTCCTGTTGCGGCAGATGCGGCGCTGATGTCGGCGCCTTCTATTAACGGAATTGGTCGGAGATTGCCTTGTCCTCCTCGATAACCTCCATGCCCTGGCTGACCGATGCCTGGTCCCGGCTGGCCGAGCGCTGGCTCAGCGGACGTCTGCCCCATGCCATCCTGCTGGAAGGTCCGGACGGCATCGGCAAGTCGGTATTTGCCCGGGAGCTGGCCCAACGGCTGGTCTGCGAGGGAGCCGGAGAGGCCATCCAGGCCTGCGGGCACTGCAAGCAGTGCGAGCTGGTGGCCGCCGGCACGCATCCGGACATCCGGACCTACCAGCCCGAGGATTCGAAGGTGATCAAGGTGGACCAGGTGAGGGCACTGGGCGAGTTTGCGGTGGCTTCACCCCAGGTGGCGCATCACAAGGTCATCATCCTGGACAGCGCCGATCAGTTGAACATCAACGCGGCCAACGCGTTACTGAAGACGCTGGAAGAGCCGAATCGGGATGTCACCCTGATCCTTCTCCAGCAATCCGGCCGCCCGCTGCTGCCGACGATTCGATCCCGTTGTCAGTCGGTGTTGCTGGCGGGTCCGACACTGGAGCAGGCGCAGGCCTGGCTGGGAACGCAGGCTGCCCTTGAGGAGTCCCCGGCCGATGCTGAAACCCAGGCGCGGGCACTGCGGCTGGCCAGCGGTGCCCCGATCCGGGCGCTGGCGTTCCTTGCTCAGGGACATGTCGAAGCGGTTGACCAGTGTCTGGAGAATTTTCGGCAGTTCCTGAAATCGAAGCTGCCACCGGAGGACGCGGCCAGGCCTTTCGTCAAGCTGGGGCTCGAGACCACCTTGGGCCTGATGGAACGCTGGGCGGCCGACCTGGCACGGATCAGCGTTGGCGGCGCGCCGGAAAACCCGGAAGTGGCCGATATCCTCGGCTACCTGACCAGACAGAACCCGCCCCACCGGGCACACGGGATTCTCGCGCACATTGCGGAGGTCCGTGCCGGCTTGACGTACAACCTGAACGCCGAGCTGGAAACGGAACGCCTGCTGTTGCACTGGCTTGACCTGATGCCCCGGCGGCGGGCGGGTTAGGCGGGGCGGCAAAGGCAGCGCGAGTGTCGCCAAAATGCGTCACTTGCCGTGCTTCGACGCTTCGCCACCTGCTAACATTAAGGTAAATTTAGGGATTCAGGCTCCGTCAGCAGGCGGAGCCCAAAGAAACAAAGGTGATTTATGGGTCCAGGCTTTGGCGCGCGCAGCGGTATTCTGACACTCACCATCAAGGACAAGGCCGTGCTCTATGCGGCGTATATGCCGTTTATCAAGGACGGTGGGTTGTTCATTCCCACCCAGAAACAGTACCAGTTGGGTGATGAGGTGTTCCTGCTCCTGAACCTGATGGATGAACCCGAGAAGATACCGGTTGCCGGCAAGGTCGTCTGGATTACCCCCAAGGGCGCGCAGGGCAACCGGGCTGCCGGGATTGGTGTCCAGTTCAATGGCGATGATGAGAGCGCCAAGAACAAGATTGAAGCCTACCTGGCCGGTGCACTGGGCTCCGACCGGCCCACGCACACCATGTAAGGTCAGTGAGCGGTATGACTACACCCGTTGATATTGCACCGGCGGTGGTTGGCAGGGAGCTGCCTGCGCCGCAGGAATCCGACTGGCCACTGGATGACCTGGTACTGCGCGGTCTGACCTGGTCCCGGCCGGAAACCAGCCAGGTCGCGCCGCCCATTATCGGCCTGCACGGCTGGCTCGATAACGCCGCCACGTTCAGTCGCATTGCCCCGGCCCTGGGGTGGTCGCGTCCATTCTACGGAATCGATTTTGCCGGTCACGGGCATTCGGATCACCGGGGCGCCGGGCAGTCCTATCCGTTGCTGGACTATGTGAAGGACATCGCCGGTCTGGTTGAACGCCACTTCCAGCAGCCGGTCGTCATCGTCGGGCATTCGCTGGGCGGTATCGTGGGTTCGCTATACGCAGCTACCTTCCCGGAGCGGGTAGACCGCCTGGTGATGATCGACAGTCTGGGACCGCTGACGCAGTCCCCGGAGAGCGGTCCCGAGCAGTTGCGCAAGGGAATCCGCAAGCACCTGCGGGGTTCCGGCGCCGCCATGACCTACGGCAGTGTCGAGGATGCCGCCCGCATCCGGGCCGGTGGTCTCAGCCCCCTGTCACCGGAAGCCGCCGCCCTGCTTGTGCCACGCAACCTCAGGCCGGTCGAGGGCGGGTATCAGTGGCGTACCGATGCGCGCCTGCGCTATCCCTCCCTGAGCCGCCTCGACGAAGCACAGGTGGCCGGCTTCCTGCAGGCCATCGAAGCGCCTACGCTATTTGTACGGGCCAGCGACGGTTTGCTGGGAGGCCGCGAAAGCTGGCGGAAGCGGATCGAGCTGATTCCGCATTTGCAGGAGGCTGTCGTGCCGGGCTCCCATCACTGCCACCTGGACGGTGAGGTGCAGCCGGTTATCGACGCCATCTCGGCGTTCCTGACATCATGATCAGATACTGCGTGATGATGTGGGCGGCCGTCGCAGCCGTCCTGTGCTCCGTATCGGCCGTGGCGGAGCCCCTCAAGGTATTCCCGATGGCGTCGGTGGAAAGCGATGTGACCATCAAGGCGCCCAACCACCATGTATTGCTCAGTCCCGTCAGGGAAGTGAATGACGAAATCCGCGCCGACCGCCAATTTCGCCTGGATGTGGTCGGCCACGGGCGCCTGATGGAAATCGATCCGGATTCCTCACTGGACCGGGTGGGCGAGTTCTACCGGGAGGCCATGGCGCAGCGCAGCGGGCGGACCCTGTTCACCTGCAGTGGGCGGGATTGCGGTCGCAGCAACGTCTGGGCCAACCGGGTCTTTCACCAGGCGACGCTGTATGGTCGCGACGAGGATCAGAGCTATGCGGCCTACTCGTACCGTGACGAGGCGGGCACGCTGCAACTGGTGCTGCTCTACAGCATAACCCGCGGTAACCAGCGGGATTACGTCTGGCTGGAGGAGTTGGCCATCCAGGATGAATCCGAGGTGGCCAACCTGTCACCGGATGCCGGGCGTATACTGGGGCCATTACAGGTATCCTGGACCGGCAATGTCACGTACCGGTTTGACTGGGACGCCGAGGCGCGGGAAAAGCTTGTTGGCTGGGCGGGGAACCCGGGCGCCACCGTGATGATCGTCAGTCACGTGGTGCTCGGTATGAACGAAACGGTCAAGCAAGCCCTTGAGCGCTCGGCCCGGGTGGCGGATACCATGCAGGCCCTGCTGGAGAAACTGGGTATTCCCCGCGAGCAGCAGTTGCTGATCAACGCCGGCCCCGCCCAGTCGGCAATCCAGTCTGGCCGGAGTAAGGGCAATCGCCTGGAGATTGTGGTGATCAAGGATGTGGCATCCGGAGGAGGATAGACACGATGCCGACGGAACAGCAGCCAACCCCAAAAGCCGAAAAGCGTCGCCGGACCTGCTCCCTGGTCCTGGGAAGCGGCGGAGCGCGGGGCTACGCACACATCGGCGCCATTGAGGTTCTGGATGAGCGCGGCTATGACATCATCGCCATTGCCGGTTGCTCCATGGGGGCGCTGATTGGCGGCGTCTATTCAGCGGGCCAGATGCAGGCCTACAAGGACTGGGTAACCGGGCTCAAACAGTTTGACGTGCTCAAGCTGCTCGACGTGTCCCTGTCGCCCGCCGGCGCGATCCGTGGCGAGAAGGTGTTTTCCGTGGTGCGGGACATGATCGGCGATACCCGGATCGAAGATCTCCCGATTGCGTTTACGGCGGTGGCCACGGACCTCCTGGCCCACAAGGAGATCTGGTTCCAGGAAGGTTCGCTGCACCAGGCGATTCGCGCGTCTATCGCCATTCCCAGCGTGGTCACGCCGGTCGTCCTTAACGGACGTGTCCTGGTGGATGGCGCCTTGTTGAACCCGCTGCCGATCATTCCGACCATTGCCGCCCATGCGGACTACATCTTCGCCATCAACCTGGCTGGCGAGGACCGCAGTACCTACCGCTTGCCCGACGATATCTACAACGAAACCGGCGAGAGCGATTTCGACGACTGGATGGACCGTATGCGGACCAAGGCTTCCCGGTGGTTCGACTGGGATCTGCTGCGTTCCTTCGGCGGCAAGGGCGCAACCGATGCCGAGCCCACTGGCGAGGCCCGGGAGGAACTGGCTCACGACGCGCCCGATGAGACCCGCTCCCTGGAGGATGGTACCGAAACGATTGCCTGGGAAAAGCTGGGTATCGGCAAGTTTGACATCATGAACATGACGATCGAGACCATGCAGAGCGCGCTGATCCAGTACAAGATTGCCGGCTACCCGCCCGATATGCTGGTGAACGTGCCCAAGGATGCTTGCCGGACCTACGACTATCACAAGGCGCCGGAAATGATCCAGTTGGGCCGGGAACGCATGGAACAGGCACTGGACCGTTTCGAGAACGAGGAAGCCAGTTCCGGTCTGCTGTCTCCGTAGTCGGGCAGAGGCCACAAATCCCCGCAAACCTGCGTATAATGCAGGCTCTCATTTTTTATGTACCCAAGGAACTGTATCCGGTGTCCTCCGAGCCTGCTGACGAACTGTTTACCATCCGCGACCTGCTGCGCTATGTCACTTCCCGCTTTGCCGGATCGGATATCTACTACGGTCACGGTACCGATAACGCCTGGGATGAGGCGGTCCATCTGGTGCTGCGTAGCGTGAATCTGCCGCTGGAGAACAATACCGTGTTCCTGGATGCCCGGCTGACCCGTGAAGAGCGGGCCCTGATCCTGGAACGGGTGAAGCAGCGTATTGAGGAACGTGTGCCCGTCGCCTACCTGCTGGGCGAGGCCTGGTTCATGGGCCTGCCTTTCCAGGTGGATCATCGGGTCCTGGTACCGCGGTCACCCATTGCCGAACTGATCCAGCAGGGCTTCCAGCCCTGGATGGCCGACAGGCCGGTGCACCGGATCCTTGATCTCTGCACCGGCAGTGGTTGCATCGGTATCGCCGCGGCCACGGTCTTTGAGGATGCCGAAGTCGACCTGGCCGATATCTCCGAGGGCGCCCTGGACGTCGCCCGCGCCAACATTGCCATGCATGGGCTTGGCCACCGGGTGAGGGCGGTTCAGTCCGACGTGCTCGATCAGGTGGAAGGGCGTTATGATCTGATCGTCAGCAACCCGCCCTACGTGGACGCTGAAGATCTGGCCGATATGCCGGACGAGTATCAGTACGAGCCGGAACTGGGGCTGGCGGCCGGTGAGGACGGGCTGGACATCGCCTACCGGATCCTGGCCAAGGCCCGGGATCACCTGACCGAAAACGGCCTGTTGGTCGTCGAGGTGGGCAACAGTTGGGTGGCCCTGCAACAGGCACGGCCGGATATCCCGTTTACCTGGATCGAGTTTGAACATGGCGGGGACGGCGTTTTTGTCCTGACCCGCGAAGACCTCGAAAATATCTGAAGATTCATCGATAAGAAACTGATTTATGTCTGGAAATTCTTTTGGAAAGCTGTTCACGGTGACCACGTTCGGCGAAAGCCACGGCCAGGCGTTGGGGGCCATTGTCGATGGCTGCCCGCCGGGCCTGTCACTGACCGAAGCGGACCTGCAGCAGGATCTGGACCTGCGCAAGCCGGGTACCTCGCGTCACACCACGCAGCGTCGCGAGCCCGATGAGGTGCGGATCCTGTCCGGTGTGTTCGAAGGCAGGACCACCGGCACGCCGATCGGCCTGTTGATCGAGAATACCGACCAGCGCTCCAAGGACTATTCCAAAATCAAGGACCAGTTCCGTCCGGCTCACGCTGACTACACCTACATGCACAAGTACGGCGTGCGGGACTACCGCGGTGGTGGGCGTTCATCGGCGCGGGAGACGGCGATGCGTGTGGCCGCGGGCGCAATTGCCCGCAAGTTCCTGCAGGAGCGCCTGGGCATCCGGGTTCGGGGCTACCTGTCCCAGTTGGGCCCGATCGTGATCGACAGGCTGGACTGGTCCCAGGTGCACCAGAACCCGTTCTTCTGCCCGGACGCGGACCGCCTGCAGGAACTGGAAGATTACATGGACGACCTGCGCAAGGAGGGCAACTCCATCGGTGCCCGTATCAACGTGGTGGCCGAAGGCGTGCCGCCGGGGCTGGGCGAGCCCGTCTTCGACCGCCTGGATGCGGACCTCGCCCATGCACTGATGAGCATCAATGCCGTCAAGGGCGTGGAGATCGGCGCGGGTTTTGGATCCGTCACCCAGAAGGGCACGGAGCACCGTGACGAGCTGACACCGGACGGCTTCCTGTCCAACAATGCCGGCGGTGTACTGGGGGGCATCAGCTCCGGTCAGCCAATCCTGGCGAGCATTGCCCTCAAGCCCACCTCCAGCCTGCGGCTGCCGGGTCAGAGTATCGATGTGCACGGTAATCCGGTCGAGGTGGTCACCACCGGGCGGCACGATCCCTGCGTGGGTATCCGCGCCACGCCGATTGCCGAGGCCATGATGGCCATCGTGCTGATGGATCACTACCTGCGCCACCGGGCCCAGAATGGCGACGTGCAGATCGACACGCCGGACATCGAGAAAGGGCGCAGCCGGGATTGAATCGGGGACGGAAACAGGCGGGAGCATCTATCTACTGGCGTCTGTCCAACCTCTATTTCTGGTTCTTTGCGCTGCTGGGCGCGATGTTGCCTTACTGGTCCCTCTATCTGGAGGATCGGGGGTTCAGTTACCTGCAGATCGCCGCCCTGATGGCGACCATCCAGCTCACCAAAATCGTGGCGCCCAATGTCTGGGGCTGGCTCGGCGATCGGACGGGTCAGCGGGTCCGTCTGGTTCGCCTGGGATCT
The DNA here is from genome assembly GCF_004327985.1 of Marinobacter halodurans. Taxonomy (GTDB): domain Bacteria; phylum Pseudomonadota; class Gammaproteobacteria; order Pseudomonadales; family Oleiphilaceae; genus Marinobacter_A; species Marinobacter_A halodurans. The sequence goes on from NZ_SJDL01000019.1 coordinate 28,497, forward strand.
GTCGTTGGCGCGATCTGCTTCACCGGCGTGTTCCTGGAGCCCGGCTTCTATGGCCTGATGCTGGTCATGCTGGCGTTTACCTTTTTCTGGAACGCCATCCTGCCGCTCTATGAAGTCATTACCCTGCAGGGACTCGGAAAAGACCGCGCCCGCTACGGACGCGTACGGCTTTGGGGCAGCGTGGGCTTCATCGCTTCGGTCGCGCTGATTGGCCTGATTCTCGAATACCTGCCCCTCGAGTGGCTGCCGGCCATACTGATGCCCCTGTTCCTGGGCATCGCGGTAGCGGCTTTCTGTGTGCCATCCCGCCAGGGACAGATCCGGCCACAGGTGTCACCCGGTGGCCTGCGGGCGATTGTCCTGCAATCGACGGTACTGGCGTTCTTCGCGATGAATTTCCTGCTGCAGCTTTCCCACGGCGCCTACTACACGTTCTTCAGCATTCACCTGGAAAGCCTGGGCTACGACAAGTTCAGTGTCGGTTTACTCTGGTCGCTGGGTGTGGCGGCCGAGATTGTCCTGTTCATCGTGATGCACCGGGTTTTCCAGCGTTATTCCGCACGGGCCATTGCCATTGGCGCGCTGGTACTGACTTGCCTGCGCTGGATGTTGATCGCCGAATATTCGGCTGATGTGCCCATCCTCGTGTTTGCCCAGTTACTGCATGCGGCTTCGTACGGGGCGCTGCACGCGGTGTCGGTGAACTACATCCACAGTTATTTCGGTCATCAGCACCATGGCCAGGGCCAGGCGCTGTACAGCGGGCTGACCTACGGCGCGGGCGGGGCGGTCGGCGCCTGGCTGTCCGGGCTGCTCGTGGAATGGCAGGGCACGGCACTGGCGTTCTGGGGCAGTGCGGTGGCGATCGGGATGGCGCTGGTGATTGCCGCTGTCTGGCTGCGGTCACCGCCCGGCGAGACCCCGGCCCCTCAGTGAAGCTCGCGGGCAATTGCCACCAGAGCCTCGGCTGCGGGGCTGAGATGGCGACCTTCGAGGCCGATTCCGCCCAGCATCCGTGATACGTCGTGGCGGATGGGCAGCACGGTGAGAGTGGTATCCACCATGCTGCGCGGCAGGACACTCCAGCCCAGCCCGACGCTCGTCATCATTTTGATGGTTTCCAGGTAATTGGTTGGCATCTGCAGCTTGAGCGTCCGGTTCTCGGCCATGAACAGCCGGCTGATGACGCGGTAGGTCGCTGTCCTGGTGTCGGGCAATAGCGCATCGTAGCGCGCCAGGTCGGCCAGTTCCGGTTCGGGCTGGCTGGCCAGCGGATGCGTGGTGCCGGTGACGAAGACCATGGGATCCTCCCACTGCGCCTTGATGTCGAACTGCTGGTCCATGGCGTCATTCAGGGTCACGAAAGCCAGCTCGCAGGTGCGTCGCTTGAGGTGATCGAACGCGCTTTCCGAGTCCATGAACTGCAGTTCCAGGGTGACGTCGGGGTAATCCCGATTGAAGCGCCGAAGCCAGGCCGGCAGGTGATGCAGGCCGATGTGATGACTGGCGATCACGGGAAGCCGGCCGCCAATCTGGCCGGTGGTAGAGGACAGGTCGAGCCGGGCATTGTGGAGTTCGTCCAGGATGCGCCGCGCATAGGGCAGCAGGCGTTGACCGGATTCGGTGAGGTTGAAGTTGCGCTGGCCCCGCTCAACCAGGGGGGCGCCCAACTGATTCTCCAGTGAGGCGAGGCGTTTGCTGACGGCCGGCTGGGTCAGGTGCAGCGCTTCGGCCGCCTCGGAAAAGGACTGGTGGTCAACAATGGCGACGAATGCGGCGAGGGCCTGGGTGTCCATGATGCGTCATCCCTGGTGGATTCCATAATGGAATGTAATCTATAAAAAACATGAATTGAGGTTATCACAGCCGTGGCGTTATGATGAATCATCAATAACGATGAGCTGATGAGACGCGATGCCTGCATCGCATTTGAGGGAGGCCCTATGGCTGGAAAGACCTTATACGACAAATTGTGGGACGATCATTTGGTGAAGCAGCGCGACGACGGTTCGGCGCTGATCTATATCGATCGCCACCTGCTGCACGAAGTCACCTCGCCCCAGGCGTTCGAGGGGCTGCGTCTCGCCGGTCGCCGGCCGTGGCGCCTGGATGCCAACCTGGCGACGCCGGATCACAACGTGCCGACCACGGACCGTGCCCGCGGTATCGACGGCATCGTGGACCCGGTCTCCCGCATCCAGGTGGAAACCCTCGACAGGAACTGCGACGAGTTCGGCATCCTGGAATTCAAGATCAAGGATCAGCGCCAGGGCATCGTTCACGTCATCGGGCCGGAGCAGGGCGCGACACTGCCGGGTATGACCATCGTCTGTGGCGATTCCCACACCTCGACCCACGGTGCCTTCGGCACGCTGGCCCACGGTATCGGCACGTCTGAAGTCGAACACGTGTTGGCCACCCAGTGCCTGGTCCAGAAGAAGATGAAGAACATGCTGGTCAAGGTGAACGGCAAGCTTGGACCCTACGTCACCGGCAAGGACGTGGTTCTCGCGATCATCGGTAAAATCGGCACCGCCGGCGGCACCGGCTACGCGATCGAGTTCGGCGGAGAGGCGATTCGCAATCTGTCCATGGAAGCGCGGATGACCATCTGCAACATGTCCATCGAGGCCGGCGCCCGGGTGGGCATGGTGGCCGTGGACGACACCACCATCAATTACGTGAAGGGCCGTCCGTACGCGCCGAAGGGTGAGCAGTGGGAAGCCGCCGTTGCGGCCTGGAAGGACCTGCACAGCGATGCGGATGCCGAGTTCGACAAAGTGGTCGAGCTGGACGCCGCCGACATCAAGCCGCAGGTGACCTGGGGGACGTCGCCGGAAATGGTGGCCGGTGTCGACGGTCAGGTTCCCGATCCCGGGCAGGAAGCGGACCCGATCAAGCGTGAAGGCATTGTGCGGGCACTCCAGTACATGGGCCTGAAGCCCAATATGCCGATTTCCGAGATCCAGCTGGACCGTGTCTTTATCGGCTCCTGCACCAACTCGCGCATTGAAGACCTGCGCGAAGCGGCGGCGGTGGTCAAGGGCCGCAAGGTGTCACCGACGCTCAAGCAGGCCATGGTGGTGCCGGGCTCCGGTCTGGTGAAGGCGCAGGCCGAGCAGGAAGGGCTGGACAGGATCTTTATCGAAGCCGGCCTGGAATGGCGGGATCCGGGCTGCTCCATGTGCCTGGCGATGAACGCCGACAAGCTCGGCCAGGGCGAGCATTGCGCGTCCACCTCCAACCGGAATTTCGAGGGGCGGCAGGGCTTTGGCGGCCGCACCCATCTGGTCAGCCCGGCCATGGCCGCCGCGGCCGCGATTGCCGGTCATTTCACTGACGTTCGTGAATTCGTTCACTAAGGAGCCCAACCATGCGTGCATTCAGTCATCATAAAGGCGTCGTGGCCCCGATGGATCGCTCCAACGTGGACACCGACCTGATCATTCCCAAGCAGTTCCTGAAGTCGATCAAGCGCACCGGTTTCGGTCCGAACCTGTTCGACGCGCTGCGTTACCTGGACGAAGGCAGGCCGGACCAGGATTGCTCCCAGCGCCCGCTGAACCCGGATTTCTTCCTCAACCAGCCGCGTTACAGGGACGCCAGTGTCCTGCTGGCCCGGCGTAACTTTGGCTGTGGCTCCAGTCGCGAGCATGCCCCCTGGGCGCTCGACGACTATGGCTTCCGGGTGATTATCGCACCGAGCTTTGCCGACATCTTCTACAACAACTGCTTTAAGAATGGTCTGTTACCGATTGTTCTGGATGAAGAAACCGTCGACAAGCTCTTCGCTGAAGTGGCCGAACAGGAAGGCTACCAGATCGAAGTCGATCTGCCGGCACAGGAAGTGGTCACGCCCTCCGGTGAGCGCTTCAGCTTCGAGGTGGACCCGTTCCGCAAGCACTGCCTGGTCAATGGCCTGGACGACATCGGCGTCACCCTGGAAGACAGCGATGCCATCAAGTCCTATGAAGCAGCGCGCCGCCAGAGTGCGCCCTGGCTGTTCGACGCCATCACCCATTCATAACAGAGACCACAGGAAACAAGGATATGAGTCAGTCAGTTTTGCTGCTGCCGGGTGACGGCATTGGCCCGGAAATTGTCGCCGAGGCGGAGCGGGTCCTGCACCGGGTGAACGAGAAATTCGACCTGGACCTCCACTTCGACAGCGCCGATGTGGGCGGTGCCGCGATCGACGCCACCGGCGTGCCGCTGCCCGACAGCACCCTGGAGAAGGCCCAGAAGTCCGACGCGATCCTGCTGGGTGCTGTCGGCGGTCCCAAGTGGGAGGGTCTGGAGATCGCGATTCGCCCGGAAAAGGGGTTGCTGGGCCTGCGCTCCAACCTGGAGCTGTTTGCGAACCTGCGTCCGGCGATCCTGTATCCGCAGCTGGCATCCGCGTCGTCACTGAAGCCGGAAGTGGTATCCGGCCTGGATATCCTGATTGTCCGGGAGCTGACCGGCGGTATCTATTTCGGCCAGCCCCGCGGTGTGCGCGAGCTGGAAAACGGTGAACGCCAGGGTTACAACACCTACGTCTACAGTGAATCCGAGATCCGTCGGATCGGTCGCGTTGCCTTCGAAGCCGCGCAACAGCGGGGCGGTAAGCTGTGTTCGGTGGACAAGTGCAACGTGCTGGAAGTCACCGAGCTGTGGCGCGAGATCATGACGGATCTGGCCAGGGACTACCCGGATGTCGAGTTGTCGCACATGTACGTCGACAACGCCGCCATGCAACTGGTCAGGGCGCCGAAACAGTTCGACGTGATTGTGACCGGCAACATGTTTGGTGATATTCTTTCCGACGAAGCGGCCATGCTGACCGGTTCCATCGGCATGTTGCCGTCTGCATCACTGAATGCGGAAAAGCAGGGCATGTACGAGCCCTGCCATGGTTCCGCCCCGGATATTGCGGGTCAGGGCATTGCCAATCCGCTGGCAACGATCCTGTCGGCCGCGATGATGCTGCGGTACAGTCTGGGAGCGGAACAGGCGGCGCAGGCGATCGAAGCGGCCGTCAGTGCGGTACTCGATAAGGGCCTGCGAACTGCCGACATCATGTCCGAGGACGCATCCCGCGTCAGCACCCGGGAAATGGGTGACGCGGTGCTGGAAGCGCTTTGATCGGACATACTCCAGAGACCTGACGACGGCTGGATGTTGCCGCCGCAGGATCATTCATCCGGTCCGGTCCCTGCAAAAGGGGAAGCGGGCCGGCACAGAACGAGGTTCAAAAGTCGCACATGAAGCGAGTTGGACTTATTGGCTGGCGCGGCATGGTGGGCTCTGTCCTCATGCAGCGCATGCAGGAAGAAAATGACTTCGCGGACATCGATCCGGTCTTTTTCTCAACATCCCAGGCCGGTCAGCCGGCGCCCGACGTGGGCAAGGCTGACGTACCGGCACTGAAGGACGCCTTTGACCTGGACGCGCTCCGGGAAATGGACGTCATCGTGACCTGCCAGGGTGGCGACTACACCAGCAAGGTTTTCGGCCCGCTGCGCGAATCCGGCTGGGACGGCTACTGGATCGATGCCGCCTCCACACTGCGTATGGCGGACCACTCCGTCATCATCCTGGACCCGGTCAACCGCAACGTCATCGACGATGCGCTGAGCCGTGGCGTGAAGGACTACATCGGTGGCAACTGCACCGTGAGCCTGATGATGCTGGCCCTCGGCGGCCTGCTGGAGAACGACCTGATCGAGTGGATCTCACCGATGACCTATCAGGCAGCATCCGGCGCCGGCGCCCAGAACATGCGCGAGCTCCTCAACCAGATGGGACAACTGCATGGCAACGTCGCCGACCTCCTGGCCGATCCGGGTTCCGCGATCCTGGAAATCGATCGCAAGGTCACCGAAACCATGCGGTCATCCGGGTTCCCGACCGACAACTTCGGCGTGCCGCTGGCCGGCAGCCTGATTCCCTACTGCGACAAGCAGCTGGAAAGCGGTCAGAGCAAGGAAGAGTGGAAAGCGCAGAGCGAGACCAACAAGATCCTGGGACGCAGCGACAGCCCGATCCCGATCGACGGTATCTGCGTGCGCATCGGCGCCATGCGCAGTCACAGCCAGGCGCTGACCATCAAGCTGCGCAAGGACATCCCGGTGAGCGAGATCGAATCGCTGCTGGCGACATCCAATGACTGGGTCAAGGTCGTTCCCAACGACCGTGAGGCCAGCATGGAAGAGCTGACACCGGCGAAGGTCACCGGCACTCTGAGCGTTCCGATCGGCCGTATCCGCAAACTGGCCATGGGGCCGGAGTACATTTCCGCGTTTACCGTCGGCGACCAGTTGCTCTGGGGCGCGGCTGAACCGCTGCGCCGGATGCTGCGGATCCTGCAGGAGCGCTGATGAGCGCCATTTTCACGTCGCCAGGGCGGGGTGGAAATGCTAACTGCGTCCCCTTTTGGGGCGTTGAGTCAGGGGCGAAAGCTGCATTAGGCTTTCGCCCCTGTTATTTTTGGTCACAGGATCGTTTCGGTGACAAGTCGGACAATCGGGACAGAACCGGTTGTTTTCGGGGTGAAAACGTACAGTGGTGGATGAATTTTCGCCACCTGAACAGCATCTTCCGAACATTTGTTTAACAACAATTACAAACATTATCGCTGATCGATTGATAAAGAGGGCTTTATCAACAATACTTTCGCAAATGTAATCCTCAGATCAATCAGAGGCTCCCTGACAACAATAAAGCGAAAGTCGGAAGTCATCCAACCTCGTCCGAGTCTGAATTACAGACGGCAGTAACGAATAACGGAGACTGGTAAGGAAAAAGCATGAAGGTACGCAAACTTGCGGTTGCGCTGGCTCTGGTAGGAGGGCTCGGCTCAGGCGTTGCTAATGCGCTCGGGCTCGGCGAAGTGGAGCTTCAATCCTATCTCAATCAACCCCTCGACGCGGATATCGAGCTGCGTAACACAGGTGGTGTGAGCCCGAACGAGGTATACGTCAACCTGGCGTCGCAGGACGTCTTTGATCGTGTCGGGATCGATCGTGAATTTTTCCTTACCAATCTCAAATTCAACGTGGCTACCGCACCAAACGGCCAGTTGATGATCCACGTCTCCACCAAGCAGGCGGTTCGGGAGCCTTACCTGAACTTCCTGATTGAAGTGACCTGGCCGAACGGTAAGCTTCTGCGTGAGTACTCGATGCTGCTGGATCCGCCCGTCTACGCGGAGAAAGTCGGCGACTCCGTGGCCCAGCCGGTCCAGGCGCCGTCGACCGATCGCCAGGCCAGCACGCCATCGCAGGCGTCCGGCACGGCCCGGCAGCCATCGCGCAACACCGCAGCACCGACATCAGGCCAGTCCGGTTCGTACGGACGCACCTTCGGGCCGACGGGACCTTCCGACACGCTCTGGGGCATCGCCCAACAGGTGCGCCCGAATGCCAGTTATACGCCGCAACAGGTCATGCTGGCACTGCAGGACCTGAACCCGGATGCCTTCATGGACGGCAATATCAATCGCCTCAAGCGTGGCCAGGTGTTGCGTATACCCACGGCGGAGCAGATTGAAGCACGCACCCGTCAACAGGCCTACCAGGAGGTCGTTGCCCAGAACCAGGCGCTGAAGCAGGCGCAGCAGACGGTGGACGCGACCGGCCAGCAGCCAGCACAGGGCGCGCCGGCACAGACCCAGGGTGGCGACGAGCTTCGCCTGAGTGCGGGTAACGACTCGACCAGCCCGGAGAAGGGCGCGTCATCCGGCGGCGCTGAGGGTGTTGCCGGTGGCAGGGAAGGCAGCACCGAAGTGGTGATGGAGCAACTGGACAAGGCCCAGCGCGAGAATGAGGAGCTCAACTCCCGGGTTGAGGATCTCCAGTCGCAGTTGGCGACCATGCAACGTCTGGTTGAACTGAAGAATTCCCAGTTGGCCGAACTTCAGGCGCAGGCCGGAAAATCAGGCGATGCCGAGGCGGCAGGCGGCGGTGAAGGTGAGCCGAAGGACGCCGCCCAGGCAGCTGCGACCGGCGAAGGTGCCGCCGCCGAAGCCGGATCGGCAGCAGCGCCTGAAGGCGAGCAGATGACGGACGCCACCGCCGCGTCGGAGTCGTCCACGGCTGAAGACCAGATGGCCGCAAGTGACGACACGGCATCGGCTGAGGGCATGACCGCCGAAGCGGCCGGCACTGGTTCCGAAACCGCGTCATCCGAACAGACACCGGCCGACCAGGAGAAGACCGCCCCGGAAGCCCAGTCTGATACCACGGCTGCGGCCCCGGCGGAGCCTGGGCAACAGGCACCGAAGCCGGCCAAGCCGGCAGCCGCTCAGCCGAGCGAGCCGGAGGTGGAAGACAAGGGCTTCGTCGGCAATATCGTTGAAGCGTTCAAGAACAACCGGATGTACCAGATTGCCGGCGGGGGCGCGGCGATCCTCGCGCTGCTCCTGCTCGGTCTGCTGGCCCGCCGTAACGCGAACCGTGAGAAGGCGTTCTACGAGCAGTTGAACGAAGAGTCGGCCCAGGACGATGGCAATATCGACCTGGGCGTCGGCGCCAGTGGCGAAGAGGGTGAAGAGAAGGATGCCCTGGCCGAGGCGGATGCGTACATCGCCTACGGCCGTCACGATCAGGCGGTTGAGGTTCTGGAATCGGCCATCTCCCGGGAGCCGAGCCGGACGGACCTTCGCCTCAAGCTACTGGCCGTCTACGCTGAGACTGAGGATCGTTCAGCGTTCGAGAAGCAGTATGGCGAACTGGAAGCCCTCGACGACGAGTCTGCCATGACCGAGGCCCAGACGCTTCGCAACCGGCTCGATGAAGTGGAATCCACACCCAGTATCGATGATCTGGAATCGCAGTTGCGTTCGGATGTGGGTTCGGCGCCGACCGGGGAGGTGACGGAGGACTCGTTTGCCGGTCTTTACAGCGAAACGTCTGAGGCCGAATCCGAACCGCAGGATGAAGCAACGGCCAAGGCTGGGGACGACCTGGACTTCGATTCCCTGGAGCTGGACGAGGAGCCTATTGCCGGCGAGGGGGAAGATGAGGCGTCCCGGGCGGGGCCCGAATCGCCCGTCGAATACGATATATCGGATCTGGGCTTCGATGAGGACGAGATCGAGAGCAGCGACACCTCGACCGAGCCGGAACAGGGCGTAGAGGAATCCGCCACGGCTGACGACCTGGACCTTGATATCGACTTTGAAGACGAGTCGGCGGACAACGCCGAAGAGCCTGAGCTGACCGAGGAGGATTTCGGTTCGCTGGAGCTGGACGACAGTCTGCTGGAGGACGAGGCGGAGCCGGAATCCGAGCGCGCCACCAGTGACGACGAACTGCCGCCGCTGGAGGAGGAACCGGAGCTGGCCGCCGACGAGCAGGGTAACCTGGACGAGTCCTTCCTGGATGACCTGGACGCCGAGCTGGAGAAAGTGGCCAATGAAACGGAAGACGAGCCGACCGAATCCGAATCTGCAGACACGCTGGACGAGCTGGAACTGGATGTCTCCGACGAAGACCTGGCGCTGATGGAAGAGGTGGCGGAAACGCCGGAGGACGATCAGGTTGAGCCGCTGACCGACGACGAAATTCCGGAATTGGACGAAGAGCTGGATCTCGATGATTCCCTGGCGGGCGTGGATGACGACGACAATATCCCGGTGGCCGAGGAGCCGGCTGAACCTGCCGCTGACGAGGAAAAGTCGACGGACGAGACCCGCAAGGATGGCGACATGATGGATTTCGACGAAACGTCACTGGACGACGAGGACGATTTCGACTTCCTCGCCGGCACGGATGAAGCGGCCACCAAGCTGGATCTCGCCCGAGCCTATATCGAAATGGGCGACTCCGACGGTGCCCGCGATATCCTGGAGGAGGTTGCCATCGAGGGTAGCGACGATCAGAAGGCGGAAGCCCAGGATCTGCTTAAAAACCTGGCCTGATCCGTTATACTGTCCGCAATGCTATGGAGCGCCGGAGGGAATCCCTCCGGCGTTTTTGTTTCCGCGATACCCCGAATGGTTTAATCCACGTTGTTATCCACATCCGCAGAATTTGATCAGGACGCGCCGATCGGCAACGGACGGGTTGCCCTGTTGTTCGAGTACGATGGTGCCGCCTTCCATGGCTGGCAGCAGCAGAAATCAGGTGTGCCTTCGGTGGAAGGCCAGTTGCAGCAGGCCGTTTCCCGGGTGGCCAATGAAACGGTCGATCTGGTCTGTGCTGGACGCACCGATGCCGGTGTCCATGCCTCGGCCCAGGTGGTTCATTTCGAAACGCAGTCCGTACGCAGCTACCGTTCCTGGATCATGGGCATCAATACCGCACTGCGCGGCGACATTGCTGTGCGTTGGGCCGGACAGATGGCGGACGATTTCCACGCCCGCTTCAGCGCCATCAGCCGCCGCTACCGCTACGTGATTTTTAATCACCCGGTACGGCCGGGCATCCTGCGAAACCAGGTGGCCTGGACCTTTCGCCCCCTTGACGCGAACCGCATGCATGAAGCGGCGCAAGCGCTGGTGGGCGAGCATGACTTTTCGTCCTTTCGGGCGGCAGGGTGTCAATCCCGCACGCCCAACCGGAACGTGCACTTCATCCGCATCACCCGTCATGGTGACTATGTCGTCATCGATATCCAGGCCAACGCTTTCCTGCATCATATGGTCCGCAATATCGCCGGAGCGCTGATGGCGGTTGGCAACGGCAAGCAGCCAGTCGGGTGGATCCGTGAGATACTGGAACAACGGGACCGGCGTCAGGCGGACATCACGGGACCGGCCCACGGCCTTTACCTGGTCAGCGTCGGTTATCCTGACGATGCGGGTATTCCCAGCGAGGCGCCCGGCCCCGAGTTTATGCAGCCGTGGTTTACGGCGGAGCAGCAGGCGTTGGTTGAAGGTCCGGTCTTCAGGAAACAACGGAGTGCGTTGGAATGAGAACGCGGGTCAAGATTTGTGGCATCACACGCCTGGAAGATGCGCTGGTCGCCGTTGAGGCCGGGGCGGACGCCATCGGCCTGGTGTTCTATGCGCCCAGCCCGAGGGCCGTCGACATTGAACAGGCGGCGGCCATCGTCCGCGAATTGCCGCCCTTCGTTGAAAGCGTTGGTCTGTTCGTCAACCCGGAAGCGTCGCTTGTACGTCGTGTCATGGACAGCGTGGGGCTGTCGCTGCTGCAGTTTCATGGCGACGAGACGCCCGGCTTCTGTGAGCAGTTCGGGCGCCGCTGGATGAAAGCGGTCCGGGTACAGGGGCGGGCGGATATCGAAGCCGCCTACCGGACCTATCATCAAGCTTCCGGTCTGTTGGTGGATGCCTATGACCCACACCGTTTCGGCGGGACCGGACAGACATTCGACTGGTCGCTGATTCCCGATGAGCGTCCCAAACCCTTGATATTGGCCGGTGGTTTGAACTCTGCTAACGTAGCGGGCGCCGTGGCGGCCGTCAGGCCCTGGGCGGTCGATGTCAGTGGAGGCGTTGAACGGGAAAAGGGAATCAAGGACCCGTCCCGTATCATTGAATTTATCAGAGAGGTGAACCGTGTCGGTTAAGCTGACTGAAGAGATGCTGCGTGCGTTGCCGGATACCCGGGGCCATTTTGGAGCCTATGGTGGCCGCTTTGTGTCCGAAACGCTGATGGACTCGTTGATGCAGCTGGAGACGGAATATCTCAAGCTGCGTGACGACGCTGAATTCCAGGCCACGTTCGACAAGGATCTGGCGGATTACGTCGGTCGCCCGAGCCCACTCTATTTCGCGGAACGGCTGACCCGGGAGACCGGTGGCGCGCAGATCTGGCTCAAGCGTGAAGACCTGAATCACACCGGCGCCCACAAGGTGAACAACACCATTGGTCAGGCGCTTTTGGCGAGTTTCCTGGGCAAGAAGCGTGTGATTGCGGAAACCGGCGCCGGCCAGCATGGTGTCGCCACCGCTACGGTTTGTGCCCGCCTGGGTCTGGAATGCCACGTCTTCATGGGATCGGAAGACGTCAAGCGGCAGTCGCTGAACGTTTACCGCATGAAACTACTGGGGGCAGAGGTGCACGCCGTCGAGAGTGGTACCAAAACCCTCAAGGACGCCATGAACGAAGCCATGCGGGACTGGGTCACCAACGTCGACGATACCTTCTACATCATTGGCACGGTCGCCGGTCCGCACCCGTATCCAATGCTGGTACGCGACTTCCAGGCGGTCATTGGCCGTGAGACCCGTCGCCAGGCGCTGGCGCAGGCGGGGCGTCTGCCGGATGCGCTGGTGGCCTGCGTAGGTGGCGGCTCCAACGCCATTGGCCTGTTCTATCCCTTCCTGACCGATGAGAGTGTGGCCATGTACGGCGTGGAAGCCGGTGGGTTGGGGCTGTCAACTGGGCAGCACGCGGCGCCGCTTTCTGCCGGCCGTCCGGGCGTGTTGCACGGCAACCGGACCTACCTGATGGAGGACGAGAACGGCCAGATCGCGGGAACCCACTCGGTCAGTGCCGGCCTCGACTATCCGGGTGTCGGTCCCGAGCACAGCTGGCTCAAGGATATCGGCCGGGCCCAGTATGTTTCGGTGACCGATGACGAGGCCCTGGCGGGCTTCCGCCAACTGACCCGGGTCGAGGGCATCATGCCGGCGCTGGAAAGCGCCCATGCGGTGGCCTACGCGACCAAACTGGCGGCGTCCATGGACAAGGGCCAGATGGTGGTGATCAACGTCTCCGGTCGCGGCGACAAGGATATCCATACCATCGCGCAGCTCGATGGTATTGAGGTTTAACTGGATCTGGGGAATCGCATGAGTCGTATTCAAACTGTACTGCAGACACTCAAAGGGCAGGGCCGCAAAGCACTGATTCCCTACATCACGGCCGGTGATCCACATCCGGACCGGACCGTCGAACTGATGCACACGCTGGTCGAGGCCGGCGCCGATATCATCGAGCTTGGGGTACCGTTTTCGGACCCCATGGCCGACGGCCCGGTGATCCAGTTGGCCTGCGAGCGGGCGCTCAAGCACGGGACCTCGTTGCGCCAGGTGCTGGAGATGGTAAAAACCTTCCGCAGCCGTGACGACAAGACCCCGATTGTCCTGATGGGGTATCTGAACCCGGTTGAGGCCATGGGTTATGAAGTCTTCTCCGATGCGGCAAAGGCAGCCGGTGTGGACGGTGTCCTGACCGTGGACCTGCCCCCGGAAGAAGCAGAGGATGTCGCTCCGCTGTTTGCCGAGCGCGGGCTGGACCCGATTTTCCTGTTGGCGCCGACGACCACCGAGGATCGTATCCGGGCAATCAGTGCACACAGCTCCGGCTACATCTACTATGTTTCCCTGAAGGGTGTGACCGGCTCGGCCCAACTGAATGTTGACGATGTCGCCGAAAAAGTCAGCCGGATTCATGCACTGACCTCTGTCCCGGTGGGTGTCGGTTTCGGTATTCGCAACGCCGAAACTGCCGCTGCCGTGGGTCGGGTATCCGATGGTGTAATTGTGGGAAGTATCCTGGTCGATACAATTGCCAAAAATCAGGATGACATTGAGGCGTTGAAGTCCTCACTGGTCAGCCTCCTGAAACCGATGCGCGAAGCCCTGGACGAACTGGCGTCCTGAGACGGGGCGTTTGGCACGGAACAGGCCCAACAGGAACGAATAACGGGAAGACATCATGAGTAACTGGCTGGACAAGATCATGCCGAGCATGATTCGCTCGGACTCCAAGCAGAGAACCAGTGTGCCGGAAGGGCTTTGGAAGAAATGCCCCAAGTGCGGTGCCTTCCTCTACAAGCCGGAACTCGACAAGAACCTGGATGTTTGTCCGAAGTGTTCGCACCATTTGCGTGTCACGGCACGCCGCCGGCTGGATATCTTTCTGGATGAAGACGGCCGTGAGGAGATCGGTGCCGATCTGGAGCCGTGGGATCGCCTCAAGTTCAAGGACAGCAAGCGCTACCGGGATCGTTTGGCATCGGCCCAGAAAGGCACCCGGGAGAAGGATGCCCTGATTGCGATGCGAGGCCGCACCCTGGGGCTGCCGCTGGTGGCCTGTGCCTTCGAGTTCAACTTCATGGGCGGGTCCATGGGGCAGGTTGTCGGCGAGCGCTTTGTGCAGGCCGTGAACGTCTCCCTGGAAGAAGGTATCCCCCTGGTCTGTTTCTCGGCCAGTGGCGGCGCGCGTATGCAGGAGGCCATTCTCTCCCTGATGCAGATGGCCAAGACGGCGGCGGCGCTGGAGCGCATGAAGCAAGCGGGTATTCCGTTCATCTCGGTGCTGACCGATCCGGTATTCGGCGGTGTGTCGGCCAGCCTGGCCATGCTGGGCGACCTGAATATTGCCGAGCCCTACGCACTGATCGGCTTCGCCGGCCCCCGGGTTATCGAGCAGACGGTGCGGGAGAAGCTGCCGGAAGGCTTCCAGCGCAGCGAGTTCCTGCTTGAGCATGGCGCCATCGATATGATCGTGGAGCGTCACGACATGCGTTATCGCATCGCTTCCGTGCTGGCCAAGTTCACCGGCCAGGAGGCGCCCGAGCCCGAAGAAGTGACGCGTGTCGATGCTGAAGGCGCCGAAGCAGACATCCCCGATGCCCCGAGCGCCTGAGCCTGGAGCCACTGTCGATCAGTGGCTCGCCTATCTCGAAGCGCTGCATCCCACCGAAATTGATCTGGGCCTGGACCGGGTGTTACTGGTCCTGCGCCGCCTCTTTCCCGGAAAGCCGGAAGCCCGGATCATCACAGTCGGCGGGACGAATGGGAAAGGGACGACGGTCGCGGCCATCGAACGCCTGCTGCTGTCCCGCGGCCGGAAAGTCGGTGCCTACACCTCGCCGCACTTGCAGCGGTACAACGAGCGGGTGCGGCTGAACGGGGAGGATGTTTCGGACGCTGCTCTGGTAGGTGCCTTCGAGGCGGTGGAGGCAGCGCGCCGCGATGTCAGTCTGACCTATTTTGAATTCGGCACCCTGGCCGCTTTTCTGCTGTTCCGGGATGCCGGCATAGAAGACTGGATCCTGGAAGTGGGTCTCGGGGGGCGTTTGGATGCAGTCAACGTGCTGGATGCCGACCTCGCCATCATCACATCCGTGGACCTCGATCACACCGCCTGGCTGGGCGACGACCGGGATCAGATCGGCTTCGAGAAAGCCGGCATCCTGCGCTACCGGCAGAATGCGATCTACGGCGACGAAGATCCGCCCCGGTCCGTGCTGCAGCAGGCTGCGGCGCAAAAGGTCCGGCTTTACCGTTTTGGGGAAGCCTACCGGCTGGAATCGGATGATTCCGGTTTGCGCCGTGTGGTGACGGCGGGCTGGCAGGTTGCGTTACCCGGAACAACGCTGCCCGAGCGCAGCCTGGCCGCAGCAGTGCAGGCCATTCGCCTGCTTGAACCAGAGATGTCTCCCGAAGCGATCCATCGGGCATTGGCCGATGTGCGGGTCGCCGGGCGCTTTGAGCAACTGCTGTCGTCACCGGCGCTCTATGTCGATGTCGGCCATAACCCGCATGCCGCCCGCTGGCTCCGGGAGCGTATCGCGGCGCTGTCGGTTAGAGGAAAGGTTCATGCCGTTTACGCCTGCCTCTCGGACAAGGATACGGCGGGCGTCGTTGCCGCCATGGCGGCCGTGGTCGATCGGTGGTTCCTGGCGCCGCTGGATGTGCCGCGGGGGCTGGATATCGATACGCTGGTCCGGCGGGTCGAACCGGTTGTGGGCGACAAGGCGGTTGTCGAACGGGCCGGGAGCGTGGCCGAGGCCATCGAAGCAGCGCGTGAGGTGGCCGGGGAAAACGACTGTATTATCGTGTTTGGTTCCTTCTTTACGGTGGCCGAGGCTCGCAGTGCGGTGCCGGGCTGAGCGGCGCAGGACGGGTTTCCTGGCGTTGAACTGGTGCAGCGGGGGCCGGTATGACGCCCGCGCATGGTGTGTATCGGTGCCCCGTTTTCCCGGGCCTGAACAGGGCCGAACCCTGCTCGTGGGGCGATAACACGGCCCCTGTTTCCGGGTCTTTTCAGAACCTTAAACTTCCGTCATGCGCTCTGCACGGCTTTGTGTTCTGTAGCCGTGGGCGTTAGTATCCGGTCAGAATCTCCCCCAACAGAGAGGAACGCTTCCTGTGGATGGTCTGAAGCAGCGCATTGTCGGCGCCCTGGTACTGATATCACTGGCTGTTATCTTTGTCCCGATGCTGTTCGATGAACCGCACACAGAGCGAACCACCCAGAAAATAAAACTGCCCGAAGAGCCCGCCTTCCCGTCGGTTGATATCCAGGGCCAGGTTGGCCAGCAGTCTGCTTCATCCGGTGACCAGGAAGCCTCCCAGGACAGCGCTCCCGCCTATACCATCGAAGAGCCCAAGGCCGCCGCGCCGACGGTGGCGACGCCGAGTGAGGGCAGCGCCCCGACGGCAGAGCAGGAGACTGCGCCCGCACCCGCGCCCGCGCCGGAACCGGCCCCGAAGCCCCAGCCGGCACCTTCCGGGAACACGGCCAAGGCCGCGGCAAACGCCGCGACGCCCAGCGAGCCCGAGCCGACCGAAGATGCCGAATACAAGCAGACCATGAAAGGCGCCTGGCTTGTTCAGTTGGGCAGTTTCGGTAACGAGAAGAATGCCCTGCGCCTGCGCGACGAAGTCCGCGACAAGGGATACGCTGCGTACACCGAAAACGTCAAGCGAGGCGATATCACCCTGACGCGGGTCTTCTCCGGACCGTTCGTCAGCGAGGATGAGGCAAAATCCGCCAAATCCAGGCTGGATAAGGCATTCAACCTCAACAGTCTGGTGATGTCCGGCGATCGGTGAGGGTAGGGCAACCGCGATCCGGCAGCGTCGTCAAGGTTTGGTGTGACCCGGTTTCCTGATAGAATCCGCGCTTCCTGAATTCGTTAGTGGGTCGACCATGAACGCGCTGATCTGGATAGACTGGGTCATCATTACCATCATTGCTGTTTCGACCCTGATCAGCCTCAAGCGCGGGTTTGTCAGGGAGGCGCTGTCACTCGTCACCTGGATTGCCGCCTTCATTATCGCCCGCACGTTCCATCCGCAGATGCAGATGCTGCTGGAAAGCACGGTGGAGACGCCGTTGGTCCGGCTGATTGCTGCCTTTGCAATCCTGTTTTTTGGTACCCTGATCGTGGGCGCCGTTATCAATAATCTGATTGGTCAGCTTGTCGTTGTCACCGGCCTTTCCGCCACGGATCGTGTGCTCGGGATGGGGTTCGGTTTGCTGCGGGGGCTGCTCGTCGTTATTGTTGCCATCGCTTTCGTCCGCTATACACCGCTCTCCCAGGATACCTGGTGGAGGCAGTCGGTGATGATTGGTCGTCTGGCGATGGTCGAGCAGTGGTCCCGGCGCATGCTGGGCGATGAATTTGAACGTTTCCTCGGACCCGCCGACGAGTCCGCCAAGGCGGTCCAGGCGCAACCGGGCAACGAAGCCATGATATCTGTACTGGAGAAGTAAACACCCATGTGTGGCATTGTCGGTATCGTAAGTACCTCTAACGTCAACCAGTCGCTCTATGACGCGTTGACGGTCCTTCAGCACCGGGGGCAGGATGCGGCCGGCATCGTAACCTTCCAGGACGATCGCTTTTATCTGCGCAAGGATAACGGCCTGGTTCGTGACGTTTTTCGGACACGGCACATGCGTCGCCTCGTCGGTAATGTGGGTATTGGTCATGTGCGCTACCCGACCGCCGGCTCCTCCAGCTCCGCCGAAGCGCAGCCGTTCTATGTGAACAGTCCCTATGGCATCACGCTGGCCCACAACGGCAACCTGACCAATGCCGACGACCTGAGCCGCGACCTGTTCCGTACCGATCTGCGCCACATCAACACCAATTCCGATTCTGAGGTGTTGTTGAACGTCTTTGCCCATGAACTGCAGAAACTGGGCAAGCTGAACCCGACCAAGGACGAGATCTTTGCCGCCGTCAGTGCGGTCCATGAGCGTTGTCGCGGAGCCTACGCGGCGATTGCCATGATTACCGGCTATGGCATCGTCGGCTTCCGGGACCCCCGGGGGATTCGTCCGGCCTGTTACGGCGTCCGCGAAACCGAAGCCGGCAAGGAATACATGATCGCCTCCGAGAGCGTCGCGCTGAACGCAGCGGGCTTCAAACTGGTGCGCGACATCGAACCGGGCGAGGCGGTGTATATCGAAACCGACGGCACGATCTACACCCAGCAGTGCGCCCGCGAACCGCACCTGATCCCGTGTATTTTCGAGCACGTCTATTTTGCCCGTCCGGATTCCATCCTGGACAAGGTGTCGGTCTACAAGGCCCGCCTGCGCATGGGCGAAACCCTGGCGGACAAGATCCTGCGTGAGCGGCCGGACCATGACATCGACGTGGTCATGCCGATTCCCGACACCAGCCGGACATCGGCCATGCAGATGGCTCATCGCCTGGGCGTGAAATTCCGGGAAGGCTTTATCAAGAACCGCTATATCGGCCGCACGTTCATCATGCCTGGCCAGAAGATGCGCAAGAAGTCCGTGCGCCAGAAACTGAACCCGATCGACCTGGAGTTCAAGGGCAAGAACGTGATGCTGGTGGATGATTCCATAGTACGCGGCACGACCTGTGAGGAAATCGTGCAGATGGCCCGGGATGCCGGCGCGCGCAAGGTGTATTTTGCCTCGGCTGCGCCGCCCGTCCGTTATCCCAATGTCTACGGTATCGATATGCCGGCGGCCAGCGAGCTGATTGCCCATGAACGTACCGTTGAGGAAATCCAGCAGTTGATCGGCGCCGACTGGCTGATCTACCAGGACCTGGACGATCTCATCACCTGCGTGAATGACGTGAACCCCGAGATTGAGGCCTGGGAGTGCTCGGTGTTCGACGGTAATTACATCACCGGCGATATCGATGCGGCCTACCTCGCCAACCTGGAAACCCAGCGGGGCGAAAGTAACAAGGCGAAGAAAAACCCGGAGATGTCGTCCGATAACGCTATTATCGATCTCCACAACGACGAAGACTGAGTCACGGGGCCCAAGGCGATGAGCAAGATCCGAGAAGAGCACGCATTTATCCCGGAATCCGACCTGGAAGGGGTTTCCGTGGATACGCTGGCCGTGAGGGCAGGGCAGGTGCGGACGGCGCAACTGGAGCACAGCGATGCCATTTTCGCCACCTCGAGCTTTGTCTACGGCAGTGCGGCCCAGGCGGCTGCGCGATTTGGTGGCGAAGAGCCGGGCAATATCTATTCCCGCTTCACGAACCCCACCGTGCAGGCCTTCGAGGCACGCATCGCAGCGATGGAAGGCGGCGAACGCGCCATCGGAACCGCTTCCGGCATGGCCGCCATCATGAGTACCTGCATGGCCCTGTTGCAGGCCGGCGACCATGTGGTCTGTTCCCGGGGCGTTTTCGGGACGACCAACGTCCTGTTCCAGAAGTACCTGGCGCGATTCGGCGTCGAGACGACGTTCGTCGGACTGACCGATATGGATGCCTGGAAATCGGCGGTACGGCCGGAAACCCGTATGCTGTTCCTGGAAACGCCATCCAACCCGTTGTGTGAAGTGGCCAACCTGCAGGAGCTGGCCGATCTGGCCCATGAAAACGATGCCCTGTTTGTGGTGGATAACTGCTTCTGTACGCCGATCCTGCAGCGTCCGTTCGAGTACGGTGCGGACATCGTGATCCATTCGGCGACCAAGTACCTGGATGGCCAGGGTCGCTGCATCGGCGGTGTGGTGGTTGGCTCCAGCGCGCTGATGGAAGAGGTGTACGGCTTCATGCGTTCGGGCGGGCCGAGCATGAGCCCGTTCAATGCCTGGGTCTTTCTTAAGGGACTGGAAACGTTACCAATCCGTATGCGCGCCCATTGCGCCAGTGCGTTAGAGTTGGCGCAATGGTTGGAGCAACATCCTGCAGTCGAGCGTGTATTCTATGCGGGCCTGGCGTCGCACCCCCAGCATGTCCTGGCGGGCAAGCAGCAGAAGGGGTATGGCGGCGTCCTGTCGTTCCGTGTGAAGGGCGGGCGGGCCGAAGCCTGGCAGGTGATCGATGCGACCCGGATTATTTCCATTACCGGAAACCTGGGCGACACCCGCACCACGGTGACTCATCCGGCGACCACGACACACGGCCGGCTGTCTCCGGAGGACAAGGCGGAAGCCGGTATCACCGAGAACCTGATCCGGATTTCGGTGGGCCTGGAAGACATCGAAGACCTGAAGGCGGACCTGGCCCGAGGGTTGGACGCATTGACGCGCTAATAACAGAAGGAAGCCTGCTCTGAAATGAGCCGTAGCCAATCCATGTCAGAACGAAAAAAAGCCGGGCAAGAGACCCAGCTGACAGAGAAGCAGCAGCGCTTCCGTAAGCTGCTTGCCCAGGGCGGGCGCGAAGGGGCGCTGATCGCGCTGACGGCACTGTGCATCTATCTGCTGATGGCACTGGTCAGTTATAGCGCCAGCGATCCCGGCTGGGCGAGTGTCGGCCACGAGGTGTCGGTCTCCAACTACGCCGGGCGGACCGGCGCCTGGATCGCGAGCCTGCTGATCGACTTTTTCGGTCAGGTGGCTTTCCTGTTTCCCGCCATGGTGGCGTTCTACGCTTTCTTGCTGGTCAAGCACCGCAACGACTCCGTTGAGCTGCATTGGCCGCTTTTCCTGTTGCGCTTTGGCGGCTTCATCCTGATTCTGCTGAGTGCCACCAGCCTGCTGTCCCTGTATTCCATCATGGGTCTGGATGCCAGCGCCGGTGGCGTGCTCGGGGCCGAGGTGTCCGATGCCATGGTGGGGGCATTCAACCTGCCGGCCGCGACGCTGGTGCTGGTGGCGATCTTCCTGTTTGCCCTGACTGTATTCACCGGGCTGTCCTGGTTCGGGATGATGGATGCGCTGGGGGACTACACCCTGCGTTTTGCCGATTGGATCAAGACCAACTTCAACACCAATGTTGAGTCGGACGAAGACACGCCGGAGCCGCCGAAGAACGCCGAGCCGGCGTCCGCTGCCCGCCGCGAGCCGCCGCTGGTCAATGATCGGGTCGCGGCCGATGGGGAGGAAAAACCCTCGCTGATGCAGCGGATCCGCGGATGGTTCCGGCGCAGCAAGGCGGATGACGGCGAATACGAGCCCCTGCCGACCAGGATTGAGCCCAGCGTAGACGGGCTGGCTGCCACCGCCCGGCTGGACGCGCCGGCAGAGGCGGGCTTTTCCGCTACCGATGATGAGCCTGCGCCCAGACCCCAGCCGGCCGCCCGCAAAGCCGCGCCGGAACAGCCGGCGGCGGACGCTCGCAACGTGAAGATTTCACCGTTCAAGCGCAAGGACGACGGGCCCAGGGACAAGGACACCAAGCGCCAGCCTTCGCTCTTCGATGACATCGACAGCCCGTTGCCCCCAATCACCTTGCTGGATCCGGCTGATCCCCACAAGAAGAAGGGCTATTCCAAGGAGTCGCTGGAGCACATGTCCCAGCTGCTGGAGGAAAAGCTCTCCGACTTCGGGGTCAGCGTTGAAGTGGTCGAGGTCAATCCCGGTCCGGTAATCACCCGTTTCGAGATCAAGCCGGCGCCGGGCGTTAAGGTGAGCCGTATTTCCAACCTGGCGAAGGACCTGGCGCGCTCCCTGGCGGTGATCAGCGTGCGGGTGGTGGAAGTCATTCCGGGCAAGTCGGTCGTCGGTATCGAGATCCCCAACGAAGAGCGGGAGATGGTGCGCCTGCGTGAGGTGCTGTCGTCGCGTGCTTTCGAGGAATCCAGTTCGCCGTTGACGCTGGCGCTGGGCAATGACATCGGTGGCAATCCGATGACTGCCAACCTGGGCAAGATGCCGCACCTGCTGGTGGCCGGTACCACCGGTTCCGGTAAGTCGGTGGGCGTCAACGCCATGATCCTCAGTATGCTGCTGAAGGCCACGCCCGACGAGGTTCGCTTCATCATGGTGGACCCGAAGATGCTGGAACTGAGCATCTACGACGGCATCCCCCATCTGCTGGCGCCGGTGGTCACCGACATGAAGGAAGCGGCGAATGGCCTGCGCTGGTGTGTCGCCGAGATGGAACGCCGCTACCGTCTGATGGCTGCGCTCGGTGTCCGCAACCTGGCGGGCTTCAACCGCAAGGTGAAGGACGCCATCGAGGCGGGCGAGCCGATTCCGGACCCGCTCTGGAAGCCTGATGAGTACCTTGAGAACGGCGAAGAGGATCGTCCGGCGCTGGAGCCGCTGCCGTTCATCGTCGTCGTGATCGACGAGTTCGCCGACATGATGATGATCGTCGGCAAGAAGGTGGAAGAGCTGATCGCGCGGATAGCCCAGAAAGCGCGGGCCGCCGGTATCCACCTGATCCTGGCGACCCAGCGCCCGTCGGTGGACGTCATCACCGGTCTGATCAAGGCCAATATCCCCACGCGGATCTCGTTCTCGGTGCAGTCGAAGATCGACTCCCGGACGGTGCTGGACCAGGGCGGGGCAGAGCAATTGCTCGGCCACGGCGACATGCTGTACCTGCCGCCCGGGTCCGGTCTGCCGGTTCGGGTCCATGGGGCCTTCGTTGATGACGACGAGGTACACCGTGTCGTCAGTGCCTGGAAGGACCGGGGCGAACCCGTCTATGTGGACGATGTGCTCAACGGCGCCGAAGGTGAGAAGTTGCCGGGCGTTCCGTCGCTGTCCGAAGGGAGCGGGGACAGTGAAGGCGACTCGCTCTATGACGAGGCGGTGGCTTTCGTCACCGAGGGTCGTCGTGTGTCCATCTCCTCCGTGCAGCGCAAATTCAAGATTGGCTACAACCGGGCGGCCAACCTCGTCGATGCCATGGAAGCTTCAGGCGTCGTCAGTGCCGCCGGTCATAACGGTGCCCGGGAAGTGCTGGCACCGCCACCCCCGCGAGACTAGGAGTTGTTAATCGCATGAAGACGTTTATGGGCCGCGTATCGGCCGTTCTGGCTGTCCTGCTGATCAGTACATCACCGGCCTGGGCGGACGCCCAGGCGGCCAAGGCACTGGCCGGCAAGCTGGAAAAGTACCGCACCTACCAGGCTGATTTTATCCAGGTAGTGGTCGATGGCACCGGCAGCAAGGTTCAGGAGACCCGCGGCAACCTGAAGGCCAAGCGTCCGGGGCTGTTTTTCTGGGAGTCGAAGAGCCCGTTTTCCCAGACCATCGTCGCGGATGGTAAGAAAGTCGAAGTCTACGATCCGGACCTGGAGCAGGTCACCATCAAGCCGATGGAAAAGCAGATGTCCTCCACCCCGGCGCTGCTCTTGAGTGGGCAGGTGGATAATCTCGAAGAAGCCTACGATGTCTCCCGGGACGAGGAAACGGCGGGCGCCGATGACTTTATCCTCAAACCCCGCAGCCAGGATTCACTGTTCCTGTCGCTGCGCCTGCGTTTCCGTGACGATGTGCTGACCGAAATGCGCCTGCGGGATTCCCTGGATCAGATCAGCGTTCTCAGCTTCCAGGACGTCAAGGTGAACCAGCCTGTCGACAACAGCGTGTTCCACCTCGATTACCCGGATTCGGTGGACGTCATCAAGAGCGCCCAGTAATGCAGGGCGGCCTGTTCGAGGAAACTCGCGGTTTCCAGCCGCTGGCATCCCGGATGCGGCCGCGCACCCTGGCCGATTACGCCGGTCAGCAGCACCTGGTCGGACCGGGCAAACCGCTGCGCCGCGCCGTCGAGGATGGCCAGCTGCATTCCATGATCCTGTGGGGGCCGCCTGGCGTGGGTAAGACCACCTTCGCCAAGCTGCTCGCGGATACCGCCGACATCGCCTTTGAGAGCCTGTCCGCCGTCCTCAGTGGCGTCAAGGATATCCGCGATGCGGTAGCGCGTGCCCGTAACCGGAAGCAGGTCGAGGGCCGCGATACCCTGCTGTTCGTGGATGAGGTCCACCGCTTCAACAAGAGCCAGCAGGACGCCTTCCTGCCGCATATCGAAGACGGCACCGTGATCTTTGTCGGCGCGACCACCGAGAACCCCTCGTTCGAACTGAACAGCGCCTTGCTCTCGCGCACGCGGGTCTATGTGCTCAAGAACCTGGAGGCCGACGACCTGAAGGCCTTGTTGCGTCGGGCCCTGTCCAGCGACGAGGGACTGGCCAACCGGCTTCAGGTGCCCGAGGATCTGCTGGATATCATTGCCGCCGCGGCCGACGGAGATGCCCGCCGGGCACTGAACCTGCTGGAAGTGGCCTCCGATCTCGCCGAACCCAACGACGAGGGCGCCGCCGAGTTGACCGAAGCGGTGCTCGAACAGGTCATGCAATCGAGCCTGCGCCGTTTCGACAAGGGCGGTGACGTGTTTTACGAGCAGATTTCGGCCTTGCACAAGTCCGTTCGCGGGTCCGATCCGGACGGCGCACTCTACTGGATGTGCCGCATGCTCGATGGCGGCGCCGATCCCGTCTATGTGGCCCGGCGTCTGGTCCGTATTGCCAGCGAGGATATCGGCAACGCCGATCCGCGGGCCCTGCGCCTGAGCCTGGATGCCTGGGATACCCAGGAGCGGCTGGGATCGCCCGAGGGCGAACTGGCACTGGCCCAGGCGGTGACCTACCTGGCGCTGGCTCCGAAGAGCAATGCCGTCTACAGGGCCTACAACCAGTGCGTCGCCGATATCCGGCAGCAGCCGGACTACGAGGTGCCGGTCCACCTGCGCAATGCGCCCACATCGCTGTTGAAGTCGATGGGCCACGGCGCCGAATACCGCTATGCCCACGACGAGCCCGATGCATTTGCCGCCGGTGAAGCCTATTTACCCGAGGCGATCCATGGGGTACGTTATTACGACCCGGTTCCCCGCGGCCTGGAAATCAAACTGCGGGAAAAACGGGAAAGGCTCGATGCCCGCAACGAGGCGAGCACCGAGCAGCGTTATCCGTCCCCACAGTCTCCGTCCTGATCCTGTCCTGATAGCTGCCGGCGCAAAGAGAGTCGCTGTCCCCGGTGGTACAGGAATTTCCTGAAGGTATACTATGCGCAACGTCAGCGCCGGCGTTGCACGGTGCGTTCTATTCACCCGAAGTTAACAGGACGATCATGCTCGATCCCAAACTTGTTCGAAGCCAGACTGAAGACATTGCGCGGCGACTCGCCGTGCGCCACTACACCTTCGACATTGAGGCATTCCAGTCGCTGGAGTCCCGTCGCCGTTCCCTTCAGGTCCGGACCGAAGAGCTTCAGAGTGAGCAGAACAAGCGATCGAAATCCATCGGCAAGGCCAAGGCCGCCGGCGAAGACATCCAGCCCCTGCTGGAAGCGGTGGATGACCTCAAACGCCAGCGCAGCGAGGCGGAAGATCAACTGCGTGAGTTGCAGGCGGAACTGAACGACTTCCTGTCGGGAATCCCCAATGTGCCGGACCCGACCGTTCCGGAAGGCGAAGATGAGGACGACAACGTTGAAGTGCGCCAGTGGGGCACTCCGGCCACGTTCGATTTCGAGCCGAAGGATCATGTGGATCTCGGCCATGCCATCGGCGGACTGGACTTTGATGCGGCGGCACGGCTGGCCCAGTCACGGTTTGCCGTGATGCGCGGTCCGATTGCGCGCCTGCATCGTGCCCTGGCGCAGTTCATGATCAACACCCACGCTGACGAGCACGGCTACAGCGAAACCTACCTGCCGTACCTGGTGAATGCCAACACGCTGTATGGGACCGGCCAGTTGCCCAAGTTCGAGGAAGACCTCTTCCGCATGGACGGCGACAACCCGCTGTACCTGATCCCGACGGCCGAAGTGCCGGCCACGAACCTGGCGGGCGACACCATCTTCAAGGCGGAAGAACTGCCGCTGCGCATGGTTTGCCACACGCCGTGTTTCCGCAGCGAGGCCGGGTCCTACGGTCGTGACGTGCGTGGCATGATCCGTCAGCACCAGTTCGACAAGGTCGAACTCGTCCACATTGTGCGGCCCGAGGATTCCGAGGAGGCCCTCGAGACGCTGACCGGCCATGCTGAGGCCATCCTGCAGAAGCTGGAGTTGCCCTACCGGGTGGTCGAGCTGTGCGGTGGTGACATCGGCTTCGCGGCCGCCCGCACCTACGACCTGGAGGTCTGGCTGCCGGGGCAGGGCAAGTACCGGGAAATCTCGTCCTGCAGCAACACACGGGATTTCCAGGCGCGTCGTATGCAGGCGCGCTGGCGTAACCCCGAGACCGGCAAGCCCGAGCTGGTCCATACCCTGAACGGCTCCGGACTGGCTGTTGGCCGGACGCTGATCGCCGTCATGGAAAACTATCAGCAGGTGGATGGCAGCATCCGCGTGCCTGAGGTCCTCAAGCCCTACATGGGTGGCCTGGACGTTATTGCGCCTTAAGCCACCTGCCGACGCGGGTGGCGAGGGAAAGGAGAGAAAGAGTTGAGCCTGACAGTTTCCCTTCGTATCGACCAACCTGTCGTCGGCTGCCTTGGCAGCGGGCCCCGGCTGCTTGCCAAGGCCCGTTATTGCGCTGATCAGGGGGCCCGTGTCATCTGGCTCGGTCATGAGAGCCTGCCGGACGAGGCGCCCGCCTCCAGCGAATGCCGCCCGAAACCGGCCAGCGATGCCGTTTTATCGTCCGATGAGTTTGGGCTGATCCTGATCGACACCGGGGATGCCGGCGACGACGAGCGTTGGTTGTCCCGGATTGCCACGGATCTGCCGGTCTGGATGCCGGGGCATCATCCCCGGGCGCGGGTCCAGTTCCCGGCAACCGTGCAGCGCGGGCCGCTGCGTATTACCGTCGATACCGGCGGGCGCTGGCCCACGGTGGCAAACTGGCTGCGCCAGCGTCTCGATACGCTCCTCCCGGAAGGTCTGGCCGATGTACTGCAATCGATGCTCAACAAGGGCGATTTGAACCGGGTGCTTGGTACGCCCCATCAGCGCCGGAGTTTCTGGTATCGCCTGTTGGACGGCCCGCTGGTCAGTCGGGCTCATCAGATGTCCGGAGAGGCCGTCAACGCCGAACTCGATGAGGCACTGAGCCTTGCCGAAGGACGGGGACCGCAGGGCGAGGTCTTCCTGGTCGGGGCCGGCCCGGGTGACCCGGACCTGCTGACCCTCAAGGCGCTGCGGGTGATTGCCCAGGCCGACGTGGTGCTCTACGACCGGCTGGTCTCCCGGGAAATCCTGAACCGGGTGCGGGCCGATGCCGAGATGATCCACGTCGGTAAACAGCGTTCGAAGCACACCGTCCCCCAGGAAGAAATCAACCAGCGTCTTGTCGAGCTGGCGCAGCAGGGGCATACGGTGGTCCGGCTCAAGGGCGGCGATCCGTTTATCTTCGGGCGGGGTGGCGAAGAGATCGAGACGTTGGCCGAAGCCGGCGTGCCTTTCCAGGTGGTGCCCGGCATCACGGCGGCCTCGGGATGTGCCGCTTACGCCGGTATTCCCCTGACGCACCGGGATCATGCCCAGTCCGTTCGATTCGTGACAGGGCACCTCAAGAACGACACCTGCGATCTGCCCTGGCGGGATTTTGTCCAGAGCAACCAGACCCTGGTCTTCTATATGGGGCTGGTGGGTTTGCCGGTCATTGCCCGGGAACTGGTCGCTCACGGTATGGCGCCGTCGATGCCGGTGGCGCTGGTGTCGAAGGGAACCACACCGGACCAGGTGGTGGTGACCGGTACGATCGAAACGATTGCGGACCGGGTTGCGGCCAGCGAGGTCAAGGCACCGACACTGATCATCATCGGCGATGTGGTGAGCCTGCGGGAAAAACTCGACTGGATTGGCGCTCGCTAACCGCCTTTCCCCACAGACAGAAAGGGCGCCAACGTGTCCGAAGGCGCCTTTCGCTGACGGCTGGGACGCTACTTCCCGATGCGTTTCGGCAGGACGTCCTTCAATTTTTCGTGCATGTCACGCAGGGCTTTTTCGGTGGTTTCCCAGTCGATGCAGGCATCGGTAATGGAAACGCCGTACTTGAGGTCGTCCAGGTTTTCCGGAATGGACTGGTTGCCCCAGTTCAGGTGACTCTCGACCATCAGCCCCATGATGGAGCGGTTGCCCTCCAGGATCTGGTGTGCGACGTCCTGCATTACCAGTGGCTGGATTGCCGGATCCTTGCTGGAGTTGGCGTGACTGCAATCCACCATCAGCGCCTGGCGCAGACCGGATTTCTCCAGCTCCTTCTCACACAGGGCCACATTCACCGAGTCGTAGTTGGGCTTGCCGCCGCCACCGCGCAGGACGACGTGTCCGTAGCGGTTGCCTTTGGTGCGGATGATGGAAACCTGGCCTTTCTGGTCGATGCCCAGGAAGCTGTGCGGATGGGAGACGGATTTCATGGCGTTGATCGCCACATCCAGACTGCCGTCGGTGCCGTTCTTGAAGCCGATCGGCATGGACAGGCCGCTGCTCATCTCGCGGTGAGTCTGGGATTCCGTAGTACGCGCGCCAATGGCGGACCAGGAAATGGTGTCCTGCAGATACTGCGGTGAAATGGGATCCAGTGCTTCGGTGGCTGCCGGCAGGCCCAGTTCGGCGATGTCCAGAAGCAGGCGGCGACCGATATGCAGGCCCTGTTCGATGTCAAAGGAATCGTTCAGGTGCGGGTCGTTGATCAGGCCTTTCCAGCCGATGGTCGTGCGCGGCTTTTCAAAGTAGACGCGCATCACGACGTAGATGGTATCGCTGACTTCGTCGGCCAGCACCTTGAGCTTTTCGGCGTATTCGCGGGCGGCCTTCACGTCGTGGATGGAGCAGGGGCCCACCACGACAAACAGCCGATGATCCTTTCCATCCAGGATGTTGTTGATGGTCTCACGGCCGGTGGCGACAGTCTCCGCTGCCGTTTCTGACAGGGGAATCTCCTGCTTGAGCGCGTCCGGGGTGATCAGCGGCTCCTGGGCAGCGACGTTGGTGTTTTCGATCTGCTTGTCAGACATGACGTTGTCTTCTCCAAAATCAGCAGCTTGCGACAGACTCCTGAAGTCAGCTGTCGCATCATGAGATAGGCGGTCGTCAGATGGCCCGGTTTCCCGGATTCGGCTCTCTCACTGGACTACCGGCGTTGTTATGATGAATCAAGGGGCAAATATACTGCGATATTAAACTGGCCAATGCAATTGGTCAGGCCGTGTTTGTGATGACGGCAGCCAAAGCACTCGGCCACGGTTTCCCGTCCCGGTTTTTGGCCTATTCTTACATGGGGCGATACCGGCTATTGACGTAGGGTTAGAATGGTCCCGTTGTTGCTCTTTGCCAGGTCGTTGGCCGGGGATGCTGGACTCCCATGGCCTTGCGTGCTGCAATAGTCAGCTGCACGCTTTGCTGTGCCGTCGGTCTGCATCGACTGTTCCCCCCGACCGGCGACAACCGAAAGACAGGAAACCCGATTTTCATGGTCCAACCCCCAGCCCGTCAGACCGGCAATGCGCAACCGCCGCATCCGGATTTGATCCAGGCCATACTGAAGGGCATTCGTGTCCCCGAGTTACCGTATCCGGTGACGCGCCCGCAGGATGATGCCATTCCGGATTGGGCGCCGTTGCTGGCCGACTGCTGGAGAGAGCAGCAGGACAAGCGCGTCATCGATGTGCTGACCGCCGTTTCCGGGAACTGGCCTGTGCGTCAGGTGAATGCGGCCTACCTGGCCGACCGGATCATGGATGTCTTCCTGCACACCTCCGGATTGCACGCCACCCTGGTGCGTCGTTGTGCGCGGCTGCGTTTTATTCTCGCCTGGCAGATCGGCGAACTGGGGGCTGCTGCCATCGGGCCGGACAGTCCGGTTCACGCCTGGCTGGATAGCCTGCATGCCCTGCGCGGCTGGAGTGACTCCGGCGGGCGGGCGGCGCGACAGGTCTCGGGTTGGCTCGATAACCTTGTCGACGTCGGTAACCGGTGTCTGGCAGAACGCGACCTGGCGCCATTCTCGACCTTCACACGGGACTGGGAGAAGGAACAGGCCCAGAAGGCGGGGCGCATCGATCGGCTGCGTCAGCGTCTGCTGGAAACGGAGACAGGCGCGGCGCGGCAGCGGGCGGCGGAACAGATCGCCCGTGCTGTCGTCGGCCGGGCCCTGGGGCAGCGTGAGTTACCCCCGGCAATCACCAGCTTTATCGAGCGATACTGGCTGCCGTTGTTGCGGCAGGTGATCTGGTCGGAAGGACTGGCCAGTGATAACGGTCGCCATGCATCCAGGTTGCTGGAATGGATGATCTGGGTATCCGATCCCAAACTTTCCGACAGGGAGCGGGACAAGCTCTATCACGTTGGCGAGCAGTTGAGCGACAAGATCAACGAAGTCTGGTCCCGTGTTCACCGGGAGAAGCTGCCGCATGAGGCCCTGCAGGGTATCGAGGAAGTCATGGTCGCTCGCCTGCGGGGGACGCCGGTGGACCTCGCGCCGGTGGGTAATGTCACTTTCGAGCCGCGCTGGCTGAATCCCGCGCCGGTCGACCCGGCGGAGGTTCGGCAGTATGAGGGCATCTGGTTCGTCGAAGGCGAAGATGAAGTCCAGCAGCGCCAGTTCTTTTTCGCCTACCTGAACGATTCGCAGGAGGTCCTCTGGACCAATGGCGAGGGGGTCAAGCTGGGGTTGATGAGCTGGCACGATTTCCGGGACGGTATTGCCCGCGGGCGGCTCCGGAGTCTGCCGCCCATCAATCACTTTGGCAATGTGGTTTCCGATACCGTCGCCAAACTGGAACAGGTGCTGCGCTGGCAGGTGGAAAAACGACGCGAGGCCAGGGCCAAGGCCGAAGCGCAGGCAGCCAGGGTTCGTGAGGAGCGGGCGATGGCGGAGCAGAAACTCCAGGAGGAGGAGGCGCGTCGACTGGCCGAGGCAGCCGAAACCAGCGCACGCCAAGAGGCCGCAGAGCGGGCCCGGGTGGAGGCAGAGCAGGCCCGGTTGCAGAGTGAACGTCTGGAGCAGGCGCGCCGCCAGGTGGATGGTCTCAAACTCGGTAACTGGATTGCCCTGGCGCCGGAGGCCGACGCCCCCTCTCAGGAGGCCCGTAAGCTTAAACTGGCCGTGCGCCTGAATGCCACGGGCAAGCTGATCTTCGTGGATCGCCTCGGGCTCAATCGTACGGAGATCGTGGCGGACGCACTGGTTGAGGCCATTGCCGGCGGTCAGGCGCGGGTCATGAGCAGTGAAGCGGAATTCGAGGACACGCTGTCGCGGGTTGTGGGTCGAATCAGGGTGGGACGCTGATGGGCAGCATGGACTACGAATTCGGGAGTCAGCCCGAAACCGATAACGAACAGCGCAGGGAATTCCGGTTGACCGGCCGGGTCATGGTCAGCTTCGAACTGGAGTCGGCGGAGCCGAACGCGAGCGACAAACCCCGCTTTCTACGTTGCTACACATCGGATCTGTCGGCCAGTGGGATCCGCGTCGTTGCGACCGAGGCGTTGCCGGATGGTGCCATCCTTCCGGCCACCGTCGAATTGGTCCAGGCCGGTCAGGAAACCCTGTATCCGTTGATGGTGGAGGTGGTCTGGTGCCGTCCGGACGACGAAGGCGCCTGGCAGGTAGGGCTGCAGGTGCTGGAGTCGGACGACACGGCGGTCCTGGAGTGGCTGGAGACAATGATCCGGGCGCTGGACGACGATTAGCCGCCCGAATGCGCCTCGTCGTCCATTGAGTGCCGGGCTTCCGCCAGTGTTCCGGGGAACGGATCAAGGCCCTGCGACAGGAATCGCTCCAGATCCTTCAGCGTGTCCTCCGGCACCTCTTCCATGGGAATGTGGCCGACCCCGGGGTAGGTGACCAGCCGCACATTGGGCAGGTCATCCAGCCAGCGCTGGGCCAGGTCGACAGGCACCCAGTCGTCGTCCTCACCCCACATCAGCAGCGTCGGCGCCGTGATCCGATAGAACGGCAGGGGCGCGTTGTTCTCGGCGCGCTCTTCGACCATCTCCAATGTCTTCATGTAAATCGGCCGGGCGCCAGGTCGCTGGGACATCTGCACGTAGCGGCGCACATCCTTTTCCTTCATCCGGCGGGGATCACCATAGGCCCATCGCAGCGTCATGGTGATGATGACCGGGGGCTGGACATACTGCCCCAGGAACTGTATCGGGAACGACGTACCCAGACTCAATATCCATGGCGTGTCCTGCGGGTAGCCAAACGGATCCAGCAGGACCAGCCGATCCACCCGGTTGGCGTACTGTGCCGCGTAGCTGGCGGCTACGAAACCGCCTAGGGAATTGCCGGCCAGCGTGAACGTATCAAGGTCCAGGCGTTCAACAAACTTGGCGAAGGTGTTCACGATGTTGGCTTCGTCGAAGTCGTCCGGATTCTCGGGCGCGCCGGTCATGCCATACCCCGGCATGTCGAGCGTGATGACCCGATGCGTGCGGCTGAGTTCATCGACCCAGCCGTCCCAGGTCTGCAGCGCGGAAAAGATACCGTGCAGCAGGATGATGGTGTCGCCCTTGCCCTGGTCGCGATAGTGGATATGGTAGCCGTTGACGTCCATGAAGCGGGACTGGCCATTCACATACCGCTCTTCCAGGTATGGCATCGGAATATCGGCAAAGCCGGTGGCATTGGCCAGCGACGGGCTTGCCTTCATCGCCGAGCCGATGCTGGAACAGCCGGACAGGCCGCTCAACAGCAGCAGGATCAGGACGAGGAAACGGACGGTCAAACGCATGTCAATCACTCCATTCAGCACGCCCCGAGGTTACTTAACTTTACAGGGGGGAACAGTGATGGAGTTCGACAAACGGGGAGAGAGAAGCTGGCGCCCACTGAGGAAGAGGGCGCCAGGACAGCGATGAAGGCGCTTAGTCTTCCAGGGCGCCCATGCCGGTGATGTTGAAGCCGGCATCCACATAGAGGATTTCGCCGGTAATGCCGCTGGCCATGTCGGAGCTGAGGAAAGCGGCGGTGTTGCCCACTTCCTCAGTGGTGACATTGCGTTTGAGCGGCGCGCGGTTGGCGTTCTCGGACAGCATGCGGCGGAAGCTCTTGATGCCGGAAGCCGCCAGCGTCTTGATAGGCCCGGCGGAAATGCCGTTCACACGGATGCCGTCCGGACCCAGGCCGGCGGCCATGTAGCGTACGTTGGCTTCCAGCGAGGCCTTGGCCAGACCCATCACGTTGTAGTTGGGCAGCACACGCTCGGCACCCAGATAGGACAGCGTCAGCAGGGCGCTGTTTTCCTTGAGCATGCCGCGGGCGGCCTTGGCCAGCGCCACGAAGCTGTAGGAGCTGATGTCGTGGGCGATCCTGAAGCCTTCACGGGTGGTGACGT
This sequence comes from Marinobacter halodurans, assembly GCF_004327985.1. Taxonomy (GTDB): domain Bacteria; phylum Pseudomonadota; class Gammaproteobacteria; order Pseudomonadales; family Oleiphilaceae; genus Marinobacter_A; species Marinobacter_A halodurans. Next base: position 61,609 of record NZ_SJDL01000019.1, read on the forward strand.
CCACGTAGTTGCCGTTCAGCTCGTGTGCCGGTGCAAACCCAACGGCATGAACGATGATATCGACGTGGTCCCAGTGTTTGCCCAGGGCTTCGAAGACCGCTTCGATCTCGGCGTCGTCGGCCACATCACAGGGGAAAGTCAGCTCGCTGCCCCATTCCTTGGCAAAGCCCTCGACCCGTGAACGCAGCTTCTCGTTCTGGTAGGTAAAGGCCAGTTCGGCGCCTTGCTGGTGAAAGGCTTCCGCGATGCCGTGTGCGATGGAATGCTTGCTCGCCACCCCGACGATGAGGGCACGCTTTCCTTTAAGAATTCCCATGAAAGATCTCCTGATTCGTTAATACCACGCATTGTCACCGATTGGTGCGCGTCATTTAACTCGCTATTCGTCTAAGTGCGACGCCACACCTTGGTCAATCTGCCCGTACCTCGCCGGTATCCGCATCCTGGTAGAAGAAGGCGGCCTCCAGCAGGTTACGGGTGTATTCCGCCTGCGGCGCCCTGAGCACCTGTTTGGCAGCACCATATTCGACGGCCTTGCCGTCCTTCATGACCAGGACCTGATGACTCAGGGCGCGCACGACGGCCAGGTCATGGCTAATGAAAAGATAGCTCAGACCATAGCGCTGCTGCAGTGAGCGCAGCAACTCGATCACCTGCTTCTGGACCGAGCGGTCCAGCGCCGAAGTGGGCTCGTCCAGCAGGATAACGGACGGGTGCAGCACCAGGGCCCGGGCGATGGCGATCCGCTGACGTTGGCCGCCCGAGAATTCATGGGGGTAACGGTTGCGGGCGTCCGGATCCAGGCCGACGTCCTTCAGGGCCTGGATGATCATCGCTTCGTGCTGCTCCTTCTGGTCGGGCATGTGGACCATCAGGCCTTCGCCGACGATCTCCGCGATCGACATCCGCGGGCTCAAACTGCCGTATGGATCCTGAAAAACAACTTGAATATTCTTGCGTAATGGTTTGAATTCTTTCTGGTTCAGGCCTTCGATCGATTGGCCCCGGAAGCGGATGCCGCCGGAGCTCTGCACCAGCTTGATCAGTGCCATGCCCAGCGTGGTCTTGCCGCTGCCGCTCTCCCCGACGATACCCAGCGTTTCGCCTTGCCTGACCGTCAGGCTGATGTCACGGACCGCGTGCAGCCAGGACTTCGGGCGCCCGAAAAAACTCCGGGTCAGCGGGAAGCGGACATTGACCCCGTTCAGCTCCAGGATCGCTTCCGCATTGTTCTCCGGCCGCTCGGTGAGATTGCCGGGATCCGACGCCAGGAGCATCCGGGTGTAAGCCTGGGTTGGCGACTGGAAGACGGTTTCGGTTGGCCCCGATTCGACCCGCCGACCTTTCTCCATCACGACGACGTCGTCGGCGTAGCGGCGCACGATGGACAGGTCATGGGTGATCAGCAGGACGGCCATGCCCAGCTTCGCCTGGAGTGAGCGCAACAGTTCCAGGACCTGGCGCTGCACTGTGACATCCAGCGCGGTGGTCGGCTCGTCGGCGATCAGCAGTTCCGGCTCGTTGGCCAGGGCCATCGCGATCATGACGCGCTGTTTCTGGCCACCGGAGAGCTGGTGGGGGTAATAGTCCAGGCGATGCTCCGGATCCGGGATGCCCACCAGGTCCAGCAACTCCAGGGTGCGCTTGCGGGCCTGGTTCGGGCGCATTCCCTGGTGGATGGCCAGGGTCTCGCCAATCTGCTTTTCCACCGTGTGCAGCGGGTTGAGCGACGTCATCGGTTCCTGGAAAATCATGCTGATGCGACGTCCGCGGATCTGGCGCATGCGTTGTGGCCGGGCCTTCAGCAGGTCCTCGTCGCCCTCGAGGAGAATCTCTCCGGTGGGGTAGCTGGCATGGCGCTCGTCCAGCAGGCGCAGTACCGAGAGGGCCGAGATCGACTTGCCGGAGCCGCTTTCCCCCACCAGGGCCAGCGTCTTGCCGGCGGACACGGTGAAGGACAGCCGGTCGACAACCGTTTTGCCATCAAAGGCAATGGATAGGTCGCGGATATCCAGGAACGCGGCCATATCAGTTCTTCCTCGGATCGAACGCGTCACGCACGGCTTCCCCGATAAACACGAGCAGGGTCAGCATGATGGAGAGCGTGACAAACGCGGACAGCCCCAGCCAGGGGGCCTGCAGGTTGGATTTCGCCTGGGCGATCAACTCGCCCAGTGACGGCGAGCCCGGTGGCAGACCGAATCCCAGGAAGTCGAGGGAAGTCAGACCGGTGATGGCGCCGGTGAGGATGAATGGCACAAAGGTGATGGTGGCCACCATGGCGTTGGGCAGCATGTGGCGGAACATGATGGTGCGGTTGTCCAGGCCCAGCGCCCGCGCGGCGCGGACGTACTCGAAGTTGCGGGCCCGCAGGAACTCGGCGCGGACGACATCCACCAGCCCCATCCAGCTGAACAGCAGCATGATCCCCAACAGCCACCAGAAATTCGGCTGAACGATACTGGACAGGATGATCAGCAGGTAGAGCACCGGCAGTCCCGACCAGATTTCCACGAAGCGCTGGCCCAGCAGATCCACCTTGCCGCCGTAGAATCCCTGCAGCGCGCCGGCGATCACCCCCACGATGCAGCTGAAGAAGGTCAGTGTCAGGGCGAACAGAACCGAGATGCGGAAGCCGTAGATCAATCGGGCGAGCACGTCGCGGCCCTGATCGTCGGTGCCGAGCCAGTTCACCGCTGATGGCGGTGCCGGCGAAGGGACATCCAGGTTGTAGTTGATGGTGTTGTAACTGAATGGAATCGGCGGCCAGATCATCCAGCCGTTGGCGTTGATCTCATCGGCGATATAGGGGTCCCGGTAATCCGCCTCGGTGGGCAGGAAACCACCAAAAGTCTCTTCGCTGAGGGTCTGGACCACCGGAAAGTAGATGGAATCCTTGTAGCTGATCACCAGTGGCTTGTCGTTGGCCACCAGTTCCGCAAACAGGGTGACGGTGAAGAGGACCAGGAAGATCCAGAGCGACCAGTAACCCCGGCGATTGTTGCGGAAATTGCGCAGCCGGCGTTGCTGTATGGGGGAGAGCTGGATGCCTTTCATGTCAGCCCTCCCGACTCTCGAAGTCGATGCGGGGATCAACCAGCACGTAGGTCAGGTCGCTGACCAGCTTCAACACGAGCCCCATCAGCGTAAAGATGTAGAGGGTCCCGAAGATCACCGGATAGTCGCGGTTCAACGCGGCCTCGAAGCCCAGCAGTCCGAGCCCGTCCAGGGAGAAAATCACCTCAATCAGCAGCGAGCCGGTGAAGAACAGCGTGATCAGGAGCCCGGGCAGGCTGGCAATCACGATCAGCATGGCATTGCGGAACACGTGGCCATAGAGGATACGGCGATCCTCCAGGCCCTTGGCGCGGGCGGTCACCACGTACTGCTTGCCTATCTCGTCGAGGAAGGAGTTCTTGGTCAGCAGCGTCAGGGTGGCGAAGCCGCCAATCACGTTGGCGGTGACCGGCAGCACCAGGTGCCAGAAGTAATCGCCGATCTTCTGGTACCAGGTGAGGCTGTCGAAATGGGTGGATGTCAGACCCCTGAGCGGGAACCAGTCGAGGTAGCTACCGCCGGCAAACAGGACGATGAGCAGGATCGCGAACAGAAAGCCGGGAATCGCGTAGCCGACGATGATGGCTGAACTGGTCCAGACATCGAATCGGGAACCGTCCATCACCGCCTTGCGGATCCCCAGGGGGATCGAGATCAGATAGATCACCAGCGTCGACCAGAGGCCGATCGAGATGGAGACGGGGAGCTTGTCGATAATCAGGCCGATGACGCTACTGTCACGAAAAAAACTGTCGCCGAAATTGAAGGTGGCGTAGTCCTTGAGCATCTTGAAGAAGCGTTCCACCGGCGGCTTGTCGAAGCCGTACTGCTTTTCCATCTCGGCGATGAGCTCGGGCGGAATACCCTTGGCGCCGCGGCTCTGCTGATCGCCGCTGACCTGTCCGCTGCCGACCTCCGAGCCGCCACCGCCGCCGGCACGGGAGAGAGCGCCGCTGTCCATGCCCTGCATCTGGGCGATGAACTGTTCGATGGGGCCGCCGGGAGCGGCCTGGACGATTACGAAATTCAACAGCATGATGCCGACCAGCGTGGGGACGATCAGCAACAGACGCCTCAGGATGTAAACACCCATCAGTCAGCAGTATCCTCTTGCAGACGGGAAGGAATCAGGGTTTGACCCACCAGCGGCTCAGATCGATGCCGTTCTTCGGCGTGTTGGATGGCCGCGCCAGCTTGTTCCGGTAGGCAACCCGGTCCACCGCCAGGTACCACTGCGGAATCACATAGTGCCCCCACAGCAGGACGCGGTCGAGCGCGCGGGTGCTGTCCACCAGGGCTTGTCGGTCCGGCGCTTGGATCACCTTGGCCACCAGGTCGTCGACCACCGGACTGTCGACGCCCAGGATATTGCGGGAACCGGGCTCGTTTGCATTCGCGGAATACCAGTAGTCGCGCTGTTCGTTGCCCGGGGAGTCGGATTGGGGGAAAGAGCTGACCACCATGTCGAAATCGAAGCTGCGCAGCCGCCGGATGTATTGGCTGGTGTCCACCTGGCGCACCTCGACATCGATACCCAGCTTGGCGAGGTTGTTCTTGAATGGCAGCACGACCCGCTCGAATGTTTTCTGGGCCAGCATGATCTCGAATTTCAGCGGTCGGCCCGATGACTTCTCCACCATCTTCCCGTTCCTGACCTCGAAGCCGGCCTCCCGCAGCAGCTTCATGGCCGTACGCAGGTTGTCGCGCAGCGTAGTGCCGCCGGTGGTCGAGGGTGGATGGTATTCCTTGTTGAACACCTCGGGAGGCAACTGGTCGCGATACGGCTCCAGCAGCTTGAGCTCCTCCCCCTGGGGCAGGCCGGAGGAGGCCAGCTCGCTGTTTTCAAAGTAGCTCTGGGTGCGGGTGTACTGGCCGTAGAACAGGTTCTGGTTGGCCCAGTTGAAGTCAAAACCATAGGCCAGGGCTTCGCGGACCTTGGGGTTGTCGAAGGGGAAGCGCCGGCTGTTCATGGCGAAGGCCTGCATGCCCACCGGGCGGCCGTGGGGGATGGCTTCCTTGACGATCCGGCCGGAAGACAGCGCATCGCCGGTATAGCCGGTGGCCCAGTTCTTGGCGGACGACTCCAGGCGGAAGTCGTAGTTGCCGGCCTTGAAGGCCTCCAGGGCAACGGTGTCGTCACTGTAGTAGTCGTAACGGATCTCGTCGAAATTGTTGCGCCCGACGTTTACGGGAAGATCCTGTGCCCAGTAGTCCGGATTCCGCTTGTAGGTGATCGAGCGGCCGGCTTCGAACTTTTCGATGGTGTAGGGACCACTGGTCACCGGGATGGTCAGGCCGGATTCCTGGAAATCATGTTTCTCCCAGTAATGCTTGGGCAGGATCGGCATCTGGCCGAGGATCAGGGGCAGTTCGCGGTTCCGGGTGTCGCCGAAGTCAAAGCGCACGGTGAGTCTGTCCAGCACCTTCACGTCCTTGACCTCACCATAGTAGTTACGGAAGAACGGGTGTCCCTTGTCGATCAGCAGGTGGAAGGTGTACGCCACATCCTCGGCGGTAATGGGCTGGCCATCGGAAAAGCGGGCCTCGGGACGGATATGGAACGTGACGTAGGACCGGTCTTCCGGCGTCTCCAGCGATTCGGCGATCAGGCCGTACATGGTGAAGGGCTCGTCGGCGGACTCGGTCAACAGGCTGTCGTAGGCGTAGGTCTGGAGCCCGGCAGCCGACACACCCTTGAGCACGAACGGGTTGAGGGAGTCATAGCCGTTGGCGACGATGCTTAGCCGTAGCGTGCCGCCTTTGGGAGCGTCCGGGTTGACGTAATCGAAATGCTTGAAGTCGGGGCTGTATTTCGGGGCGCCGTGCATGGCGAGTCCGTGCACGGCTTCCGCGGCGTGCAGGGCCGTGCCGGTCAACAGTAGGAACAGGGTAATGACGGTCTGAGAAAATCTGATCATGGATTCCGCTCTTTTTCGTTCGGACTGACCGTCACATCAATGTGTTAGCGGTCAGGGACTTCGGCGAATATCGACGTAGAGTACCAGACTTTGTCCGGGCTGGAGATAATTGTTGACGTTGAGGCTGTTCCAGCTTGCGATGTCCCTCACGTTTACGTTGAAGCGGCCGGCGATGCGCGCCAGGGAGTCGCCTTTACGCACGCGATAGCCCACCTTGCGAACCATCTCGGAAGGACTGCGGCGACCGGCCATGGCCAGCTGCTGTACATCCGGATCCTTGGACCAGATCACCAGGCGCTTTCCCGGAATCAGCGGATCGCCCGGCGCCATGCCATTCCAGCGGGCCAACTGGCGAACGCTGACGTTGTTGTCTCGCGCGATATCCCAGAAAGTGTCCCCCCTTTGAACGGTATGCTCGACCCGAGTTCCTTTGGCGTTGCGGTTGATCGAGGCCTGTCTGTCCTTGAGGCGTTCGCTGGCGCTCAGGGCGTAGCTGGCATTGCCCTTGGTCGAGGTGGGGATCAGCAGGCGCTGATCGACGCGAATCAGGTTCGAGCGCAGGTGGTTCACCTGCTTGATGACATCCGGTGTCGTGCCGAAGTTATGGGCGATCTTGATCAGGCTGTCGCCGCTGCGGACCTTATAGTTTTTCCAGGATACCCGGTCGGATGGATCCAGGCCGGCGAGTCCTTCGCGGAACTGCTCGGCGTTGTCGGCTGGCACCAGCAGGCGATGCGGTCCTTCGGGGGAGGTCGCCCAGCGATTGTAGGCCGGGTTCAACAGGTAGATTTCCTCGATGTCGACACCGGCGAGGTTGGCCGCCTGGGCCAGGTCAATCTGGGAGCCGGTATCCACCACCTTGAAGTAGGGCTCGTCGGGAATCGGCGGCAGGGTCACGCCATAGGCTTGCGGATCGTCGATGATCTTGGCGATGGCGATCAGCTTGGGCACATAGGCCCGGGTTTCCCGGGGCAGGTTCAGGGCCCAGTAGTCGGTGGGCAGGCCCCGGGCCTTGTTGTGGCGGATGGCGCGCATGACGGTGCCGGCGCCGCTGTTGTAGGACGCCAGGGCCAGCATGTAGTCGCCGTCGAAGCGATCGGCGAGGGCGTCCAGGTATTCCAGGGCCCCGGCGGTGGCATCGATCACATCCCGGCGCTGGTCGTGCCACCAGCTCTGGTTCAGGCCATAGACCCGGCCGGTGGACGGGATGAACTGCCACAGACCGGCGGCACGGCCGTGGGAATAGGCAAACGGATCGTAGGCGCTTTCGACGACCGGCAACAGGGCGTATTCGCCAGGCAGTCCCCGGTCTTCGGTCTGCTTGAGGATGTAGTAGAGATAGCGGCGTGCGCGTTTGGCAACCCGGTCGATGTAGCGCGGATGGCTGGCGTACCAGCGCAGCTGCTGCTCAATGCGCTCGTTGTCCAGCGTCAGGTCCATGCCGAACCGCTGGCGCAGATGGCTCCACAGGTCGTGGGTGACGTCATCGCCGGCCACATTGTTTTCAGTCGGTTGCTCCAGCCTCTCGCGGGCGCGGGCCGCCTGGGATTTCAGGGAGGGCTCGATGGAATCATCCAGGTCGGTGGTGTCGTCCTGGGAGGCGTGGCCCTCGACGGATGCCTGCAATTCATCGTCCCCGGCGGGCACCGAGACGTGTTCGGATTCCAGCAGATCGCTTTCGCTGAGGGAATCGCTATCGCCCTTGCCGGTGAAGGTCTGACAGCCACTGAGGAGGGTGGCGAAAAGCAGGGCGGTGGTTATTCTTGCTGTGTTCATAAATGGTCCGAAATAGGGGCTGACGGGCTCAAAAAAACGTCCCACAAAAAAGAGTGACGCGCCCGTCAAGCGGCGGAAAGCTTCGCTGGATTCTATGAAAACCCCTTTCAGGGGGTCAAGAAAGCGCTTATTACGTTAACGTCAGATCGTGTAACGACTTTTGTCGGAACGCTACCCCCTGAACGTATCTTTCGCCTTGCGCACCTGCGCAAAGACCCGATCCTCCCCGACAAGTGCCGGGTCCACTTCGATCCGGCGTTGATCGACCGCCCTGGCGACGGCCGGATCATCCCACCGCAGGAAGGGGTTCAGCGCCAGTTCCTCTTCCAGGGTGGTGGGCAGGGTGGGTTCCTGGTTTTCCCGTTTCTGCCTGCAGGCGATCTCGAAGCCCTCCAGGGCGCTGTCGTCGGGCAGCAGGTCGCGGCTGAAGCGCAGGTTGGCCAGGGTGTACTCGTGGGCGCAGTAGACCCGGGTATTGGCGGGCAGGGCGCGCAGTTTTGCCAGCGAATGGCGCATCTGGGCGGGCTGGCCCTCGAACAGGCGGCCACAGCCGCAGGCAAACAGGGTATCGCCGCAGAACAGGGCCGGGGCATTGTCGATGTCGGTCTGGGCGGTATGGTAGGCAATGTGGTCCAGGGTGTGTCCCGGTACGGTCAGCACCTGGAACGTCAGGCCGTGCCACTGAACGGTATCGCCCTCGGAGACAGGCATCCTGCTGCCCTTGAACGGTGAATCGGCGGGGCCGTAGATGTCCGGCTGGAAGGCCGCATCCAGCTCCTTGACGCCACCCACATGGTCAGGGTGGTGATGCGTGACCAGGATCGTGTCCAGCTTGAGGTTTCGTGATGTCAGGAACTGGATCACAGGCTCCGCCTGACCGGGATCAACGACCGCGGCGGTATGACTGGCGTCATCGATGATGCACCAGATGTAGTTGTCACTGAAGGCCGGAATCGGAACGATGGAAAACATGGCAATCTTCGGCTGCGGTCGGTGGATGTAGACTGCTATGATAAGGGATTGCGGCAGATGGCCCAAATCCACAATCGCGGGTTGAGGAAGGAGTCGGCACTCACGCCGGGCTGGACACACGATGGTCGGAACGAGCGAACGGGACTATACGTCACAGCGGGATGCCTTCGAGGGCTGGTTCCAGAGCCCGCTCGGCCGTGCGCTGCTGGCGGATCAGCAGGTTCAGGTCGGTCAGGTGGTTGAGTCGCTGACAGGCGCCCATCAGTTACTGGTCAGCATCAGTCATCGATTGCCGCTGGCCACGTCGTCCGATTTCAGCCACCGGATGATGACGACGCCCTATTGGTCGGCTCATCTGCCCGATGGCACGGTCGTGTGCGATGCCGATGAACTGCCGTTCCCCAACGACTCCATGGATCTGGTGATCCTGCACCACACCCACGACTTTTCGGATCAGCCTCACCAGGTGGTCCGTGAAGCGGCAAGGGTTTTGCGCAGCAGTGGTTGCCTGGTGGTGATCGGTTTCAACCCATTCAGCCTGTGGGGGCTGCGCAAGCTGGTTTCCCGGCACCAGCAACCGCCCTGGAGTGGCCGCTTTGTCTCGTCGAGCCGGATGGAAGACTGGCTTAGCCTGTTGCAGTTCAAGGTGGAGGAGGTTTCCTCGCACTTTTACCGGCCGCCCATCAGTCGCGTAAGGGCCCTGCAGAGGCTGATGCTGATCGAAAAGCTGGGAGAGCGGTTGCATCTTCCCGCCGGCGCCTATTACTGTATCCGCGCCGAAAAGCGGGTGCCCGCGCGTACGGCAAAACGGATTCGCTGGCGCAAGCCCAAACCCGTGGTCATTCCGCTGGCGGGCGCGATGGGATCATCCGGCGTTTCCCGTCGACAGGAACATCATCGATAATCCCCGTCTTTGAATCAGGAAAGGTAGTCTGGCTGTCATGACAAAACGAGTAGTGCTCTATACCGACGGAGCCTGTAAAGGAAACCCGGGCCCTGGCGGTTGGGGGGCAGTACTGAGTTACGGGGGCGCGGAGCGGGAGCTCCACGGCGGGGAAAAGGAAACCACCAACAACCGCATGGAACTGATGGCCGCCATCCAGGGCCTGAAGGCGCTTAAACGCCAATGCCAGGTCGACCTCTATACGGATTCCCAGTATGTGCGTAAAGGCATCACTGAGTGGATGGCCAACTGGAAGAAGAACGGTTGGAAGACGGCCGCCCGTAAGCCGGTGAAGAACGCCGACCTCTGGCGTGCGCTGGACGAACTGGTGGAATCCCACGACATCAGGTGGCACTGGGTCAAGGGCCACGCCGGAGTTCCCGGGAACGAGCGTGCCGATCGACTGGCCAATAAAGGCGTTGAAGAGCTGGCCTGATCAGTCTGATTCATCGAAAGATTATTGACGTTTCAACCATTGGAGTCATCCATGCGCCAGATCGTACTGGATACGGAAACCACGGGTATTGATCCCGAGCAGGGCCATCGCATCATCGAGATCGGCTGTGTTGAACTGATGGAGCGCCAACTCACCGGGCGGCACTATCACGTTTACATCAATCCCCAGCGGGAAGTGGAAGCCGAGGCCATGGCCGTTCACGGCATCACCAACGAGTTTCTCGCTGACAAGCCGCTGTTCCGCGACATCGCCACTGAATTCTTTGAATTCATCAAGGGCGCGGAACTGGTCATCCACAACGCCGCGTTCGACGTCGGCTTCATCAACCATGAATTCCGTCAGCTGGGCACCGGCTGGAAGGTCGAGGACCATTGCGGCGTGGTTGACTCCCTGGCGATTGCCCGGAAGAAGCATCCCGGCCAGAAGAACAACCTCGACGCGTTGTGCAAGCGTTACGGTGTGGACAACAGCAATCGGGAACTGCATGGCGCCTTGCTGGACGCCGAGATCCTGGCCGATGTGTTCCTGCTGCTGACCGGTGGGCAGACGGCACTGTCCCTCGACGCCAATGGCGGCGACAGTGATCAGTCGGTTGGCGGCATCCGCCGCCTTTCGGCAGAGCGCCGCAGGACCCGGGTCATCCGGGCGACGGATGAAGAGGCCGGGGCCCATGAGGCCCTGATTGAGGTGGTCGCCAAGGCCGGTGGCGAGGCCCTGTGGACCCGACTGGCGTCCGAAACCGGGAGCGGCCCGTCCGCCGGGGAATAACGAGCCTGCAAAAACCAGAAAAATAAGTACACAAGGCCTTTCTTGAGGTACTTGAGTTTTGTGTTATAAGTAAATGCTAATTCGGCTATTTTTCCGCGTGCGCTCGCTTTAGAGGAAGCTCCAACAATGGGTGTACGAGCGCAACAGGATGAAGGCGCGGGTCAGTACTTCCGGACGACTGGCCTGCCTGTGTCTGATACCGCCGCACAATGATTGCCACGGGTGGTGCCGGTTCGCCGGTCAGAGTCGTCACCTGATTGCTCGGCAGGGGAAGCGGTACTCTCCGCATTTGCATATGGGAAGCGTCAATTTATGGTTCAATCGTCACTCGCGACGAAATCTCAGTCGTTTGATCTGGTCAAGAACGAAATCGAACAGACCATCAAACAGGCTGAGAGCAGCCTCGAACGCTTTCAGGAGAACCGCGAGAGTGGCGAGGATCTCCAGAACTGTGTCGATTTCCTGAACCAGTTACGTGGTATTTTCGTTCTCGTGGAACTGCGGGGCGGCACACTGTTGTGCCAGGAAGCCGTGGCGGTGGCCAACGACGTTCCCGTCGGTGCCAACGACGACAAGAACAATCTGCTGGCAGCGCTCAGCAGTGCCCTGTTTATCCTGCGACGCTATGTCGAGTACTACCAGCAGCAACGTGCCGACCACCCTGAGCTGCTGCTACCCATCACCAATGACCTGCGCGTCGCCCGTGGTGAGAAACCGTTCCCTGAATCCTGTTTCTTTGAAGTCGATGCCCGTAAACGGCCGGACTTCTGCGCCAGCCTGGCGCTCAATCCTCTGGGCGGCGACGAGTCCGAATTCGATATCCATGCCCGCCGAATGCGACTGATGTACCAGATCGGCCTGCTGGGTGCGCTGCGGGAGCGCAATGAGCGGATCAATCGCAAGCTGATTGCGCGGGCGGCGAAAGGCTTTGCGCGCCTGTGCAAAGGTGCACCGATGGGCCAGTTGTGGTGCCTGCTGGCAGTCGTCGCCGATACCATGCAGGACCGGGATATGGGGTTCGGCAAGTCCCGCAAGCGGCTGTTCATGCGGATTGAGAAGTACACCCGTGAGATCGTCTACATCGGCAAGGTCGCGATTGCCAAGGACGCTCCGGACTCGTTGTTCAAGGAACTGGTTTACATCCTGTATCGCAGCGGCAGCGCCAACCCGGAAGTGTCCCAGATCCTGCAGGCCTACGGCATAACGCCGACCGAGTTCCCGGAAAACATCCTGGAGTCTCACCGCAAGCGGCTCTATGGTCCGGGCACCGATGTCCTGAAGTCCCTGTCCAACGCGTTGCAGGAGGAGCTCAATCAGCTCAAGGACAAGGTGGATATCATTGAACGGGGCATCGAGCCGGACCTGAACGAGCTGGCCTCGATCGCCAGTTCGCTGGACCAGTTGGCAGCCACGCTGTCTGTATTGGACCTCACCAAGCTCGCCGACCTGTCCCGTAAAGAGGCGGCCCAACTGCGTCGCTGGCATGCCGAGAACCGCCTGCCGGAGGACGACGAGCTCTACAATCTGGCCAATGCGGTCCTGAGTATCGAGGACGCCGCCCTGCAGATGGTACAGCGGGGTATCACCCAGGAAACCGACACGCTTGCCGTTGTGCCGGCCAGCCGTCAGGAATCCACCTACCTGCGTGAGGCCTACATCGTTGTCGCCGACGAGGCGAGGGCGGCGCTGACCCTCGCCAAGCGGGCTATCACCGCATTCATCGAGTCTGATTACGACAAGCTGCACCTGGCCAACGTGCCGGCGACGCTGCGCAGTATCTGGGGCGGTTTCATGATGCTGGAAGACCGGGACGGTGCCGGCGTGCTCGCCCGCATTGCCGACTCGATCCAGACCCGCCTGCTCGATGCCCGCGAGGCGCCACCGGCCACGGTCCTGGAAGCACTGGCCGATGCCCTGACTTCTCTGGAATACTATATCGAAAGTATCGGAACCCGCGATGAGCGCAACCCGGATCTGCTCAAACTCGCAGAATCCTCGTTGACGGATGTCGGTTTGTAACGACCCTCGGTAAGGCATCAGCGGCAGTTGGCTGACCGCCGGGGAGCGGATCAGGTCATCGCGGCCCTCGACCACAAGAGTGCCCTCTATGCCCCAGGATATTGCCCTGCTGACACTGGCCGTCGTGGGCGGCCTTCTGGCCCTTTTTGGCCTCGCCTTCTTTGTGCGTCCCCGCTGGTTCCTGAGCTGGCTGAAGGGGACGTTCGCCATCCTGCTGATTCTTGCCGGTGCCTACATCGGGCTCCTGGCACTCGATCTCCGTCATTACCAGTCCCTGGACAGCATGCAGACCATCGCCACGATCGGGGTGACAAAGACCGGCCCCCAGACCTGGCGTGTCCGTCTGGAGCGCAATGAGCAGCCGCCCGTGGAGGTGACGTTGCGGGGCGACCAGTGGCAGGTGGATGCGCGAATCATCCGTCTGGCGGGACCTCTCGCCTGGATCGGCGTGCCGCCGGCCTATCGGCTGGAACGGCTGAGCGGGCGTTATGTCAGCCTGGAGCAGGAACGTACCGGCGAGCGCACGGTCTACCCGCTGGGCCAGGATTCCTGGTTTGATGCCTGGACACTCGATCAGGAATTCGGGCTGCCGTTCGTGGAAGCCGTTTATGGCAACGCGACCTTTATGCCGCTCCGGGATGGGGCTATTTTTGATGTCCGGCTATCGAGCACCGGTCTGGTGGCGCTGCCCGCCAATCAACAGGCCCGTGATGCGATGGAAGAGTGGTTCCCGAAGGCGGGATGATCCCGGGTTCGGGATCGAGGGAAGGGAGAGCCGGATCGGGGCCGGAGCCGCGATCCGGAAAGCGGATGCTCAGCCCATGCTGAACAGTTCGCCCAGCTTGGTGGCCAGCATCATGTCGCCTTCAGCGCGCAGCTGACCGGCCATGAAGGCCTGCATGCCGTCAGTTTCGCCGGAAACGATGCCTTGCAGGGTTTCGGAGTTCATGATCAGCGTCACGGAAGGATCCTCGTGGTCGCCTTCCTTCAGTTGGCAGGTGCCGTCATTGATGACCAGGTGGTAGTTCTTGTCATCTTCGATGTTGAACTGGAAAACCAGATCCATGCCAGCAGCGGCATCTGCATTGAAGTTCTGTTCCAGTTTTTCGAAAACCTGAGCTACAGACATTGTATTTCCCTTTTGAGTGAGCGTCTAAAAGCGTGGTGTCGGCGCTGCCCCGGCAGGATACCGACGAAACCTGTCCGACTTTAGGGACCGCGTCAAATCCTGTCAAGCTCGATCGAACGCTTGTTTGAAAAATGGAGCCAACAGGTCTCGTTTGGCGCATACCCCCTCGGTTACAATCAGCGGGTTTGCGGGTTCGAATACAGTTGACGGGCCCGCTTCGAGAACCGCATCGGGTAAATGGAGAGCAGACTTGGAATTTCTGACGGATTACGGGCTATTTCTCGCGAAAGCCGTCACCTTCGTGGTGGCTGTACTGGTCGTTGTGACGGCTGTGGTTTCGGCAGCGCACCGCAAGCAGGACAGCGACGAAGCCGACGGTGAGCTTCACGTCAAACGCCTGAACGAAGGCTACAAGCGACTCAAGGATAGCCTGCACCAGCGCTTGCTGGGTGACTCCGAGCGCAAGGCCTGGATGAAAGCCCGCAAGAAACAGAAGAAGGCCGAAGCCAAGGCCCTGAAAAAAGCCGCCAAGGAAGGGGAAAGCAAAGAAGAGGCCACCAAGCCGCGGGTTTTCGTGCTGGACTTCAATGGGGACATCAAGGCCAGCGACAACGAACAGCTGCGCAAATCCATCACGGCTGTTCTCAGCGTTGCCGAACCCGGGCAGGATGAGGTCGTGATCCGTCTGGAAAGCCCTGGTGGCCTGGTTCATGCGTACGGTCTGGCGGCGGCGCAACTGGATCGTGTCCGGGCCAAGGGGATTCACCTGACCGCTTGCGTCGACAAGGTGGCTGCCAGCGGTGGCTACATGATGGCCTGTGTGGCTGACCGTATCGTTGCCTCGCCATTTGCCATTCTTGGCTCGATTGGTGTTGTCGCGCAACTGCCCAATTTCCACCGGCTGCTCAAGAAGAATGATGTGGATTTCGAGGTACTCACGGCCGGGGAGTACAAGCGCACCCTGACCATGTTTGGCGAGAATACCGACAAGGGACGCAAGAAGTTCCTGGAAGACCTGGAAGACACGCATGTGCTGTTCAAGGAATACGTCGGCGAACGCCGTCCCGCGGTGGATATTGAAGCCGTGGCCAATGGCGACATCTGGTTTGGCCAGCGCGCCCTTGATGTTCACCTGATTGACGAACTGAAGACCTCGGACGAATACCTGATCGATGCCTGTGACCGGGCTGAGGTCGTATCCGTAACGTTCCGCCGCAAGCGGACCCTGCCGGAAAGACTCGGGCTTGCAGCCAGCGGCGCGATCGAACACAGTTTCTGGAAGCTGATGGGGATGCTGCGTCACCGTAACCTGCAATAATCCGGCGTTTCGTCATCCCGAATCGAACAACAGGGGAAGGATTTCTGATGAGTAGCTATCAAGCCTGGCGAGTTCATGAAAAAGACGGACAGTATGTCGGGGGCGTTGAGACCCTGGATACCGACGATCTTCCGGAAGGTGACGTCCTGATCCGCGTCACGCATTCCTCGTTGAATTACAAGGATGCGCTGTCTGCGACCGGCAACAAAGGTGTCACCCGCAGCTTCCCGCATACCCCGGGCATCGATGCGGCAGGTGAGGTGGTGGAGAGCGCGACGGGCACTCCCGCCGTTGGCCAGCAGGTTATCGTCACGGGCTACGACCTGGGCATGAATACGGCCGGCGGCTTTGGTGAGTACATCCGCGTCCCGGCCCGTTGGGTTGTTGCCATGCCGCAGGGATGGAATGCACGGCGGGCAATGGTCTACGGCACCGCGGGCCTGACGGCCGGACTCAGCGTTGCCAAACTGTTGAAGATGGGGGCTTCCCCGGAGCAGGGGCCGGTGGCGGTCTCCGGTGCCAGTGGAGCCGTGGGCAGTGTGGCCTTGGAAATCCTCTCAGGGCTGGGATTCAAGGTCACCGCAATCAGCGGTAAGGCGGATCAGGCGGACGCACTGACCAAGCTGGGGGCCGTCGAGCTGCTGGGTCGCGATGCGCTCGATCCGGAAAAGAAACCGCTGCTCAAGCCCCGTTTTGCCAACGCCGTGGATACCGTGGGTGGCAGCCCGCTGGCGGAGCTTTTGAAGCAGGTCATGCCGGGCGGATCGGTATCCTGCTGCGGTCTGGTCGCCGGGCCTCAACTGGAGACCACTGTGTTGCCGTTCATCCTGCGCGGCATCAACCTGTTGGGTGTGGACTCGGTGGAAATTCCGCTGGCCGAGAAGGAATCGGTGTGGTCCAGGCTGGCCGGCGAATGGGCCTGCCCGGTCACGGAGGCCAGTGCACGGGATATCGGTATGGATGAGCTGGATGATGCGCTGCAGGCGTTTTTGAAGGGGCAGTCCGCGGGTAGTCTGGTGTTGGTGCACGGCAAGTAGGCTGCCGTTGGCTGAATGAGGCGGGCGTGGGGCACCTTGCGGTGCCTCAGAAGCTAAAGCTTCTGCTACAAGCTCGAGTGATGGGGCGAATGCAGCCGACGCTTTAGCTTCGGAGCTGCCTGCAGGGCTGCCGGTTGGTTGGGCTGACGCAGGAAGCCCAACAAACCGGGTTTGCGGCCAATCTCATCCCATCCAATGGTCGCCAAGGCGGTTTTTGAGAACCCATGCTCCAGGCATGCCCGCGATAACGGGAACGCCCGGTGCCCGCTTGTTGTTGGGCTTCCTGCGTCAGCCCAACCTACCGGTGAGGTCGCGCACCAGGAACAAAAAAAGACGGCCCGAAAGCCGTCTTTGCAGGACTCAATCCCGGCAGAATCAGGATGCGCGACGACGGAACAGCGGTTCCTTGATGTCGGCGGCGGCCTGATAGGTGTTGCTGAAGAAGTTCAGGCAATGCTCGGCCTGGGTGATGTCCTTGTCTTCCCGCAGCGCGTAAGCGTTGAAGCCGCAACGCTTCATGTAGAACAGCTGGTCGAGCAGCACATCGCCGACCGCGCGCAATTCGCCGGTATAGCCATAACGCTCGCGGAGCAGGCGGGCGATGCTGTAGCCGCGGCCATCCGTGAACTTGGGGAAGTTCACGGCGATGACCGGCAGGTCGCCAATCAGATCGGAATAGTGTTCCGGCTCTTCATGGCTGTCGAACCAGATGCCGATATCGTTGCGGCCCGCATATTGGTCGCGGTTTTCTTTCCAGACCGCGGCCGGCAGCAGGGCGGGGCCGTCCGGCAGGGTCAGTTCCTCCCCCTTCTCCGGGGCCGGTACCAGCGTCCATTCGTCCTTGTGGATGCCATTGTGGCGAATCAAATCAGGCATATACACGCTCCTTGAATGGATCGATGCCGATGCGACGGTAGGTGTCCAGGAAAGTCTCTTCCTCGGTCCGTTGGTCGACGTAGACATTGATGATTTTTTCAATCACGTCGGGCATTTCCTCGCGGGCGAAGGATGGGCCGAGAATCTTGCCCAGTGACGCATCACGCTGCGACGAACCGCCCAGGGAGATCTGGTAGAACTCTTCGCCTTTCTTGTCGACGCCGAGTACACCGATGTTGCCCACATGGTGGTGACCACAGGCGTTCATGCAACCGGAAATATTCAGGTCAATGTCGCCCAGATCGTAGACATAATCCATGTCGTCAAAACGGCGCTGGATCGCTTCGGCGACCGGAATCGACTTGGCATTGGCCAGGGCGCAGTAGTCGCCGCCCGGGCAGCAGATAATGTCGGTCAGTGTGCCCAGGTTGGCCGTGGCGAAGCCCATCGGGCGGATCGCCTGCCACAGTTCGAACAGCTGGTCCTGGCGTACGTCGGCCAGGACGACGTTCTGCTGGTGCGTGACTCGCACCTCGCCAAAGCTGTACTGCTCGGCCAGGTCGGCAATCTGTTCGAGCTGACGATCCGTCACGTCACCCGGCGGAACACCCGTCTTCTTCAGGGTCAGGGTGACAATGCTGTAGCCCGGCTTTTTGTGCTCGTTGACGTTGCGCTTGACCCAGGCGTCGAACGCCTTGCTCTCAGCGCGCTGGGCATCGAGTGTATCGGGGTTGTTTTCCAGGGCGGCGTAGTCCGGCTCGGTGAAGAACGCCTTGACCCGCTCAATCGCTTCCGGAGTCAGGCGAGTTGGCGTGTCCTTGATGTGGGACCACTCCTCCTCGACCTTCTCGGCAAAGACTTCCGGCGTCATGGCCTTGACCAGGATCTTGATCCGCGCCTTGAACTTGTTGTCCCGGCGACCGTAGCGGTTATAGACCCGCAGGATGGCTTCCAGGTAGGTCAGGAGGTCCAGCTCCGGCAGGAATTCCCGGATGACCGGTCCCACCACCGGTGTACGGCCCAGGCCGCCACCGACGTAGACGCGGAAGCCAATCTCGCCGGCATCGTTACGGATGATTTCCAGCCCGATATCATGCACCTGCACTGCGGCGCGGTCGTGGTCCTCGGAGGCATTCACCGCAACCTTGAACTTGCGCGGCAGGAATGCAAATTCCGGATGGTAGGTCGACCACTGGCGAATCAGCTCGCAGTATGGACGCGGGTCGACTTCCTCGTCTGCCTGCACGCCGGCGAACTGGTCGGTCGTGGTATTCCGGATGCAGTTGCCGCTGGTCTGGTTGGCGTGCATCTCCACTTCGGCCAGTTCAGCCAGGATGTCGGGGACGTCCTCGACGGCGGGCCAGTTCAACTGCACATTCTGACGGGTGGTGAAGTGTGCGTAGCCCTTGTCGTAATCCCGGGTGATACGGGCCAGGCGACGCAGTTGTGCCGAGCGCAACATCCCGTAGGGAACAGCGATGCGCAGCATGGGAGCCACTCGTTGGATATACAGGCCATTCTGCAGTCGCAACGGCAGGAATTCATCCTCGGCGAGTTCGCCAGCCAGGGCGCGATCAGTCTGATGCCGGAACTGCGCTACGCGCTCATTCAGGATCTGCCGATCATATTCGTCATAAACGTACATAAAACGGTTCCCGGATACACTTGTTCAATGTGGCGGCTAAGATACCAGCTTTGCCTTATGCACAAAATGATTATTTGAAAATATGCTAATAGCCGATCGCACTTAAAAGGGATTGGAAATAAGGCCTTTTCAAACATAGGCTTATGGCATGGCGATTGGCTTTTCTTTATACGATTTGTTCGATTCAATAAATCGATTTTTTAAATAAAGAAGGAATCGGACAGGAAATTCGAAGCGGAAACCCTCAGCCAAGGCTAGGATGAGAAAAAAGGATTTGCGACGGGAGTATCCAAATGAGTAAAAAATCGTCGATGTCTGACAGTCAGGTCGATGCGGTCGCGGCGGTATGCCTGATTCTTCTGGTGGTTGCCTTTGCGGTTGTCTGGGTGAGTGGCCAGTAACCGGGATCTTATGTTTGCGTGGCAAGGACCCAGCGGACGATCAGGGCCACCGATACCACAAAGATCACCAGGAACAGAATGCCCCCGATAATGTAGGGCAGTGGGGAGCTGCTGTTGAAATCCTGGTGGCGGTGACGCTCGCTCTGCACGCCAAAGGCGCCGGCCAGGATTCCCTGCATGATCTTGAGGATGCTGGGCCTGCCTGCCGGTTTGTCGTTCTGTGAGGGTTTGTTCTCGATGCGCGCCATAGGTTGACTCCGGCGAGGCTGATCGCCAGCCCCGCCATCGTCTCCCGGCGTTATTCCGCCGGATCGTACGCCAGACTCGGGGCCAGCCAGCGTTCAGCCTCTGCTTTGCTGATGCCTTTACGCTTAGCGTAGTCCTCGACCTGATCCTGTCCAATTTTGCCCACCGAAAAGTACTTGGCCTCCGGGTGCGCAAAATACCAGCCGGAAACCGCCGCGGCCGGCAGCATCGCAAAGTGATCGGTCAATTCCATACCGGCATTGGCCGGTGCCTGCAGCAGTTCGAACAGGGTGGCCTTCTCGGTGTGGTCCGGGCAGGCCGGGTAGCCCGGCGCCGGGCGGATCCCCTTGTAGCGCTCGCGAATCAGGGCGTCGTTGTCCAGCGCTTCGTCCGGATCGTAACCCCAGAACTCCTTCCGCACCCGCTCATGCATCCGCTCGGCAAAGGCTTCAGCCAGACGGTCAGCCAGGGCCTTCACCATGATGGCGTTGTAGTCGTCGTTCTTCGCCTTGTACTCCTCGGCCAGCTCGTCAGCGCCAATGCCGGCGGTTACGGCGAACCCGCCCACGTAATCGCAGCGGTCGCTGTCTTCCGGGAGCAGGTAATCGGACAGGGCCAGCATTGGCTTGCCGGGCGACTTTTCGTCCTGTTGGCGCAGGTGGTGCAGGGTGGTGAGAACCTCCTGACGACTTTCATCGGTGTAGACGACCACATCGTCGCCCCGTCGATTGGCTGGCCAGAAGCCGATGACGCCCCGGGCTTTGAGGCGTTTCTCCTCGAGGAGCTGCTTGAGGATGGCCTGGGCGTCGTTGAACAGGGTGCGGGCCGCTTCGCCCCGCTTGGGATCGTCGAAGATGGCGGGGTACTTGCCGGACAGGTCCCATGAGATGAAGAACGGCGTCCAGTCGATGTAGTCGACCAGTTCCTGCAGGTCGTAGTCCTCGAAGGCCCTGATGCCGGTAAAGGTCGGCTTGACCGGGCTGTAGCCGTCAAAGCCGATCCCCGTATCGCGATCCCTGGCGGCGGACAGGTCGATCAGTTTGGTGCGTTCGCCCCGGTTCTTGCGACGCTCGCGGATCTTGTCGTATTCGGCGCGGGTGTTGTCGACCAGGTCGCCCTTGGCTTTCCTGCTGAGCAGTTGGGATGCGATGTTGACACAGCGTGAGGCATCCGACACGTAAAGCGCCAGGTCGTTCTTGTACTGGGGCTCGATCTTCACGGCTGTGTGGGCCTTGGAGGTCGTGGCACCACCGATCATCAGCGGGATATCGAATTCCAGGCGCTGCATTTCGCGGGCAACGTGAACCATTTCGTCCAGTGATGGCGTGATCAGGCCGCTCAGGCCGATGATATCGACGTTCTCGGCCCTGGCGGTTTCCAGGATTTTCTCGCAGGGCACCATGACGCCGAGATCGATGACTTCGTAGTTGTTGCATTGCAGGACCACGCCGACAATGTTCTTGCCGATATCGTGGACGTCCCCCTTGACCGTGGCCATCAGGATCTTGCCCTTGGCTTCCTGTTCTTCGGTCTTTTCCGCCTCGATGAAGGGGATCAGGTGGGCGACCGCCTGTTTCATCACGCGGGCGCTCTTGACCACCTGGGGCAGGAACATCTTACCGTCCCCGAACAGGTCGCCGACCACGTTCATGCCATCCATCAGCGGGCCTTCAATGACGTGGATCGGGCGCTCCGCTTCCTGGCGGCAGGCTTCGGTGTCCTCGATAATATAGGTGGTGATGCCCTTGACGAGGGCGTGCTCCAGTCGCTTCTGGACGGGCCACTCGCGCCAGGCCAGATCCTCCTCCCGGGCCCTGCCGAGCTCGCCGCGATAGCGCTCGGCGGCTTCGAGCAGCCGGTCGGTACCGTCCTCGCGGCGGTTAAGCACCACGTCGGTGACCAGCTCACGCAATTCGGGATCGATTTCGTCGTAGACCACCAGTTGTCCCGGGTTGACGATACCCATGTTCATGCCGGCCTTGATGGCGTGGTAGAGGAACACCGAGTGGATGGCTTCCCGCACGACGTCGTTGCCGCGGAACGAGAACGAGACGTTGCTGACGCCGCCGGAAATCGAGGCATGGGGCAGGTTCTTGCGAATCCAGCCGGTGGCTTCGATGAAGTCGACGGCGTAATTGTTGTGCTCTTCGATCCCCGTTGCGATAGCGAAGATGTTCGGATCGAAGATGATATCGCTGGGGTTGAAGCCGATACCCAGCAGCGTGTCGTAGGACCGTTTACAGATCTCGGTCTTGCGCTTGAAGCTGTCCGCCTGGCCCTGCTCGTCAAACGCCATGACGACGACCGCAGCGCCATAACGCATGCAGGACCTGGCGCGGGCAATGAACTCGTCTTCGCCTTCCTTCAGGCTGATGGAGTTGACCACCGCCTTGCCCTGGATGCAGCGCAGACCCGCCTCGATCACATCCCATTTCGACGAGTCGATCATGATGGGCACGCGCGCGATATCCGGCTCCGAGGCTACCAGGTTCAGGAATCGGACCATGACGTCTTTCGAGTCGAGCATCCCCTCATCCATGTTGATATCGATGATCTGGGCGCCATTCTCGACCTGGTCACGGGCGACGCTGAGCGCCTCCTCGTACTGTTCTTCCTTGATCAGGCGCAGGAAGCGCTTGGATCCGGTAACGTTGGTGCGCTCGCCGACGTTGATGAACAGGGTGTTTTCATCCCCGGTAAAGGGCTCCAGGCCCGACAGGCGCAGGGCAGGGGCGATC
Source organism: Marinobacter halodurans (assembly GCF_004327985.1). GTDB lineage: Bacteria > Pseudomonadota > Gammaproteobacteria > Pseudomonadales > Oleiphilaceae > Marinobacter_A > Marinobacter_A halodurans. Next base: position 83,909 of record NZ_SJDL01000019.1, read on the forward strand.
TCGGGAATCCTGCGGGGCGGATACTTGGCCACGGCATTGGCAACGGCTTCGATATGGTCAGGGCGCGATCCGCAGCAGCCGCCGATGATGTTCAGGAAGCCGTCACGGGCGAATCCCTCAATGATGGCGGCCATTTCCTCCGGCGTCTGGTCGTACTCGCCGAATTCGTTCGGCAGGCCGGCGTTCGGGTGCGCGCTTACGTAGGTCGATGCCCGCTTCGACAGTTCCTCGACATACGGACGCAGGGCATCGGCGCCCAGGGCGCAATTCAGGCCGACGGAGATGGGCCGGGCGTGGGCGATGGAGTTCCAGAACGCCTCGGTGGTCTGGCCGGACAGGGTGCGGCCGGAAGCATCGGTGATGGTGCCGGAGATCATGATCGGCAATTCGACGCCGCTGTCCTCGAAATACTGCTGGGTGGCGTAGATCGCGGCCTTCGCGTTCAGGGTATCGAAGATGGTTTCGATCAGGATCAGGTCGGCGCCGCCCTCCACCAGGCCTTTCACCGCCTCGTAATAGTTCTCGTGCAAGGTCTGGAAATCGACGTTGCGATAGCCCGGGTTGTTCACGTCCGGGGAGATGGAGGCGGTCCGGGATGTCGGCCCCACGGCACCGGCGACAAAGCGGGGCTTGTGGGGCTCGCGCGCGGTGAATTCATCGGCAATCCGGCGCGCCAGTTGGGCGCCCGCGACGTTGAGTTCGTAGGCCAGCGACTCCATGCCGTAATCGCTCTGGGAGAGCTGCGTGGAGTTGAACGTATTGGTCTCGATGATGTCGGCGCCGGCGGCCAGGTATTCCGCGTGGATGTTGCGCAGCAGGGCAGGCTGGGTCAGATTCAGCAGGTCATTGTTGCCCTGGACATCCCGGTCATAGTCCATGAAACGCTCGGCCCGGAAAGAGGCCTCGTCCAGTTTCAGGTTCTGGATCATGGTCCCCATGCCGCCGTCGAGGATAACGATGCGTTCCTTCAGGGCATTGTGCAACTGCTTCAGTCGGGTCTCACGATCACTCATAGGGACTTTTCCGGGTTGTGTTGATCTGAATCGGGGCGCGGAATAATAGCAAATATGCGGCGTGACGTCGTCATTGCATCGTGTGGCGGCTTACAATCGGCGTGACCGCCTTCAAATCCATCACCATGATCAATATCATTATAAAGACTGAGTAAAATACTAGGTCTTTCATGTTGGCCCATGGTGCCTTAAAATGAACTCAAATTCTCAAGCAGGTTAGAGAAATGGCATTGGTTACCGTAACTGATTCTGCCCGGGATTACCTGGCGCAACTGATCGAGAAGCAGGATGTCGAGGGTATGGGTGTCCGTATTTTCGTGACCCAGCCGGGCACGAAGCACGCGGAAACCTGTCTGGCCTATTGCCCGCCCAATGAGGTGGTGCCAACGGACGAAACCGTCGACCTGGAAAAATTTACCCTCTACCTGGACCACAATTCGGTGCCGTTCCTGGAGGACGCGCTGGTCGACTACGCCCAGGACAAGATGGGCGGCCAGCTGACCATCAAGGCGCCCAATGCCAAGGTGCCGAATATCGACGAAAACGCACCGTTGCCGGATCGCATCAACTACGTCCTGGCTTCCGAGATCAATCCGGGCCTGGCCGCGCACGGTGGTGAGGTATCGCTGGTGGACGTGGCGGATGGCTCGATCGCGGTGCTTCGTTTCGGTGGTGGCTGCCAGGGTTGTAGCGCCGTCAGCCTGACCCTGAAGCAGGGTGTCGAGAGCACGCTGACCGAGCGCATCCCGGAGCTGACCGGCGTCCGTGACGTGACCGATCACTCCTACACTGAAAACGCTTACTACCAGTAAGCGGAATACCTCAGGAAAAAAGGTGCCTTGAGCACCTTTTTTTATGCCTGCCTGTGCCGTGGGCTTTCCAGTCTGATTTTTCTCGGCGGGACGGCCAATGTTAGCGCCTCGCTGCTGGCCCATCATGGCTATCATAATAAGGCTCCCGATAGCCAAAGCACGCTCCGGACTCCCTGACCGTGGGTCCGACGATTTGACGTTTAGGTTCCGGCTCGGCAGACCCGGACAGACTGACTGGGGTATCCATGTTCAGCGATTCAGCGCTGTGGTCCATTCCGTTGATGGCCGCGTTTGTCGGCTGGTTTACCAACTGGCTGGCGATCCAGATGTCGTTCTATCCGGTGAATTTCATCGGCATCGGGCGCTGGTTCGGTTGGCAGGGGGTGATTCCCCGCAAAGCGGAAAAAATGGCGCACATATGCGTGGATCGGACGCTGCGGCAGTTTGGCGACCTGAGCCTGGTCTACGAAAAGCTGGACCCCGGGCGCATCGTCCAGCAGGTCGTGTCCCAGGTGACGCCGAGACTGGATGAGTACATCGACGAGATCATGTACCAGGTCCAGCCGGTGCTGTGGGATAACATGCCCAATTTCCTGCGTAACCGCATCTACCAGTGGGCACGGGAGCAGCTGCCGGCCCGGATCGAGTCGCTGGTGGAGGATTTTGGTGACGATCTCAGTGAAATCGTCGACCTGAAGGCGCTGCTGAGTCGTGAACTCAGGCGTCATCCGGATCTCATGAACCGCATCTTCCAGCAGGCCGGTGCCGTGGAGTTGCGCTCGGTGATCAATAAAGGGGCCCTGATCGGCGGCCTGTTGGGGGCAGCGATCCTGCCGGCCTGGATGTCGTTTCCCTATCCCTGGCTGTTGCCGCTGACGGGCTTCGTTGTGGGTTTCCTGACCAACTGGCTGGCCATCAACCTGATCTTCCGGCCCCTGACGCCGTTTCGGATCCTTGGCTGGCAGGTGCAGGGCCTGTTCCTGCGCCGGCAGGACGAGATCAGTGACGTCTGGAGCCGCCTGGTTGCCGAAGAGCTGCTTACGGTGGAAAAGGTGGCCGATGCAATGATCAACGGCCGGGAAGGCGGCCGCACGCGCGCCATCATCCAGAAACATCTGCGGCCACTGCTGGACCAGTCCGCACTCATGAAGCTGGGGGCCCAGTTGAGTGTCGGGATGACCGGTTACACCGAGCTGAAACAGGCCATGAACGACAAGGCCGTGCTGGCAACCGGGCATGTCTTCTGCGATCCGGAGTTCAACCGGGAGCGCGCCCCGGTCGTGGCCGGCGTGCTGGCCCAGCAGATGAAGGCGCTCGGGCCTGCCGAGTTCCAGGATATCCTGCGACCGGCGTTCAAGGAGGAAGAGCTCTACCTGATGCTGGTGGGCGGCCTGTTCGGCGCGGTTGCCGGGGCCGCACAACTGGGATTTCTCTATTACTGGCCGGGCTCTATCGGCTTCTAAGACGACACGGGGAGGGACTGTCCATGGCGATCTGGCAGGAGATTCTGATACACATTGCGGTAACGGCCGTGACCGTCCTGGTCGTATTGACCGGCTTCCATCGTTTCGTGCTGCGGCCATACCTGGATCGCAAGGTGGAGGAGCTGAATGCCGCCGGTGATCGCGTTGAACAGCGGGTTCGCCAGGGGGTGAGGGAGGGCGTCAAGGATGGCTTGATGGAGTTGCCGGAAAGCACCTTCAAGGAATCGACCCGGACCTTCCTGAAATTCGGTTCGGGCCTCGTCGAGAACGGACTCAGCAGCTTTCTCGGTACCTTTGACGACCCGGAACGCCGTGAAAGCCGGCCAGATTCAACCCGTAACGGCCAGCGCTGAGTCGAATCGCCGGCGGTCACGCCCGGTCCACAATGCTTCCGCCCGGGACAGCGCAGCTTCATGCGTCGCGGCGCGTCCGGCCTCGTAAAGGGCGAAGGCGGTCGTAGCGATGACGGCGGCTTCCCCATATTCATCGGATCGGTCGCCCCGCCAGACCTGCGCCATATCGGTGATATCGATTTTTTCGGGTTTGACGTGCCGTTGCGGGAACAGTGCGGCCCAGCTGTCCTCTTCGGTCACAAAACCCCCGCCATCCCGGCGGGCCCGGAACACCTTCATGGCATTGTCCGGATTGCGTTCAATCTCACCGCCTTCGCCGCGGATGACCGCCACACGCTCATATCCCAGAAGCTCACCAGCACCCTGGTGCAGGCCGGCGTAGGGAGGATGGAAGATTCCCTGCAGTACGACCGGCGCCGACAAGGGGTTAATCAGCCGGGACAGCGAATGCACCGGCGAGCGCAGCCCCAGGATCGGCCGCAGTTCGATCATTTCCGCCAGCCGGGGGGCAACATCGCGCAGGTGCATATAGCAGAGACGGGGCTCATCGAGTTGGTGCGCGGCGGTTTCCCAGTCGTGGGCGACCGGAAAACCGAACGCTTCCATAACCGCCGTCAGATAGATCCGTTCCGGTGTATGCCCCTCGGCGCCGTGGACAAAGACCCTCAGGCCGGCATCCGCCAGCAGCAGGAGGGAGAAGAAAAACCAGGGCGCGTGACGCCGCTTGCCGGCGTAGGACGACCAGTCAACATCGGCCGTCAGCCCCGCGGGGGCATTGGCTTGGTCACGGACGGCATCCACGAAACCGGCCAGTTCCTCCGGCGACTCCTCCTTGACCCGCAACAGCATCAGGAAGGCACCCAACTGCACGTCCTCGACCTCGTTCGCGAGGATCATGCCCATGGCGTGGCGGGCTTCCTCCCGACTCAGGGAGCGTGAGCCGCGCTTGCCCCGGCCAAGGATCCGCACGTAAGGGGCAAACGGGTGCTCGCCGGGCTTGGTTTCGGGCAATGCGGACGGTTCGTTGGACATGGGGACCTACAGGCAGTTGGTGGGCCGGGGCAGGCCGGCGATACGGCAGGCCACCTTGACGGCGCTGGAGCCGGGGAACAGCTGCATCAGGTAGATGCTGTTGCCTTTCTCCTCGCCGAAATGCTGTTTGACGGCCTTCACGAAAAAACGGGCGGCCGGCGGAGCCATCTCATGCTCGGCGTAGAAATCGCGCAGCATATGGATGATTTCCCAATGGGCATCGTTCAGCTCGATATCCGACTCGGCGGCAATACGCTCGGCCACTGGCGGCGTCCACGCCTCGGGGTTATCGAGAAAGCCTTCACTGTTGCGGGCGGGCATTACAACGGACATTACCAGCACACTACCTTATCTGCGTTCAGCGTCAGATTAACAAATTCGCGGAAGTCTATGGAATCTATCTGGATCGCGGCGTTTTCCACGGCCACGCCACGGGCCTCCGCATCGGGCTTCAGGGCGCAGAGCGTCACGCCATGCGGCCAGCAAATACCGTTGTCGAGGATGGAGAGTACGGCATTCTCCGTCAGCAGCAACTGGTCGCCCGCTTCAAGGTCGGCCAGGCAGGCTGCGAAGCGGGGCAGGTTGGGGGCCTTGTTCAGGATATGCAGGCACGTCATCACAGGCGAACCACGTCGGTGTATTGGTCTTCCAGGTCTCGAATGGAGGCTACGGGGTTGATTTCCAGGTTTTCGTCAGCATCCGCCCGGATCCGTTCAAGTTCGTCCTCCGGGACATAAAGCGCTTCCAGGCCGAATATCGCGGCGGCCGCGAGGTTGCGCGACACCGTCTTCTGCTCAATGGCTTTCGGTAGCTGGCCGCCGCGGAGCCAATGCACGCCTGGCCCAGCAAACAGCAGCGCCACGGGCTGGTCGAACGCAGCGGCCGACAGCGCCATGTCCAGCGTTTCCCGACCACTCCAGTCGCCGTAGGGCGCCCGGTCGATAACGAACAGGTAACGACGGCTCATGACTGGCCTCCGTTAAAATACAGGGTGCGCGTGCTGTCCTGGGTTGCGGCCAGCCAATCGCCCAATCCGGCCACCTGATAAGGCGCCGCGATATTGCTGGCTGGTTTCGCGTAGCGTTTCGCTTCCGATTCGTCCAGCAGTCCACGACGCAGGGCCGAGGCAATACAGCAGGTTGCCGGTATCCGGTGTTCGCCCAGGAAAGCCCGCCATTCTGCCGGCCAGTCTGTTTCATCGCTGGGCGGACTGGCCAGGCTGGAGGCCAGGTGAACACCGTCGCCGTAGAGGAAGACCTGGGCAATGGTGTGGCCTGCCGTCACCGCGGCGCGGGCAAAGTACAGGGCGGTCTGTGGCGCCTGACTGGAGTAGGGCGCGCCAGTGATGACCAGGGTAAAGCGGGCGGCTTCTTCAGCAGCCATGACCGATCCTTTCGCGGCTTGGACGAAAAAACCCCGGCGAACCGGGGTTTGTTGCACGGGTTGACCGAACGAGATCAGTCGTCGTTCAGGGCGCCCAGGATGTGCAGCAGGCTGACGAACAGGTTGTAGATGTCCAGGTACAGCGCTGTTGTCGCCATAATGTAGTTGGTTTCACCACCGTTAATGATACGGGAGGTATCGAACAGGATGAAGCCGGACATCAGCAGTACGATAGCGGCACTGATCGCCAGGCTGAAGGCCGCGACGTCAACACCGAACATGCCGGCAACCAGGGAGCCCAGGGCGGCAACCAGAACGACCACCAGCCCGGCCATGAGCATACCGCCCATGAAGCTGAAGTCCTTCTTGGTGGTCAGCACGTAGGCGGACAGGGTCATGAAGACCACCGCAGTACCGCCGAGCGCCTGCATGATGATGGCACCACCATTGGACAAGGCCAGGTAATGGTTCAGCAGTGGGCCGAGGCCCAGGCCCAGCAGGCCGGTGAAGGCAAACACAACCGCGATGCCCGCAGAGCTGTTGGCGGTACGCGGCAGTACCAGCCAGATCAGGCCCAGGGCACCCAGACTGCAGATCAGGCTGGCACCCTGGCCGAGGCCGATCGACATGGAAACACCGGCCATGACGGCGCTGAACAGCAGCGTCATCGCCAGCAGGGAATAGGTATTGCGCAACACCTTCATCGCATTGGCGTCGATACCGGTCGTTGCACGTCCGGTATGGCTCCGGGCATAAGTGCCCTGACCGTTGCGAACTTGGAAGCGTCTGTCGTCCATCATAATCTCCAGTCAGATGGTGGAACGTTAAGGTTGGAACTTTCGAAGCAGTCTACTGGCGCCTCAGTGTTGGCAGACGGTCACCCGGTTTGCCGCATGTGCGACGGAACCGCCACTAGACTACTTCAACAGTTCAATCAACCTACCCACATGATAAGGGCAAATACGCAAGTTTCAACGTCTTATCAAAGGATTTTGTACAGCTTGGACCGAATGGCCTGTTATTGGTTCAACGTCATGGGATAACGATAAATTTCGAAGGAATCGGCGTTGACAGGCCGGTCGATTCCGGTATCATGCTCCCGCTGTCGCAAGGCAGCTCGCTACGAGCGAATGCGGTGGGCTGGCAGAGTGGCTGAATGCAGCGGTCTTGAAAACCGCCGAGGGTTAGTAGCCCTCCCGGGGTTCGAATCCCTGGCCCACCGCCACTTTATTCTCTTCCCGGTTTTCCCGAACGTCGTGTCCACGACGACCAGCACCAGATCCGGTGTCATTTTCCTATTAAGCCGCACAAAAGCGCTAACCAGGGTCTTGTTCCATGCACTTCTCTTCGTTTGTGGGTTGCGAAAGGGGCTGGGTGCTAACCAGGTGCGCCGCGCTTGCAACTCTGCACCCAAAATCCGGTTGAGCTCAACTTCCATGAATGGCGTGGCATGTCTCGAGATGGTAGCGCTGACGCTATAAAGGGCGTGGGCTTGTCCTGTTCGCGCTGCCGGAGTTGACGGAGAGGCTGCTGGGTGATTGGTGACCGGAATGCGGCAACAAACAGTCTGGTATCGTAGTTCTCAGTGTCAGCTATTGACTTAGGTTCCCCGGCGTATAATGTAAATGCCACTATCTGCGTCATTTCAACATTTGGAAGGGCTGTCTGGGGAGTTTGCCTATGTCGAACCGAACTGCATCGGTAGTGAGAAAAATCGAAACTGCCGCACACGATGTCTGGGAAGTAATATCTGACACCCGCTGTCCCGAGACATGGATACCTTTCCTGGATTCGCGAAGGCTTAGTTCGGACAGGGAAGAACAACCAGTTGAGAACGGCGTCCTACTCTATCATCCCAGTAGCCATGCGATTGCTTGCGACAATCTAATCGCGTTTTCTGTCGTTCGTCTTGCTCCAGATGACAGAACAATTGAGTTCAATTTGACTTCAGGATTCCTGCAGATTTCCGTTGAGGTCATTGTGCACGAGGCAGCATTCGGTGCGCTTCTTGAGGTTGGCAGTCAGCCCAACGTCCCTCCTCAATACCTTTCTCCTGCATTCAAGGAGATGTTACAGGGGGTTTCAAAAGAAATAGCGGATACCGTCAGCGTAATCTGTCGCGCAAAATATCCGGTGTCTACCGGTAAAGTTTCGCCCCCGCCCCCACCATCATTCTTAAGCTCGCGTCATCCTGAAATGTCGGTCACGGGGGTTGAGCGTGTCGCGCCCACTAGTGAGCTGAAAGATATCATGGCAGCAGGTTGCCCAGTTATCTTCGGTCATTACGGTGGAAGCACCAGTGCCTATCCGTTGCTCCAGGATCTTGATTGGTGGAATGATCGATTTGGTGATCAGACAGTACGCATCCAGGAAATGGAAAAGGCGGCGTACATGCCAGAAAACACCTATGTGAGCACTACGATTTCGATGCTTGTTTCAATGCTCGCCTCGAACCCCAATGGCTCGCGTTTTGCCCTTTACGAAACGTCTGTTTTAGAAATATTGGGGTTAGGCCAGTACTTGCCGGTACCGGAAATGGTTCCCCGGGAGTATCCCGTGAAATGTCACAATATTTGGATCGGGGCACCACACATAAACTCCACATTGCATCAAGACGGGCACATTGTTGATCGTACGGGGAAGGACCCAAAAAAGTACCACAACTTGAACTTTCAAATTGCTGGACGAAAGCATTTTATATTGGCGCATCCAAATCAGACCAAACACCTGTATCCGATGCACCGGGACATGTACAACGATGGGGCTCCGACTTCTCAGGTGGATCCTTTTGGTCCATTGGACTTTGGTACCTTCCCAGAAGTGAAGAAGGCAGAGCTATTTGAGGGCGTGTTGGAGCCAGGGGAAATGCTTTATGTTCCACGTGGTTGGTGGCATGCGTTTTATAGTTTGGAAAATACTATTAACAGTAATACCCTTTTCTCGTCACATGATTTCTGATCACCTCAAGGCGGGGGTTGATATGTGGCTCGTGAAGTGATTCACGGGCCCGTTAGAGCTTGATCTGTGCAATGTAGGCAAGGGAGGAGATTCTGGCCTTAGGTCGACCGCCTGATGCTCGATGAAAAGTTGCTGTGAATTCCGCGGTCAACGGACCCCGATCGATGCAGCGCGTTGCGGGCTCGGGTTCGGTAGGCCCCGGGATACGTATAGCGCAACAAATCGCGGTAAAGAACTGCTTGAGGTCTCCGATTGTTTTAGCCAATAGTGGCTGTCATATAAGTGCCCATGACGGGATATATGCTTTAAAACAGCCGAAACAACAATCCTAAACGGCGAGCCCACAGAATGAGAATCCTGAGAATCATTTTCCTTCCGCTTCTTTATTTATTCTTGATTATCGTGCTCATGTGGATATGGGTCGCCGAGAAGATAGTGGCGAAATATTCCAAGGTCGGTGACAGTGAATTTTTCGACAAGCGGCAATTTGCATGGACAAGCAATATTGAAAAAAACTGGATGATAATTCGCCGGGAGCTGGAAGGGGTACTAACTAATGCCGAGGATCTGCCGAACTTCCAGGACATCTCGCCGGAGCAAAAAGCACTGACGGCTGATAATCACTGGAAGACATTCTTCCTGTATGGCTATGGCCTGAAGTCTGAGAAAAACTGCAGCGCCTGCCCCTCCACGGCAATGCTGCTTGAAGGTATTCCCGGGATGACGACCGCGTTTTTCTCCGTTCTTAGTCCGGGGAAACATATTCCGGAACATCGCGGTGTCTACAACGGCGTATTGCGCTACCATCTCGGCCTGATCGTACCGAAGAATAAAGAAAAGTGCCGCATTCGAGTGGGCAGCACTGTGAAGCACTGGAGTGAAGGCGATAGCCTGATTTTTGATGATACCTACATGCACCAAGTATGGAATGATACCGAACACTTGCGGGTTGTCATGTTTGTCGACTTCAAGCGCCCATTGCCACTGCCAGTCGCGTTATTAAATGATCTGACGATCTGGATCATCCAAAAGACGCCTTTCGTTCAAAGGGCATGGAAGAATCAGAAGTCTTGGGAAGCTAAATTTTATAAAGCAAAGGCGAACTAACAAAGGCCGAAGCAGGATGTGGCACTTTCGTGTTGCGGCCTTGTTCCTGAGCGCAGCAACTGCGGAAGAGTATTGGTGGTGCTCTGTGCGCTGGCGGGAAACCGCCAAGGCCTGGGAGCGTTCAGAATTCTGGGTCATTTCTTTAAACTGCTGCAAAAAGAGATGACCCATGACCAAGCCCTCCTTCGATATGGATGCCGCCCTGCAAGCCCTGGGTGAGGGCAAGGATCTCACCGGCAAAGATGGCATCCTCACACCGCTGATCAAGCAACTCACCGAAAGCCGCCATGCAAGGCGAGCTTGAGGCCCACCTGGCTCACGGAGGCTGCCCCTAATCGCAAGAACGGCGCGAGTCACAAGACCATGAAGGGGCCTTCGAACTGGAAGCGCCACGCGACCGCACCGGTACGTTCGAACCACAGATCGTCAAGAAGCACCAAACGCATCTCACCGACGAACTGGAGCGTAAGATCATCGCCCTGTTCGCCCTGTTCGCCCTGTTCGCCCTGGGTAACAGCTACCAGGACATCCGCACCCACATCGCCGATCTCTATGGCGTCTCCCTGTCCAACGGCACCATCAATCAGTTATGTGGTGCTTAAATGCGAGCGCCCAGTGTTCCGGCGCAAGGGCACCGAGAAGCCGATGACAACGCCGGCACCGTTCAACGTGTTGGACAACAGTCTGGCCGATGTCAGCCTGCTGGCTGGG